>JBEKMJ010000002.1:0-219483 GCA_050008575.1 Bryobacteraceae bacterium
CCGGAAATCTGCACCTTGGTGGCGCCGGTGGTGGGGGTAAAGCTGGTGGCGGAGGTGAGGGCGTTTCCGCCGGTCACGGTCGTGGAGATGGCCGTGCCCGTAGAGCCCGAGGACAGGTTGCCCATCAGCGCATTGGCCATTTGGTCTCCGGCTTCCACTTGGAACGCGGAAGTGCTGGAGCTGAAGGACAGTTCCTGGCCGCCGTTGGCATCGGTATTGACCGAGGCCGTGATGTTGGCGCCCTTCAAGGCCTGATCCGCCGGCGACGTGCCGCCCGCGGCGTTCGTGATCGCGTTGTTAATGGCCGTTACCAGGGTGTTGGTATCGCTGACCCCGGCCAGGCTCACCGACAGCGCCACTTTGCTGTTGTCGGAGAATCCGGGCCCCGAAAGGTAGAACACCGTGGTGCCGGGGGTAGCTGTGGCGTTCGCGTTGTTTGTCACAATCTGGTTTACCGAATGGGTTGCCGAGCCCGTCGAGATGTCGGCCGTGCCGGCCACCACCTGCATGCCCGTCAGACCCAGAGCCTGCGCGTCCACCGCGGACTTGGAGAGGTTCACCTGCACCTGGCCGTCGGCCGAGGCGGCTGCGGAAGTGGAGCCGGCGCCGCCGCCCAGATAGACGTCCATGGTCGTTGCGTAAGTGCCACCCGTATTCAGCCCGATAGCCTGCGCCTGGCGGTTCAGTTCCGTAATGTCGGTCTGGAACTCCTGGTTCAGACTCGCCCTGGTGGACGTGGTGGAGCTGGATGAAGCCGCTTCCGTCGCCAGGGTCTGCAACCGGTCGAGGATCTGCGAGATGTTGCTCATGCCGCCATCCATGATCTGGAGTTGCGCGGTGCTGTTGTTGCCGTTGGCCACGCCCTGGGTGATTTGGGCGATTTGGTCGCGATCCGTGTTGGCGACCGCCAGACCGGCCGCGTCGTCGGCCGAGGAGTTGATCCGGTAGCCGGAAGTCAACTGCTGGATCGTGTTGCTCTGAAACATGCTGTTGGTGTTCAGGTTCTGCTGTGCTACTAAAGAATCGATATTCGTTTGAAGGGAAATCATTGGATAATCCTTATTTTTGAAATTTCCCGGCGTCTTGCCGGGGCGGCGGCTCTCGCTGCCTACGGTTTTCATATCGGCGGAAGGCCGGCCGTCCCCGAAAGAATCTCTACTTAGGGAGATTTGCGTAGAACCGGAGTCCCGCATCGCGCGCCCTCTTCTAAAGTTCCCGCCGCTTGTGCCGATAAGGTAGCCAGGAGCGACAAAAGGTCCCGGTATATGCGAGTCGACGACAGCAACCTCACCAATCAGGTTTCCTCCACCGCCAGCCGCGCCGCGGAATCGCAGCGCATCCAAGTGGACACCGCCACATCCGCGGGTTCCGCGGGCGCCGCGGCCGGGGATCGCGTGGATCTCTCCGGGCTCGCGGGCCGGATTTCGCAATCCATGCAAGCCCTTGCCAGCCAGACGGCGCAACGCGTCGGGCAATTGCACAAGGACTTCAGCGCAGGCCGTTACCAGCCGGATGCGCAGCGGATCGCCGGCGCCATGGCGAGGTCCTGAAAACATGCGGGAGCCCGATCTGCAGGGAATGCTGGCGGCGGCCGAGGCGCGGGTGCGCGGGGCGCGTGCATTACTGGTGCGGCCGCGCGCCTGCAATCCGGACGAGTGTATCACCCTGTTTCGCGAGGCGCAGGGTTATTTGGAGTGGTTTCGCGACAGCCTTCCGTCAGTCGGGCAGGCCGATGGCAGCCTGCGCCGACAGGCCGCCGGCTTGGCCGGCGAGATTCGCCAGGCTGGCGTCCTGATTGAGCAAGCCGCGCTCCGCGGCCGCCGCTGGCTGGAGCGCCTGCGCCCGGCGCCCCCCGAATACACCGCCTCCGGCTGCCGCGCGCCGCGCGATGTCCGCGGACATATCTCTTATCTAGGATAGACACCATGAGTTCCCTGAGTTCTACCTTGCTCGGAGCGTCCAGTGCCCTGCAGGCGTTCCAATACGCCTTGAATGTCACCCAGAATAACATCGACAACGCCTCTACTCCGGATTACGCCAATCAAAATGTGCAACTCCAGGCCGCTCGCTTCGACCCGGCCGTGGGACTTACCGGAGGTGTGGCGGACGGTCCGCTGGTGGACACCCGCGATCTGTTGGCCGAGAGCGACGTTTGGCAGCAGGCCGGCGCCCAGGGCGACGCCAGCGCCCAGTCGAGCGCCCTCACCGCCGTCCAGAATGCCGTGCCCGTATCAGCCGGAGGAGGTATCCCCGCGGCGCTGACCACCTTCTTCAGCGACGTATCGGCCTGGAGCGCCGCGCCCGCCAGCGGCAGCGCTCAACAGAGTGTGCTGGTGGCCGCCGGTTCGCTGGCCCAAAGCTTCCAGACCACGGCGGCCGGCGTGGCCACCGCTTCCACCTCCATCAGCCAGGACATCGGCGACACGGTCGGCCAAGTCAATCAATTGACCAGCCAGATCGCCGGCCTGAATGCGCAGATACAGAACGGCGGGTCGAAGGACGAAGGGTTGCAAGCCCAGTTGTACAGTTCGCTCGAAACCCTTTCCGGACTGGTCAATGTCGGCGTCCTCCAACAGCCGGATGGCAGCGTCAACGTGACTTTATCGAGCGGCGCCGCGCTAGTCATGGGCAGCCAGTCCTATGCATTGACCGCGGGGAATGCCCCCGCCAGCGCCCAATCGTCCAATCCCCTGGCGCCGCCCGACATCGACATCCAGGCGGCGGACGGCTCGGTGGTGAACGGCCAGATTACATCCGGCTCCCTGGCCGGCCTGCTGCAGGTCCGAAACGTCACCATACCCGGCTTGATCGGCGACAGCGGCCAGCCCGGCGCGCTCAATCTGCTCGCCACCCAAATAGCCGGCGATGTAAACGCGATCGTCAGCCAGGGTTCCGTCGCGCCGGGTGCGGCCCCCAGCGGCCTGGGCCTGTTTACCACACCGGATCCAGCCAACCCCACGGCATCCGCGTCCACCATGGCGGTCAACCCGGGCATGACCGCCAGTCAATTGCCGGCGGTAGACCAGAATGGCGTTCCCAATGGGGTGCCGTTGGCGATCGGAGCGTTGGCCAACTCCGCCGCGGCCGGGCTGGGCTCGGCCGGCTACACGGCGTTTTATGGGGATGCCGCCGCGCTGGTCGGATCTCAATTGAACCAGGCGCAGAGCAATCAGACTGTCACCGCACAGACTCTGGCCCAGGCCCAGAGCATGCGCCAGACCGACTCGGGCGTGTCGCTCGACGCCGAAGCCATCAACGTTCTGCAATTCCAGGCGGGCTACCAGGCGGTCGCCAAAATGGTGAGCACCCTGCAGACCCTCACCCAAGCGCTGATCGACATGATTCCAAACTCCTGAAACCGGCACCCTTATGATCCCCAGCGTCAATCCAAACTCCGCCATCTTCCTCAGCAACTTGCAGCAGATCGAAAACCGCATGAGCACCGCCGAACAACAGCTCTCCTCCGGGCTGCGCGTTTCCGTGGCCTCCGACGATCCCGATGAGATCTCCAGCATCTTGCAATTGCGCGCCCAAATCGCAGGCGTGCAACAGACGCAGGAAAACCTCTCCAACGTGACCCCGCAAGTGGAGGCCGGCGAGAACGCCATCCAGCAGGCCATCCAAGTGCTGGATACGGCCACTTCTCTGGCTACCGAGGCCGTGGGGAGCACGTCGACCGCCACCGAGCGGCTCGATGAAGCCACCCAGGTGCAGGGCATCCTACAGCAGTTGGTCAGCCTGAGCCAAACCGGAATGAACGGACAATATATCTTCAGCGGCGACCAGGGCGGGCAACCCCAGTACAGCCTGGCCGCCGATGGCAACTCCGTCCAGCAGAACTTCACGGCTGGCGCTCCCCCTCAAATCGCCGATCCCAATGGCGTGATGATCACCCTCGGATTAACCTCCCAGCAGATCTTCGACGATCAGGCGGACGGCAGCTCCGGGAGCGGCAACCCGGCGCCCGATAACGTCTTCGCGGCGGTGACCGGCCTGCTGAGCGCGCTGCAGAATAACGACGTCGCCGGTATTCAGTCGGCCTTGACGAACTTACAGGCCGCCTCGACGCATTTGAACGATGAAAGCAGCGTCTACGGCGCGGCGCAGAACAACCTCACCGCCGCCGGCAACACCGCCGGACAGACTCTCGTCCAATTGCAAACGTCGCTGAGCAACGAGCAGGATGCGGACGCGGCCCAAGCCTCTCTGGATTTGACCCAAGCCACCACCGATGAGCAAGCCGCCATGTCGGCGCAGGCCATGCTTAAGCCCCAAAGCCTGTTCACCTATTTGGGATGAGCCGCATCTTTGGGATGAGCCTCATCCCTGCACGCGCTTGGCCCGCCCTGCCCAGAACATCTCGCGCAACTCCCGCTTTACGATCTTGCCCGTGCCGGTCTTGGGCAGCGCCGTCTCCAGGAATTCAAAGCTGCGCGGGATTTTGAATTTGGCGATGCGCCCGGCCAGAAACTCGCACAGTTGCTCGGCCGTCAGCGCCTGACCCGGCTTCAGCACCACGAAAGCCGCCGGGATTTCGCCCCATTTGTCGTCGGGCGCCGACACCACCGCGCATTCCAGAACCGCCGGATGCGCGAAAATCGCGCTCTCTACTTCGAGTGAAGAGATGTTCTCCCCGCCGCTGATGATGATGTCCTTCTTCCGGTCCACGATGTGGATATAGTTCTCCCGGTCCCACACGGCCATGTCGCCCGAGTGAAACCAGCCATGGGTCATCACTGCGGCGGTCCCCTGCGGGTCTTTGTAATAGCCGTCCATCACTCCGTCGCCGCGGATTACTACCTCGCCCACCGTCTGCATATCCCGCGGCACATCTTGCATGTGCAGATCCACCACGCGGATCTCGACCCCCGGTATCGGCCAACCGGCCATCGCCTGGTGCCCCAGGCGGTCGGCTTCGTCGGCGTACTCCACGGTTCCCTTGCGCCGCGCCGAACTGGCCACCGGACAGGTCTCCGTCAGCCCGTAGCCGGCCATGGCCGCGCAGTGGAAAGCCTGCTCCAGGCGCCCGATCAGTTCCGGCGATGCCGCCGCGCCGCCCACATGAATCTCCCGCAGACTCGATAAATCGAACTGCCCCCGATCCGGCGCGTTCAGCAGCGCGTTCGCCATGGTCGGCACCAGCGACATGGCCGTGGCGTTCTCTTCCTGAATCAGCCGGAAGACCAGCGTGGGATCGAATCGCCGCACCATAACCTGTTTGATCCCCATCATGGTGGAAGCCTGCGGCCGGCCCCATCCGTTGGCGTGGAACAGCGGGATGGTGTGCAGTTCCACTGCCGTATCGTCGTGATTAAACGTGCCGGCCACCGCCAGCGCGTGCAGGTACAGCGTGCGGTGCGACAGCATCACGCCCTTGGGCGCTCCCGTGCTGCCGCTAGTGTAGAACAACTCCGCGATGGCGTTTTCGTCGAAAGAAAAGATGTCGGGCCGTTCGATCCGCCCGCGCGCCAGCAACTCCGCATATGTGCAATCAGCCAGCGGACCGGCATCGTTAATGGTCACGTACCGCGCGATGGCCGGACAAGCCTTGCGAATGTGCTCCACCAACGGGGCGAAATCGTTTTCGAAGATCAGCATTTTCGCTTCGGAGTGGTTCAGTATGGCCACCAACTCGGGCGGCGTCAGCCGGACGTTGAGCGGCATCACCACCGCATGCGCCAGCACTACGCCATAATAGCCTTCCAGCAGAGCGGCGTTGTTGAAGCTCAAATACGCCACCCGGTCGCCGGGCCGGATGCCTTCGGCCATCAGCCCCGCGGCCAGCCGTTCGCAGCGCTCGCCGAACTGCGCGTAGGTCGCGCGGCCGGCGCCCGACACCACGCCCACTTTACTGCCATATAAATCGACGCCCCGGTATAAGCACCGCACCGGCGTCAACGGAACAATCATAAATGCCTCCTGTTAAGACACTGATATTGTACGAGGAATCGGAGGGCGATGGCCGGTTTGGGTTCGCTGCGGTTCAGTTGGGAGTGCGGACGCGACAATTGAAGGGGGAGTTGTGGACGGCGGTGTGCCGGAACCGGCGGGCCCGGCCGGCCTACGGGGCGCGCAAGCTGCCGTTAATGACGCTTCACCGCCGGGCGCTTCCCGGCCTGATGGCCCATTTTCTTGCCACCCTTAAACTTCCTGGCCTTATATTTCTTGAACTTATGTGTCTTGTAACTGGTCTTAGCCAGCGCCGGCGTCTGCACGGGCAGCCACAGGCCCGCGCCGATCATAAGAGCCGGCAGGACAAATCGGAGTCGCATCACCTCTATTTTATTGCACGGCCGAAGTAAACGACAAGTACATCATTAGGAAACATCCAGCCGTTAACGCCACCGAAGCCATCGCTGCCCCCCGCCAGACCCGCTCGCTCCAGGCCGTCTCAACGCGCGGCGTGCCGGCCAGATACGCGACGCCGTATCCGGCCGCCAGTCCGCCAATGTGCGCGGCATTATCGATATGCAGTCCAGGCAGCACGCCGAGGATCAAAATGTAGGCCGCCCAACGCACATACATGCCCTGGACTGCGGCGCCCGACGACGTATGCCTGTTCCGCACGCCCAGTGCAATCATCGCGCCCAGCAGGCCCATGATTCCGGCCGATGCGCCCACCGACAGCGCGGTGGTCCAGAATGTGCTCAGCAGAAACCCGAACACCGTGGCCAGAAAATAGACCACGATCAGCCGGCTGGCGCCATAAACAACTTCCACCTGCGCGCCCAAATCGAACAGCACCCACGAATTCATGCCGATGTGCAGCAGCCCGCCGTGCAGAAACCCCGCCGTCACCAACCGCCACCACTGGCCGTAGCCCAGGATGGCGAGCCGGTATTTAGCCCCGAATTGCAGCAGCGTCTGCCCGTCCACAGTCATGAAGCTCCCGCCGGCCTGCTGGCTGGCCACCACGGTCGCCAGATACAGGCCGACATTGATCGTCAGGATGATCATGGTCACGAACCGGGCGTGCGGAATAAACCCGCCCATCACGGCGCCCGCATCGCGCCGCTCCACGGCGCGCGGCCCCACCCGCTCGTTGCAATAAGGACAAACCTTGTCGTGAGTCGTGATGAACGCCCGGCAATTCGGGCACATGCGGCGCTGGTCCATGCATCCTCATTGTACATGGAGGGCGGGCTTTAGCCGGCGCGGCACTTGAATCCCGCCGGCTTGCTTGACCACACCGCCACTGCCAATTACACTCGGGCTTACCCCATGACCGCCAACCCCATGCTCGGCGTCTTCCTCCACTGGCTGGGAGGCCTGTCCTCCGCCAGTTTCTACCTGGGCTATCGAGGGGTGAAACACTGGGCCTGGGAGACCTACTGGCTGGCCGGCGGAGTGTTCAGTTGGATCGTCATGCCCTGGCTGCTGGCCCTGACCATGACCAACGACCTGTTCGCCGTCCTGCGCGAGACTCCCGCCAGCAGCCTCTTCTGGGCCTTCGCCTTCGGCGTGCTCTGGGGCACGGGCGGTCTCACCTTCGGACTGACCATGCGTTACCTGGGCCTGTCGCTCGGCATGGCCGTGGCGCTCGGATATACCGCGGCTTTCGGCACGCTCCTGCCGCCTATCTTCCGCGGCGAGTTCGCGAAGCAAGTGCTCGGCACGCACTCCGGCCTGGTGATCCTCTGCGGCGTGGCGTTCTGCTTAGCCGGCATTGCGTTTGCCGGCGCGGCGGGCATCTCCAAGGAACGCGAGCTGTCCGAAGAGCAGAAGCGCGCGGCCATAAGCGAGTTCAGCCTGAAGCGCGGCCTGCTGGTGGCCACTTTCTGCGGCATCATGAGCGCCTGTTTCGCCTACGGACTGGCGGCCGGCGATCCCATCAAGCAAATCACCCTGCGGCATGGGACGCCGGTCTTGTGGCAAGGTCTGCCCGTGCTGGTCGTGGTTCTGGTCGGAGGCTTCACCACCAACTTCATCTGGTGCATGATCCTGAATATCCGCAACCGGACCGGCTATCAGTACTTCAGCGCGAAGCTGCGCGGCGGAATCCCCGCGCGTGCAGCGGAGCCGATTCTCGAAACCGCCACAGACGCGCCCGGCGAGGAAATGGCTGTCGCCGTGTCCTCGCCCCGTACGCAATCCGGTGTGCCCGCAAGAGCGCCCATGCTGGCCAACTACTGCTTCTGCGCCATCGCCGGCACGACCTGGTATATGCAGTTCTTCTTCTATACCATGGGTGAAACGCAGATGGGCAGCTTCAAGTTCTCCAGTTGGACGCTGCACATGGCCAGCATCATCATCTTCAGCACGCTGTGGGGCATCGCGCTGAAAGAGTGGAAAGGCGTCGGCACGCGCACCAAGTGGCTGGTCGCGCTAAGCCTGTTCGTGCTGGTGGCGTCTACGGTAATAGTGGGATACGGGAATTTTCTGGGGCGCGCTGGGGCGCGGTAGCGCGGGCTTCTGCCGGTGACCGCCGGCAGACCCACCAGGCTCCAAATACGCCGGGACAGCGCGCCAATACTATCTTTAGGTAGTGGGTCAGTTTGCTTTTGTGCCGCGGATAATCCTGCCCGACGCCACGTAGTTCACAAAATGGAGGGCGGGCAATTCTGCCCGCAGCCGGCTTTCAGCGTGGACGGCCGGGGCCGTCACCAGGGACAGAAACCCAAGGTCTTGGGGGGCGGGATTTATCCCGCGCGGGGCTTTAGCCCCGCAAGTGGGTTTCTGGAGAGCCGGCTCTGGCCGCCTGAAAGGCGGCTGCGGCCAAGATTGGCCGCCCTCCAAAACCAACTTGACCCACTACGCCATTAGCCGGCCATACGTCGATGGATCCGGACCCAAAAGATACGCCGTCCTGTACGAGAAGACCGCGACCGGCTACAGCGCGCACATTCGCGACCTTTCAGGTTGCGTCGCCGCCGCGCCACAATGGAAGAAACTGCCGAACTCATGCGCAAAGCCGTTCAGATGCACTTGGCCGGCATGCGGCAAGACGGAAACCCGATCCCGGAACCGAGCACCATCGCCGAGTACATTACGGCAGCCTGAAGTTTTCGCTCGCACGCAGCGTGCTCCGCGCGCTGGCGACCGCAGGAGTGCGGTCGCGGCAGGCAGAAGTGCCTGCGCCACGAGGCCGCCCTAAGACTTGGTAAGCGCCTACAGCCACTTATGCGTGAACACAAACCAGGTCAACAGCATGCTGCCGGCGCCCAACAGCCCGGCCACGGCCATTCTTACCCACGGCCGCATTAACCACGCCCGCACGCCTTCGGAATTCGGCGGCGGTTCCTCGCGGAACGGCCTCAAGAAGCGCCGCTGCAAACTGGATGGCAGGTTCTGTATAGCGCGCGCGATCTCTTCCCTGCCCCGGCGGTCGGCGATCAGGATGGTCGCCGAGTTCAACCCGTTCGTGGATTTCAGCAGCTTCCTGCGCAACAGCGCCGGCACCTCCTTCACCGACCGGTAGACGGCATCCGTCCCGCCCGCCGAGATCAGGATCGTGGAGCTTTTCATCACGCCTGATTTGGCCGCCGCGTGCGTGGCGCCGCAATGCGGGCAAGTCAACCCCTCCGCCGCATCGAACTCTTTTCCGCATCGCCGGCAGTTCATCTTATCCCACCATCGCCTTTGGGCGCTTGTCATGCGCCACTTGCCGGTCGCCCAGGTTGTCCAGAACCACTTGGATGAAGCCCAAGGCCGCCTTGGAGAGCGCCTTATCCTTGCGATAAATCAACCCCAACCGCCGGACCATGGGTTCCGGCGCCAGCGAAATGGCGCGCAGCTTGCCGACGGCCACTTCCTCGCGGCAGTTGGAAACCGCCAGGAACGATACGCCCAGGCCGGCCATGACGAAGCGCTTCATCATCTCCGTGGAATCCAGCTCCATCGAGACGCGCAGATCGTCCTCCACCAACTCAAACCAGGCATTCAGCCGCGCGCGTGTGGTGCCGGATTTGGGCAGCAGCAATTGGAACTGCAACAGATCGGACGCGTGTACCGTCTTGCGGTCGGACAACGGGTGGCGGGCCGGCGCGATCAGCCGGATTTCGTCTTTGTAAATGTCCACCACCTGCAGCCGCTTCTCCGCCACGGGCAGTTGTGTGAGCCCGAAGTCGGCGATATTTTCCATCACCGCATCCACCACGTGCGCGCCGTAGGACCGGTTGACTTGAAGCTGCACGGCGGGGAACAGGTTCTTGTACTCGGAAAACACCTGCGGCAGCACATAAATGCAGGTCGCCTCGTTGGCGGCGATCACCAACTCGCCGCGCGGGTTGCGCTCCAGCTCGTTGATGGAATCCTGCGCCTGGCGGCGCTGGTCCAGCATCTGGGCGGCGTAATCGGCGAAAATTTTCCCCGCCGTGGTCAGGGAGATGCGGCTGCCGAAACGCTCGAAAAGCGCTGTGTTGAGCTCCTGCTCGAGCTGCCGCACTTGCGCGCTGATGGCCGGCTGCGTGCGATAACACGTCTGCGCGGCCTTCGAGAAGCTCTTGAGCCTCACGATTTCGAGGAATGTGTGCAGTTGGTCGAAGTCCATGCGCTACGCCACCCCTCGCTCCCGCCACCCGGCGCGCCTCCGCGCCCCAATAAAACATGAATGGGAGGGATAGAAATAATCGATTTCCCTCTCGTCAAGCATTGTTGGTATGTATTGTAACAGAAGGCTCCGGGTGGTGCGGTTGAGAGAACGTGGGAATGCCTTAAGCCGCAGCCGCACCCTTTACCCGGCGCGCTCGCCGCATCGATTCCGCCAATCAATCGATTCTTAGGTAGCCTCGTGGCGCTTGGCCTTTGCCGGGTTTGGTGGCATAGGCTTCAGCCTGTGGGGGGCGGGATTTATCCCGCGCGGGGCTTTAGCCCCGCTGGTAGCACAGGCTTCAGGCTGTGTCAGGCGAGCTTCGCTCGCCGAAGAGCGGGCCTGCGAGGCCCGCGCAGGCTGCGAGCCTGCCCCACTATCGGCGGGGCTTCAGCCTGTGTCGGGCGATTGGCCATTTGGTGGGGCAGGCGTCTACGCCTGCAGCGGGTCTCCAGACCCGCCCGCGCAGGCGGATAGCGTTACGGCGAGGCGGGTCCATATGCCTTCGCTTCGAATTTATCGTCTTGCTGTACGATACGCGCGAAGGCCATTCCGGGTTCGTGCGCAAATGCGCAAATCCACTCGCCGCGCGCGGCTTCCGCCAGCCAGTGGAGCTTGCTGTCTATCGATTGAATAGGATCCAGATCGAAGGCCGCCACCCACGTCGGCATCACATGTGCCGCGGTGGGCACCAGATCCGTGAGGAAACAGAACGTCCGCCCCGCCGACGAGGCTGTAATCACCATCATGTCGGCCGTGTGACCGGGCGCCAGGCGCAGCCATACACCGGGCGCAACTTCCGTATCCGCATCGATCAAGCGCATCCGTCCGGCATCCACCAGCGGATCGTAATTCGCATCGATGTAGGCCACGCTATCGCGCGGATGCCGGCGGTGGGCGTGCTCCCATTCGCCCCGCCGCGTATAGTAGACGGCGCCCGGGAACGCCGGCCGCGGGACGCCTTGGGCCAGAATCGTGTTCCACCCGCAATGGTCCCAGTGCAGGTGGCTGTTTACAACCATGTCGATGCGCTCGGGGTCGATGCCCGCCGCGGCGATAGTTTCGGGCAGCGGCACGGGTGCGGCGGGCAGTTTCATGCGCTCGCGCCGCCGCTCATCCAGCTTGTCGCCGCCGCCCGTATCCAGCAGGATGGTGTGCTCCCCGGTCTCGACGATATAGCAGTTGAATCCCAACGGCAGGCGGTTCAACTCATCCGGCGGCGATTTGCGGCTCCAGAGCGTCTTGGGCACCACGCCGAACATGGCGCCGCCGTCCCACCAGTAAATGTCTTCACGCACCAGGGTAATGCGCAATCCGCCCACCTCGAGAGCGGGCGCGTTAGGCAGGGCGGACATGCGCGATCAGCCGCGCACCAATTTGCGGCCGCGCTCGAACAAGTCCGCGGCGTCCTCCACCAGTTGCCGTCCCTTGTCGATCATTTCCTTGCTGCGGTCGTAAACTTCTTTGCCGGTATCGGTGACCGCTTCCTTGCCCTGTTGGGTCTTGTCGGAGATGAGCTTGCGGGTTTTCTTCCCGCTCTGCGGGGCCAACAAGATGGCTGCGGTCATCCCCACCACCGCGCCCGCCACAAACCAACCGATGTTGTTCGCCAGATTGTCTTGCGCTTCTTCGTGATCGGACATGCGAATCCTCCTTGTGATCGAACTTTCATTTTATGTCATCGGGGGATTATGCTGGAGACATGGCTGTAGAACCGGACGCTTCGCACGAAATGGACATGGTCACTCTGTTCAGATCGACCAATCACGATGCCGAAATGGAGGCCATGCAGATCCACGGCATCCTGGAGTCGAATGGCATCCCATCGATGCTGGTGGGGCCAAGTACCCTTCCGGTGTTGGAATTCGAGGTCCAGGTTCCCAAGGAGAATCTGGAAGAGGCGCAGCGAATTCTAGCCGACGCCCAGGCGGCCGGGCCGTCCGCGGCGGCGGAAGCCGAAGCCGCTGGGGAAGAGTAGCTCGTAGGGCAGCGCCGTGCGCTGCCAGCCTCTTCAGGCCAGCTTCTCGATATCGATCCCTGCGTCCCACGTCTCGTTCGACCGCAGCAGTTCATCCCACGTAGCTTCCCTGCCCGAGTACGCAGCGGTGCGCCCGAGCATCGCCGATAAAGCCGACTCGGCGCCCAGCGCGGCCTGGTTGTGAAACTTCCCGCTCACAATGCTCCGGATGAAATCGGCGTGCTTTTCCGAATCGGCCTGGGCCAGGTTATCCGAGAAACTCCCGGTCAGGGAGAACTCCCCGTGCGGTTGCGGGCCGGTCTTCTCGCCGCCGTTCCAAATCCATGGCTCCTCTCCGGCGATCTGCAGGGAGCCGGAGTATGGCGACTGGGAGCTGCCGCGCGTGCCGAAGAACCGCTCGCTCGCCTCGAAGGGCGCCTTGCCGAACTGGCACGAGCTGAAGCTCACATGCACGTCGTTCGGATAATGGAAGACCACGTTGAAGTGCGACCAATTATCGCCCGGCGATTCCGTGCGCCCCTTGCGTCCTCCCGCGCCAATGGCCTTCACCGGGTGCCCTTCCAGCACCCAATTGCAGATATCCACGACGTGAATGTTCTGCTCGACGATGATATCGCCGGACAGCACGCGGTCGTGCAGCCAGTGGCGCAGCCGCAGCTCGGCCACGGACGCCTTCGGGTAATCGGGCATCTTCAGGAACGGGCAATAGTAGTAGGCTTCGCCGCACGAGATCTCGCCCAGCGCGCCGGCGTGGATGCGCCGTACCAGTTCCACGAACGGGGGCGCTTTGCGGATCTGGAATCCGACATCCAGACTCACGCGGCCCTCGGCCCGTTTGCCGGTTTCGATGGCGCGCAAGGCTCCGGGCACATCCACGCCCACGGGCTTTTCGCAATAGACATGCTTGCCGGCCGCGACCGCCGCAGCCAGGTGCCGCGGATGGAAATAGGGCGGCGTGGCAATCACCACGGCATCCACGGCGGCGGAGTTGAGAATCTGTTCGGCGGCGTGCGGGCCTTGAAACATCTGGGATGCGGCTACTCCGGCATAGTGTTGTTGGTTGGCCACTTCGTCGAAGTGCTTCTTGGCCGTGACCAGGCGGTCTTCGAACAGGTCGGCCAGGGCGACGATGCGCGCCGGTCCATTAATGGCGATGCTGGTGGCGTCCACCGTACCGCGGCCGCCGCAACCGAGCAGCCCCACGCGCACCGCGGAGTTGGCTTGCGAGCCGCGCACCAGTTGCGGCTTCATCATCATGAATCCGGCGCCTGCGCTAGCGCCGGTGAGGAATGCGCGGCGGTTTGGCTTGGCATTGTCAGTCATAGACAGATTTGACCATAAAAATGTGGGGCAGGCTCGCAGCCTGCGGCGGCCTCGTAGGCCGCCTCCGACCTTTCATGCTTTCTCCCTCGCTAGCCGATCAGTTTTTCCAGGTAAGCTTTCGACGCGCGTATATCTTCCGCCTGCTTGGCGCCGGAGATTTCCCGCTCGATGGTGAGCGGCCCGCGATATCCAACGTCTTTCAAGCGGTTGATGAACGCCGGAAAATTTACCTTGCCCTGGCCGATGGGCACTTCGCGCCCCAATTCGCGCGGGCCGGTCGGGTACAGTCCATCCTTGGCATGCACTCCCTCGACCAGCGGACCCAGAATATCGAGCGCGTCCACCGGATTCGCCTTGCCGTACAGGATCAGGTTGGCGGCGTCGAAATTCACGCCCACGTTGTCCAGGCCCACGTCGTGGATGGCGCGGTAGAGCGCAATCGGCGTCTCCTGTCCTGTCTCGCAGCGGAAGCTCTGCCCGTTTCGCCGGCAGTACTCGGCCACCGCGCGAATAGCCTCGATGGCTTCCTTGTAAATGGGATCGTTCGGATTCTCGGGAATAAATCCGCAGTGGGTCTGCACGGCCGGGACGCCGCAAGCCTTGGCGAAATCGGAGGTTTTCTTGATCTGCGCGATGCGCGCCTCGCGGTATTCGCGCGGCACCAGACCGATGGTAAGTGGACCTTGATAGAAATCGTAGACCTCGGGACCGGGTCCGCCGGAAACCAGTGAAGTCGCTTCGATTTTGTATTGGTCGAGCGCGGCGCGCAGGCGTGCGGGCATCCCAGCGTCAAACGCGCTCACCCCTACCTGGCAGGTGGGGAAGCCGAAGCTGTGGACTTTGCGGATGGCTGCCTCGGGATCGCTGCCGGCGGAGACGATGAGTCCCAGTTGCATAGCAGGTCGCATGGCTGGCGTCTGCGGCCTCAGAGGCAGAGCGGCGGCGGCCGCGCTGGCGGCAGCCAAGCCGACGAAACGTCTGCGGGTAGGCATGGCCATCATTTAAGCACCATTTGCGGCTTGGCAGCGGTTTCAATGTAACTTGAATCAGGCGATTAACCGTGTTGAGGACTTCCGGCTGAAGGAAACCGCTCCGTTGAAGACGCTCTGCCACAGACCCATGGCAGCGACCGTTACCGAGCCGCGACCGTCAGGGAACGGTTTCCCCAAACGGTTAATAAGCGCCAGTCGCATCGGTACCCACCAGTTAGTACCAATGTGCAGCTATATTGAGAGCCTAAACTATGATACGATCCCCTGATAGCGCCAAAACGGCCTTGAGCTCGCACCGGCCATCCTGCGAACTCCGGACTGATCCACATTTGCAAAAGTAGGAGGACCCCATGGCCCAGTTGCGTTTCAAGTGGAACCGGCCGACGCTATTCTTCTCCGGCCCCTTATTGTTGGCGACCGCCCTATGGGCGCAGCCCGTTCGCATTTCCCAAACGATTGACGATAGCGCGACCGTGCAGTTGCCGGGGAACGTTTCACCCCAGGCGCAGGCTCACTATGACCAGGGCCCCGTCGCACCGTCGCTTCCCATGCGGTACGTAACCTTACTGCTACAACCGACGGCAGTCCAAGAGGCGTCGCTGACCCAACTGCTGGCGGCCCAACAGGACCGCTCGTCCCCCAAGTATCGTCAATGGCTGACTCCCGAGCTATATGCGGACAGCTTCGGCCTGAATCCGGCGGACATGGCCAAAATCGCGGGATGGCTGAAGGCCGAGGGATTCACCGTCAACTACCAGGCGCGTGGCAGGAATTGGCTTGCCTTCAGCGGCGATGCCGCGCAAATCCAGCGTACCTTCCGCACGGCGATTCATCAATATACGATCGGCAACGAAAAGCACTTCGCCAATACAACCAATCCGTCCATTCCAACGGCTCTCGCGGGCATTGTCACACACATCCAAGGGCTCGACGACTTCCGGCCGAAGCCGGCATACGCGCGGGGCGGATCGGTCTCGCGGAACGCCATGCGTCCCAACTTCACCAGCGGCGCCTATCACTATCTGGCCCCGGACGATATCGCCACCATTTACGATCTTACCAGGCTCTACTCGGAAGGCATTAACGGGACCGCGCAGATCGTTGTGGTGGTGGGCCAAACCGATTTTTACACGGCCGATATCGGCAACTTCCGCTCTTCGTTTAACCTTCCCAACCAACCCATCCAGCCGCCGCCCTGCGCCATTAATTCTCTCTGCACGATCTTATACGGACCCGACCCCGGAATCGTGCCCGCCGACTTGCCCGAGGCCGAACTGGATCTGGAATTGTCCGGGTCGGTCGCCCGGAACGCCGCCATTTACTACGTCTATTCGACCAACGTATTCACTTCAGTACAATATGCGATCGATAACGATATCGGCCCCGTAATCGGCATGAGCTACGGCGGGTGCGAGGCGGGATTCCTGGGGTCGCTGGCATGGGAACAGACCCTGGCGCAAGAAGGGAATTCACTCGGCATTACTTGGGTAACATCGTCCGGGGACGGCGGCGCCGCGGATTGCGACTGGCTGGGCGATTCCACGGGAACGCTGGCTACCCAAGGCTTGGCGGTGGACTTTCCGGCCAGCATACCGGAGGTGACGGGCGTGGGCGGCACCGAGTTCAACGAGGGAAACGGAACCTACTGGAACTTATCGAATGGCGCCAACGGGGGATCGGCCTTGTCTTACATCCCTGAGATGGGTTGGGACGATACGGCCTTCGGCACGGGTCTCAGCGGCACGCTCGCCGCCAGCGGCGGAGGAGTCAGCATTTACTATCCGACTCCCTCTTGGCAAACCGGTCCGGGCTTTCCCAACGATGGCTTCCGCGATGTGCCCGACGTATCGTTTTCCGCGTCTTGGGATCACGATGGCTATCTCGTCTGCATAGAACAGTGCCCAGCTTACTACAGCGTTTATGGAGGCACCTCCGCGGCCACTCCGGTATTCGCCGGGATGCTCGGCTTGCTGAATCAGTTTCTGGTGGATACGGGAGCGGAGTCCCAAGCGGGCCTGGGCAATATCAACCCATCGCTTTACGCGTTGCACCAAAGTACCCCGTCTGTTTTCCACGATGTCTCGACGGGCAGCAACGTGGTTCCATGCCAGGTCGGCACGCCCGATTGCAGCACGGGTTCATTCGGTTATTATGCGCAAGCGGGTTACGACCAGGTGACCGGATTGGGGTCCATCGATGGTTATAATCTGATCAACGCATGGACCGGCCCACGCGCGCCGCAACTGATTATTTCCAAGAGTCACTCGGGCAACTTCACCCAGGGCCAGAACGGGGCGACTTATACCGTAACCGTGAACAATGCCGGCGGTGGGCCCACCAGCGGCGCGATCAGCGTGATCGACACGCTGCCGGCGGGTCTGACGCTGGTGTCCATGAGCGGGCCGGGCTGGATTTGCCTGGGCAGCGGCTGTACCGCCAGCGCGGCGCTCGCTCCCGGCGCCAGCTATCCACCCATCGCCGTGACCGTCAACGTGGCCGTCGGCGCTCCCGCGCAGGTCACCAACCAAGTCGCCGTTTCCGGCGGCGGCTCCCCTACCGCCAGCGCCAGCGACCCTACCATCATTCAGCCCTTGTTGGCAGCCGAGGTGATGTCCAGGTCGACGCCCACCGGATGCACGGCCCCGCCTTCCGCCACCGAGTTCTTGGTCACGGACATCCAGGCCGTGCTCTGGTTCCAGGTCGGCTACGCAAACGCCGGCGATCAGGCAACCGCGAATTGGTATGCCCCCAACGGCACACTCTATACCAGCGCCTCGTGGCTCCCGGTGGCCAGCGCGGGGTCGTGGTGCTTCTGGGATCCCATCGACATCGCCGGCTATCAGCCAGGCTTGGAACCGGGAACCTGGAGTGTCACGCTCGTCTGGAATAACTCCGTATTCTTCACCCAATACTTCACCATTGGATATACGTTTCCCGTACCCAGCGACTTCAACCACGATGGACACCCGGACGTGATCTGGGAGGAACCCACCGTCGGATGGGCCCAGGTCTGGTATCTCGGCGGCGCGCAAGGTGTCTCCATTACGGGAGCGGCGGACCTGACCAAAGCCAACCCATGGAATATAGTGGGCGTCGGCGATTTCAATGGCGATGGCAATCCGGACGTGGTGTGGCAGGATCCTGTCAGCGGCGCGGTTCAAGTCTGGTACCTCGGGGGCGCCGGAGGTGTCACGCTCATCGGCGCCGCCGACATCGCCACAAAGAACCCATGGAAGGTAGTTTCGGTGGCGGACTTTAACCAGGATGGCCATCCGGACCTGCTATGGGAGGACCCCACATCGGGATTCGCTCAGATCTGGTACCTTGGCGGCCCGCAAGGGATTACTCTTTTGGGCGCCGCGAATCTGACACAGACTAACCCATGGCACATCGTGGGCTGCGGCGATTTCAATAACGACGGATTCCCCGATGTACTCTGGCAAGATCCGGTCAGCGGCACGGTCCAGATCTGGTATATGGGCGGAACCGCGCCTGGAGCCCAAGGCAGTCAACTCATGTCCGCGTTGAATCTCACTGGCGCGATGACCACCGAGGTAGTCGCCATCGCCGACTTCAATCGGGATGGCCACCCGGACGTAGTATTTCAAAATGAGGCGACCGGCGCGGCGACCGTCTATTATTACACTGGACCGCTGGGCACCATTCCAAATGGGACCGCTGTCTTGAGTACCGGGAACCCTTGGCATATTGCCGGCCCGCACTGACCGGATTGAGATCGAGCCACACGCCGATGACGACAGCGGAACTGTTGGAGCCGGTCGGTAACATCAAATGGTGCCTATCGGACCGACCTAGGCAACGGCATCGTCACTCCCGGAGCCGGCCGAACCATCGAGAGACTGAAATTGCTCGGATTGCCCGCCGATCTTAGCGGCAAGTCCGTTTCTCGATATCGCCGCCTGAGACGGCGCTTTTTCGTTTGAGGCCGAGCGCCGTGGCGCCCGCCGGGTGCTGGCCATGGATGAGTTCATTTGGGCGGGTAAAGGGTGGGCATCGAAGGAGGGGTTCGACTTAGCCCGGCAGGCGCTCCACTCGAAAGTAGAGGATCTGCTGTTGGACGTGTACGACCTGGGCCCGGAAAAAGTCGGGAAATTCGATCTCGTGCTAGATCTCAGGCTCTCCGCCGCAGGGACGATTGGTTATTACCTGTGGCGGCCCGCCACCCTATCCCCACCCAGGAATTCAATAGCCCGCGGCAGATCCCCGTACTGATAAAGAAGATAGTCCGGCTCCATCTCCGCGGACCCTCCGGCATTCCCCTGCGGGCAGAATAAAATAGTCTTCATCCCCGCCTCCCGCGCGCCCAGGATGTCCCGGTACCGGTCGTTTCCCACGAAAATCGCCTCTTCCGGGCACACCTGCAATTCCGTCAACACCGCTTGAAACAGCCGCCGGTCGGGTTTGCGATAGCCGTGGTCCCCCGAGATCGCGAACGACGAAAAGTAGCCCGCCAGCCCCGCCGCCCGCAGCTCGGGTAAGGCATAAGCGCTCTGCGCATCGGAAACTACCCCCAGGCGAAAGCGCGTTCTCACCTGCGTCAGTATCTCCTGCGTTTGCGGAAACGCCGCCAGCCGTTTTCGCGTGATCCCGCGCTGCAGTTGGGCCAGGAACAGCGGCATATGCTCCAGCTTTTCCGGCGCCAGTGACCGCGTGTAATCCGTGGCGTGCCGGCGCACCACTTCGCGCCACACAGCCACCACGTCGAACTCCGGAAATCTTTCGGCGCTCGCCGCGAGCTGTTCCTTCACGATCCCGAAGTATAAGTCCCGCACTTCGCCGCGGCGAAGCGCAATGCCCTGATAACTAAGGAAGCGCGCGATGGCGCGATAAGCCTCCTCCATCCATTCATCGGTTTCAATGTCGATCAGGGTTCCGTTTACATCGAACAGCAGCGCGCGAATTTCCATCAAGCCGTCCGCAAGATGACCTTGGCTTCTTCCACCAGCCGCCGGCGTTGCGGCGCCCCCACCCATGCGTTGCGCGCGATGCGCAGCAGCGTCAGCGCCATTTGGAAAGGCAAGCGGCCCGTGATGGAGCGGAAGGCGCGGTCGCGGTCCGGAAAGTGGCAGGCGTATTCCCACAGAAAGTGCCCGATAAATGGCTCGGCCGCGTGCGTGCGCCCGGTGGCCTGCAGGAAATAGTGCTGCAGCTCTCCGGCGATCCGTCCGAGATCGAAAGTGCGGTCCGCGCGCTTCATCCGTTCCAGGTCGATCGCGATCACGCTCAGGCCCTGGCCGAACAGCAGATTGCTGGGAGTGGCATCGCCATGTACGAGCACTTGGTTATCCTCCCACATGCGCGGCTTCTCGCGCCACCGGTCGCGCAGCCAGGCGAATTCGTGCGCGTCCCCGGCGCCGATCGTCTGCTTGCTTTCCAGCTTCCGCACCAGCCGCTCCAGGTAGGCGCAGTCTTGGTCGAAATCCACCCCCCGCCCGTTCGCAGTGCGGTTGTGCAGCGTCGCCAGGAAGTAAGCCAGCGCGGTCAACTTATCGAAGAGCGGCTGCCATTGCCCCTGATGAATGGCCTCGTTGACGAAAACGCCTAGCGGGACTCCCGTGGCATATTCCTCGACCAGGATACTATTGAGACAGGCATTCGTGCCCAGCGGGCGGACCACGTGGTGCGGGTAACCTGCCAGTCCGTAGCCGCGCAGCAACTCCAGATTGTCAAACTCCTGGCGCATGCGCTCGGTGGCGCCGGTCATGTGGTGGCCGCCGCTTGAGAAGAACTTACCCACTACTTGTGCGCAAGTGTGGCGCTCCTCGTAGAGATAGACTTTGCCGTCCTTCATGCTGAACACACGGAAGTCGGCCGTGCCGTTCCGCACGCCCATGCGCGGCAGCACGTCCTGCACCAGATAGGGATGCAATGGGTCGTGCGCGGAGAGATGTCCAAGATACTGTTTTGACATAGGCAACTCTCCAACGGGGAGGGAAATCCGCCATGCGGGTATTAGCCCAGCCGCGTGGCGGTCATTGAATTGTAACATACCCGAAACGCAATTGAAATGGTTTCGGAGTGCTTTCCGCCACAACTCCCCAAAGCCGTTAAGCGCTATTGGGCCTTGCCACGGTTCCATGGCCGTGCTATCCTGCATCAACCGGACCTGGAGGCGGACTAATGCCTGCTGCTATTCTCCTATCGTTGGACAGCCTGATCGCTTCGATGGCCCTCGTGATGCTTGGCATGCCTCCGGCGCGCGCCGGCAAACTTTGCGCCGCCTTCATGATTTTCGACGGTTTCGCCACGCTCACCGGGTTGTCTGTTCACACCCCCTTCGCGCCAGCCCTGCTGGGCGCCTACTTAGTGCTTCTGCTCGCAGTGGCAACGCGTTCCCCGTTGCGAACCGTATTCTGGGCGCCCGCACTGTTCAGCCTCGATAATCTGCTCGCCGGAATAGCGGCCAAGCCCAGCCCCGCGAGCGGCATCTGGCTGGACTCTCTGACCGCGGCATTCACTAGCGGGCTACTCGCCCTCATTGGCATCGCCATCGCCGCGGCCATTGCTTCGAAAATGCCGCGACGGTGGGTCTACTGCGCCGGCCTGATCCTGCTGCTGGCGGCAATCTGTATATAAATACGATGAAGTTGTGCCGCCCGCGTCTTGATCCTGAGAGCGGCGGTCACAGAGGAGTTCGCGATATGAGTTTCGCAATCACCACACGTTCTTATGACAATTCCCGCTCCGGAGCCAATACTAACGAAACCACCTTGACCCCCGCCGCGGTCGGGACACGCGGCATCAAGCGGCTCTTTACCCTCGCTCTGCCCGGCGATAAGCGCGGCGCCGAGGCGCAACCGCTGATCGTTCCGCAAGTGACCATGGCGGATGGCAGCCAGCACGACGTGGTCTACATCGCCACCATGGCGAATCGTGTGTTTGCGTTCGACGCAAATACAGGCGCGCAGTTATGGATGGTGCAGATAGGCACGCCCATCAATGGCGCCAAAAAAATCGACGGTTATCTGATCAACGATCACTGGGGTATCGTGTCGACGCCCGTGATCGACACCGCGGCCGGCGTGATGTACGCGAATGCCTGGATCAGCCCCGACGGAACCTGGGAAAATGGACAGCACAATCTGTGCGCCATCAGCCTGCGCGATGGCAGCCTGGTGCATTCGCTGCTCAATCTGGAGGGCATTACTTATAATCCCGGCCACGGACGGCCGCAGCAGTTGTTTAAGTCCATGGAAAGGAAACAGCGGGCGGCCTTGCTGCTGGTGAATGGTACCGTGTTCATCGCCTTCGCCACCATCTTTGAGACCGCTGCCACCGCGCGCGGTTGGGTGGTTGCCGTGGATACCGCCAGCTTCCAGGTATCCGCGACGTGGACCACCACGTCTCATGGAAGTGGCGGCGGTATCTGGCAATCGGGTGGCGGTCTCGCGGCCGACGCACAAGGCCATATCTACTTCATCACCGGCAACGGAGACTTTGACGGTGTCACCGACTTCGCGGAGAGTATTGTGAAGCTGCGTTACACCCCGCCCGGCGCGCACGCACCAGGCTCTCTGTCCGTAGCGGATTGGTGGACGCCTTGGACCGACGACGGACGCACCGGCGGCCAACCCGAGGGCGAGGCCGACGCCGAGCCCCGGCCCACCAACGTGCGGCTGGTTCCACGCCTGGCAGCCAAGGGCGCCCTTGTCATGGGCATGGGCGGCGCTTGGGGCGATCAGGATTTCGGTTCCGGCGGGCCGGTTCTCGCGCCGGGCATCGGCGTCCTGCTGGCCGCCGGCAAGGATGGCATCCTCTACACTGCTAACATGCAGAATCTGGGCAAGACCGATCCCGCGAACCTGGCGCCGGCGGCTACCGCGCATAACTATCAGAAGTTGAAAGCGTCGCCTATCTTCTATACTTATTTTCCCGGCCCGCAGCTTAGTCCGGCTCCCACGGCGATCGCTGCTCTGAATGTATTGGAGTTTGGGCGCACGCACCACTTGCATGGGAATCCCGTCCTGTGGCAGAGCGCGGCGCACGGCCTGACACACTTTTGCTGGGGTGAGAACGGCAATCTGCGCGCGTGGTCTCTAGCTAATTCCGGGGCCTCGACCTATATGGCATGCAGCGCGGAAGTAGCCTCCGCGTCGGCGCCCGTGCCCCCCGGTGGCATGCCCGGTGGGATGATTTCCCTCTCCGCCAACGGAGACACCGGAGGCATTGTGTGGGCGTCGATTCCATACCTTGACGCCAACACGGAACTAAGTCCGGGGCGCTTTCTGGCCTATGATGCCGCTAACTTCGGCCATTTCTCCGACGGCAGCGGGTCGATTGTGCCTCTGTGGGACAGCCAGGATTGGAACTGGCAGTTTACCCATAATAAGTTCAACCGGCCGGTGGTGTGGAACGGCAAGGTGTTCCTGCCGACTTACGATGCGGAAGTCCTCGTACTTGGCTTGGCCTGACCGGCGAAACTTCAAGGAACTAGTCGATCTTGCGGGGCGGGCAATCCTGCCCGCAGCCGGCTCTTGGCCGCCCCGCCGTGCAACCCAACTGCCAGTAATCTATAAGGAACTATCTGTACGATGTACTAGTCACCCCATGCACGGCCCTGGAGATTGGCCAATTCAGTTGGGTAGCCCTCGTGGCGCACGCACTCGTGCGTGCCGTGTCGGCACTCCTGCCGACACAGGCGAGCTACGCTCGCCTAAGCAGCGCCATGCGCTGCCGCGCTCTTGCTACCGCACCTCGAACCGGAACAGCTTCCTCTCAAAAGTTGGAAACGCGCTCGCCAAAGCCTGCGGATGGCCCAGTAATCCATCCCGGGTCCGTATCTCTACCTCATATTCGGCATTCGCTAGCGACTCTTCCTGAAACCGGTGCAGGCCGATGAACGCCCGCACTTCCAGGTGCGTCTGGCAATTCGCGCAATACTGCACGTTCCACCGGCTCAATACGGCCTCCGTGCCCACATGATATTTCTTCCGCCCGATTTTGGCGTAAGCGGAAATCAGGAAGGATCCCCGAATGCGTGCGCGGTTGATCCCTGCCACCCGAATCACCTTGTTGCTGTGGCCCGGTTCTAAAGCCGCGGTCTGGGCCTGCGCCTCCAGCGACCCGGGACCGTAGGTGAAACCGAGTTGCTTCTCAATGTTGATGCAGTCGAGTGACCTGTAGACCGTCTCCTTTCCGCCCTCCTTCTTCGTGAACGGATTCAGCGGCGATTCCAATGTCAGCCACGAGTTGGGCACCGTGCCCGGCGTGGGCCCCTGGCTATCCACCGAGTTGGTTCCCGGATATTCCGCAATGACTTCCAAACGGTCCGTAAACCCGTGCCTCTTCTGCCACAGCCAGAACACCCGGTCCACGAAGCAGTGATGGAAGAAAAAGATGGGATCCAAACCGGCCGTGTCGTTTTCGCCCATGTCGCCGTTCGCCCCCTCGATCGGGGAGAAGTCCGCTCCCGGTATATCGAAGCCTCCCACAGCCAGGTGAATGCTGTTGTGCGGGCTCTCCAACGGCACTACAGGCGCTCCGCCATCGTCGTTCCATTGCGCGGCGGAACTCGTATTGGAAAAGAGCGTGTAATTGGGCGCGTCCAGGCACGCCTTGTACTTGTCCGCGACGCTGGTCGACACGGTCTTCCCGCCGATGACCACGTTCGACGTCAGCCAGTTCACCACATTCTGATTGAGCAGCTTCACATTGTCGTCGTAGTTCGGGTACTGATCGTTGTGCGCCTTGGTCGCCGCCTTTTCTTTGTCGTTGCCGACCAAGCCCGATAAAGGATAGCGTACGGTTTCGTACCCTTTGGGCTTGCTGTAATCCGGATCGTCGCCGCTGATATGGTCTTTGATGTTCTTAGTGAAAACGAACGACCGCAGCGGATTGGGGATCGTGACCCCGTCCAGCTCGAAGTCTTGCTGCGTCAGGGCCCATGAAATCCCGTTTTTCAAGGAGTCGTCGCTGGTCTCATCCCAATAGGGCAGCATCACGTCCCCACATCCGGGGATGCTCTGCAGGACCTCTTCCAGCTTCACCAGGTACACGCGGTGCCAGGTCGGGAACAGCACGTTGCCGTGGTTGCAATAGCCACCCCAGTAAGCGGAGTTCCCCCATCCAGCTCCGCGGAAAGGCTCGCCATGATAGCCTCCCAATATGAAGAACGATCGCGGGTCGTCCGGCGGCAGCTCCTTGATTCCCTTCCAGGCGCGCATCAAATCTTCCAGCGGTTTCTTATTGCCCTTCGTGTAATCGTCCTGTAACTCCTGGATCGATCGCCGGACTCTAAGCTCATTATTCGTATTCATGATGGGGTTTTCTCCTTTCCCTCTTTCCGGCAAGTATACTCCGATTTGCCGCCGATCGATCCGTAAACTTTCCAGTTTTTAGTGGGGCAGGCTCGCAGCCTGCGCGGGCCTCGCAGGCCCGCTGCCCCGCATCCCCGGAGAACTTTCCCCCCAGCGCCCACTCTTCATCATGCGGGGAAACTGGGTCCCGGCGGTCTCTGCCCCAAACGACCTGACAGAATTACCATTCAAAGCCAACCAAATGCGTGTCGCTTTTGTAAGCCAAATAGAATCAGCATATTAATTGTTACATCCATGTTACTTGCCCCATCACTGAACCCGCAGCGCCACCACCGGGTCCACGCGCAATGCCCGCCGCGCCGGCAGATAGCTCGCCAGGAACGCCACCACGGTGAACAGCACCGTCACCGCGCCAAATACCACCGGATCCGTCGGCTTCACGCTATACAGCAGGCTCGCCAGGAACCGTGTCAGCCCGTGAGCCGCCGCCAGCCCCGCCACGATCCCCACACCCGCCAGCGTCATCGCTTGCCGCACGATCATGTTCCGCAGCGCCGGAAAATCCGCCCCCAGCGCCAGCCGGATGCCGAATTCCAGCGTCCGCTGCCCCACCGCATAAGCCATCAGCCCATACAGCCCGATCGACGCCAGCAGGATCGCCACTGCCGCGAAAATCCCCAGTACCCACGTCTTGAACTGGTCGCGCGCCGTGGACCCCACCACGATCTGCTCCATGCTGCGGATATGCGCCGCCGGCAAATCCGCCGCATCCTGAAACGCGCGTTGGATGGGCGCGGACACCGAGAACGGCGCACCCTTCGTACGTACCACCCAGCTCAGCGGCATGAAGCGGTCGTTCAGCGCCATGTACGCGTCTCCCACTTGCGCCAACGGCACGAACGTCTCCGGCTGCGGCTCGTTGTTCAACCCGCCGTCTCGCGCATCCCCGGCAATGCCGATAGTCTCGCGCAGCGGCTGCTCAAAATCCGGTCCCATGCCGCGTCCGATGATCAGCCGGTGACCGATCGGATCGCTGCCATCTTTCCAATACTTCCTCGCCAAAGCTTGATGGATCGCCACCACCGGCTGTCCGGCGGCATCGTCCCGTTCCGTGAAAGCCCGCCCGCGCACCATCGGAATCTTGAAGACGTCGAAGAAGCGGGCCGTAACGTAGTTGCAGCCTGCGCCGCCATGGTCGGTTCCCTCGGTCAGCGCACGCCCCTCGATCATGAATCCCAACCCCAAACCTCCCTGCAGCGGCAGATAGGAAGTGGCGGCCGCGGCTTCCACTCCCGGAATGGCGTGAATGCGGTCGAGCGCCTGCCGGGTCATCGTATCGATGGCCGCCGTGCGGTCGAAATGGCTCCCCGTGAGCGCGGTATCCATGGTCAGAACGTTATGCGCATCGAAGCCCGGCGCCACGCTGTGCAACGCCGAGAACGTCCGCAGCAGCAGTCCCGCGCCAACCGGCAGGACCATCGCCAACGCCATCTCCACCATCACCAGCACCGCGCATCTTGTTCTGGCGCATCCCGGAGCCGCCCCGCGCACCCGTCTCCTTCAAGGTGATATTCAGGTCCGCGCGCGAAGCCTGCATCGCGGGCACCAGTCCGAAAACGATGCCCGTCAGCAGCGCCAGCAGCAGCGTGAAGCCCATCACGGTCCAATCCAGAGTCACGGCCGAGCCATCCGGACCGATGCGCGGGATGTTGCCGGGGTTCACGGCCAGCAGCGCGCGCAGGCCCACGGCGCCGATCGCAAGACCCACCAAAGCGCCGGCCATCGTCAAAAGGACGCTCTCGGTAAGCAGTTGGCGCACATTTCCCACCACCATGAAAAAATTGCCGTCCCTTCCGCGCATATACGGATGTAGGGATAAACAAAAGCAAAGGAAAATAATACGATGCAGTTAAACACAAAGTCGGCAGGCGGTTTCACGCTAGCCGCGAAACATTTAGCTAACGGCGCCTCCGCCGGAATCCTCGGCTTGGCGCTGGCAACGGCATTACTCGCTCAGCCCGGGCAGCCGAGCTACCGCCAGCTTTACAATTTCGGCGCCCAGGTCGGACCTACGGCTTTAGCCGGCGCCGGCAACACGCTGTACGGGGCGACCCAATATGGCGGCAGCCAAGGCGCGGGAAGCGTGTACGCCCTCACGGTGCCGTCAACAAACGGGGAGCCGGGGCCCTACGCGACGCTTTACAACTTCGGCTCCAGTCCAACCGACGGATCTGTTCCGATGGGTGTTACCATCGGCGGCTTTTCCGGAGGCCTGCCGGTTCTCTACGGAACAACCTATGCTGGTGGTAGCTTTGGCAGGGGCACCGTCTTCTGCCTGGTCCCGCCGCAGACGCCAGGTGGCACATGGACTGAGCGGATCCTGCTTAGCTTCGACGGAGCCAACGGGGGTGGGCCCGAAGCACCGCTCGTGGCGGTTTTGCGGACTGGCGAGTTACCGGTTCTTTACGGATCGACCCTGGAAGGCGGAGCTTCGGGAGATGGCGCGATATTCTCACTAACCCCTCCCGCGACGCCAGGGGGCGTGTGGACTGAGAACGTACTATATAGCTTCGGGTCGCATCCGGCTGACGGCAGTTTTCCGACGGAAATTGTCATCGGCGGCGGCCCTGGCGGGACCGTGCTGTATGGGTTCACCGCCGTTGGGGGTACCAACGAAAATGGCGTGGTATACTCGCTTTCCGAGTCTGGTAGCGCGTGGAAGTATGAAGTCATTTATAACCGTCCGCCGACTAGTGTGACCTCGGAACCCAATTATCTGACCATCGGCGGCCATGGAGTGCTGTACGGTACTGAGGGCCCCGCCTACGACGTGGCGGATTCCGCCGGGGACGTGTATTCGCTGACGCCGCCAACATCGGAGGGAGGCAGTTGGACCGAAAGCATGGTGTATTCTTTCGGAGCCGTGCTCGACGATGGATCGAATCCCAAAGGCGTGCTGATGGGGAGCGACGGAAACTTATACGGGGTGACCGCGGGTGGAGGATCCGGAGGATTGGGCACGGTGTTCGCGTTGACGCCGCCCGCTTCGTCCGGCGCGACTTGGACCGAGCACGTGCTCTACAGTTTTCCGTTTAGCGGCGACACGAGTGCGCCGCTGAGTCTGGTAATGAGTCCGCAGGGAACGCTGTATGGAACGACCTACTACGGCGACCCGACTGTCTTCGAGGTGCAGCCTTAATTAACGGATGAACGGATCTTCTTCATAGCAGAAGCCTGGTAGTTCACAAAATGGAGGGCGGGCAATTCTGCCGGCAGCCCTCCAGACCCACTACGGGAGGTTTAGCGTGCCAGCGGGCGCGATTCCGGGGCCGCGGCCAGGGCCTGTGCGGCGGTATCCATCTCGCGGCGGAATGCCAAGATGAATCCCTTTTGCGGTTCGAGTCTGCGCCATTCGTCCAGCGCGCGTTGATACCAGGCCCGCGCGGCCAGCCGATCCTGGACGGCCGGTTCTCCTTGCTCGCGCCGGCTCAGGATCGCATAAACGGAACCGGCCGCTTGCCACGAGCGCGCTACGTTGACGCGGAGCAGCAGCGCGGAAGATGCGGCGGACGCGTCCACCGCTTTGGCGAGGCGGAGGGCGCGATCGAGGGTGGCCAGGGCATCCGTGCGCGCGCCGCCGCGAGCCTGTTCTTCAGCCAGACCGCGCACGGCGACCACCAGCCCCTTCAACGTGGAGGAATCGGTGGGATTGGGCCCTAGGGATCGCTCGGCGCTGGAGATCGCCATCTGGTAGTAACGAATGCCGGCGGCACGTTCGCCGTTCCCCAAACATAGCGCGGCGAGTTCGGATTCCACCCACGTTTTGTGCGTTGCAACGGCGCGGTTCCGTGGATCCAGCGTCGCGGCCCGGCTGAGCAACTCCTGCGAGCGCTCGAATGTCTGCCGCTTGGCCGGTCCGCGCGGAGGCGTCACCAATCCTAGCCGCAGCAAAGCGATGCCATAGTCGCTTAGCGCGCGCACATCCGCCGGATCGGCATCGTGCAGGAATTTGGCTTGTTCGACCATCTTCTGGCTGGCTTGGAAAGCAGCCAGCGGATCGCCTGCGTTTTGGTACTCCGGATTGCCCAAAATGTCGCCCAGGTGAGCGTAAACGTGCATCAGCGAGCGGCGCGACGACGTGTCGTTGGGGTTCCTTAGGCAGAGGGCCTCCAACACGGAGACCTGGCTGCGAAAGCTGGCTACGGCATCGCTGGTCTGGCCCAGCAGCAGTTGCACGGAGCCCAACTGTCCGCGCGATTCCGCCGCGCTCACTTGCGCCTCGCGGTCCGCCGGCCGGGCGTCGGCATACTGCTGAAGCAGCGGCACGGCTGCCGCGGCCTCCGTCGAAGCGGCGCTTAAATTGCCGCTCATTTTATGGACCATCGATAATTCGATATGAAATAAGCCCGCGTATTGAACGGCGTCCAGGTCCTTGGGGTCGATACTGAGCAGCGATTGGGCCATGCGCAGTCCCGCTTCCGCCAACGGGCCAAAGTCCTTGGGCTGCTGGGAATCCCGTTGCAGACCGCTAAGTT
Source organism: Bryobacteraceae bacterium (assembly GCA_050008575.1). Taxonomy (GTDB): domain Bacteria; phylum Acidobacteriota; class Terriglobia; order Bryobacterales; family Bryobacteraceae; genus Bog-159. The sequence continues at coordinate 29,634 of JBEKMJ010000002.1, forward strand.
CGTAGTAGACCATGATCCGGTCGACGGCTGCCTGGCGATCGGAAGGGGAGTGCCGCAGAACTTCATCGAGCAGCTTGCCGGCGCTGGCGAAACTGGTCATAGCCGCGGCCGTTTCGCCGAGATTCGACGAACTGGCGCCGCCCTGCACGCGGCCGATGCGAATATAGGCGCCCGCCAACTCGCGTTTGAGCGCCCAATCGCCGGCCGAACTGCGCGCCAGATTGTTGAGATACTCTATGCCAGTCCGTGTGATTAACTGGCGAACGGGCGTGGATCCTGGAAGATCCCGCACGGCTCCCTCCACATCGAACACGAAGGTGGTCGCCAGCTTGCGCACGTCCTGGAACCGAGCGTTGGCGATGCGCGCCTCGCGCCACGTCATGGCCGCGCCCCCGAGGACAGCAGTAGCCGCCAACGTGGCCAGTGCCACCGCCACGCGATTTCGGCGAATGAATTTGGATGCGCGGTATCCGGGCGAATCGGGCCGCGCCAACACCGGCCGGTGTTCCAGGTAGCGCCGCAAGTCGTCCGCGAAATGCTCGACCGACACATAGCGGCGGACCGGCTCTTTCTGCACGGCGCGCAGCAGGATGTTGTCCAGGTCTCCCCGCAGCCGCCGGGCCGCCGTGCGGTCTGTCGCCGCTTTGCTGGGGGGCGCCACCGGATCCTGGCAGATCGCACGTTGCAGATCGAAAGCCGAACCGCCTTCCATCTTGTGCGGGCGCACGCCGGTGAGCAGTTCGTACATTACCGCGCCCAACGAATAGACATCGGAGGCTATAGTCACCGGCTCGCCCCGAATCTGCTCCGGGCTGGCATATTCCGGTGTCAGCAGGCGGGCGCCCTGCGTAGTCGCCGCTTCCTCCGGATCGGCCTGGAGCAATTTTGAAATCCCGAAATCCAGCAGCTTGGGCACGCCGTTGCGGTCGATCAGGATGTTGGCCGGCTTCAGATCGCGATGCACAATGAAATTGCGGTGCGCGTACTCCACGGCGGCGCAAACCGGCAGGCACAAGCGGATGCGATCCTCCATGCTCAGCCCATGCTCGGCGGCATAACGCGTGATCCAGGCGCCTTCGATGTACTCCATCACCAGGTAGGGAATGCCGTCCTCGGTGGCGCCGCCATCGAACAGCCGCGTGATATTGGGGTGGTCCAGGCGCGCCAGGATCTGCCGCTCGCGCCGGAAGCGGTCCAACATGAAATCGGTATCGAAGCCCGGCCGCACCAGCTTAATGGCGACGCTGGATTCATACTGCTGGTCGGCCCGCGCGGCGAGATAAACGGCGCCCATCCCACCCCGGCCAATCTCCCGCACCAGGCGCCAGGACCCGATCCGGCGCCCCTCCATGGCGGACTTCGGGGCCTCGTCGGCCATCAGATCGAGCAATGCGCTCTCCACCTGGGCGCCCAGGAATCCTTGGCGCGCGGCGCTATCGCTCTCCAACAAAGAGAGCACTTCGGAGCGTAAAGCGGGGTCGCCGTCGCAGGTTTGATCCAACCACTGCGCGCGGCTTTCCGGCGGTTGTTCGAGCGCCAGATGGAAGATCTCCACCACTCGTCCCCATCGTTGCGTCCCAGGCGCCATCGCTATGCTCCCGGTCCGGCCGCGCGCGCCATTTCGCGATGCAGCCACGCTTCCGCCACGCGTTGCTCGCGGCAAACCGTAGCGGCGGATATGCTCAACGACCGGCCAATCTCCTCCAGGCCGAATCCGCCGAAGTAACGCAATTCGATGATTTCGGCCTTGCGCCCGTCGAATGCCGCCAGGGCGGTTAGCGCGTCGTCCAGCCTTTCGATATGCCGGCCCCGCGCCGGCGAGAAGCTCACCGCCTCCTCAAGGGAGATCTGGTCCGCGTCACCGCCCCTCTTGGCGCTGCCGCGGCGGCGGGCATGGTCCACTAGAATTTGACGCATCAGGCGCGCGGCTACGCCGAAGAAATGCGCGCGGCTTTGCCAATCCGGCAAGTCCTGCGCTACCAACCGCAGATAAGCTTCATGCACCAAGGCGGTGGGCTGCATGGTGACGGCGGCGCGATCGTCCCGCAAGTAATGATCCGCCAGACGCCGCAATTCGCGATAAACCAGCGGCACCAGCAGATCCAGCGCCGCCTTATTCCCGCCTTTCCATTCGATCAGCAGTTGCGTGACGGATTCAGGAGACGGTTCGAATGAAGGTTGCATGGCCCGGATCCCTGTGTTGGCTAGTATACACCCCCTGCCCGTTGCGCAGCAGCGCGTGCTTTAGGGGGGATGCTTGACGGCGTTGGGGGAAACCGCTCCCTTATAATGAATCGGTGACTCGCTTCCGTCTCTTTCTCGCCCTCGCGGTTGTATCCGCGGCTTTCGCACAAACGACCCATGCGGGAAACAACCCCTTCCCCGCCTATCGCATCATGGACAACCTCTACTACGTAGGGACCCAGGACATCGCCTCCTACCTGATCGTAACGCCCAAGGGTCACTTCCTTTTGAACAGCGGGTACGAAGATACGCCGGCCTTGATTCGCGCAAGCGTGGAGAAGCTTGGGTTCAAGATCGCCGACGTGAAGATCCTCCTCAACAGTCAGGCGCACTCCGACCACGTGGCGGGCCAGGCTGCGCTGCAGAAGTTGACCGGAGCGAAGATCTATTCGAGCGAACGCGAAGCCGGTGTGCTCGAAAGCGGTGGGAAAACCGATACGCGGTTTGGGCGGGAGGTCACCTATCCGCCGGTTCACGTGGACCACACGGTCTCCGATGGCGAGCGCGTCACGCTCGGTGGCTTAACGTTAACGGCTCACCTGACGCCGGGCCACAGCATCGGATGCACGACATGGACCATGCAGGCGACCGACGCCGGCAAGATCTACGATGTGGTTTTTGTGGGCGGCACCTCGATCAATCCGGGAGTCCGTCTGGTCGATCGTCCAACCTATCCAGGCATCGCGGAGGACTACCAGAGGACGTTCCAGACCCTCCGTTCGCTAAAATGCGATGTGTTCCTGGGCGCACACGGTGGCTATTACGGAATGATCGAGAAGTACAAGCGCATGGAAAAGGGCGCCCAACCTAATCCATTTATCGACCCTGCGGGTTATCGCGCCTACGTCGATGCCGCCGAAGCGCAGTTTCTGGATCGGCTTTCAGCGGAAAAGCATGGGCCGCTACGGCTTCTCGAACAACACCCGGATGGGTCGGTCACCAGTTCGAACTGGAGCGGGTACGCGGTAACCGGTGAAGTGGGTTCGGTCACGGCAGTCGAAGGATCGTGGGTGGTTCCCACCGCGACCTGTGACGGGCGACCGCGGAATTCCGGCGCGTCGTTCTGGGTCGGAATCGACGGATATACGTCGGCGACGGTGGAGCAGACGGGAACGGATTCGGATTGTTCGAAGGGATCTCCGCGATACTACGCCTGGTATGAGTTTTTTCCGGATGCGGGAATTACGATCAAAACGATTTCAGTGGAACCGGGCGACGTGATGTCGGCTTCCGTGGTTTACAACGGAACGGAATTCACTGCCACCATCACGGATGAACGGACCCAGGAGACGTTCACGGCTTCGAAGGCCGTTCCCAGCGCCAAGCGCGATTCGGCGGAGTGGATCGCGGAAGACAACGCGTACGTCTTCACCGATTTTGGCACGGTCCTGTTCGGGCAGGATGAAACGGGAGTCGCCGGGACATGCGAGGCAACAGTGAGTTCCAAGACGGCTGCGATTGGAGGGTTTCCCAGCTACCACCCGATCGCGATGGTGGGATCTAAAGCGGGAAGCTGGCTGGCTGTGCCCAGCGCGCTGTCTATCGATGGAACAAGCTTTTGGGTCGAGTGGCACTGAGCGAAGGGCCGGAGCCTTTGCGCGGCATTGGACTCGTTGCCCTCAATGACTTTCAGCCAGCCCGCGCCACCAGGCGACTCTTTCGCTGCGGCGCCGTCGTCTCGATTTCGCCGCGCCGCACCCGCCGGGGCGAGCGCCGCCCAGCACCCGGATGCTATCCTAAGTGCTTGGAGCACAACACTTGAGCCGTATCGCGTTAGCCTTCCGTGCCTTCTTCGCCATCCTGTTCCAGGGCGCTTTGTCCGACAGCCTGAAACGCGCCTTGGGGTTCACCCCATCGCCCGCTCGCCCCGTCGCCCCCGCTGCTCCTCCTCCCCCAAATCCGGCGCACGCACTGCAGCTCCTCTCCATCCTCCAGCGCGATTCGCGCTTGCTCGACTTCCTCATGGAAGACATCGCCTCCTTCGACGACGAGCAGATCGGCGCGGCCGTGCGCAGCCTCCACGACCAGGCCCGCGATTCGCTTGCCCGCTATCTCAGCCTCCAGCCCGTAATCGATGGCGTCGAAGGCGCTTACACCCGCCCCTCCACCGCCGACCCCGCGGCCGTGAAATTCATCGGCAATGTGCCCGCCACCAAGCCCGAAGGCGGAACCCTGCGCCATAAAGGCTGGCGCGCCGCCAAAGTGGATCTCCCCGCCCTTAACCCCAAGCAGGACGCCACCATCATCGCGCCCGCCGAAATCGAAATCGAGTAGCACGCCCAATATATAACCCGCATGGAACCCCGCTTCATCATCGGCATCGACCTCGGCACCACCAACTCCGCGCTCTCTTACGTCGAGAACCGCCCGGATGCCGACCCGTTCGCCCTCCCCAAAGTCGAACTGCTGGCCATCCCGCAACTCGTGAACCCGTCCGAGGTGCGCGACGAAAGCCTGTTGCCTTCGTTCTTGTACGTTCCCGGCGCCAGCGATTTTCCCGCCGGCTCCACCGCTCTGCCCTGGGATCCGCAACCCGAAACCGTCGCCGGCCGCCTGGCCCAGAAGCGCGGGGCGGAGAACGCCGGCCGCCTGGTCTCCTCGGCTAAGTCGTGGCTTTCGCACGGCGGTGTGGACCGCACCGCGCCCATCCTGCCTTTCCGCGCCCCCGAAGGTGTGCCCAAGTATTCTCCGGTGGAGGCCAGCCGCCGCTATCTCGACCACCTGCGCCACGCCTGGGACGCCAAGATGCCCGACGCGCCCTTCACCCAGCAGCATGTGCTGGTGACCGTGCCCGCCTCGTTCGACGCCGTCGCCCGCGACCTGACCCTTAAAGCCGCCGAGCAGGCCGGCTATCAGAACATCACCTTGCTCGAAGAGCCGCAAGCCGCCTTCTACGCCTGGATCGAGCGCCATCCCGATTGGCGCACGCGCGTGACCGTCGGAGACCTGATCCTGGTCGTCGATATCGGCGGCGGCACCACCGACTTCACTTTGATCGCCGTCACCGAGCAAGCGGGCGAGTTGTCGCTTGACCGCGTGGCGGTCGGCGAACACATCCTCTTGGGCGGCGACAATATCGATCTGGCCCTCGCTCGCCTGGTTGCCGATCAGCTCACACAACAAGGCACCAAGATCGATAACTTGCAGCTTCAGACGCTGTGGAACAACTGCCGCACCGCCAAGGAGAAGCTGCTTGAACCAGGCAATAAAAAGGACGAGGCGCCGGTCACGATCCTCGGCAAGGGCACTGGCGTGGTGGGCGGGTCGATCAAAGCCAAGCTGCAGCGCGCCGATTTGGAACGTCTGCTGAGCGACGGCTTCCTGCCCGCCGTATCGAGTAACGACATGCCCGCGCGCCAGCGCCGCGCCGGTTTGCAGGAGATGGGCCTGCCTTACGCCGCCGATGCGGCCATGACCCGCCACCTGGCGCGCTTTCTGCGCCAGCAAGCCTCCACCGCCGAGCATGGCGGCGTGCGCCGCGGCCCGAGCGGTCTGGCCTGCCCGACCCATATCCTGTTCAATGGCGGCGTGCTGAATGCCGGCCTCATCCGCGAACGCATTTTGAGCGTGTTGAATTCCTGGCTGGCCGAAGAAAAGCTACCGCCCGTCAAGCTGCTCAGCGGCGAAGACCTGATGCACGCCGTCTCGCGCGGCGCGGCTTACTACGGACTCGCCCGCCGCGGCCGTGGCGTGCGCATCCGCGGCGGCGTCCCGCGCACTTACTATGTCGCCATCGAAAGCGCCATGCCTTCGGTGCCCGGCTTCGCCGCGCCGCTCAAGGCCCTCACGGTGGTGCCCTTCGGCATGGAGGAAGGCACCGACCTGCGTATCCCCAATCGCGAATTCGGACTGGTGGTCGGCGAGCCCGCCGAATTCCGCTTCTTTACCTCCGCCGTGCGCAAGAACGACCAGCCCGGCGACCTGATTGAAGACTTCGGCGACGACCTGGAAGAACTGGCGCCCATGGAAGTCAACCTGCCCGCTGAAGAAAGCGCGGCCGGCGTGGTGCCCGTTTCGTTCGAAACCGTGGTCACCGAAACCGGCATGCTGCAGTTGTGGTGCGTGGCCCGCGACGGCCGCCGCTGGAAGCTGGAGTTTAACGTCCGGGAGCGAGTGGCGGCGTAGATTCGCAGGCTTCACGGTTTCCCCGCGCGACGCGCTTCGGCCTCCGCCAGCCACCCCCGTCGCAGCCGTTCCAGCGGCACGTTTGAGAGATAAGGTTTGATATCGAGAATCGGCGTGCCGTCAAGCATGTCGATACCACGCACGCGGAGTACCGGACCCTCTCGGTCGAGAAGTTCGACGACCGTTAATCCAATTGGATTCGGACGCCGCGGTGAGCGGGTCGCGAACACGCCGTGCGGCCGATCGTCGCTTGGCGGCGTACCCGCCAGGTCGAATCCCGTGGAGCGATCGAACACCCAGATGACGATCAGGTGAGAGAAGCCTTCGATATCCTTAAGCCCCGGCTCAAATTCCGCTCGTATTTCGAGCGAGCCTTCCACTTCGTGCTTCGCGCCTAATCCTTTCGGAATCTCCCGAGTATCCTTATAAGGACTTCTTCCATATCCGATCGGCTGCATTGAAAACGTAGCGGGGCTCATCGCTGTTCTTTCGCCGGCAATCTCAGAGTCAACGGCGGATTCATCGCCTCCACCTTGAGCATCGGAAAATCGTTGTCGTGCTGTTCCAGATAGTCGGGGTCGTCCCAATCGCTCCGGTCGTCGACCAGGTGGATGTGATACTCGCCGGGCTTCGCCACCATAAACCGAAAGGCCCCGCCGGTCCCGGTGCTCGACCCGGCCAAGCCGGCCGACTCGCCGGATGTCAGCGCCAGAAACGCGCCTAAAACGGGCGCTCCCGACGCGTCCACGAGCTTGCCGTCGATCTCGATCGGGTGAGCATTGACCGTAATCACCAGAGGACCGCCGGGTGAGCCATCCACATCGAATCCCTTCCGCAGCACCTCCTGCTCGCCGATCCGCGCCGAAGCCGGAAGGCTTGCATGGGGCACGGACCCTGGATCGAAAGCGCCGTTGACGATCGTGTTCGGAATCACCCGCATGTCGTAGTGGCCCGGCATAAGGCCTTTTAGAACGAATCCGCCGTCCTCGTTCGAACGCGCGGAGTTGTTTCCGCCGTTGACGCCGGTAAGCACAATGTACATCGGTGGTGGATTGCCGCCGCCTTCGACAACCACCGTCCCCGCCAGATCCACTGACTGCACCTCATGCGGTTTCAAAACGACACCGCGCTCATCGGCTCCGCCGGCCCGCAACTTCTGTTCCGCGAGAAGTTCCCCGACCTTTGGCGGGTAATTGTTGGACGCTGCTCGCAGGACATAATCTCCCGGCGGCACGTGTCGAACCACGAAGCTGCCGTCGGTTTGCCTCAAAACGTTAAACGCCTCCGGCAGTCCGTCTGTATCTGCCTGCAGACTGATCCAGAGCGGTCTCTGAAAGGCCCCTGCGGTAGCGGGCATTTCAACCCGGCCGGAGACGGTCACGCCCTCATACCTGGTCAGCCGGATGTCCGTGCCTCCGCGTTCCTGGCCGGCGTCAACGACGATCTGCCCCGTGTCTTCCGGCCGGCGTGTTCCCGGAAAGTACTCGGCCACGTAGCGCCGATCCCAGTTAGCCGCGCTTCCGGACCCCACGTGGACCCAATAGCGCCCAGCCGGCAAATTGATGAGGCGATATTGGCCGAGATCGTCGGATTGCGTGAACGCGATCGCCTGCAGCTTCCGTTCGCCTTTCACCATCCGATAGCGCACTGCTTGCACCATCGCCCCTTCAACCGGGTAGCCTTCTTCGTCCTCGACCTTCCCTGAAATTACAGATGCGGGCTTCAGTTCGATCCGGAGAATGGAAACCTCCTGGCCGGGGTCGGTTGGACCGGCTCTTTCGGAGCGCAAGAAGCCGGCATGCACGACCTGCACGGGCATGTTCGGGGCCACCGCAGCCGGCAACCGGAAATGTCCCGCCAGATCCGTCTTCACCACGACTGATTGGCTTCCCGTCAGCGTCTGGGCGGAGACAAATGCTCCCGCCACGGGAGCGCCAGTCGCGGCGTTCACCACGTCGCCTTCCGTGGCCTGACCGGCTGCCATCGCCTGCAAAATTAAAACAAGCAAGCAGGGTTTCATCGGGCCCCCCTTGAGTTGCCGCAGGCTACCTCGATGCGCAACGGCTCGTCCGCCGCCAGCGGGTATTCGAAGCCCTCCTTCTCCACGTCGCGATCTCCCAGCTTCATCGATCTCACGCGCACCATCGGACCGGACCTGGAAACCGAAACCGTGAACCTGCCACTGATGAGACCGCGCAATACGAACGCACCGCCTGCTCCGCTGACGGCTTCCGCGTGTCCCGCCGCGAGCGCACTCAAGGCGAACACGTTAATCGTTACCGGAAACGGGGTGCAGCCTTCGGGAAAAGTAACCACGCCCGCAAGGTCGCGCAGTGCTTGCAGCGTCAGATCGAAACCGTCCATATCGCGATCGCCCACGTCAATTGTTTGCAGCAGTCCGAAGACAATCTTTTGGTCGCCGCCAAACGGATCGGTGGATGCGTCGCGTGTCTGAGCCATCAAGGTGTACTTGCCTGGAAGCACGTCATTGAGTTCATACTCATCCCACCCCGTTGTGGACGGCCCGTTCGCATTGACCAGATAGTTATGTTCCGGCGTTAGGACCAGACTGGTGTAGACCAGCGGACCGGAAGGGTACTGCGCGCCAGCCGGTTTCACCAGCCGTCCGGCCACGCGGACGCCCGACTGGTTCACGATCCGGATATCCGCGCGCGCCCGTGCGCCGGCGGCGAGTTCCAACGGTTTGGCGGACGCCAACCCGATCGCATGCGGATAGTAGGTAATCCGGTAGCCGCTCTCCCAGGTTCCCGGCATGGTCGGTCTGTTGGCTGCCACATAGTAAGTTCCCGGCTCCAGCCGCGCGGCGCGAAATTCGCCTTTATCGTTTGTATGAACCGTGGTCGCGGGAACGATTTCGTTTTGGCCGTCGGGCAGCGGGTGGGTGAAAGGTCCGGCGCCGCCGCTCTTATCGAGAGGCTGCCTCTTCAGGATGTCGATGGCCCAATCCTCCAACGGAATGCCATCCGGGCCGGTCACCTTGCCCGTGACTACTGCATAGGCCACCAAGGCGACGGAGGTCCGGGCATGTAACGCGCCGTCGGCATCGGTCACCTTGGCGAGCGTCCCGCTGGATGGCTGAGTACCGCCCGGTGCGGCACCAATCGCCATCGGCCGTTGATCCGTGAGGTCCACGAACGCGGACGCGGGTTGCAGAAAACCAAAAGCGTCCACGCTCAGACGATAGGAAGCCGGAAGCAGGTTGCGGAACAGAAAGTGGCCGCCGGCATCGGTTCTAAGATAGAGCGGCTCGACTTGGCCGGTCTCGATCTTGATACGTGCGCCGGCGATCGGCGCGCCGGTGGCGGCGTTGACTACGCTTCCCTCTAGAATCGCCGTTGGCGCGGCGGCGGCCTGCCCTTGTACGGGCATTAGCGAAAGAAGCGGCAGGAGGGCCAAATAGACCCTGGCATTTCGCATGTGCACCTTCTTGTCTGGCTTATACTCTATCACAGCGGGATATAGAAACCGCTCCCTGACGGTCGGTATGCGAGGATAAGCCTGGCTGATCTTGTGAACTGAAAGGAGTTCACCATGTAAATTGCCTGTTCAGCATGTAGCCGAACGAGCGTGAGTCTCAGTAATGGGGCCGGCGACTGGGGAGGCGAACCCGCGAGCCGTAACGCAAGTGAACTCGATCGGCCTCGATAGGAATACGAAGGTGGCCAGTCCGCCGACTAGGATGAAGCCAGACAGACCGGTGGTGAAGCAACAGGCGCAAGCAGCCAGCGGACCTTCCGGGGTGGTTGGGGACAGCGCGCGGGGATAGATCAGTCAGGGAGCCTGGGAGACCCGGACGGGAGGCCGGCGACGGTCAACGCCTGGAGGGAAGACATAACCTTGGGGCGGCCCGGAACGGAGTCGGAGAGGCCCATAAGAGCGAGGAAGCGGGGTAATGCCCGTGGAGCAAAGGGGCCTTACGGAAAGCATGCATCTGTAAGAAGAGGAGAAAACCGCTTGGATAAAAATCCAACTACGGAGACTCGGGCAGCCGCAGGGACGGCGCGGCCGGAAACGGTGAAAGAGCCAGGACTGCCGGAGAAGGTTTCTCAACTGAGACAGAAGCTGGGCCAAAAGGCCAAGCAGGAACCGAAATTCCGGTTTTAGGTGTTGTATGACCGGATCTATCGGATGGATGTGTTGGAAGCGGCCTGGGAACGGGCGCTACGGAACCAAGGAGCCCCCGGGGTGGATGGCGTCACCATCGAGAAGATCGTGGGGTCAGACCAAGGGGCAGCGGGGTTTCTGGAAGGGATTCAGGACACGCTGCGCAAGAAAACCTACCAGCCGCAGGCGGTACAGCGCGTCTACATACCGAAGGCGAATGGCAAGCTGAGGCCGTTGGGGATACCGACAGTACGCGACCGGGTAGTACAAATGGCGACCCGGTTGATCCTGGAGCCGATCTTTGAGGCAGATTTCCTGGATTGTTCGTATGGGTTCCGACCGGGGCGTTCGGCGCACCAGGCGCTGGAGGAGATACGCGGTCATTTGCAGGCCGGGTATCAGGCGGTGTATGACGCGGACCTGAAGGGCTATTTCGATTCGATTCCGCATTCTCGACTATTAGCGTGCCTGCGCGCTCGGGTGGTGGACCGATCGGTTCTGAAGTTAATCCGAATGTGGCTGGAAGCGCTCGTAGTGGAGCGGAAGGAGGGACAGGGCGGAGGCGGTATCTGGAGCCGGCCAAAGAAGGGAACGCCACAGGGCGGGGTAGCCTCGCCGCTGCTGGCCAATCTATATTTGCACTGGTTCGACGCCTTGTTTCACGGTCCGCAAGGGCCGGCTCGGAAGGCCGATGTCAAGCTGGTACGTTACGCCGATGATTTTGTGGCGCTGAAGCAGATGGGATCGGAGACTATCGAGTTTATCGAGTCGCAACTGGAAGGCAAGTTCCAGTTGGAGATCAACCGGGAAAAGACGCGCGTGGTGGACCTGCGGGAGGAAGGCGCTAGTCTGGACTTTCTGGGGTACACATTCCGGTACGAGCAGAGCGAGGAGGCGCCAGGAAGTGGAGCCCATCTTGGTCATGGTGAAGTATATCACGCAGGCCGGCGTCTTAGTCAAGGCTCTTTTGCGAAGAATTCTTGAAACACGTTACCGCGGCATGTTAGTAGGTACCGGAGCGTATCGGCGTTGCCCTTCACCGGCGCCGGCAATCGACTTACTTCGGTCTGAGTAACACTGTTAGGGCAGATGAGCGATGCCGCAGGCTAAGGCCCCGCGCCCTGAGGCGGCGCATGGCGCCGCCCCCGATTTCACTTACGGCCGGAAAGCGAAGACCGTGCCGCATCCGCCCGCGCAGCCCGCCGTGTTTCCGCCGTTGATGGTGGTCCCGTAAAGAACGCCGCCGGGGCCAAACGCCAGGCCGTTTGGAGCGCTGCCGTCGCTGCCGCCGGTAAATGAGTACAGCAATGTCTCGGTCCACGATCCGTGAGGCGAGGCCGGCGGAGTCAGCGAATACAAAGCCCCGAAGCCAAACTCTCCGCCGCTCTGTGCCGCGCCGTAGAGCACGCCGCCAGGACCAACCAGCACACCTTGCGACGGGTATGCGCCATCGCCGTTGTGGAAGCTGTGCAGCAGCTTCTTGGTCCACGCGCCGCCGGGCGATGCGGGTGGAGCGACGGCGAACACCGTGCCGCAGCTTAGGCCGAAGCAAGCCGTACTGGCTCCGCCCAGCAGGGTCGTACCATAGAGCGTCCCGCCGCTGCCGATGGTCAGACCGCTCAACGGTTGATCGAGCTGGCTGAGAACGGTTACCGTCCAGTCACCACCCGAGGAGGCAGGCGGCGTCAGGGAGAACACCGTGCTTCCCCCCGGCGCCCAGGCCGCGCCATAAAAGACCCCACCACTGCCCATCGCCACAGGCCCGAGATACGCGCCGTCAACGGCGGGAAAAGCATACAGTGTGGCCTCGCCCCAGGCGCCCCCAGCGGATGCCGGCGGGGTGAGAGAGAAGACGCTGCCAGAATAGTCCGATGGGCCAATCGCGGCCGCTCCGTAGAGCACTCCGCCCGCGCCCATTATGATTTCAGTGGGGCCCTGCCCCGCTTCGAAGTTATAAAGTGCCGTGTACTCCCAAGGTTGGCCGGGGCCCGACGGGGGAGTCAGCGAGTACGCCGCGCCATTGTTTGTCAACCCTGGACGCAAATCCACGTCGGCCTGGCCCTGCGCTGCGCCAAAGAGGACGCCATTCGCGCCGACGACCAGGGGCCCGGACGGAAAGTCTCCGGTAGGGCCGTCGAAATTGTACAGCACCTCTTCGGTCCAGGACTCTCCTGGAGCCGCTGGCGGTTTCAAGCCGAACACCACGCCGTTCTCGATCGTTCCGCCAGATTCGGTGGTGCCGTACAGCGTGCCTCCCTTGCCGACAGTCACGCTGTTGTAAGGGTTCTTTCCATCGTCGCCTCCGGTAAAACTATACAGGGTCGTCAATTGAGGGGACGATTGCGCCCACGCGGTGACGCCGGCGCCGGTCCACAGCAGCGCCAGTAAAACCCGGCCGCTTCTTTTGTTGGTCATTTTCCTTTTCCTTCCAGTTTCGCCAAGTAGAGCCTTCATAAGGTAATGCGGATAACCGCATCCATTTTTTTCATTGCCGCTCTCTTTTTTTTGGGGGGGCCCTCACGCGGCCGAGCCCGGCTTAGTTGGCAGGGTGTATAACTGTTGGCGCATGGCCACATCCGTCAAGCGAGCCTCCAAGCCGAAAGCGGCGGCACTTTTGACACCGCCAAAAACGTCCGCGGTCAACCAATTCCTGCGCTTCTATCACTCCGAGAGCCTGCGCGCGAAGACACTGACAGTGCTCACGGCGGTCGAAAAAGCGGAAGACGGCACGCGGCATCGCGATGCTTTGGCGGACATCGTCGCGGAGCTCACCGATAGCGGGCTGCACTACTACTTCCTGAAGCCGGTTGAAGCTTGCCAAGGCGGGCTTTCTTGCCGAGCAATCGGCCAAATCTCGGCATAGGCACGGCGAAGCGCGTATTCGGTTCCGTGATTCGCAGCATTATAGGCCGCATGGACAACCCGCAACTGGTCTCGGTGTGCGGGTATATCCGGCAGCACATGAATTAGCGGACGGCGCATGGCGCCGTCCCTACTGGGCCAAGGTTGCGCTTTTTTGGATTCCGTGTTCGCCAGCGGCGAGTACTAATACCAGAAGGTAGCTTTCACCTGGGTTTGGCTGCCCTTAGGAATCGGGAAGAAAAAAGTCTCGGAACGCTTTGCGCCGGGCGCCGGGCAGGTGTCCGACACGCCGTTTGGCGGCCTTCAAGAAGGCGAAATGCTCGCCGCACCTTGAGTGGAAAGACGCGATTCAGCGCTCTAGTGCGCAGGCCGCTGGGGCTGGCGAACCCAGGACCATCCGTTACCGGCGGGGCCAGTTCAAGGAAGACGAAGACTGCAACACGCCGGACACGGGCCGGCGCCTGAGGCCGGCCCGTCGGATTCGGGGTTAAGGATAACCCAAGGGCGTTCTGAGCTAACACGACATCTACGGCTGTGCTTGGTTCTGCCACTCCCAGGCGGTTCCATTCCAGTAATTCGCATATAAGTTACCGGTCGAGGCGCCTACCGCAAAGCAAAGGATGGAATTCGAGGATGCCGGGTCATAGAGGGCGCTTAGTCCGCCCCCCGCGGATAACCCGGTTTCGCCCGACGGAATCCCCTGATCCCGCCACGACCAAGTCGTTCCATTCGAAGAGTAAGCGACAGACAAATGATCGTTATTATCCACTGCGAAGACCATTAGAGGACTACTGGACGATGGGTCGTAGACCGCGCTGGGTGCGCCGGTGACGAAGGTGCCCGGAGGAGTCCCCATATCCACCCAAGCCCAGGCGGAACCGTTCCAATAGTTCTCGAACAGATGGCCGTTAGCGCCCGTCACGAAGGCGGAAAGGTCCTCCGTCTTCGACTGGTAAAACGAGCTGGGCACAGTTATGGCCGTGGTGCCTGGAGGGGTTCCCTGATCTCGCCAGGCCCATCCGGATGTCGTCCCATTCAGGTACTTGACGAACAAATGACCGTTTGCGCCTACTACAAAAACGTACAGAGGATTTGTGGAGGCCGGGTCGTAAACCGCGCCGCCAACATATTGGACCGTCGATCCGGGCGGAGTCCCTTGACCCTCCCACGCCCACTCGGACCCATCCCAATAGAGATCGTACAACTTACCGTTGGCCCCTCCCACGAAGTCGTAGAGCGGGAAGGATGCCGGCTGGTAGACGGCACTGGAACCAAAGACTTTGGTGCCCCTTGGGTGTGCCTGGGCCTCCCAAACCCACTGAGATCCATTCCAATACTTATCGTACAGGCTGCCATTATCCCCAACTACAAAAACCGTGATGGGATTGGAGGCCGGGTCGTACACCACGCTCGGAGTGGCGACGCTGGTCGTACCCACGGGAGTTCCTTGAGTTTGCCAAACCCAGTGCGAGCCATTCCAGTAATTGTCGGACAACTCACCGCTGGGACCGATCGCAAATACAGCGATGGGATTTGAGGCGGGGTCGTAAACCGCGGCGGGACTCGCCACTTGGGCGCGGAGCCCCGCGGGAGCGAGCAGCGACGGGGCCAAGGCGGCCGCCGCCCCCAAGGCGGCAATGAAAGCGCGGCTAATCCGCCAAGGGCGGTTGCGGGCGCAGCAAGTGGAAACGGACGGGATGGACACGCCCGTTGCCAGTAACATTTCGGTTTTCGTTCCGTTCATGGTATTTCTCCTTTTGATCGACCGCATCCTGTCCGAACCCTGGCAGACGTTACCGAGTGACTTGGACTATGCGATAGCTTCACAACGTCTTCCGCGCGACTAAGTACATCGTAAGGTGACGGGGGCCTTCGGTCCATGCCGAAATCCAGGGGGAAAAAGACACCTGAAAGCAGGCGGAGAATCCTCCCTGATTTCAGGGACCTACTACTACTCAATGCGGCGGGAGCTGCCTTCCCGAATCAGGC
Organism: Bryobacteraceae bacterium; assembly: GCA_050008575.1. Classification (GTDB taxonomy): domain Bacteria; phylum Acidobacteriota; class Terriglobia; order Bryobacterales; family Bryobacteraceae; genus Bog-159. Next base: position 44,979 of record JBEKMJ010000002.1, read on the forward strand.
GCGGAAGGCGGCCGCTCAACTCGTTCTTAGCGACGCACCGACATGCGCCGGCAGCTAAGGCTCCCGTCCACATAGCATCCCGCTCGTAGGTCGCCAGCCCGATAATGCGGGCGTCGGGATCGTGCGCGCGGATTCGGCGTATCGCTCCTAGGGCGGCGAGCGAGGCCATATCGAGATCCAGCAGCGTCAAATCCGGCCGCTCTTCAAGGTACATCCGCACGGCCTCTTCCGCCGTCGCCGCGGTGCCCACCAGGTGCATGTCCGGCTGTAAACGCACCAGGAGAGCCAACCCCTCGCGCATGAGGGTATTGTGGTCCACTACCAGGACACGGATAACGCGAGACTCCACGGATGCTCTAAGATTATCGGGAACGGCCAGCGCACGGAATACCCAAAACCGGGGAGGAAATAACCCCTGATTCCAGGGGGCATGGGCCGCTGCCGTTAGTCCAGGTGGACGATTCCGCGCCGCACGGCGACCGCCACTGCTTCGGTACGGTCATGCAGCCCGAATTTGGAGAGGATGTTGCGCACGTGGCCTTGCGCGGTTTCCTCGCCGATTCCCAACCGCGCGGCAATCTCCTTGTTTCGCAGCCCTTGGGCGATCAAACGCAGCACGTCCAACTCCCGCCCGGTCAGCGACGGCTGTAACATGCGATCGGCCAGGCGTTGGGCCACAGGGGCTGGAAGGGGCCGCTCCCCCGCAAACACAGCCCGAATAACCCGCACCAAATCCTTGGACAAAGTATCCTTCAGGAGATAAGTCGCGGCGCCGGCTTCGAGCGCGAGATGGATGTCTTCATCGCCTTCGTAGGTGGACAAGACGATGACTCTCGCCAAGGCGAACTGGCCACGAATGGCCTGGATTGCCTGGACGCCGCCCATTACCGGCATCTTCAGATCCATGAGCGTAATATCGGGCCTATGCTCCCCGAAAAGCTCCAGCGCTTCCTGGCCATTTGAGGCCTCGGCCACCACCTGCATATCGGTCTCCGCGCCAATGCAGGCACGCAATCCATCGCGCAAGAGCGGATGATCGTCCACCAGCAAAATTCGAATCCCCGTCTTTTCCGTCACCGCGGCTTGGCCCCCGTCAGCGGAACGATCGTTTCGATGCCGGTCCCGCGGCCGGCGGCGCTCGTGATTCTCCACTGCGCACCAATGCCGTGGGCGCGCTCCTGCATGTTCCGCAAGCCCCAGTGTCCCACGCGGCGTCCAGGATCGTTCAAGTCGAAACCTTGGCCATCGTCCTGTATGCGGAGAGTGAGGGAACCCTCGTCATAGGCCAACCACACTTCAATCTCGGTCGCGTGCGCGTGGCGCACGCCATTGGCCACGGCCTCCTGACCGATCCGCAATACGGCTTCCTCCACTTCCTCGCGCACGGGCCGCGGCTGGCCGGCCACCGTCATCCGCAGGCGGACCGGATATCCCGCGGCGACCTGTTCCAACGCCTCGCGCATAACAGGAACCAGCGCACGGCCCTGCAACATCGGCGAGCGCAGGTCCTGGACTTTCTGCCGCGCCTCGCGAAACGAGGCTTCCACCCGCTCGCCCAAGCCTCCGATCTGGGCGGCCGCAGCTTCGGAAATCGGTCTAATCTGTTTGGCCACCGCGTCCAGGTGTAGTGAGACGCCGGCCAGGCTCTGTAACAGGGTGTCGTGGAGTTCGCGCGCGATCCGCGTGCGCTCATCCAGCCGCTCTTCGTACCGCAGCCTGACTCGTGCCGTTATCTCCTGCAATCGGTAACGGTAGGCGGTGAAAACCAGGCAGACCAGCAACACTGCCGCCAGCGTCTCGAACCACGCCCGCCTCCAGAACGGAGGAAGAACCACGAAATCGATTTCGGCGGGAGTCACGCTGAGCTGATTCTCCGAGTTGACCGCTTTCACCAGGAACTTATAATGCCCCGGCTCCAAGCCTGGGTAGTTAGCTTCATGTTCCCGGTCCGGTTCCTTCCAATCGGAGCCCGCGCCTTCCAGTTTATATGTGTAGCGTAAGCTCCACTCCGGTTCGTCGTTGAAACCTACGAAAGCCACCTGCAACTGATTCCGCGAGTGATCGAGCGCGGGGGCTTGAATGCGCGTTTCGCCGGCTTGGGAAACCGGATGGGCTTTGCCGAATATTTTCAGATCCGTAATCAGCACGGTTGGCCGGGCGGGCGGTCTCCCGGGTGTGGGCGTCAACCGCGACAATCCCTGGGTCGTGCCGAACCACAGATCGCCGGAGCGGTCGCGGAACGCCGATCGGAGTTCGCCATGCGCCAAACCGTCCGCCGTCGAGAAATGCTTGATGCGTCCCGTCGCCGGGTCGAGGCGATCGACGCCCTTTCCAGTGCCCGCGTAGATGCGCCCCATTTCGTCTTCAACCAGGCACAGGATCGTATCGCTGGCGAGCCCACTCGAAACGTCATAGGTCCGCGCGCGTAATGGCGAACCGCTTGGATTGTCGATCTCCGCCAAACCATTTGAGGACCCGATCCACAATCGCCCGGCACGATCGGGCAATATTGCCGAAACCGAGCCCGTAGGCACTCCATCGCGCCGCCCATAGCGGGCGAATCGACGGCCGTCGTAGCGATAGACTGCGCCGCCTCCGTACAGGCCCATCCAGACATTGCCGTAGCGATCCTCGGCAAAGGCGTTTACTAACTCGTGCCGGGTGGGGCCGTCTTCAAACCACGATATCGCGTTCCGCGCGGGATCCCATCGCACCAAGCGATCTCCCGCCTCGGATTGCGCCGCGGCCCAGATGCCACCCTTGGAGTCCTCCAAAACGGTAAACACACCCAGATCCCGCGCGTAACACCGCGGCTCCCGATTCGCCAGATCCTCGACGCCCATCGGCGCAAACCGGCAAAGTCCGGCCTTAGTCGCGGCCCACCACTCACCCGTTCGGCCCTCCAGCAGGAATTGGTTGCGCGCCCAACTGGCGCTTTCCCCGAGTACCTTGGGAACGATAGCGTGGAACCTGCGATGCGCGGGGTCGAAGACGCTGAGCCAACGCCCGAGCTCGGCCGCGGGGTGGTTTACCACGATCAGCTTGCCGGTGCGATCTGAAAGAATGCCTTGCACTTGATCGTTCACCAGCCCGTCCCGTTCACGAAATGTGACAAACCCGCCGGATGAAATCCGCATGACACCGGCGCCTTGCGTGCCGGCCCATATGTTTCCGAAATTGTCCGCGGCCAGCGCGTTAATCACGATATCCGTGAGGCCATTCTCGCGGGTCAGATTGCGAATGATCCGGCTGCCGCTCTCCAGCACGCTGATTCCAACCTTGGTCGAGATCCAGAGGGCCCCATCCGCCGCTTCGGCCATGGCGATCACGTCGTGATTCGGCAAACCGTCCTGTTCCGTGTAAATTTGCCGGACCCAAGAACCGGCAGCCGCGCTCGAATCCCCCATTAAGGCTAATCCATCGCGCGTCCCGGCCCATAGTTCGCCTGCGCGATCCAGTAGCAATTTGTTCACCCACGGATCGGGTAAACCCCGATCTTGCGCGATGTGTTGCACGCCGGCATTTTTCCCGAGCACATAAATCCCAGCGTTGGTAGCGACCCACAGTTTGCCGGCGGAATCTTCCTTGATGTCCGTGATCCATACCCCTTCCGGCGCGGACCATTTCACAGGCCCGACGGTGCCGGTGCTAAGCGCCTCCAGGAGCCGCCCGCTCGCCCCGCACCAGATCGTGCCCGACGCAGATTCCAGCAGGGAGAAGATTGGCTTGCCGAGGGGGATGCTACCTTCACGGTAAGTGACGAATCCGCGCGCCCCCGCGGCCGCATTGAACTGGCTAAGGCCGTGGCGCGTACCCACTAAGTATGCGCCGGACCGCGTTTCGAGGAAGGCATGGATTGCGCGGTCCGGGAGCCCTTCACGCGTGCCGAAGGTGACCATCCGATACCCGTCGAACCTTGTCAGTCCTTCCGGCGTACAAAACCAGACGAACCCGCGGGAATCCGGGACGATGCAGTCGACGCGGTCGCCTGCCAACCCGTCCGCGGCCGTGTAGGACCGGATCGGCAATTGTTCCGCGACAAGACACAGGGGGAGCGCGATGGTTGCAAACGAAACTGCCCGACCCACAAGTCGCCTCGTCTCTCTAGTTTACCCCTGCAACTCGCGATTCGCCTTACAGGGCTTCGTTGCGGGCGCTTTCGCGGCCGAAGGCATCAGGCGAGCGAAGCTCGCCTGTGTCGGCAGGAGTGCCGGCACGGCACGCACGAGTGCGTGCGCCACGAGGCTCCCAACTGAAATGGCCAATCTTGCCGTCAACCCTTGCATCGATATGCGCGTCAGGACAGCAGCGCCACCCGGAGCTTTTCAAGCTGGCGGCGGGCGATATCGGCCCAATTGCCGGCGTGGTCGATTTTCAGATAGGCCTTCCAGTGGTGCACGGCGCGCAGCGCGTCGCCGCGGCGCTCGCACAGCAGCGCGAGATTGAAGTGCGCATCGGCATAGCGCGGATTGATGCGCAGGGCGGCCTCGTAACAGTGCTGGGCTTTGGCCAGATCGCCACGTTCGTCGTAGAGGTTGCCCAGATTGAAATGCGCCAGGGGGTAGTTGGGATCGGCCTGCAGGGCGCGGCTATAGTAGTCCTCGGCTTCCTTGAACTGGCGCAGGCGGTAACGGATGGTACCCAAGTTGACTAATGCGCCGGCGGCTTGGGGATTGAATTCGACGGCTTGCAGGTAGGCCTCCACCGCCTCCTCGATGGGCGCGCCGGTTTCTTCCAAAAACAAGCCTTTTTGAAACCAGGTTTCGGAGTCGCGCTCGCGCGGGGGAGGGGACGGCTGCGGCGGCAGGGACTGCACGTTGGCTAACTCGGCAGTATCGAAGTCAAAGAGGATTTGCCCGGTGAGCGCTTCCATATTCTGGCCGGCCACGCGCACGGCGATAGTACGGCCGTCGGAAAAGATCTTGAGTTCGGCCAGCGGGTCGCGCACCTCCGAGAGCTTCTGTTTCAACGACTGGAGCGCGCTCCCGATTTTGCGCAAAGGGATGCGGCGAGCGCGCAATTCGCCGATCGTGCGGAGAGCGATCAGGTCGCGGAAGGAATAAGTATCAGCCGCCGGGACCACACCCAAGCGCTCCCAACTGCGCAATTGCCGCTCGGAGAGATGCAGCATCCGGCGAACCTCCGCACGCTGGTATTGCTGCTTCGGCGCGAGGGCAGGCACGGGGGGATTTTAGCATGATGCGGCGGACAGGGGCTCTTATTCCGGCGCCGGCTCAACGAAGACGGCGGTGCCATAGGCCAGCACTTCGGTGACGCCGCTCATGATCTCGGTAGCGTCGTAGCGCACGCCGACGACGGCATTGGCGCCCAGTTCGGCGGCGTGGTTCAGCATCAGCTCAAAAGCGTGCTGGCGGGTCTTTTCGCAGAGGCTGGAATACAGCGTAATGTTGCCGCCCACCAGCGTCTGCAAACCCGCGCCGATGGTGCCGAAAACGGAGCGGGAGCGCACCACGATGCCGCGCACTACGCCGAGGTTGCGCTTGATCTTGTAGCCATCCAGGGTGAAGGCGGTGGTCACCATATATTCGGGGACGAAGGATTTCGAATTGCCGGCGGGATCTGCCATGAGCCTATCTTAATGCGGCGCGGACCGGCTCTTAAGTTAGCGCTTGTGCCCCGGAGGTTTCCAAGCGCACCGCCAACTCCAGAAGCAGTTCCTCTTCGTAAGGCCGCCCTACGAGCTGTACGCCGATAGGCAGACCTTCGGCGGACAGCCCAAACGGGATCACTACGGCCGGCAGTCCCAGCAGATTGAATGGCGTCGCGGGCATCATGGCTTGAAACAGGCCGATCTCCTCGCCGCCCACTTTCCAGCGCCGCGAGCGGTGCGGAAACGCGGTGACTCCGCAGGGCGGCATGAGCAACACGGGGAACTCTTCCATCTGCCGCAGCAGGGAGGCGCGCATGCGGTCGCGCTTGGCCAGGTTCAGCAGCAACTGCTCCACGCTGGGCGGGGCTTGCTCCAGTGCCTCCCTCAGGAATTCGGTGCCGGTCCAGTGCGCGTCGGCCTCGCGGCCCTGGATGATCTGCTTAGTCAGCGGCGCGGGCAACTGGCCGAAGAAGAACCACCACAGATTCGGCGCCCGCTCCAGACCCTGCGGCGCGAAGGTTTCGGTAGGGATACCGAGATCGGTGAGCGTTTGGGCCGCGCGCCGCACTGTCTGCCGGATCTCCGGATCGACCGGCACGTTATAGAATTGTTCGACGACGCCGACGCGCAACCCGGCGTCGCTCGGCGGCCGCAACGGCACTGGCACGGAGAATGGATCCTGGCTGTCGTATCCGGCGAGCACCGCGAACAGCAGGCGCAGGTCTTCGGCGGAACGCGCCAAGGGACCCGCTACGCTGAGCAAGCCGCCCGGATGGTTCATCACCGGGAAATGGCCTGTGGCGGAGATGCGGCCCGGGGTGGGTTTCAGACCGGCGATGCCGCAGAAATGCGCCGGAATACGGATGGAACCGCCGCCATCGCTGCCGATTCCTCCGGCCGAGCAGTATGAAGCAATAGCCGCCGCCTCGCCGCCGCTAGACCCTCCGGGCGTGCGCTCAGGATTCCACGGATTGTTGGTGCGGCCGGTGATGAAGTTATCGGTTTCGTAGCTGGAGAGGAATTCGGGCGTGTTGGTCTTACCCAGAATGATGGCGCCCGCGGCGCGCAGGCGGACGACGGCGGTGGCGTCTTGCGCAGCCTTATGGCCCAAACGGAAGCGGCTGCCGCAGAGAGTCGGCCAGCCGGCTATGTCGAAGCTGTCTTTGACGGTCACCGGGACGCCGTGCAGCAGTCCGAGCGACTCGCCGTGCATGACGGCGTTTTCAGCCAGCTTGGCGGCGGCGCGGGCCTGGTCTTCGAACACAGTGACGAAAGCGTTGATGCGGGGATTCTGGGCGGCGATCTGTTGCAGGTGGGACTCCACCAGTTCCACGGGTGAAATGGCGCGGTCGCGCACCATGGAGGCCATCAGGCAGAGAGAGCTTTGCACGGGCATGAAAGCCTAGGATAGCTCCTGGAGGGCGGGCTTCAGCCCCGCTGGTAGCACAGGAATCAGCCTGTGTCTGGGGATTGGCCATTTGGTGGGGCAGGCGTCTACGCCTGCGGCGGGTCGCGCACGGTCGAAAACCCACTGCGAGCTGTGCGGGAAGGGGCGGGTCTGGAGACCCGCCGCAGGCGTAGACGCCTGCCCCACGAGGTTTTCATCACTATTCGTGGGCCGCAGGCCCATCCTGACAGGACTGGAGTCCTGCCCCACCACGGCTCATAGTATCTAGAAACTCTAACCGGTTTAGTGGGCCAGGCTCGCTACTCGTACTTCAAGGCCGACACCGGATCGATCCGGGCGGCGCGCAGTCCGGGGGCCAGCGCGGCGCCCAGGGCGACCAGGGCCAACAGCGCCGCGGCGCCCGTGAAGATGAGCGGGTCGGCGGCGGCAACGCCGAACAGTTGCGATTGGACCAGCCGGCTCAGCGCCAGAGCGGCGGCCGATCCGATCGCAATGCCCGCCAGCGCCAGCCGCGCGGCTTCCAGCACCACCATCCGCAGCATGTCGCCGGGTTGCGCGCCGAGGGCCATGCGCAAGCCGATCTCGGCGGTCCGGCGCGCGACGGTGTAGGCCACGATGCCATACAGCCCCAACGCCGCCAGCAGCGTGGCCAGCGCGCCAAACGCTACCGAAAGCATGCCCAGCAGCCGCTCGACGTAAATCGAATCCTCGATGCGCAGGGTAAGCGGGCTCATATCGTAGAGCGGCACATTAGCATCGGCCGAACGCGCCGCTGCGCGCAGGGACGGCCCGAGTCCGCCGGCATCGCCCGCGCTACGCACGTAGAACATCAGGCGGTTGGGTTTTTCCCACTGGCTAAAAGGATAGTACAGCGCCTCGTGGGCCAACTCGTGGGAATTGGCGCGGCTATCGCCCACAATGCCTACGATCTCCCGGTCGAGTACCGGGTGGTTGCCCCCGCCGAACATCAGATGCAGTCCAAGCGGATTCCGGCCGCTGCAAAAATGCCTGGCGAATGCTTCGTTCACCACCAAGGCTTTGGGCGCGGATGTGCCGTCCCGCTCACTGAACTCGCGCCCCGCGCGCATCGGAATACCCAGGGCGGCGAAGAAGCCGGGGCTTACGGCAATCTCCTGGACATCCACGCTCTCATCCGGTTTCGCCGGCCGGTAGCCCTCCAATGTGATGTTGCCCGAGTGGTTGGAATTTGAAAATGGTCCACCGTCCGCCGTGCCGACGCCCACCACGCCGGGTATGGCGGAGATGCGCTGTTTCAAATCGCCGTAGTAGGCGACGGAGTCTGCTAAGTTTGGGCGGCTGCGGGAAGCATCTACCTTGAAAGTGAGCAGATTCTGGGGCCGGAATCCAAGATTGATCCGGGCAATGTTGAATAGAGTGCGGCCGAACAGACCGGCGGCCACGACCAGCATCAGCGAGAGCGCCACCTGCGCGGTCACGACGCACTTACGAAGCCACACCGCACCGGTTGGCGCAGCAGTGGCCGCCCCGCATCGCAACGCTCCCGCCAGATCGGGACGGGTGGCCTGCAGCGCCGGCGCAAGCGAAAAAAGCAAACCGCTGAGCAAGGCGGTTGCGAATGTGAAAGCGAGCAGCCACGGGTTTAGACCGGCCGTCACCCAATCGCCGGCCAGATCCTGCGGCAACATCCGGAGCAGCGCGCGCGTGGTCCAATCCGCCACCAGCAAACCGAGCGCTCCTCCGGCCAAAGCCAGCAGCAGACCTTCCACCAGGAGCTGGCGGATCAGGTCCCAGCGGCGCGCGCCGATCGCCAGGCGGATGCACAACTCGCGCTGGCGGGCCGTGGCGCGGGCTATGGTGAGGCTAGCCACGTTGGCGCAAGCAATCAGGAGCACCAATCCGACCATGGCCGCGAGAGCCAGCAGCGCTCCCTGATTGCTCCTGCGCAACTCGTTGATACCTTGACCGGCGGCGCGGAGTTCCAGCCGCGCTTGGCGATACGACTTCTGGTCGAAGGCGCTGGCATGGTATTGGGAGCGGGCCAGTTCATCGTCCAGCGCCGCGCGGTACGCCACCTGCGCTACCGCTTGTGCCTTCTGCATGGCCAAGCCTGGAGCCGTGCGCGCCATGATATTCAGCCATCGGAACTGCGGGTCGTCCAGCGCCTTCCACGTCGGTCTGGCTGCGCCGAGCATGTTGATGGGCACGTAAACGTCGGGCATGTTGCCGGGGAAGATGCCGTTGAATCCGGCGGCCGATACGCCAATCACCGTCATCGGAAATCCATTCAGATGGACGGTCTGATTGACGGCGTTGGGGCTGCCGGCGAAGCGTTTGACCCAATAGCTGTGGCTCAACACGACTACGGGATGCGCCATCGGCGCGTCATCGTCGGCTGGCGTGAACAGCCGTCCGGCGGCTGCTTTCACGCCCAGCACGCCGAAGAAATTGCCGGGCACCACATCGGCGTCCACGGATTCGGCATTGCCGTGGTACAGGATGGTTACAGCCGCTCCGGCGCGCGCGATGACGCCGCTGAATGCGCGGCCATCGTCGCGCAAGCGCCGATACATGGGATACGAGAACACCGATTCGTAGTTGTCTTTGGTAGTAGTGCCTTCCAGATCGTCTTCACGGTGCAGCACCACCAGATGCGCCGGATCGTGGACCGGCAGCATGCGCAGCATCACCTGGTTCACCAGCGAAAAGATGGCGGTGTTCGCGCCGATGCCGAGCGCCAGCGAAAGCACGGCCACCAGCGCGTATCCGGGACTCTTGCGCAGCACGCGAGCGGTATAGCGCAGGTCGCGCCAAAACGTTTCCATGAGTCCGATAGTGTTCATGCGATAGATCTCCTCACGAATTAGCGCCGGGTTGCCGAGCTTGCATCGGGCGGCCGCGCGGGCTTCGGCGGCGGGCATGCCGCGCGCCACGTTGTCGGCGGCTTCCATCTCGATATACTGCTCGACTTCCGCGGCGCGCTCCTGGTCCCACTGCCTGCGGCGAATGAACCGGCTCCATTCCATCGCGGCTTACTCCGCGGCGGGACGCAGCACCTGATTTACGGCGCGCACCAGGCGGTCCCAACGGCCGGTCTGTTCGGCCAGTTGTTTGCGGCCTGTGGGCGTCAGGCGGTAGTAGCGCGCCCGGCGGTTGTTTTCCGAAGTGCCCCAGAACGATGCGATCCAGCCGCGAATCTGGAGCCGATGTAACGCGGGATAAAGGGAGCCATGTTCGACCTGGAGGACATCTTCGGAGCGGTGCTCGATGGCATGCGCGATGGTGTGGCCGTGCGCTGCGCCCAGGACCAGGGTCTGGAGAATGAGCAGGTCGAGCGTGCCCTGCAGCATCTCACCCGCCAGCGGTTCTCGATCTTTGATCGCCATGCCTGGTTGCAGTATACACCCATAGACGATCGACCGAAGAAACGGATAGGAAGATTGCTGGATTTTGTTTGATTGGGTTCGGAGTTCGGAAGGTGGTCGATGGAGCGGGCTAAAGCTCGCCTCCAGCGGTATAATACTTGCGGAGGCTCTTAGCATGCAGGTCCGAGTCGCCGGAATCGCGCTGGCGCTGGTTTGGTCGATACCGCAGGTTACGGCCCGCAACCACGAGAGCGACAAGCCCGCCGAAGGCCGCGGCGAGAACGAATCGGTGGTGATCGCCGCCACGCTGTACGCCAAGCCCGAGGGGGTGAAAGAAGTGCTCGGTTCGGACCTGGGCGGACACTACATCGTGGTGGCGGTCGAAGTGACGCCGCGTTTCGGCAAGCAGGTCGCCATCAACCGCGACGATTTCGTGTTGAAGACCGACAAAGACGGCGAGAAGAGCGGGCCCTTCGCGCCCAGCCAGATCGCGGGCCGCGGCGCCATGGTGATCCGGCAGACCGGCGGGGGAGGGGCCAGCGGCATGCACGATAACGACGGTCCTATCATCGGCGGCATTCCGGGTACGATGGGGCAGCCGCGCAGGGTGGGCGGCGATGGCATAGGTAGCGGCGGCGCGCCCGAAGGCGCCGAGGCCAAGACGCGCACCGGCGCCCATGAGAAGGACGATCCCATGCTGGCGGTGCTGAAGCAGAAGGAATTGCCCGAAACGAAAACCGATAAGCCTGTTTCGGGGCTGCTCTACTTCCCCATGGAAAAGCAAAAGGTCAAGGATCTGGAGCTGCGGTACAATCCATCCGACGACAAGATCACGATGCGCTTCCGCCAAGAAAAATGATGCGCACCGCGGACATCGATACACCCGCCCTGCTGGTGGATCTGGATGCGATGGAAGCCAACCTGCTGCGGGTCGCGGACTACACCCAACAGCACGGCCTCCGGCTGCGTCCGCACACCAAGACGCACAAATCGCCGCGCATCGGCCGCCGCCAACTGGAGCTGGGTGCGGCGGGTCTGACAGTCGCGAAAGTGGGGGAGGCGGAAGCGATGCTGGAGGCCGCGCCCCCGGACATACTGGTCGCCTACCCGGTGATCGGAGTTGCGAAACTGCAACGCCTGATGGCCGTGGCGCGGCGCGCCCATGTGACGGTGTCGCTTGACAGCCTGTTCGCCGCCGGGCAGCTTTCCGAAGCCGCGCAGGCCGCCGGTGTGAAGATCGGCGTGTTGGCCGAAACCGATGTAGGACTGGGTCGCGTGGGCGTGTCGCCGGGCGCGGAACTGCTGGACTTGGCGCGCGGCATCGAAGGGCTGGCGGGCCTGCGGTTCGAAGGCATCGCGTTCTATCCGGGCCACATCAAAGATAGCAGCGCGGCGGGCACGGAAGCGCTGGCGGCGTTGGCCGGCCTGCTGCAGTCGATACTCGCCGATTTCCGCCGCGCGGGCATCGAAGTGCGCATCGTCAGCGGCGGTTCCACGCCATCGCTGTACCACTCGCATCAGTTGCCGGGCCTCAACGAGATCCGGCCCGGCACATACGTCTACAACGACTGGAATACGGTCGCCAGCGGCGCCTGCACGCCGGATCAATGCGCGGCCACGCTGCTGGTTACGGTGGTTTCCACCGCGCGGCCCGGGCAGATCATCATAGATGGCGGATCGAAGACTTTCTCGTCTGACCGGTTGACGGGGTCCGGCGCCGAATCCACCTTCGGGCATGTGCTGGATGCGCCCCAGGCGGTGTTCCACAAAATGAACGAAGAGCACGGTTTCGTGGACGTCAGCCAGTGCGGCCGCGCGTTTGCCATCGGAGAGCGCCTGCGCATCGTCCCGAACCACATTTGCGTGGCCGTGAATCTGCACGAGCGGGTTTATGGAATCCGCGACGGAGAAGTGGAAGAGATGTGGGAGGTGGCCGGGAGAGGCAAGCTACAGTAGCCTGCCTTCCCCGCAGCCGGTTTACTTCACTTCGCCGACCGTGAGATTGTCGCCGTCGGCCTCGGCAACCAGGGTGACCTTCTGGCCGGCGTGCTCGAGCACTTTGTCCTGATTCGCGATGGTGTACACCTTGCCTTCCGGGGTAACCAGGACGGCTTTGTCGCCTCTCTTGATGCAGCCTTTCGCGCAGCCCGCATGGCTGTCGGCGGCGGTCTGGGCGCCCTTCTTCGCGGCGCAACCGGCGTCGGAAATATACCCGCTAAATTCCGCCGCCATGGCGGTCATGGCAAGCGCGGAAACAAATGTGAAACCCAATACAAACTTTCGCATGCAACCCTCCTTGGGATGGTACTAGTCATAACGACTATACTCCACCCGAGGGAGGGCGGGCAAGCGCGGGGTGGCACACCCAGTGTAAATTCCGGCCGCCGGGGCGCCGCCGCGGAGGCTTTTGTGCGGGAAGATACGCTCGACATCGGAGGCGCTCTTGAGCTAGGATTACGCATGATGCGTAACGCACGGTGCGTAATATGAACAATCCTTTTCAATATGGCGGCATTGTGGAAGGCGGAGCATTCTGCAATCGCAGGAAGGAACTGGCCGATCTGAAGGCCGGCATGGAAAGCAGCGAGAAGCTCTTCTTGTATTCCGAAAGGCGTCTGGGAAAAACCTCTCTGGTGCAAACGGCGTTGCGCGGACTCCCCAAGGCCCGCTATGCCGCCGCGTACGTCGATCTGTGGCCCACCGATGGCGAAAAGTCGTTTGCCGCGGCTACCGCCGAGGCCATCACGGCATCCATGGGCAGCACGGCGGGCCAACTGCTGGAGATGGCCACGCAATTCTTCGGCCTGTTCGCTCCCAGCATCACTACAGACTCGGAAGGCAAGCCGAAGATCGCATTTGGCTTCAGTGTGAGCGGAATGCCTGGGAAGGAGATTGAAGAAGTGCTCGCCGCGCCGGCCAAGATCGCCGCGCGCGGAAAGCGAAAAGTCGTGATCGTCTTCGATGAGTTTCAGCAGGTGCTGGAGTACGGCGGCGATATGGTCGAGCGGCGACTGCGGAGCGTCATTCAAAAACATCGGGACGTCTCGTACATCTTCCTCGGCAGCAGGAAACACCTGATTCAGAAAATGTTCCTGGACCGCTCCCGCCCGCTCTACCGCGCGGCTGGGCATTACCCGTTGGGGTCGATCGCGACCGCGCATTGGATTCCGTTCATCGGCAAGAAGTTTCGCGAGGGAGAAAGGCCCATCGCGGACCGGGAGATCCGCAGGGTCTGCGAATTGACGGAAGGCCACCCGTTCTATACGCAGCACCTGTGTCATGCTCTTTGGGAGATCTGCGCACCCGGCGAGCCCGTAACGGAGGCGCTGATTCAAGGCGCGATCAAGGTATTGCTGGACCGCGAAAGTTACGCCTATACCGTGCTCTGGGAATCGCTGGCGGCAAGCCAGAGGCGGCTGCTGAAAGGGCTCGCTTTCGAACCGGCCGGCGCTAAGCTCTTCGGCGCGCCTTTTATTGCGCGCCACGGGCTGGGATCCCCTTCCAATGCGCAGCGCGCGGTGGAGAGCCTGCTCAGCCGGGATCTGATCGACCGGGATAACGGTTCCTTCCTGATTACGGATCGGTTCTTTCGGATCTGGATCGCGCAAAAACAAGTGCAGTAGAGAGACTCGGCGCCGTAGCGTTATGCGGTACCGTTAGGTTATGCGGTAGCGTTATAACGATGCGGCAGCAGCGCGCGGCCGAGGAGGCATATCGATGAAATACCGACTGGTTCTGGTCCTAACAGGCGTGCCGTTATGGCCGGCGATGGCCGCCGCGGCGGATGCGCCCGCGGCCCCTGCCGTGGAGTGGGTCAAGCTTACGCCCACCGTGTCTCCCAGCCCGCGCGACGGCATGGCGATGGCCTATGACGTGGTGAGCGGGAAGATCGTGCTATTTGGCGGCCTGGGCGCCAACACGTCGTATCTCGGGGACACCTGGACCTTCGACGGAGTTACGTGGACCCAATTAACCCCGCCGGTATCGCCCCCTGCGCGGGTTTCCGCGGGGATGACCTTCGATGCCCTGTTGCAGAAGTTAGTGATGTTCGGTGGATACACCGAGGCGGCCGGCTACTTCGGCGATACCTGGATCTTCGATGGCGCCGCGGGCACGTGGGAGGAAGCGAAACCGTACCTGTCGCCGCCGCCGGTGACCGCGCCTTGCGTGTTCACCGATCCGGATAACGGCAGCGCCGACGTGTTCGGCGGTTTCAATTCCGAGTCCGGTTACTCCGCCGGCACATGGATGTTTGCGGGGACCACCTGGCTCCAATTGCAGCCCGCCACGTCGCCCGCAGGGCGCACCGGCGCCCTCAGCGCTTTCGATCACGTCGCCAAGAACGCGGTGCTGTTTGGCGGCGAGGCGGATGTCAGCGCGCAAAATACGTGGACGTGGGACGGGGCCAACTGGACGGAGCAGGCGCCCGCGCGGCAACCGCCGCTGCTGGAGTTTGCCGCGGCCGCATTCGATCCGGGGTTCCGGCTGTTGATCGCCTTCGGCGGCGAAAGCGGCGGGATGCTCCAAAACGGCACGTGGGCCTGGACCGGAAGCGACTGGGCGCAGTTGCATCCCACAACCTGGCCGCCGCCGCGCGAATTCCTGGGGATGGCCAACGACGAAGCCATTGGCCATGTAATTCTCTTCGGAGGCACCACCGGCTACGTGTATTTCGACGATACCTGGGAGTTGATCCCGGCCGCGGCGGGACAGTAAGCGCGTTAAGAACGTGCGCCACGCCACATGCGCTCGGTCAACGTAACACGACGCGGCGAGAATTGCGACGCGGCGGCTTTTAAATACGGACGGAACTCGCGCACCCAATACGCCACGTACCCGGTGCTCCGGATTTCTTGCAAAGTGGCGCCGTAATGATCCAGCAGCACTCCGGCGAAGATCTGACCAGTGCGGCGCGCGGCTCCTTTGGCGCAGCGCGAGAGCCACAGCAGGTTTTCCGGAATGCGGCTGACGGCCGAGAGCGCCATCAGGGTCGAAACCTGAAACACCGGGCGCCCCTGCGCGGCGGCGGTGGCTTTCAAGTCTTCCCAGCTTCGCCGTAGCGCATCGCCGGATGGCAGATGCGGCGTGGGGATTTTGGCCGTCTCGCGACGCAGATCGGACCATTCGCGCCGCAGACTGTCCACGTCCAGGGGCGGCGTGTTGGCGGTCTGAGCCAGTCGCCCGGCGGCGCCTTCCAGGCCATCCAGCAACTGGTCGATGGTTTCATAGTCGGCGCCGGCGGCCAGCAGACCTTCTTCCCTCAGGCTTTGCGCGATCTCGCGGATCAGTTGCCGGCCGGTGCCGGAAAGATCGGCCAGCGCGGCCAGCACCCATACAGGCGATGCGCTGAAGGTAAGCAGACCGATCAATTCGATGCCGTTGCCCGCGAAGCGCCGCATGGCGAAGTTATCCGCCAGATGGCCTTGCGGGGGATATGTGCCTTCCACCTGGCCGACATTTTCGATCAGGAAGCGCAGCGTGTTTTCGACCAACTCCGTGTAGAGCCGCGTGCGGCGCACGGCCCGCGGCAGCGCCACTTCGCTCAGCTCGCGCAGCAGGCCGGCGCTGAGCGCGCTCATGGAGCGCAGTGCGCGTTCGGGCAGCGACAGCACGTATTGGCGGGACAAGACCGAGGCTCTCATTTTGCCATGGCGCCGGCAGCGGTTGCGCGCCCCCCGTATCTCAACCTGTCTGCCCTCCTGTGGCGCGATCCAATTGCTTCTTATGATGCTCCAGCCATTTCCAGCAGGCCGCGCGCATCGCCGAAGCGTGCTCCTGGTCGGGTTTGAACAGCAGCGCCCAATTCTCGGCGAATTCGCGGGGCCGTGCGGCGAGAAGCTCAAGGATGGTGATGGCGTGTTGCTGGCTTTTGCGGCGCCTGCCGACCAATGTCTCGCGATTCAGATCGTAAAGCCCGACGGACTTCCGTCCGCGATCAGTCAGGCCGTCGACACGGCCGGTTGACAGCAAATCCCAACCGTTTTCTTCGAATACGTATTGCAGGTGGCCGGCCCTTTCACCGCAATCCGCTTCTTCATAAGGATTCAACAGAAGCGGCTGCTCGTTAGAGAGATCGTCTTCAGGGCGCATGGCGCGTTGGCCCGCAATGGGAAACCAGTTTCGCTTGCCGCGGCCCTGATTGCAGAGTTGGCAGCTCGTCATGAGGTTCCGCTCATGGTACGCGAGCCAGTAATAGCCCGGATGCGTTTTATCGTCGGCAACTCCACGCTTCGGGCGATAATGTTCCACGTCGCCCCAGGCTACCGTGGCAAATTCCGATTCGCAATAAGCGCACTTCCCGTAGAAATAGTCTTTCAGACACGGCTTCAGCGCGCCGTAGATTTCGGCATCGACCGGCAAGGATTCACCCTTCTGCCGAAAGGGGTGGTTTACCTGCCAGTCCGCGAGAGCTTCGGCCGCGGTTTTCGCTCGCGTTCTCCAATCGTTGAAATCGGCGAACTTCTCGTGCGCGAAGTTTTTGTAGATTTCGCCGGGGTCGAATTTGCGGTAAAGCATTCTCTTCCGCCGCCTACTAAGACCTGCCCGCCAGCGTCTTTTCAATCAGTTTTTCGGCTTCAGCCAACAGCCGGGCGCGTTCTTCCGAAGATGGGGTTAAGTCTCCCTCCGGCTTCCGCTGCAACGCCTCGGCGATGGCCGTGCTGGCGGATTCGAGAGATGGCGCGCGCGATCCGAATAGATCCCGGGCGAGTGCCCGCCGCTCCGCAACCTCCTCGGGAGTGGGCGAAGGCAGAGATCGAAGTTGGTCGTAGCGCCGCTCCTTCGCCTGCGTGCCTAGATCTCGAGTGTCATGGAGACCGAATAGCGGACCGGTGAGAATCTCATCGGTTTCAAGCCCCTTCAGCTTCATCTCATACTTCCGTATTTCCACGCGGTGGGTCTCCGGAGAACGTACTACGTGCATCACGTTCGTGTCTTCCAGACCACTGAGGACCAGCGCGGAGTGCGTGGTCGCGATCAGTTGCATGCCGGGGAAGCATTCCTGAATCCTAGGCAACAGAATCTGCTGCCAGGCGGGGTGCATGTGCGCGTCGATTTCATCCATCAGCACCAATACATATCGCGCGGATGCATCCATTTCGGCGCCGTAAATCTCGTAGAGCCGCTGCAGCAAGACGCCCACCCACCCCATTAGAGACGAGGTGCCTTGGCTCACGTATTCCAGCGGCACGATGCCGTCGTCGGTACATACCAACACACGCCTGGTGACCGGGTCGACGCTTTCGAATTCCACCTTCACGCCTTCGAGCAGCCGGCTGATGGTGCCGAAGAATGCGTGGATCAGGCGCTCGTACCGGCCGTCACCGGACTTCGTGCTGAGTTCGTGTTTAGCGCGATAATCGACATCCACGATCCAGGTTTGCAGGTCGTCCAACCGGATGTCCGCTTCGCCCTTCGCCAGGGGCAAGACATCCTGGACGGTGGGAAACGGCGACGATTGAAACTGGCGGCGAACGTTGTCGCCGGAATTGGTCCGTAGCGGCGGGAATCCGACCGCTAGCCACCCCTCCGCGTCCAGCGGCCCAACCGAACTAGACGTGGATTCCACGCCGGCCTTGGTCCGTTGCAACACTGTCCGATAGGTGCCCAGATCGGTCTCGAGCTGGATACTCGCGGTTTGCGCGTCGGATCGAATCAGCCGCGCGGTGTAAGGATCGGCCTCTTTGCCGCAAAGAGCCACCGCAATGGCGCGCAGGATGGTGGATTTGCCGACGCCGTTGTTTCCCAGAAGGACGTTGATCTTCGGATCGATCGGAATCTCCTGGTGTTCGAAAGGTCCAATGTTGTCGAGGATCACTTTTTTCAAACGCGATGCGCCCGCTTTTGTGACGCCCTTGCCTGTGAATCCCACATATCTTCGCAATTCTTGCAAGGCGTGCAACTGGTCAAAGCGATCGGCGCGGCGATAAGGAATCACTTGGATGCCGTAGCGGCGGGCCAGCACGCCGGCCATGGCCTCCCAGGAACTCCCGAGGACGCCGGAAAGAGCGAAGTGCCGGGCATTCGGAAGCGTCGGGAATCGCAGGCCGCGCAAGTAAGTCTCGATCCCTTCCAGACTGCAGCCGACGAACAGAATAGTCCGTGAAATGAACAGGGTCTCCATGAAACGCTGAAAAATGGGGTTCTCCGATATGGCCCTGTCAAACTGAGCGGGACTGACCAACATATCCTCCGGCCGATCGAGCGAGCCGTAAAGCTTCAAAATGAAGAAATCGCGGCGCGTAAAGGCGCCCAACAGGCCATCTGTGTCTTTTGGCGTGAAGACCGGTAGGCTGGGCACGTTCTTTTGAAATGTCACTTCAAGCAGGTTGTCGAAATTCGTGGTGAGCGCCGCCGCGAAAGGCAGATCGCGAAGGACTCCGTGGGCTTCCGGCGGACTCTTGCCGAGGAACGTCGTTCTTAGAAACTGTTGGAGGAAATCGCCGCTGGCCCGGCCAACGATCTCATCGACGACATAATCGCCCTTTAAATCGCGGAGCGCGTTCTCGAAGAACTCCCGGTCTTGACCGGTTACGAAGTCCGCGTCCACCGCCGCCCGCACCAGAAGGTCCGCGAACTGCTGCCAGGTTGGCAGGCCGGCCGGAGCGCTGAGTCCGGCGCCCGCATACAGAACGCAATTGCCTTCGCTGAGAGACTCGAGGAGCGGCTGCGGAAACTCAAATGGCGTAGGGGGCTGCGGCCGGCCGATCTCGCGCTCCGAAGATCCAACTCCGCCCGGCGCGTAATTGGTGCGCATGGCAGCGACCAGCTTGCGCAGGGAAGCCGCGAATTCGCCCGGCTCTTGAAAATCGGCCCACACTTTTTCCGCAAGGGTTGTGGGGACTTCGCACATCTGGTACATCACGGGCAGAAGGATCAGGCGACGTTCGTTGGACTCGCGTTTTAATCCGGCGGTCCATTCCACCTCGGTCTGCCTGGACTGAAAGTATTCCGGAGACATGACGATGACGATGAAACGCGCCCGCTCGCGGCCACTCTCCAACGCGTCTCTCCAATTCTCGCCAATGTCGATGAGCTCATCGTAGAATATGGATAGCCCGTTATCGCGCAAGCCGTCCGCCAACCGCCGGACAAATTCGCGGTTCTTGGCGGAGTAGCTGATATAGACGTCGAGAACTTCGGGCATCGTTGACATTGTCGCAGAGTTTAGAGGACCGCGCGGTGAGCGCAACGGATACTCCTTGGTGAATGTCACGCCGAAGCGCAAAAGTTTGGCCAGCGTATCTTCTTCGCCCGCGTCCAGCCGGTGCCGCACTTGGGCGTCCGCCGTCTTCAACCATTGCGCCCAGCAGATGGCATCCACCGGACCGGCGCGCAAATGGGCGGGCAACTCCGCGGACATCGCCTGCAGAATCGGCCCCGCCGCGAACTGCGCGCGCGAATCCTGAGCGAATGCGGCGGATTGTAAGGTGACTAGAATCGCAACGAGCGCGATGCGTATCGGGTCACGAAGGAACATGTTTGGCCGTTGAGTCCGCATCCGGCCTGCCAAACTGCCGCGTTCCATTGAGCGCGTCTTGAATCGCGCGTATACTACCAAGAAGCACCTATGGAAAAGACAACATACAAATTATTGATGTGTATATTGGCCGCCGCGGCGATGGCACCGGCACAAGCGCAGACGGCAACCGAGAGCGTCCTGCACAATTTCGCGTCCAACCTGCCGGCGGGGTGGGCGCCTTGGGCGACTCCCATCCGCGACTCGGCCGGCAACCTCTACGGAACCGCCATCGGCGGCGGCACGGGGGGACATGGCGTCGTATACAAAGTCGATACGGCGGGCCACGAGACCATCTTGCACAGTTTCACGGACGGGACAGATGGCGGAACGCCCTACGGCGGCGTGATCCGCGACTCGGACGGCAATCTCTACGGGACCGCTTACGGCGGCGGCACGGCGGGTGCGGGCGTGGTGTACAAGCTCAATCCTGCCGGCCAGGAGGCCGTGTTGTATAACTTCACGGGCGGGGCCGACGGGGGCTTCCCCTATGCCGGCGTCATCCGCGACTCAGCCGGCAACCTTTATGGGACTGCCAGCAGCGGCGGTAGCGGCTTCCTTCAAAGCGGCTATGGCGTGGTTTACAAGCTCAGTGCGGCCGGTCAACAGACGGTGTTGTATACTTTCACGGGCGGGTTCGACGGCGGGTCTCCCTTCGCCGGCGTAATCGCCGACGGCGCGGGCAACCTCTACGGAACCGCCGGCTACGGCGGCACGGAGGGCAAGGGCGTGGTCTATAAGCTGACTGCCGCCGGGCAGGAGTCCGTGTTATACAGCTTCACTGGCGGAGCCGATGGCGGCTATCCCAACTCCGTAATCCGCGACTCGTCGGGCAATCTATATGGCACGACTTATGGCGGCGGCAACCTTGCGGGCTTTGGCGTAGTATACGAGTTGAATACCGCCGGCCATCAGACAGTGTTGTACAGCTTCACTGGCGGGGCCGATGGCGGGAGTCCCGAGTCGGGTGTGATCCGCGACGCCTCGGGCAATCTTTACGGAACTACGCATGGCGGCGGCGCATCGAGCGCGGGCGTAGTGTACAAGTTGGCGGGTAGCCAGGAGACGGTGCTGTACAGTTTCACGGGCGCGGCCGACGGGTCGGAGCCCATCGCAGGCGTGATTCTCGACTCGGCTGGCAACCTCTACGGCGCTACGTACGGTGGCGGCGTAGCGCGCGCCGGGGTGGTATACAAGCTGGACGCGGCCGGCCAGGAGACCGTGTTGTACGGCTTTGCGGGCGCGGCCGGCGGCACCAGCCCCGATGCACTGGAACGCGACTCCGCGGGGAACTTCTACGGGACCGCTTTTTCCGGCGGTGCGGCGAACGCGGGTGTAGTGTTCAAACTGAGTGCGGCCGGCCAGGAGACGGTGCTCTACAGCTTCACCGGCGGCGCCGATGGCGGCGAACCCGCTGGAGGCGTGATCCAAGATTCGTCCGGCAACCTCTACGGAACCGCTGTAGTGGGTGGCGCGGCGGGTTATGGCGTGGTGTACAAGCTGACTGCGGCTGGCCAGCAGACCGTGTTGCACAGTTTCACCGCCGGGACCGATGGGGCCTACCCCTACGCGGGCGTGGTCCGCGACTCGGCAGGCAACCTCTACGGAGACACTTCCGCGGGCGGCACCGCCAATGCGGGCGTGATCTACAAAGTGAATGCAGCCGGCACCGAGACCGTGCTGTACGCCTTCACCGGCGGCGCCGACGGCTCCGAACCGAACCCGGGGTTGATTCGCGACTCGGCGGGGAACCTCTACGGGACCACTTACCGCGGCGGCGCCTCGAACGCGGGCGTAGTGTTCAAGGTGAGCCCGGCCGGGAAGGAAACCGTGCTGTATACCTTTACGGGCGGAGCCGATGGGGGGCAGCCGGAATCCGGTGTGATCCGCGACGCGGCGGGCAACTTCTATGGGACCGTGGCCCAGGGCGGTTCGGCCGGTTGGGGAGTGGTGTACACGCTGAGTACAACCGGCCAAGAGACGGTGCTGTACAACTTTACCATTGGGTTCGGTGGGGGCGCGGCCGTCATCCGGGACCCGGCGGGCAACCTCTACGGAACGATTTACCAGGACGCCGCCGCGGGCTACGGCGCGGTCTACGAGCTGGATGCAGCGGGGAGTTTTAACGTGCTCTATAACTTCACGGGTGGCGACGATGGCGGACAGCCGGAAGGACCTTTGAGCCGCGATTCTTCGGCTAATCTTTACGGGACCGCCAACATGGGCGGGGCCAGCGGTGGCGGCGTGGTGTTCAAGGTTACACCGCCGTAACACCGCCGGCCGGGTTTTTGGGTGCTTAGCCGCTTTTGAAACCGCGCCCTCACGGTCGCGGCCCGGTAACAGTCGCGTTGATTTCGCACGGCTTGCTGAGCCGCGACCGTCAGGGAGTGGTTCTATCGGCGGGTCTTTTTCCCGCTTGCTTTCCCGCGCAATACCGCATACACTCATATACCGCGGATCATCCCGCAGCTATTCACAAAGAGGGGAAAGAATCGAATGCTTCCACGAAGAAGGTTGTTGTCATTGTCTGCCGCTGTGCTCATCCTGGGGCTTTGCCCGCTCATGGCGGCCAGTATCACTTACACGGTTACCGGTACTTTGGGCCCCGTGTTGTCGGGATCGGATCCGCTGGGCGCGAATGGAGAGAGCGGAACTCTGATCGCAACCGTCAGTACCACGCTGACGCCGACCAGCAAAACGAAGACTTCGGCAACCTATACGCTGCCTGCCGGCGCCATTACGGTGAACATCGGCGGCACCGTTTACGGGACCACCGGAACCTCGACGCTGAAGTATACCTTGCCGTCCACGGGCTCCGATACCATGGTCTTCACCACCAACGTTTCCTTGTTGGGCTTCACCGGGACTGTGGTAGGCACAGCGTCGCTGGCCAAGGGCAGCTTCACCAGTGCGGTGCTCAAGCACCCGCAGAAATTCACGCCTTCTCCGCAGACCCTGACCCCCGCCAAAAAGGCGAGCGGAGCTGGGAGCAAGGTCGAGTACACCGTGGCCATCCTGGGTAGCACGACACTGGGGATCAGCGGCAGCGCGTCGAATTAGTGAGTCTTCATGGAGGGCGGGCTTAGGTGGGACAGGCGTCAGCCTGTCATTGACGACCGAAGCTCACCTCTATACTGTTAGGTATGCTTTCCCCTCCGGCAGCGCGGCGGGTGCAGTTCTCGGTGGCTGTGGCTTTGCTTGCCGCGCCTCTGCTTGCGGGCGAGCCGGATTTTTGCATCGCCGGCACGGTGCTGAATGCCGCTACCGGCGAGCCTCTGCGCCATGCCGCCGTCACCATCCCGCAATCGGCCGCGTTCACAGATGCGGCCGGAGCCTTCCGCTTCTGCAACCTGCCGGCGGGCGCCTACTATGCCAATGCGGAGAAGCCGGGCTTCGTCGCCGCGGGCTCCCGCGTCGCGGTGGGCCCGTCGCGCGAAGACGTGGTTCTGCGCCTCGATCCCTTCTCGGTCATCGCCGGTAGGGTTGAGGATGCCGCCGGCGAGCCTCTGCAATATGCTCTGATCCAAGCGCTCTCGGCCTCCGTAGCGGAGGGCCGCCGTAAAGTGCGTGTGGCGTCCGCCGTCTCGACGGACGATCGCGGCGTGTATCGTCTGGCCGGCTTGCACCCCGGCCGGTACTATTTAAGAGCCGCGGGATGGGATGGCGCTACACCGGATCCGGACGCGAATGAAGCCTTCGCTCCAATCTATTTCGGCGGAGCCAGCGAACTGGCGTCCGCGACACCCGTGACGGTCGAGCCGGGACGCGATTTGCGGGCGGATTTCTCCGTGAGCCTGCGTACCGCGTACCGGATTCGCGGCGCCATCGCCGGCTTTTCGCCTGGCCGCACCGCCACGATTGAACTGCTCGGCGCCGGCCAGGAACCGAGCGCCGCGCCGGCCGCTTTGGACGCGGCCACGGGTGTGTTCCAGGTTGGCGATGTAGTGCCGGGCAGCTATATCTTGCGTGCCACCCAGGGAGACGGCCGCGAGCGCGTCCGCGGGGAACTGCCGCTGCAGGTCGTCGGCGATGTGAAGGGCGTGGTGCTGCCGCTGGTTGGCGGCGTGGCGCTGAAAGGCATCGTGCGCATGGCGGCGGACTCCGGTCCCGCGGCCCCGTCGCCGCCAAACTGTGCCATCCGGCTTTCGCCCGTCGAGGTGTGGATCTCCGAGGAAACCGAGCTGGCAGCCGCCACCGAACCCAATGGAGAATTCCACATCGAAGGTGTCCTGACGGGCCGCTACCGGATCGGGATGGACTGCGCCAACGGCTACATTTCCGCGGCCCGCTTTGGCGAAACCGATTTGCTGGCGGGGGACGAATTCACGATTCCACCGGGTGTGGCCCCGCCGCCGCTGGAAGCGGTCCTGGCCTCCGATGGCGGCGCCTTGGATGTGACGGCGTCCACCGATGGCGAACCTGGTCCCGCCTGGGTGATTCTGTTGCCCGGCTCCGGCTACGAACTCCATACCCGGATTGCGCGCCTCAACGCCAATCTCAACTTCTCGGGAGTCGCTCCGGGAGATTATCAGGCCTACGCGTGGACCGGTCCCCCCGAAGCCTTCGAATACGCCAATCCGGACGCCCGGCAAGCCTGGGCTGGCCGCGCCGTTAGCATCCACATCGGCCCGCGCGATCGCCAAAACGTGGCCCTGAAGATAGCGGCTGGAGAAGACCCATGACCGGCGGTTGGCTGGCCTGGCTGGCGGTAGGGTCGCTGGCCGCCGGAGCGCAGGCATCCGCATCCGAAGGTTATCGTATCGCCGGCGTAGTGGTGAACGCCGTCAGCGGCCAGCCGGTGGCGGGTGCGCGCGTGACCCTCGCGTCCATCGAACGCCGCGGCCAGCGCCTGTCGGCGATCGGCGGAGACGACGGGCGATTTGCTTTCACGAGCCTGCCGCGCGGCCAGTATGAATTGGCCGGGCAGCGGCGCGGCCTGTTGCCGGGGCGGCCGTCCGGCGCGATTGTCACCGGCCCAGGCCAGGACACCGAAAGCATCTTGTTGCGCCTGCCACCGCCCGCGATCATATCGGGCAAAGTGGTGGATGACTCCGGCGAGCCCGTTGCCCAAGCGCTGGTCGAACTGCTTGGCTCGCGGATTATCGACGGACGCCGCCAGTTAGTCAAGGACTCCTTCAAACGTACGGATGACATCGGCGAATATCGCTTCGCGCCGCTTCCGGCAGGCAACTATTACCTGGTAGTCTCCGGCCTTCCCTGGTACACCAAATTCAACGAGACTCTTGCGGAATCGGCGCCGCGCAGCATGACCCACGCCGGGTACGGCGTCCGCTACCATCCGAATGTTGGCGACCCCGCCGCGGCGGAGCCGTTGGTCCTCCAGGCCGGCCAGGAAGCTACCTCGAACTTCACGCTGCTCCCGGTTCCCGCGTCGCCGGTGTACGTGCACTGCGAGCAGGAAGAGAGCCTCACGAAACAGTACACGCTGACCACGGCGGGCCTTATGGGAAATGCGGTCTCCGTCCGCCAGGGCGGCGAAACCGGAGACCTGTACAATCTCTGGGGCATCCTGCCGGGACATTACACTCTGCGGGCCGAGGCTGCGGATGGCAGCCGTACCTGGTATGGCGCAACTGAGTTCGACGTGGCCGCCACCGATACGGATGTCGACGTTACGCTGCAGCAGGCGCCCTCGTTAAGCGGGATGGTCGTAGTGGATGGGGGTGGGAGCCTGCCGGCGCAGCTCACGGTTCTGCTGCGCGACGAGACTGGGCGCGGCGTGGCTCTCGCCATGGGTGCGGATGGGCGATTCTCGACTCCGGTGATCGCGCCCGGGCGCTACCGTGTGACCATCGCCGGCGCGGATGAGTGTTACCTTCGGAACCGCGAAGCCGAGATACTGGATGTCCCGGCTGGCGCAGCGGTGCGGCTTAATCTGTCCATGGCCAAAGGCGGAGGGCGCATCGCCGGCACGGTCGATCGCGACGGGCATTTGCTGGCCGGCGCGCTGGTGGTGTTGTCGCCGGCGAATCGCGCCGTCGAGAGCAATAGCGATGGCAGCTACGAATTCCGCGGCCTGCCGCCTGGAGAGTATGCCTTGTTCGCCGTGGAAGATGGGTCCGATCTGGAATACGCCAATCCAGCGGTCATCCGCCCGTACCTGCCTGGCGCAAAGAAGGTCCAAGTTCCGCCAGACGTGGCGCACGCACTCCTGCGTGCCGTGCCGGCCCCTCTTGTCTCGCCGCAACTAAAGTAAATCGTCGCGCTTCCGCTTTTCCAGAATCTTCACCACATCGCCCACCTGCTGGGCGGAGCCGCGATCCGCGATCAACAGCGCATCGGGCGTGTCGATCACGATCAGGTTCGAAACGCCCACCAGCGCTACCATCTTTCCGCCCGTATCCACGTAGTTGCCGCCCGCCGCCTGGCAAACCGCGTCCTGCAATAGCACGTTGCCGTCCGCGTCGTGCGGCAACAGTTCGTAGACGGCGTTCCAACTTCCGACGTCGTTCCAGCCGATTTCGGGACAGGGGAGGCCCGCCACTTCGCGCGCCTTCTCCATCACCGCGTAATCGATGGAAATGTTCTCGCAGAGCGGGAAGGCCTCGCGCAGCTTCGGTGGGAACCCGGCGTCGTCGAACGCCGGCAGCGCGGCCAGGATGCTCGCCGTGCGCGGCAGATTCCTGCGCAGTTCGTCGAGCAGCACGCCCGCGCGCCAGAAGAACATGCCGGCATTCCAGAAGAAGCGGCCGGAAGCCATGTACCGCCGCGCCGTGCGGAGATCCGGTTTCTCATGAAAACCGCGGATGGCGACGGCCTTCGATCCCGGTTCCGTGCCGCGCGGAAACTCGATATACCCATACCCCGTCTCCGGCCAGCGCGGCAGAATCCCCAGCACCACCATTTGTCCGCGCTCGGCCGAGCGGAACGCCCCGCGCACTAATTGCCGGTAACGGCCTTCCTTGGCGATGATATGATCGGCCGGAAAAACGCCCATCACCGCGTCCGGATCGATCGATTGCAGGATGTGCGCCGCCAGACCGATCGCCGGCGCCGTGTTGCGCTGCGCGGGCTCCGCCAGAATCTGCCGCGCGGGA
Organism: Bryobacteraceae bacterium; assembly: GCA_050008575.1. Lineage (GTDB taxonomy): Bacteria > Acidobacteriota > Terriglobia > Bryobacterales > Bryobacteraceae > Bog-159. The sequence goes on from JBEKMJ010000002.1 coordinate 71,917, forward strand.
ACCTCCGGAAGCTGCCGCACGATTTCATCGCGCAGGTAGTCGTTGGTCAGCACCCACAGCCGCTCCGGAGAAATCACGGGACCCAGCCGGTCGACCGTGCCCTGGATCAACGAGCGCGACCCCACTACGTTCAGTACTTGCTTGGCCGAACGCCGCCGGCTGCGCGGCCAGAAGCGCGTGCCGCGGCCGCCCGCCAGGATCAGGCCGTAGTGGTGCGGGTTAGCGTTCATTTCTCAGCGATGCCCAGTGGGGCAGGATGGGCCTGCGGCCCACGAATCGTGATGAAAACCCTGTGGGGCGGCGCCATGCGCCGCCGAAGAGCGGGGCTGCGAGGCCCGCGCAGGCTGCGAGCCTGCCCCACAAGTGCATTGGACGCCGGTCAATTGACCGCGACTCCGTGCACCAACTGGAACGTGCGCCGCCAACGCGTCTTGGTGAAAAAGTGCTCCATCAGGTCGACCAGATGATCGACGCCGATGGTGGGGTTCGACAGCGCCTCGGTCGGCGCGTCGTACGACCAGTAAATAATCAACGGCTTGCCGATGATGTTGTCCCGCGGCACGAATCCCCAATACCGGCTGTCGAGCGAGGAGTCGCGGTTGTCGCCCATGGCGAAATAGCTGTCCGCCGGCACCACCACTTCGCCGTTCACAATATGATGTTCCAGCATGTCCTGTCCGGACTCGGAGATATGCACGTCCGGCTCGCCAGGGAAATTGTCGCGGTAGGAATCGATGTATTCGGTCTTGTGGTAAACGTACGGCTCGTCCAGTTTCTTGCCGTTGAGGTACACCTGCTTGTTCGCCAGCCGGATCCGATCGCCCGGAACGCCCATGCAGCGCTTCACAAAAGTCTGGCGGATGTCTACGGGATAGCGGAACACGATGATGTCGCCGCGTTTGACATCCTCGTAAGGCAGCAGATGCTTCGAAACCGGGCCGGGGGGCGCGTAGGCCAGCTTATCCACCAGCAGATGGTCGCCGATCAGCAGCGTATCCTCCATGGACCCCGTGGGGATCACGAAAGCCTGCACCAGCGTGGTCGTGCCGAACAGCAGCAGGATGATGGTCACCGTCCATTCGGCGATAAAGCCGCGCGGCGGATCCGCTTTGGCCTGCGGCGGGGGAGGGGATGGCGCGCTCTTCACGTCTGCCACGGTTGCTGCTTTCTTTTGTTCCACAGACACCTATTGTAGCGAAAGCCTGATATTCTGTGGGAAACGGAGTTCAATCTTCAGACACACCTTGAGGCAACATTTGAGCGGCGCCGTCACTGAATCCGCGCGGATTTCCGAAAACCGCCGCCAGCCCGTGGGACTTGTGTTCTGCTGCACGATTCTGGGCGCGGCCGCCCAGGTCCTGATGAAGACCGGCGCCAACCACATGGCGCATCCCGGCTTGCTGGGCATGGCTACCAATTTGCCGCTGATGGGCGGGTATTGCCTTTACGGCATCTCCACCTTACTGCTGGTGCTGGCCCTGAAGGACGGCGAACTGTCGCTGCTCTACCCGGTGATTGCGCTCACTTACGTGTGGGTGACCGCGCTTTCGTTTCTGATCTTCCACGACAGCATTAACCCATGGAAGCTGTTGGGTATCGTTCTGATCGTGACGGGCGTGGCCGTGCTGGGCAAAGGCGGGAAGCGTTGAAGACTCCCGTCAGCCACATGCTGCTGGTGCTATTCGCCTCGTTTATCGGGTCGTTCGGCGCGGTCTTCCTGAAATCCGGCGCCGAGCAGGTGAAAAAGGGCTGGATCTACCTGTTCATCTCCGAAAAAGCGCCGTTCTTCAACTGGCGCCTGGCATGCGGCGTGGCCTTGTTCCTGCTCTCGTCGTACTTCTTCGTGCTGGGCATCCGTCCGCCTGGAGAGCTTTCGGTCCTGTATCCCATGGTGTCGTTGGGCTACATCTGGACGCTGCTCTGGTCGCGCATCTTCTTCAAGGAGCCGCTCACCAGGATGAAGTTTTTCGGGCTTTTCCTGATCCTGGTGGGCGTGTTCTTCGTGGGGTTGGGGAGTAATTAGATTGGAGGGCGGGCTTCAGCCGGCGCGGGGCTTTAGCCTCGCCCTGGAGACTGGCCCTTTCAGTTGGGTAGCCCTCGTGGCGCACGCCCCCGGCGTGCCGTGTCGGCACTTCTGCCGACACAGGCGAGCAAAGCTCGCCGGGCCGGCTGAAAGCCGGCTGCGGGCAGGATTGCCCGCCCCACAGGAGTGACTTTGGCCGCGCCGTTAATCTATAAAGAACTAATGACGCACGGCAATGTCTCAATTCGCCGAAGGTTGTTCCGCGTGGTCGATCGCCACCACTTCGACAGGCGCCTTCCGCGAGCGCAAGCGCAATCCGAGTTGCTCCTGGATCGCGGTGAAAATTGAAGCTCCTTCCATGGCTCCGCCGTCCGCCGGCCTGGCGCTCTCGGGAGTCCATTGCAGTCTGATGTTAAAGATGCCCTCCAGCCCCGTATTATCGACCACTGGCAGCTCCATCTTCCGGGAGAGAATTTTGGCAAATGCGTTCATGCCGGTGTGGTGCGCCTCGACGATCACGCCGGAATTGCCGGTTGTTGTGCCGGTCCAGGATTCGCCGGCCTCGGCCTTCTCCAACTTCGGCCCCTTCTTGGCTACCTCCAGGACGAAGACCCGCATGGCTTTAGTCTCCCGATGGAGCACCAGCTTGAATCTCTCAGCCAGCAGGTCTTGCAGCATTACCATCAGCGCGGCATCGTCGTCGATCGGTTGATCGACCTTCGCGGAGATCTGAAAGCGCTCCGATTCCAGCCAGTCCGGGCCGCCGAAGACTTGGTGCGGTCCGACACCATAGGCGCCCATGATGCAGCGTTTCAGGGTCACGTTATCCGCGTCGAGCCGGCCATGCCCGGTCTTGATTCCGGAGGAAGAATTTGGGTCGGCTTTACTCGGCTTTACCGACGCCACTTCAAACCGCTGAGGAACCGCGGACTGTCCGTAAACCGCGCCCGAGACGCATACTGCCACGGCGGCGACTGCGCGAACCGTCCACATTCCTAACAAATGACGATGCCAAACGCCGTAACGTGGATCGGCGCGACCTTACGCCACCCGGTCCATCTCCAGAAACTCCTGCACGTGCGGATGCTCCGACTTCGCCAGATCCGCCGGCGGCCCGAAGAAAATCACGCGGCCCTCGAACAAGAACACCACCTGGTCGGCCACCTTATACATCAGGTCCAAATCGTGCGTCACCACGATCGACGTCAGCCCGAGGTTCTTCTTCAGCCGCAGCATCAGGTCGCTCAGGTGGTCGGACATGATGGGGTCCACCATGGTGGTGGGCTCGTCGTATAGCACGCATTGGGGCTGCGCCGCCAGCGCGCGCGCGATGGCCACCGCCCGCTTGTAGCCCATGGAAAGGTCCGCCGGATAAGCGTCCTTGGCTTCCAGAATGTCCACCATGCCGAGCAGCCCGTTCACCACATCCTCTTTATTGCGCTCGTTGTAATCCTCGCGCAGTTCGAGCGAAAACAAAACGTTTTCGCCGGCCGTCAGCGAGTCGAACAGCGCGCCGGACTGGAATACCATGGTCACTTTCTTGCGAATGCGGCGCAGTTCCGCCTCGGTGAAATCCGTGATATCCTCGTGCGCGACAATCACCCGGCCGCTGTCGGGCTTCAAAAAACCCATGATATGCGACAGGGTCACGGACTTGCCCACGCCGCTGCGGCCGATGATGGCAACGGTCTGCCCGGCGTCCACATGAAAGTTGGAATCGACTAAAACCGGCTTGTCGAACGTCTTATACACGTGGCGGAACTCTATGTAATGCGGGAATTGTTCGGTGGGCGGCACGCTAGCGGTCATAATAGCAGGCCCATTCCTCGGGGGTATTGAGATTTTCGAAACAGCCGGTATCGTCCACGGCGAAGCGCGCCACTTCCAGGCCCGCCAGCGCATCCGTAACCTTTCGTACATCCGCTTCCAGCGCGCGGCGCAGCGTCTCCAGGCAGCGGCGGTGGTAGACCGCGCTGAGCGGTTCCAGGCGCCCGGAAGGGCCGGCGGGAACCAGGGCGTCGGCGTTCAGGCGTTCTGCCGCGTCCAGCAGGCCGCGCAGGAATTCGGCCGAAATGCCGGGCATATCGCAAGCCACCACCAGGTTCCAATCGGCGGCCGTGTAGCTCAGCGCGGATTCGATACCGCCTGCCGGCCCCGCTCCCGGCCTGCGGTCCGGCAGCACCAGGTAGCCCAAATGCCCGTATTTTTGCGGATCTCCAATCAAGGTTGCAGACCCGGCAGCGGCCGCCACGGTGGCCGCTACATGCCCTGCCAGGGCGCCCCCGCGGAAGGGCAGCAACGCTTTGTCCTGGCCCATCCGCGAGCTTTTCCCGCCCGTCAGCACATATCCGGCCCTGCTCACAGAGAAATGATAACATTGACAGTAACAGCCACTCTGGCGGGCAACGGTCGATTCTTAGAAAAGGATTGAAACAGTACCGTGCGAAATTGTTTTATAATAGCCTGCATGTGCGGCTTCGCGGCGGCGGTTTTGCAAGGCGCGGGCGCGCCGGCGGTTTCGGTGGTCAAGGCCGATCCGCGCACCGGGCGCCTGGTACGCACCGTCATCCGGACTCAGCCCGCGGCAGCCATCGCGCCGTCGGCTCGCCTTACCGAGACGGTGGACCGCATCGCCCGGCAGAACGATCTTTCGCCGCGCCTGGTCCATTCCGTCATCCAGGTGGAAAGCAATTACGATCCCAACGCCGTCTCGCCGAAGGGCGCACAGGGACTGATGCAGTTGATTCCCTCCACCGCCCGGCGCTTCGGCGTGTCCGATATTTTCGATCCGGCCGACAATATCCAGGGTGGCGCGCGCTACTTGAAGTATCTGCTGGAACTCTACAAGGGCGATGAGGCCCTGGCGCTGGCCGCCTACAACGCCGGCGAAGGCGCGGTTTCCCGCTACGGCGGCGTGCCCCCGTTTCCGGAGACGCAGGACTACGTCGCCAAAGTGCGCCAGCGGCTGGCCGCCACGCCCACGCCCAACGAAACCGGAGTGGCCCCTTCAGCCGTCCAATCAAACGGCGCCGCCGAAACCGTCCCGGCCGAGGCTTACAACCCGATTCGCGAAGTGGTCGACGCGAACGGCAAGGTTTACTATATTTCGCACTAAACGCGCCATGAAACGCACGCTCATCCCGCTGCTCGCGCTGCTGGCCGCCGGTCTGCCAGGGCGGATTCGCGGCGAAGAGTTGCGGCAGGTGACCGCCGTGCGCAGTTGGTCGTTGAGCGAAGCTACCCGCGTGGTCATAGAGGTTAGCGGCGAATTCGAATTCCGCGCCGAGCGCGCCCACGATCCCGAGCGCATTTTCTTCGATGTGCGGAACTCCCGGCCGCGCATCAACGGCCATCGCTTCTATTCCGCGAACGTGGATGACAAGCTGGTGAAAAAGGTGAGAGTGGCCGAAACGCAGGTCGGCGTGACCCGTGTGGTGCTGGACTTGCAAGGCGCCACCGAGTACTCCGCGACGCAGCTCTCCAACCCGGACCGCCTGGTGGTGGAACTCCGGCCTATGGGCCAGATTTCGAGATCTGTTGTGGGGCAGGCGTCCACGCCCGCGGCGGGTCTCCAGTCCCGCGTCCTTCAGCCCACCCCCTTGGCGCCGCCGGTAATTCCACTCCCTCCGGTCTTGACGCTTTCGCCTTTGCCCCCGGCAGGACCGCTCCCTAGCGCCGCGCCACCCGCCAATCCGGAATTCGAACCCTCGCCCAAAAGCAGCCGGTCCGCGGAGCGCGTCGAATCCGGCCGGGCGGCTAAGTTGTCCGCCGATGGGTCCGGCTCCCTGACGCGCGCGCTCGGGCTGAAAATCCGGCGCGTGGTATTGGATCCCGGCCACGGTGGTCATGACGAGGGCACCTCCGGTCCCAACGGGCTTTTGGAGAAGGACCTGGTCTTGGATGTCGCCCTGCGGCTGGGGAAGCTGCTCGAGTCCCGCATGGGCAGCGAGGTCGTCTTCACCCGCGCCGACGATACGTTTATCCCGCTGGAACGCCGCACCGCCATTGCCAACGAGAAGAAGGCCGACCTGTTTCTTTCCATACACGCCAACTCATCGCCTTATCCGCGCATCGGCGGCGTGGAAAGCTACTACCTGAACGTCACCAACGCGAAAGACGCATTGGCCGTGGCCAGCCGCGAAAACGCCTCGTCCGACAAATCGGTTTTTGAGCTGCGCGATCTGATCCAGAAGATTACCTTGCAGGATAAAGCCGAGGAATCCAAGGAATTCGCCGGATGTGTGCAGGCCGCCCTGTTTCCTTTCGCGGCGCGCTACGATCCGGGCATCAAGAACCGGGGCGTCAAAAAGGCTCCCTTTGTGGTGTTGATCGGCGCGTCCATGCCTTCCGTGCTGGCCGAGATCGGTTTTCTGAGCAACGCCCGCGAAGAGGCCCTGCTCAAGAGATCCGACCACCGCCAAAAGCTGGCTGAAGCGCTGTATCGCGGCGTCTCCCGCTACGAACAAAGCCTGAGCCACTTCGAAGTGGCGCAAGCCGTCGACAAAGTGAAGAACTGATTCCGCGCATGCACGTTCTGGCTTTCCGGCACGCACCCTTGGAAGGTATCGGCACGATAGCCGCCGCACTCGATCGCCACCATATCGCTTGCGTCACAGTTGACACAACCACCAGCCACCAGCCACTAGCCACCAGCCACGGCCTGGTGGGGCGGCGCCATGCGCCGCCGGAGGGCTTAGGCCGCGCGCCTTCCGGCCTGATCCTCATGGGCGGACCCATGTCCGCCAACGACGATCTCCCTTGGATTCAGCACGAAATCGCCGCCATCCGCGAGGCCGTCCACCGCGGCATTCCGGTACTCGGCATTTGCCTGGGCGCGCAGTTGATCGCACGGGCCCTGGGAGCGCGCGTATTCCGCAATCCGGAAAAGGAAATCGGATGGTCGCCCCTGCACTGGACCGCGGCCGCCACCACCGACCCCTTGTTCCACGGCTTCTCCGCTCCCGAGACGGTGTTTCAGTGGCACGGCGAAACCTTCGACCTGCCGCCGGGCGCCGAACACCTGGCGTATTCCACCGCTTGCCGCCACCAGGCCTTCCGCGCCGACGGCAACGTCTACGGCATTCAGTTCCACCTGGAAGTCACGCCGCGCATCGTCGCGGACTGGCTACGGCAGGACGAAGCTTGCGGCCATCTGCGCGAAGCCACCGCGCCCGTCGACCCCTACGCGCACGCCGCCCGGCTCGGCGAGGTTGCCGCCACCGTCTTCGACCGTTGGTGCGGCTTGTTACACTGAGAACGGAATGGAAGGCGGCGCCCCGGTTGAAAGCGAAAGCGAGAGCGGCAAAGGGCCGCGCTGTCCGGTGTGCGGTTGGATGGATGTGCGCCGCTCCATGCCAAAAGGCTTTCTGGATCGCGTCGTGAGGATTGTGGGCTTGATACCGTATCGTTGCCGCAGTTGCGGCCAGCGGTTCTACCGCCCGCAGCAGGATGCCCCCGAGCCCGCCGAGTAACGCGAGGCTGGACGGCGGGGCGGCTTGCGGAAAGGACGACCAATTGCTCTATTCTTACTCGAGAGGCAAACGGGCCATGGCCGGCAAGCTGCTTATAGTTACTACACTTGGTATCTTATGTACACTCACCGCGCGGGCCCAGAATCCGCCCGCGCACAGTGCCATAGTTCCCATCTATCGCGTGACTGTGGTCGATCGCACGGTAAGTGCCGTCGATTACCAGTACCGCAACGGACCTACTAACATCGACTTTCGCGGCACCGTCCTGCTGCCTGTGGCTAAGGGCGGCGCGGCCGTGGAATCCAAGCCGGGCCGCACGGAAATCGATGCCCGCTTCGACCATCTGCAGGCGCCCACGCGCTTCGGCCCCGAGTACCTGACTTACGTACTGTGGGCGATCACGCCGGATGGGCATGCCGTGAATCTCGGCGAGATCCTGGCCGGCCGTTCCGACAAAGCCAGGCTGCAAGTGACCACCGAACTGCAGGCGTTCGGCATGATCGTTACGGCGGAGCCGTATGCGGCCGTGCGCCAGCCAAGCGACGTCGTAGTGCTGGAGAACCAGCCTCGCCCCGATACCATCGGCAACCGGGAACCTATCCAGGCTAAATACGAGTTGCTGCCGCGCGGCCACTACACCTACGATGTGCAAGCCGGTCTGGCGGCCGCCGCGGCAAATGCCCCCCGGCTGTCCACGGATCAATATCAGTCGGTCGTGGAGCTTTATGAGGCGCGGAATGCGATCGCGATGGCCCAGTCCGCCGAGGCCGGCCGGTATGCGCCGGATGTTCTCGGCAAGGCCCAGGATCTGCTGCGCCGAGCTTACGAGGCGCGCGACCGGAAAGCCGGCGTCACCGTCGTGGTGACCCTGGCGCGACAGGCGGAGCAGACCGCCGAAGACGCGCGCGCTGTCTCCCTCGAGCGCCAGCGGGGCGGCGAACTTGCCAGTGCCAGGGAGCAAGTGGCGCGCGCCGAAGCGCGGGCAGCCCAGGCGGAGGCCGCCGCGCAGACGGCGCAAACCCAAGCCGCCGCCGCACAGGCTTTACTCGAACAGGAGCGTGCCGCCAGGCGAGCGGCCCAAGCTCAAGCGCAGGCCGTGGTCGCCGCCGCCAATGCCGCCGCCGTCCAACCGGCGCCTCCGCCACCCCCTCGAATTCCGCCGGCCGCGGACCGCGACGACTCGCGCAAGAGGGAATTGCGTCTTCAGTTGCTCGAACAGCTCAACGCCTCGTTATCCGCGCGCGACACGCCTCGCGGCTTGACGGTCACTCTGCCCGATGCGGATTTCCAGGGCCCGCGCGTGAGTCCCGCGGCGTATGACCGCCTGGCGCGCGTGGCGGCGATCGTCGCCGCGCATCCGGATTTGACCGTGGAAGTGGATGGCCACGAATCGTTCTCGTCGGAACGCGCGCAAGCGGTGCGCGAGATATTGGTCGGCGACGGCCTGCCCGCCGCCACAGTCCTGGCGCGCGGATTGGGCGATACCCGCCCGCTCACCTCCAATGCCACCGCCGCCGGCCGCCAGCAGAACCGCCGCGTCGAGATTGTGGTCTCCGGTAATCTTATTGGCGCCATGCCCTATTGGGCGAGTAGTTATAGCTTGGTGCCGCCGGGCAAATAGCGGGGTCGTCCGGATCTCGCCCGAAACCGGACAACGTCTCTCAGCGTCGAAATAAAGCTATGCGCAGCCGAAATTCGTCGTGCTGGGCGCGCCCTCTGGCTTGCGCCGCTGCCGTGCTCCTCTCCTCACGCATTGTCTTGCCGCAGAGCGAGGTCACATTCAAGACTGAGACCGATCTGGTGCTCGTGCCCGTGGTGGTACGGGATGCCCAGGGAAACACGGTCGGAAATCTACGGAAAGAAGACTTTCAGGTCTTCGACAAAGGCCAACCGCAAGTCATCGCGAAGTTCGCGGTGGAGGAGACCTCGGGGCAGGCGGCGGAAGACAGGAGCTTACCGGCAGGGACCGGCGGGAAGGCGCCAGCCACGCCCATGGCTATCCCCGGCCGTTTCATCGCCATGCTCTTCGACGATCTGCACATGAAGATCGACGACCTGAACGGAAACGTTCCAGGCTACGTCGGAGATGTGAGCGACCTGGCTTACGTGCGCGACGCCTCGCTGAAGTTCCTGGACACCTTGCTTCCCGCCGACCGGGTGGCCGTTTTCACGACATCGGGCGGGGTTACGCTGGATTTCACTTCCGATCGCGCCAGGCTGAAGCAGGCGCTATCGCGGCTCGGGCCCGGGATTCCGGTGATGCCTACTGTCCCGACGTCCGGCCTGAAGGTGCTGGAACCTGAAGACGATTCGCGCAGGGTGATCCTGCAGTCGGAAGACATCATCCGCCGTATGGCAAGGCTGCCGGGCCAGCGAACGGTCGTGCTGGTTTCGCCCGGTCTGCAACTGCCGGTCTGGCTGGTGCACGAGACCATGCACCTGATCGATGATGCCCTGCGGTCCCGCGTGGTGATCAACAGCCTGGATGCGCGCGGCCTGGCAGTCTCGCGCGCCGGAGCATATCGGGAGTTCCAGGCGCGGTTGACCGATGGCACCGGCGGACGATACATTCGCGACACCAACGACCTGAACGGAGCGGTGCGGCAACTGGCCGCCTCACCCAAATACATCTATGTTCTGGGCTTTTCGCCCGAGACGTTGAAGCCGGACGGCAGCTTCCATTCGCTGGCCGTCAAACTGGAAAGCGGACACGGCCTCGAGGTGCAGGCGCGCAAAGGGTATTGGGCGCCCGGCGAGAAGGATCTGGCGCGCGGACGGAATAAACCCGTCGCCGCGCAGGCTGCCGACGCTCCGCGTGTAGACCAAAGCCAGACGAACGATGTCGCCGAGGCCATCGGGATTGCCGCGGCGCACCTTCCGGAGGTTCCCGAAACGGCTGTGGTCGCCGGGCCCGCCCCTGGGCCGCCTAAGGCCGCGTCGTCGGCTGAAGCGGAGATGTCTACGCGCGATGAACCGGTGACATTTAAAGTGGAGAGCAACCTGGTGGAGGTGCCCGTGATCGTACGCGACAACCAAGGGCATGCCATCGGAAGCCTCCGCCAAGACGACTTTCGCATTTTCGACAAAGGCAAGCGGCAGGAGATCACGAAGTTCTCCGTGCAGAAGGCGGCCACTCGGGCCGGGCAGGAGGCATTTCCCCACACGGAAGGCGCGCACACCGGGCCGGAAAGCGCCGGCACGTTCAGCATCTCGCATACAGCGCCGGCGGCCCCGGCGCCGCCCAGCCGCTTTGTTGCCTTTGTTTTCGACGACCTGAACATCCGCTGGGAGGACTTGCCGCAAGTGCGCGCGGCAGTTGTGCGCTATGTGAAATCGTCAATCGGGACGCAAGATCGCGTCGCTCTCTTTACCACTTCGGGCCGTATCGGCGTCGATTTCACCGGTAGTTCGGAGGCGCTCGGCGGTCCGCTGCTGAAGATCGTTTCTAATCCCATCTCGGCGGCCACATGGGGTCCCTGCGGCACGTATGTGAGTTACTTTCAGGCGGCGCAGATCGACCAGCAGGTAGGGCTCCAGCCGTTCCCTTCGGATATGAGTAGATCTCTCGCGTTGCGGTTGGCGGTTGAAGAATTCGGCGACTTTCATACGGCCCTGCAGTCTGTGCGCGACGCTTATACCAGCGGGCTGCAGGCGACTCGCGGGACGCTGGCGGCGCTCAGGATCGTGGTCCAGCGCATGGCGGCCATGCCCGGACAGAGGAGTGTCGTTCTGGTGTCTCCCGGTTTCTTTGTTCCGGCCGATCTCCAGAACGCAAGCTCCGATCTCATCCAACTCGCCATTCGATCGAAGGTTCTTATCGGCAGCGTCGACGCACGGGGCGTTTGGACCGTTCCCGAATTCGATGCGTGCCGGCCGGGCTCAACCGCGCAGCTAGTCCAGGACGAGATTATGTTCAGGCCGCTGGAGGCGCAGGCCGAAACCGACGAGCTGGTCGCACTGGCGGAGGGCACCGGCGGATCGGTAAATCTCGACAACGACTTTTATGGCGGCGTGCGGAAGGCCGCCGCGGCGCCCGAGTATCTCTACGTGTTGGGCTTCGTGCCCCAGAACCTGAAGGCCGATGGCAGCTTCCACGCCCTGAAAGTGACCATGAGCTCGGGCGAGAAAGCGAGCCTGCAGGCGCGCCGCGGGTACTGGGCTCCGAAGAAGTTAAATGACGCGCCGGCGGACAAGCAGGAGATCGAAAGCGCGGTGTTCTCCCGCGACGAGATCCACAATCTTCCCGTGGACATGCACACGCGGGTCATACAAGCCGGCGGCGCCGCCAAGCTGAACGTCCTCACCAGCGTGGACCTGAAGCTGATCCACCTGCGCAAAGCCGGCGACCGGAACCGGAACGATGTGACCATCGTCGCCGCGGTGTTCGACGCGAACGGCAACTTCATAGCCGGCCAACAGAAGATTCTGGAGCTGCGGCTGCGCGACGAAACCGTGCGCGGGCTGGAACAAAGGCCTCCGGTCACTATCGACACCGATTTCGATATGAAACCCGGCGCGTACCTGGTCCGGCTGGTGGTGCGCGACGCCGAAGGCCAGCAGCTCACGGCGGAGAATGCAGGGGTACGGATTCCGTAAACTGGTTGGAGGAAGGTGAAGTATGCGTGCGGCGCTTCTATTCACAGTGTCCCTCGGATCGCTCGCCAGCGTGGCGGCCCAGGTGCAGTCCGGCGAGACCTTCAAGGCGGGCGTGACCATGATTCAGGTCCCCGTGGTGGTGCGCGATCGCGACGGCCATACCGTCGACAATCTCGGCAAGGACGACTTTCAACTGTTCGACAACGGAAAGCGGCAGGAGATCGCCAGTTTCTCAGTGGAAAACCCCGGCCAGGCGGCCCCGGACCGGTCGCTGCCGGATGGCAAAGCGCCCGCTGCGCAGAATGCCGCCGGAACCGGAAGCGAGATTCCGGCGCGCTTCGTTACTTACTTCTTCGACGACCTCACCATCCGCGATCCCGGCGATTTGAAGCGCATTCGCGATGCCGCCACCGAACAATTGGGCGCGTTGCAACCCGGCGATCGCGCGGCCATCTTCACCTCCTCATGCCGCGTGGAGCTCGATTTCACGAGCGACCGGCAGAAGCTGCAGGAGGCCATATCCCGCATGCAATTGCGTCCTGCGCCGGTTTGCCGCGTCTCGCGGGCCGAGACGCTGCAGGTGGAGTTGCTAAGGGCGGTGGTGAAAAAGATGTCCAGCCTGCCGGCGCGGCGGGATATCATACTGGTCTCGTCCGGATTCTTCGTAGGGCCTGTTCGCGAGAGCAAGGAAACGGACCTGATTGAGGATGCCGTTCGCGCCAAAGTGTCGATTAGCTCGGTGGACACCGGCGAGGCAACCGATTATGCCGGCGGCGGCGCCGCGACAGCCGTGGCGTCCAACCAGCCGCCGCGTTACGATAATCCTTCGAATCCCCAGGCCCTGATCGACCTGGCGCATGGGACCGGCGGCACATATGTAACCGGGAACGACTTCGCGTTGAGCTTCCGCAAACTGGCCACCCCGGAGAGCCACTATGTGCTCGGGTTTGTTCCGGCCGGCAAGGCCGACGGCCGTTTTCATCAGTTGAAGGTCAAGCTGGAGAATGCGCACAAACTGACGGTTGAGGCGCGCAATGGGTATTAAGCCTTGTGGGGCGGGCGTCTACGCCTGCGGCGGGTCTCCGGACCCGCCCTCTTCCTTGCAGTTCGCCGTCCCGGCAAGCGAAGCTCGCCTGACACAGGCTGAAGCCTATGCTACCGGCGGGGCTCAAGCCCCGCGGCGGCGCATGGCGCCGCCCCACCAGTCAAAGATGGGCCACCAGGTCGCGATAAGCCGGCTCATCCCGCAGATTGCCGAGAGCGGGGTCGAAACGGGAAATCAGGATCAGGTAATCGTGTTGCGCATAGACGACTTTCAGGTACTCGATAGCTTCCTGTTTCCTGCCCAGCAGAGCGTAGGTTGTAGCTAATTCGTAGGCCGGAGCCTGGCCTTGCAGATACAGGTTCTTCTGCACCTCAAGCATACTCTCCAGCATTTCTTGCGCGCCCCCTCCGGCCAAGCCTCTCTCGCCCGCGCTAATGCCGGCCAGCGCGCGCATGTCGCCCGACAACTCGGCCGCCTTTCTGGACTCCTTCAGATATTTGGCGTAGTCCTGGCGGGCCAGATAGACGCGCGCCAGATTCCTGTGCGGCGAGACGAATCCGGGCTCGGCCGCTTCCACCTTGGTAAGCAGCCGAAAAGCTTGCTCGGGTTGGCCGGAGTAAAAAAGGATCAGCCCTTTGTCGGCCAGAATCGAACGCGAAGACGGCGCCAGTTCCTGCGCCAGATCGATCTGCGCCAGGGCCTCGGGAAACCGGCCGAGCGTCATCAAGGCGGTGGCATACCACTGGTGCGCTTCCGCGTAATTCGGATTGAGCTGCAGCGCGCGCTGAAACTCCCGTTCGCCCATTTTGGTGTCCAGGACGCCATAGAAGGCGGCGAAGGCGAGGGCACTGTGCGCATTGGCCAAGGTGTCATCCAATTCCACGGCTTTCCTGGCGGCGGCTAGCGCGCGCGGAAAGGCCTCGCTAGCCGGCATGGCGGAGAACTCGGGCAGCAGATTATAACAATCCGCCAGCCCCACCCAGGCGTCGGCGTATCCCGCGTCGCTGGCGGTCGCCTGGTTAAAATATTCGACTGCCCGGCGGAGGCTCTCCTCGTTTCTTTGGCTCCAGTAGTACCGGCCCTCCAAATACGCGCTCCGGGCGGCTGGGTTGACGGGGCGCGCGGCGCGCACCGGAACGTGTTTCCAAAAGCCCAGCATCAAGGCCGCGGCGATCGTCGCGGTGGCCAGAAAGGCTGTGGTCCAAACCCATCTGGCGGGCCGGCGCGGCTCGGCGGGACCTGCCGCAGCCACCGGGGATGCTTCACTATTCGGAGAAGCATGTGCCGCGTCGTCCGGCTCTTCGGCTTTCAGGTGAAACACGGGCAGGTAGGAACCCTTCGGCAGATCGAAGCGCACCTCTTCGCCGCTGCCGGCTCCGGTGTAATATTCGCGCAGCTTGAACCGAAGTTGGCGCGCCTGCACGCGCACGATCGGATCGATGCGCGGATCGTAATCCGCGCGGCGTCCGAAGACCCGTACGCCGATTTCGTGCTCCTTGGGCGATGCGGCGCGTCCGGACAGGCGCTCGGCCACCACGAAGCTAAGGAACAGGGCCAAGCGCGGGGAACGCGCAAAGCCGGGGCTGGCCAGAATAAATTCCAGCGCCGCCCTCACCTGCGCGTCGCCAAGCTGTTGCCCGCCTGCATCCACCACTTGAGCACCCGTCATCGCAGTGCGTAACTCGTGAAAACGACCAGGTTAATCACCGTAAAATACTCCACGCACGGCCACGGATGATTGGATTATAGCCTAAATACCCATGGCGTTCGGGCGCGAAAGGTACTGGCAGAACCAGCGATTCGCGCGCCGTCCCGGTACAGGAGATCTATACATGAGACGGGTTTACAATTCGGTTTGCGTAGTCCTGATGGCGGCGTGCTGCGCGGCGGTGGCACTCGCTCAGCCAGCCGCGAAAACAACCACGGCCGTACCCCGGCTGGTGAACTTCAGCGGCACTTTGACGGACGGCGCCGGCAAGGCGCAGAGCGGGGTGGTGGGGGTGACCTTCGCGCTGTATGAAGAGCAGGAGGGCGGCGCTCCGATGTGGATGGAAACCCAAAACGTGCAGGCGGACGCCTATGGAAAATACACGGCTCTGTTGGGCGCCACCAAGAACGAAGGCATCCCGGCGGAAATCTTTGGCTCGGGGCAGCGTTGGCTGGGAGTGCAGGCGCAAGGGGAGAGCGAGCGTCCGCGCGTGCTGATGACCAGCGTTCCTTACTCGCTGAAGGCGGTGGATTCCGAGACGCTGGGCGGACTCCCGGCGTCGGCGTTCGCTTTGGCTGGGACGAACACCGGGGAAGCCGGGCGTGGCGCCGGTGCGGGCTCCATCTTGGCAGCGTCGTCCGGCCGGACCGCGGAACCCTCCGGCGCGGCCAAGCCCGCTGCCACTCCGGCTGCTATCACGGGCACCGGCACCACCGGCTTCGTTCCCCTGTGGACCAGCAGTACGGCCCTGGGCAACTCGCTAATAGAGCAACAGAGTGGGACTGTGGGCATCGGCGGGTTCGTCCCCAATTACACGTTCAGCGTGGAAAGTTCTGCCGTCGACGGTAGCATCAATGGCACCATCTCAAGCACCACGGGATACGGCGTGGAGGGCCAATCCACTGCTACCAGCGGCGTCACCGCGGGTGTCGCGGGCACCGTTCTTAGCCCGACGGGAAACGGGGTCGCGGGTGAAAATTTCGCGACCACTGGCACGACGGCGGGCGTCTACGGGGTGACCAGGAGCGATTCGGGATACGGGGTGTACGGCAAAGCCCTCGCCACCGATGGCCAACCGTCCGGTGTCTATGGCACGACCGTTACCGGCACCGGATACGGTGTGTTTGGTCAAAATCTGGCGACAACGGGATTGGCGTTTGGCGTCCAAGCCGTGACCAATAGCGATACGGGCGTCGCGGTGCATGGCATCGCCGTCCCCGATACGGGCATTAGTTATGGCGTCGATGGCGTTTCCAATAGCTCTTCCGGCATCGGCGTGGAGGGCCACGCTGTGGCTACCTCGGGCGATACGACGGGCGTCGGTGGCACTGCCGACAGCGATACTGGCGTCGGAGTGTATGGTCAAGCCACGGCCGAAAGCGGGGCCAACATAGGCGTCTTGGGAACGGCGGTCAGCCCCGCGGGATACGCCACAGCCGGTCAAAACAATGCCACGACCGGTCTGGCGATTGGCGCCTATGGAGTGACCAATAGCAGCACCGGGCTCGGGGTGTATGGCAACGCGTTGGCAACCACCGGCGTGAATTACGGCGTCGATGGCATTGCGCACAGCCCCACCGGAGTCGGGGTGCAGGGCCACTCCGTCTCCACCACAGGCGCCACTACCGGCGTCAGTGGCATCTCCGACAGCACCACCGGAACGGGGGTGTCGGGCCAAGCCACCGCCGCGAGCGGCATTACTTATGGCGTCAAGGGTATGGCAACCAGCACCGACGGGTTCGGAGTGCTCGGCGTCGCGATTGCCGCCAGCTCGCTCGGCAAGGATTTCGCAGGCGATACGCCCGCCGGAGTATGGGGTGACACAAAAGACGGAGAAGCCGGCGTGTTGGCCACGGCGGACAGTACTTATGCCATTCAGGCGTACAGCAACGCCACCAACGTGGCGACTTTGTTTGTGGAAAACCAGGAAGATAACGTGGACACTGCCATCGTCTTTGCGACCGACAGCGATTTCGACGGCCACTGCGATATTTTCGTGAGTGGCGACCTGGATTGCAACGGCTCGATCGGTGGCGACGTCAAGGTGGGGGCGGACGCTTCCCGCGCAGTATCCATGTACGCCATGCAGGCGGCGGAAAACTGGTTCGAGGATGCCGGCTCCGGCCAGTTGCGCAACGGGGCCGCGGTGGTGGCGCTGGACGCCGAGTTCGCCCAAACAGTGAATACAAGCATGGACTACCACGTCTTCCTGACAGCCAATGGCGACTGCAAGGGACTCTATGTCAGCCAGAAATCGCCCACGTCCTTTGAAGTCCATGAAATGGGCGGCGGCGGTTCCAGCATCGCTTTCGACTATCGCATCATGGCGCGCCGCAAAGGCTACGAAAAGATCCGCATGGCCGAATCGGCGCATAAGCCGCAGGGGCGGCGGAATGCCAGATCCGCGAACGGCGTGCGCGCGGCGCATGCGGCGGCGCCTGAAAACACTTGGCCGCCGGCCGCGCCGGAGTCCGCGCGGCCCATCAGGGTGCCGGCGCATGCCGCCAAGCCGGCGCAGGCTGGTAAGCCGGCCGCCGGCGAAATCGCGCCGCGGACGCTCAACGAGCGTTGATCGGTACCTTGAAAGGGCAAAGGAGGGTGGAAAAATGAGACGTAATTACAGTTCGATTTGCGCAAGCTTGATGGTGGTCTGCTGGGCGGGCATTGCCATGGCTCAGCCGGCTGCCAAAACAAACACGGCGGTGCCGCGGCTGGTGAAATTCAGCGGCACATTGACGGACGGCGGCGGCAAACCCCTCAGCGGTGTGGTGGGGGTGACCTTCGCGCTTTATCAAGAGCAGGAGGGCGGCGCGCCGGTTTGGATGGAAACCCAGAACGTACAGGCGGACGGCAGCGGGAATTATACGGCTTTGCTGGGCGCCACTACGAACGATGGCATCCCGGCGGAGGTCTTTGGCGCGGGGCAACGATGGCTGGGAGTGCAGGCGCAAGGGGAAGTGGAACACCCGCGCGTTTTGATGACCAGCGTGCCTTATTCGCTGAAAGCGGTGGACGCGGAGACGCTCGGCGGACTCCCGGCATCCGCTTACGCACTGGCTGGTACGACGGGAGCGGCTCCTAATAGCGCCGTCGGCGCGTCCCTCGCGTCTCCGCTGGCTGCGGCGGCTCCTGCCGTGGCTGCCTCCAGCGCCGCCAAACCCGCAGTGGCTCCGCCCGCCGGTATCACCGGCAGCGGCACAGCCGGCTACGTTCCGCTGTGGACTGGCACAAGCACTCTGGGGACCTCGAAGATGATTCAGAACAGCGCGGGACAAATCGGTATCGGGGCGGCGGGCCAAGCCGACCTTACCGTGCAGACCACCGGCAACGCCATCTACGGTGTCACAAGTGCAGATGAGGACTACGAGCCGGTTGCCTTCGCCGTGGAGGGATACGCTAGCAATACGTCGGGCACCAGCTACGGCGTTGAAGGGATAAGCAGCAGCACTGAGGGATTCGGAGTGGCGGCCGGCGCTAAAGCTACAACCGGCACCACCTATGGTGTGTACGCCAACAACGCAAGCAACGGCGGGACTGGCGTGTCCGGGGACGCTACGGCAACCAGCGGCAAGACTTGGGGCGTCTACGGCACTTCGGCAAGCGTCGCAGGGTACGGAGTGGAGGGCAAGGCCACGGCCACCTCGGGCAACACATTTGGCGTGTACGGAATCACGGCGAGCGATGTGGGAACCGGCGTAAAAGGAGTGGGGGTGACGGTGAGCGAGGAAGGCGGAGATGCGCCCGAAGGCGCCGCCGGGCTGTGGGGCGACACCAGCGACGGCGCGGAGGCCATCCTGGCCACCGCGGACGATACCCAAGCGATTGGGGCGTACAGTAAGAGCAACAGCCAGGCCACGGTATATGTGGAGAATGCCTCCACGGAGGAGAATGCCATCGCGTTGGCAACCTTCGGGCCCGCCTTCACCGGATTCTGCGACGCCTTCACCAACGGTAATCTGACGTGTAGCGGATCCGTCGGGGGCCACGCCACGGTGAACCAGTCGAAGGACGTGGCCCTGTACTCAGTGCAGTCGGCCGAAAACTGGATGGAGGACGCCGGATCGGGCCAACTGCAGAACGGCGCGGCCGTCATCGAACTCGAACCTGAATTCGCGCAGACCGTGAACACCGGCATCGACTATCACGTGTTCCTCACTCCGCGCGGCGACTGCAAGGGATTGTATGTCGGCCGGACGACTGCCACATCTTTCGAAGTCCACGAACCGGGCGGCGGCACGGCCAATATTGCTTTCGATTATCGCATCATGGCACGGCGAAAGGGATTCGAAAACATCCGGCTGGCCGACCTGACGGGTAAGCTTCAGATGCGGCGCAATTCGAAATCGAAAGCAGGGAATGGCGTTGGGCGCGCGCGCCAGACGCTCGAGGGAGTGCATCCGGAAACGCGGCGGCCCGACTTCGCACAGCCGCAGGCGCATGCCGCCAAGCCCGTCGCCAGCGCTGTCACGCCACAGACTCCCGCGACTCGTTGATCGCCAAGCGGAGGGCGGGCAATCCTGCCCGCAGCCGGCTTTCAGCCGGCTCCTGGGGCGAGCGTAGCTCGCCTAACACAGGCTGAACCCTGTGCGACCAGCGGGGCTGAAGCCCCGCGCCGGCTAAAGCCCGCCCTCCAATTCCAGCTCCAGCAAATGTAGAAACTCCTGGGGCGAGCGTAGCTCGCCTAAGAGCGGGCCTACGAGGCCCGCGCAGGCTGCGAGCCTGGCTGCGAGCCTGCCCCACAAAGTCCGGCGAATCACCGTAATAGTACTCGACACGCGGACATGATCGTTAGATGATAGCGTAAGTGTCCATGGCGTTGCGGAATGGGCGCCCAATGCAGGAGACCTACGGAAAATGAGACGGTTTTACAATTCGGTTTGCGCAATCCTGATGGCAGCCTGCTGGACGGGCATTCTGCCTGCCCAGCCGGCCACGAAAACAGCTACGGCCGTGCCGCGGCTGGTGAAGTTCAGCGGCACGCTGACGGACGGCGGCGGCAAGGCCTTGACCGGGGTGGTGGGGGTGACCTTCGCGGTCTATGAAGGACAGGAGGGCGGCGCGCCGGTCTGGATGGAAACGCAAAACGTGCAGGCCGACGGCAGCGGGAAATACACGGCTTTGCTGGGCGCCACGCGGAACGAGGGTATCCCGGCCGAGGTCTTCGGCGCGGGGCAGCGGTGGCTGGGGGTGCAAGCGCAAGGGGAAGCGGAGCGCGTGCGCGTACTGATGACCAGCGTGCCTTACTCGCTGAAAGCGGTGGACGCAGAGACGCTGGGCGGACTGCCGGCGTCGGCGTTCGCTTTGGCCGCGCCGGCTGTGGGGATCGCCGGGAATGGCTCTCGTGGCGCTTCTACCGCGTCGGCCAGGGCGCTGGGCGCGTCCGATTCGGCCAAACCCGCCGCTGCCCCGGCGGCCGTCACCGGCAGTGGCACCGCCGGCACCATTCCGGTGTGGACCAGCGGCACCGCCCTGGGGAACTCGGAGATCACGCAGAGCGGCGGAAACCTGGGCGTCGGCCGGATCTCGGCTAGCGTCAAGCTCTTGGTGGAAAACGCGTCGGGTGTCGGTATCGTGGGCAGCACATCGAGCACCGGCGGCGCCTCGGCAATTGGGGTGCAGGGTCAAGCGCAGGGTACCACCGGCGAAACGATTGGCGTAGAGGGTACGAATCCGAGCACTTCGGGCACCGGAGTAGAAGGCACTGCCACCGCTGCCACCGGCAGTACGTTCGGGGTGGTCGGGCTGAACCTAAGCTCTTCGGGGGTTGGAGTGGGCGGCAATTCCCAAGCTACGACCGGCGAAACGTATGGCGTTTTTGGCACGGCCGCCAGCTCCGGAGGAACTGGTGTGCAAGGTGAGGCTACCGCAACCAGCGGCGCCAATTGGGGCGTTTACGGCACGACGGCAAGCGAATCGGGCACCGGTGTGCAAGGCGAGTCTACCGCCGCGAGCGGCACCACTTTTGGCGTGGTCGGTTCGGTTGCGAGCAGTGCCGGCTCCGGCGTCCGGGGTGAGGCAACGGCCACGAGCGGCAGCAGTGTTGGCGTTAGCGGCACGAATGCGAGCGACGCGGGAACTGCCGTACAAGGCGAAGCTACCGCTGCAACCGGCGGTACGGTCGGCGTCTATGGCACGGCCGCCAGCACTGAAGGATACGGGGTTTGGGGCAACGTCCCGGCTGCCAGCGGCACTACCATCGGCGTCTATGGCCAAGCCGCCAGCGCGGGTGGATTCGGGGTGGAAGGCCAAAACACGGCTGCCAGCGGCGAGGCGGTCGGCGTCTATGGCAAAGCTGTCAGCACTTCGGGATTCGCCGTGGAAGGCAATGCCATCGCTACCACGGGCAACGCGGTTGGCGTGTTGGGCGCCAGCGCAAGCACTACGGGAGTCGGCGTGCAGGGCCAAGCCACCGCCGTGACTGGCGAGAACGTCGGCGTCAGCGGGGTTACCTCCAGCACGTCGGGAATCGGCACCTCGGGCCGCGCTTCAGCCACCACCGGCGCGACCGTCGGCGTGCAGGGAGAATCCGCGAGCAGCGGCGGGTTCGGCGTCTACGGTGTGGCGGGCAATCCGAGCACGCTGGGCGGCGAATTGGGAATCGCTCCCGCCGGAGTTTGGGGCGACACAAAAGACGGCGAAGCCGGCGTGTTGGCCACCGCGGACGATGCCGAAGCCATCGCCGCATATAACAACGCGGAAAACGTAGCCACGCTGTTCGTCGAGAACCAGGAGGATGCGCAAAGCGGCTCGAACGTTTTTGCGACATTCAGCGATTTCGGGGGCTTCTGCGACATCGACGTGAGCGGCGATCTGAAGTGCAGCGGTTCAGTCGGCGGACATGCCTTCGTGGGTCCGGGCGCCACGCGCGAGGTATCCATGTATGCCATGCAGGCGCCGGAAAACTGGTTCGAGGACATGGGCTCCGGCCAGTTGCACAACGGCGCCGCGGTGGTGGCGCTCGACGCCGACTACGCGCAGACGGTGAACACCGGCATGGAGTATCACGTATTCCTGACGCCCAAGGGGGATTGCAAGGGACTGTACGTGACCAACGAGACAGGCGCGAGTTTCGAAGTCCATGAGCTGGGCGGCGGCAGTTCCAGCATCGCGTTCGATTATCGCGTGGTGGCGCGGCGCAAAGGCTATGAGAAGATCCGGATGGCCGACCTGGCGGGCAAAATTCAGAGGGGGCCGAGTTCGAAGGCGCGCATGACGCCGGCCGCAACCGCGTTTCGGCCGCGTGTTGTAACGCCGCCGGCTGCCACTGAAAGAATGGCGCCCGCCGCTAAGCTGCCGGCGCACGCGGCGAAGGCGCCGGTGCATGCGGCAAAGCCGGTCCATAGCGGCGCCTTATCACAGACTCCCGTGGCCCGTTGATTGCCCGGTAGGAGTGCCGGCACCTGGAGTTTGGACATTTTGGGTGGGGCACGAGCGGTTCGATCCGATCGTGGGTACCAACATCTTCCGTCATCGCGGATTATTCGGCTAGAGCCGGCTAAAAGCCTTGCTGCGGGCATAATTGCCCGCCCTCCAATCGATGCAAATTGGGGACAATACCCCGCCCATCTTGGGTGAAATCCCACAGATCGCCCCCCGAAGCGCATCCGCTGGTTCCGTTTTGCGGAGTTCCGCCTCATCCGGCTGCCGAGTTTCGCGACACGCTATCCGATGGCACTGTGTACTCCAACGCGGTCGCCGAAACCCCCGCAAACACAGGCCTGTAGCTCCCGGCGGGCGCAATGGGTCCGGAATCCGCAGTTTCGGCTAACAAGACTTTTTTAGCTGAAATACCTCTTGTGGCCTATGAAGTGCATCGCCTGTGGTCTATTTCTCTTTTGCCGCTTGAGGGGCCGGGCTGAAACCCAGCCTTGCAGAGGGTTCTATGGGGCTGGGTTCATTGGAGTCCGGGACGAAGCCACACGCCATACGGGCGATGGGCTACCGGTACGCCCTTCGCGGACCTGCTCCGATCCGGTCCGGCCGCTCCGCCAGTTCCATCGCCCTGCAAGGAGTTATTTCTACCTTACTGGTGCTGATCTGCGTTGATTCTTCTCCGGCAAAAACGCACCCGGTTCCGCTGGAGCCAAATACCGATGCCGCCAAGTGCATCGCCTGCCATGAAGACAAGACCAAAGGGAAGGCGGTGCACTCGGCCATCGCCACCGGATGCCTGAGCTGCCACGAACTGCGCGTAAGCAAAGATGTTACGCGTATCAAGCTGACCGCCGTCACACCCGTTAAGCTGTGCCTCGGATGCCACGCCGATAAGGACGCCAGCCAGCTCAAAGGCCACGTACACAGTCCGGCGGTGCGGGATTGCCTGAAGTGCCACGATCCGCATGTCTCCGATACCAAAAACCAATTATTGAAAGCGACCGACGGCGCCACTAAGGACACCAACCTTTGCCTGCAGTGCCACACGCAGGGCCTGAACGTGCCGGCCACGGGCAGCCGTCATGCGGCGCTCGACGGGGGCTGCGAAACCTGCCACGTTACGCACAAGACCGGCCCCTCGGCGGATGCGGAATTGCAGTATCACCTGACGAAGGCCAGCCCCGCCCTCTGCACGGAGTGCCACGATCCGAAGGACGCGCAGATCGTGAAAGCGCACCAGGGGCAACCGATCGAAAAGGCGGATTGCCTGACCTGCCACGATCCGCATCAATCCGCCGCTCCCAAATTGATGCGCGAATTCATGCACAGTCCCTTCGAATCGAAGTCGTGCGAGACCTGCCATCAACCGGCCAAGGACGGCAAAGTGGTGCTGACCGCCGCCAGCGTCAAGGAACTGTGCGTGACCTGCCACGACGAGCAGGCGAAGAAGATCCAGAACGCCAAGGTGCAGCACGCCGGCGCGCAAGGCGATTGCACGGATTGCCACAGCCCGCACGCGGGAAAGACGCCGGGCTTCATTCGTCCCGATCCGGTGAACGCCTGTCTGGGCTGCCATAGCGATCAAGCCGAACTGCAGAAAAAAGGCCATCTGCACCAGCCGGCGTTCGGGCAGGGTTGTGCGACGTGCCACGAGCCGCACGGCGGAGACAATCCGAAGCTGCTGCGGGCGAAGAGCGAAAACCAGTTGTGCCTGGAGTGCCATGGTCCGGACGCGGCGCCCGGCAAGCTCGAAAAGGAGCATCTGGCCACGATTTTCGACGGCAAGGTGAGATTGCCCGAGAACTACTTCGGCAAGGTGCCGGTGTTGCCGCTGAAGTACGGCTTGGGGCATCCGACCACGCGCCATCCGGTGCAGGATGTGGTGAACCCGGCCACATCCAAGGTGGTCACGTCCATAAGCTGCGCGAGCTGCCATCAGCCGCACGCATCGGCCAAGGCCGGCCTGTTGGTGAAGGATCAAGCGAACAACATGGATTTCTGCAAGGGCTGCCATACGAACGGTCTGGATTTGAAGAGCGTAAAGGGGGGCGGCTAGGATGAGGCGGACCATGGCGGCTCTGGCTTTGGTTATGGCTCTGCCCATGGCGGCGGCCGACAAGAAAGCTAGGAATTCGAATCCGGAGCCGAGCGCTCCGAAACGGATCGCTATCGACACCCGCAACCTGGTGTGGCCGCAGCCCCCGGAGATTGCGCGCATTCGCTTTCTGGCTATGTACACGGGCCAAAAGTTCGATCCGGCCATTCTGGAAAAGCCCAAGCACGAGAAGAAGAATTGGAAAGACGTACTGGCCGGCGCACAAACGCAAAGCGAGAAAAGCGTCAACATCCCGTTTCAGTTCATTCGCGTATACGGCGTTGCCGCGGACTCCAAAGGCAATATCTATGCGGCCGACCAAGCCGTGGGCGCGATTTTCGTCATCGACCCGGCCACCCAGGAAGCGCAGTTGATCCGCAATGGCAAGGAGGCGCGGTTTGGCCTGATCAACGGACTGGCGATGGACGATAACGACCGGCTGTTCGTGTCGGATTCGAAACTGCGCCATGTGGTCGTGTTCAATGCCCAGCATCAGCAGGAAGCCATTGTCGGGACGGGTGTCTTGTTGGATCCGGGCGGTTTGGCGATCGACCGGGAGAATCGCTTCCTATACGTGGTGGACACCAGCAAAGACCAGGTGGTGGTATTCGACGCGGACAATTACAAAGTGCTGCGGACCATCGGCACGACGGGCAAGAAACACACGCTGGCCGACGCCGGCAACTTCTCGCTCCCCACCAACGTGGCGGTGGATGGCGATGGCAATCTTTGTGTAACCGACACGCTGAACAATCGCGTGGAAATTTTCGATGCCGAAGGCAACTTCATTAGCGAGTTCGGCAAGGCCGGCGACGGTCCAGGACGGTTTGCCCGCCCCAAAGGTATCGCTGTGGATGGCGACGGCCATATCTGGGTGGTCGACGAAGTTCAAAGCCGCGTGCAGGTTTTCGATCGCGAAGGGCGCCTGCTGATCTATTTCGGAGAGCAGGGACCCTATCCAGGGCAGTTCCAGGCGGCTTATGGCATTGCCATCGACCAAAAGAATCGAGTGATCGTTTCCGAGCAGTTCCCGGGCCGCGTGCAGGCGTTTCAGTATGTGACTGACGCCGAGGCGGAAGAAGCCCTCAAGAAACAGGCGGGGGCGGAAACGGCGCCGGCCAAGCCGGCCAAGAAAGACATCGCGCCTGTTAACGCGCAAAGTTCCGCGGCGCATGCGCCGCGATAGGGATTTGACTCCGGCAGGAGCCAAAACGGATGACGGGGCGAAGCCCACGTCCGAACTGAGTAACAAGATCAGGCTTAGGAGGCCTTTATCTTATGAATAGAGTAGCGCTAATGGTTCTCATCGCCGCCCTGGTGTCGATGACGGCCATGGCACAAACCGACGTCCTTGGAGCGCATAATGTCTACGGCCGTGGCTGCGTTGCCTGCCACGCACCGCACAGTGGCGCCAACGGTGGAAACGGCATAGGTACGACCACCGATCCGGGCGCCGGTAACCTGGCTTTGTGGGGACAGAACCTAACTCCCCTGTACGGCCAGACCATCGGGTTCGGCGACACGGGCAAGTACGTCGTCACTCTTCCTAGCGCCATTACCGGCTTTACCAGCGCGCAGGACCCCAACTTCGTGATCATCGCCTGCTTGAGCTGCCACGACGGCAACCTGGCGAAGGTCGGAATGATGCATGGACAAACAGTCGAGACGCTGCCGATCGTCGGCAACCATGCTCCCACGCTGCTCGGAAACGATGGATCTACCGCCGCCAACTACAACAACGACCATCCGGTTGGGGTGCAGGCGGCTTTCGGCTGCGGCGGCAGCTACAACTGGGATTGCACCATTTCAGCCACCGGCCAAGTGCAAATGACCGGTCCCGCCAGCAGTGTTTTCGTTAACACCAATTATGGTTTCACGGTTTCGCTGGCAGTGGTCAACAACGTCCCGGTCGTGACCTGCACCACTTGCCACGATCAACACAGTGAGATTATCTGGAACGGCGCCATCGGCGGCGGCGGCAAGGTGAACTGGAATACTTCGTTCTTCGTGCGCGGCCCCTACACGCCGACCAGCGGAGGAACCACGGTGAGCAATGCGGCCGCGCAGTTCTGCCGGAACTGCCACGGTGGAGAATCCAACGAAATGCACGGTCTGATGAACGTTCCGACGACCGGCATCACCAACATCGGCGCCACACCGTAGGAAAGCCGGGATCTGCCGAGGGGGGACCTCCCCCCTCGCTCTTCCTTTTTGGATTCCCATGAAAAGCTACTTCTTCATCTACGCATTTCTCGTTTCCGCGCTGTCCGCGCAAGCGGGCGCGCCCACGGTATCGTCCGCGGTCCCGGCGGCGGCCAAGCCCGTGGCGCGGGTCAACGGAGCCGTGCTTACGGATCGGGATCTCCATCGGGAGATGCTGGCCATGTTCCCGTACGCGGCCCAGCATGGCGGCGAATTTCCCAAGGCCATGGAGCCGAACATCCGCAAAGGCGCGTTGCAGATGATCGTGTTCGAAGAACTCTTGTACCAGGAAGCGCTGCGGCGAAAGATGACCGTGCCGGCGGCGCAAATGGACCGGGCATGGGCGGAATTCCGTAAAGAGTTTTCGACGCCGGAAGCTTACCGGCAGTTTCTGAAGGCGGAGGTGAACGGCTCCGAGGAACTGGCGCGGACCAAGATCCGGCGATCGCTGCTGATCGAACAGACGATCAAGATAGAAGTATCGGACAAGGCTGCCGTATCCGCGGCCGAAGCCAAGGCGTATTACGACAAGAATCCCGATGAGTTCCGCATTCCGGAATCTTTTTCATTGCAGACCATTTCCATGATCCCGCCCCCCAAGGCGGCGCCGGCGCTAATCGAGGAGGCTCGCAAGAGGGCCGCCAAGGCATTGAAGCAGGCGCAGGCGGCCAAAACCTACGAACAGTTCGGCCTGCTGGCGGAAAAGATCTCGGAAGACGACTACCGCGTGATGCTGGGCGATCACAAGGCCGTGGACCGCGCCAAGCTGCCGCCGCCCATTGAGCAGGCGTTGCTGGCCATGCGGCCCGGCGAAATCAGCGGCGTCATCCAGGTGGAACAGACGTTCACCATCGTCCGGCTGAACGCGCACATCGCAGCCGGAGTTCGGAAATTCGACGAAACAAAGGATTCGCTTCGTAAGCAATTGGAGAAAAACAAAACCGAGCAACTGCGCTCGGCGCTGGGCAAGAGACTAAGAGCAAAGGCCAAGATAGAGGAACTCTAACCGTCGTTGAACGGTAAGAAGAAAATGCCGCCATGCGGAGAACATCGACAGGCGCGATTTGCGTGTGGTTGGCTGCCATGACAGCGCCGGCACTGGCGCAGCTTCGGGAGGGGGATCTCAGCGCGGACCTTACCGGCACCGTCTCAACCGGGTACACCGCCGATTATGGGAACCTCACGGCCTCCGACCATGGCGTCACACTGGGCGGCGCGGCGAGTTTGACAGGCTCGTATTACAATCCAGGTTTTTTCTCCTTCAACATTCAGCCCTTTTACAATCAGTCCCGGACCAACTCCGATTTTCAATCCATCACCAACAGCAGCGGCGTCAACGCCAATGCGTCGATATTCGGAGGGAGCAACTTTCCCGGGTCGATCAGTTACAGCAACACGTTGAACGGCGAGGGAAACTTCGGGGTTCCGGGCTTGGCCAATTATACGAGCCACGGCGACTCGCAGGTCTTCAGTATCGGTTGGGGCGAACACGTGGCCAAACTGCCGAGCCTGTCGATCGGTTATCAGCAGGGGACCAGCGATTATTCGATTTATGGCACGGATACGAACAGCACATCCGATTTTCGTTCCTTCGTGGCGACGAGCAGCTATACCCTGCTGGGTTTTAACTTCAACGGAAGTTATCATTATTCGACCACGCAATCGCAGTTTCCCCAACTGTTTTCAGATCAGCAGGCGGAGAAATCCGGTTCCGATACGACTTCGTATTCCTTCGGGCTGGGGCATGCGCTCCCCTTTCATGGAACATTCTCGGCCGGAGCCACCAGATCGGACTTGGATTATACCAGCACCGAAGGCAATTATAACGGCACCTTGGATACGGCGTACACGGGTCTCATCTTCAATCCCGTGGAACACCTGACTTTCGGGGCCAACGCACAATATCTGGATAACCTGACGGGCGAGCTTTACCAATCGCTTGCGTCGGCCGGCGGGATCGCCGCGGCGGGCCTGCCCACGGAATCGTCGCATGCGCTGGACGTCAGCGAATTCGCTTCCTACGTGGTACCGGCCTGGCACACGAGTTTCAATGGGACCGATCAATACCAGGGACAGCGTTTCGCGGGTGAGGCCTTGGATTCCAATTCGCTGACGGGTACGGCAACTTATGCGAATGTCCTGAT
Source organism: Bryobacteraceae bacterium (assembly GCA_050008575.1). GTDB lineage: Bacteria > Acidobacteriota > Terriglobia > Bryobacterales > Bryobacteraceae > Bog-159. The sequence goes on from JBEKMJ010000002.1 coordinate 100,575, forward strand.
GGGAGGCATGCTGAATGCCACAGCGGGCGCCGTGCGCAGCACCATGACCCCAACCAATGCCACGCACCTGGGCTTCATCGGCTCGGTGAACTATAGCCGCGAGATCAGACGCTGGTCGGTATCCGGCCTGGTTAACTACGCGGAAGACCAACAGACCCTGTTAGCTTCGTACCTGACGAATACCTTCGGCTATTCGGGCAACCTGAGCCATCGTTTCGGCCGGAAATCGACGTGGACCAACGTGGCGAGCGGCACTAAATCCGGATTGGTGGGGCAGGCGGGCTCGACCAGCTTCAGCCAGGCGTATTCCTCGACTCTGTTCCACCGGTGGATCAGCGGCACAGTGGCGTATTCACGCTCCAGCGGCAACGCGATCCTGACCAGTTCGGGCCTGGTAGCCACGCCGATTCCGCTTCCCGTGATAAGCCAAGCCGCGGTGGTTCTCTACGGCGGGCACGCTATTTCGTTCGGAGTGGGCGCGACTCCGGTGCGCGGCCTGACATTTTCAGCCTCGTACTCGCAGGCGCAAAGCGAAACGGAGAACGGCTCCGCGGCCTCCAACAACAACACTTCGCAATTGACGGCGAGGATTCTATACATAGTGCGAAAGACTTACTTCCAGGCGGGTTATTCCAGGCTGATCCAGGGCTTCACCGCCACGGGCACGCCACCCAGCATGCTGGGTTCTTTTTATGTTGGGTTGACACGATGGTTCAGCTTTTTCTAAAATCCGCGCTGTTACTGGCGGTGGCGGGGCTGGCCACGGCACGGTCCATTCCGAAGACGCCCGCCCCCGATGGGCCGGAGCTGCTGATGGATGGCGGCCGGCGCCTGGCATTCGAGCGCAGCTTCAGCTCCGAGCGCGAAGTGAGAACCAAGCGCGGCTTCTTCGCCAAGCTCAAAGACGCCGTGGTGGGCGAGCCCGAATATCGCAGCCTGGTGCGCCCGTACGGCGTGGCGGAGGATTCCCGAGGACGCATCATCGTCACGGATCCGGGCGCCTATGGCGTGCATGTTTTCGATTTTGCGCAGCAAAAATACAAGTTCCTGTCGCACGGCGAGGGAGACCATGCGCTGCGCGCTCCGCAGTGCGTGGCCGTGGACCGGCAGGACAACATCTACGTGACGGACTCCGACGCCGGTAAGATCTTTGTCTTTCGGTCCGATGGGAAATTTCAGCGCGCGATCGGCGGATTGAAAGGCGGCGAAGGTATTTTCAAGCGGCCCACCGGAATTGCCGTGGATTCCGAAGCGCAGCGCATCTACGTTAGCGACACGTGGCGCAATCAAGTCTTCGTGCTCGACATGCAGGGCAGTGTAGTGCGCACCATCGGCAGACTGGGCCACGCGGACGGCGAGTTCAATTTCCCCACCGAGCTGCGGCTGCGGGGCCAGGATCTGGCGGTGGTGGACGCCATGAACTTCCGGATCCAGGTTTTCGACGGCGCCGGCACATTCCGCTACGCGTTCGGCCGGGGCGGGGACAGTGTCTCCGACATGTTCCGCCCGAAGGGAGTGGGGATCGATGCCGAAGGTCACTTCTACGTGGCGGATGCAATGCACAATCTGGTCCAGGTGTTCGATCGGGAAGGCCAACTGCTGTATTACTTCGGCAAAGCGGCGGGCGTGGGAGATTTCGAGTTACCCGCCGGTGTTTTGGTGGATGGTTCCGGCAAGATTCTGGTGGTGGATTCTTATCACCGGCGCATTCAGGTATTTCATTACTTTGGTGCGGGAGGCGCGCAATGAGGCGCTTTCGTGGGCCTGAAGATGGGACTGAAGAGCGGGTCCTGGAGGACCCGCGCAGACCTGGAGGTCTGCCCCACTTGATCCTGGCAGGTCTGTTTGCCGCGGCGTCGCTTTTCGCCCAGAGCGGCGATGTGCTCGGCGTGCACGATCTTTCCGGGGCCGCCGGATCGCCCATCCGGGGCGGATTGCCGTGGTCTTGCGCGTATTGCCATGCGCCGCATAACGGCATCGGAGGGCAGACGCCGCTATGGAACCAGAAGCTCTCGCAGCAGACTTACAAGACTTATACCAGTTCCACTTACAAAGAGACGGGCGAAGCGCAACTGCCGCAAGGCAACGATAGCCTGCTCTGCCTGAGCTGCCACGATGGCACGATCGCGCCCGGACAGACGCAGGCCTACGGAAAGATCTCCATGTCGGGACAGATGAAGCCCGCGGACGTCTTCAACGGTCCGTCCGGCCCAACCTTGCAGAGCTCGCATCCGAACAGCCTGGTGCTGCCTCTGAAAGACGATCCGGAACTGGTGAAGTCGCTGGTGGCGGCGGGCGTCACGGGCAACCCCGCGGTTAAGCTGATCAAGGGCGACGTCGAGTGCGACACCTGTCACAATCCGCACGTGGAATCCACCGACAAGGTATCCCCGAACTTCCTGGTTATCGATAGTTCGAACGGACAGCTCTGCCTGGCTTGCCACGATCCCAAGCGCGTGGTTACAGGATCCACCAACGAGCTCTGGCAGTGGGCCACCGGCGCGCATGCCATCGCGCCGAACACGGTGAAAAATACCACCACGGCGTCGGTCGGGAACTATCGGACGGTGGGGCAGAACGCCTGCATTTCCTGCCATCAGGTGCATAACGCTCCGGCGCCGGAGGGTTTGCTGCGCGCGCCGAACGAGCTGGATTGTCTGCTGTGCCATGGCGGCGGTTCCAATATTTCGCCCGCCATTCCCAACGTCGGGGCGGAATTCGCCAAAACCAGCCACCCGTTTCCCACGAATAATAATCAGCACGAGGCCGGCGAGGCCGTGCTGCTGAATCAGAACCGGCATGCCACTTGCGTGGACTGCCACAATCCGCACTCATCCGCGCGCGTGACCGCGTTCCCGCCCGCGCCGGCCATTCGTATTTCGCAGAACAACGCGACGGGAATCAGCGCCTCCGACGGCATCGGCACGGTGGAGCCGGCGGCGGCGAATCAATATGAGAATTGCCTGCGCTGTCACGGCACCAGCACCGGCAAGACGGCCAGCCGCGTGTTCGGATACCTGCCGGTGTGGACGGTTTCGGCGGGCGATCCGCTCAATATCATTCCGCAATTCGCGCAGACGGCTTCCTCCAGCCATCCGGTAACCCACGCGAGCAACAGCGCCTTGGCGCAGCCGAGCTTGCGGCCACACATGCTGAATCTGGATGGAGTGACGCAGGGGCGCACGATGGGCGCGCAAATCCTGTGTACCGATTGCCATAACAGCGACGACAATCGCGAGTTCGGCGGCGCCGGCCCCAACGGCCCGCACGGTTCCAAATTCACGCACATTCTGGAACGTAGGTACGAGATGAGCCAGGCGCCGCGTCCCGGCCAGCCGATTGTGAATCCGTTCCCGAATCCGGACCTCAGCGCGTCCGGCCCTTATGCGCTTTGCGGAAAGTGTCACGACCTGAAACTGGTGCTGGCCAATACCAGCTTCAACGGGCACGCGCAGCACATCAATTCCGGCTTCTCCTGCTCGACGTGCCACACCGCGCACGGCATGGGCAGCTTCTCGCCCACGATTTCCGGCGAGCGCCTGGTCAACTTCGATGCGAATGTAGTGGCTCCGAACGGACCTACACCCATCTCCTACAACCGCGCGAAGAATACCTGCAATTTGGTATGCCATGGGCAGGCGCATGGTGGGACGCCTCTCACCGGCGCCGGATCGCAATCCCGCACCGGTAAGGTCGGTCACCGGTAGAGCCGCGCTACGAGATGTCTGACGGTCGCGGCTCGGTAATGCTCGCGTCGATAGCGCACGGTTGGCCGAGCGGCGACCGTCAGGGAGTCGCCATGGGCCTGTAAGCGCCCCCGCGCCACCCACCCTTTTCGGGTCTGCGCCAGCGAGCTATGATCGGAGGAACGCTTTGCTGCCATGCACGAGATAAGCATAGCCGGTTCCATGTTGGAGGCCGTCCGCGCCGAAGCCGCGCGGCATAATGCGCACGTGCTGGCGGTGGGCGTCAGGATCGGCGAACTTTCCGGCGTGGATTCGGAATCGCTGCGCTTTTGCTTCGACGCGCTGGTCCAGGATACCGATCTGGCGCCGCTTTCGATCGAGATCGAGCGTCTGCCGTGGCGCAACCGTTGCCGCCAATGCGCACAGGATTTTGCCGTCCAGGAATATTGCACCGAGTGCCCGCAGTGCGGCTCGGCGGAGACCGAAATGGCGAGCGGCCAGGAACTGGAATTCGCCTACATGGAGATCGAGGAAACATGACCCGCGTACCTCTCGAACGCAAAGTTCTGAACGAAAACGACCGCCTGGCGGCCGATCTGCGGCAAGGCTTCGCACGGCATGGCACTGTGTGCGTAAACCTGATCGGCTCGCCGGGTTCCGGCAAGACCATGCTGCTGGAGCGCACGCTGGCATCCTTCGAGCCCGGACGGCGCGTGGCCGTGTTGACCGGCGACATACAGACCGACAATGACGCGCAGCGCCTGGCGCGCTACGGATTCCCCGTGCGCCAGATCACCACCGGCGGCGCCTGCCATCTGGACGCCCGCATGGTCACTAAGGCCCTGGCCGAGTGGGAGCCGGATGCGATCGACCTGTTGCTGATCGAGAACGTGGGAAACCTGGTGTGTCCGACAAGCTACGATCTGGGCGAAGAAGCGCGCGTGGTGCTGCTGAGCGTCACGGAGGGCGAGGACAAGCCCCTGAAGTATCCGGCCACATTCCACCGCGCCGACCTGGTGGTGCTGAACAAGGTAGACCTTTTGCCCTACGTGCCGTTCCGCATGGAACTGGCGCGCGAGTACATCCGCCGCGTGCAGCCCGATGCGGAGATTGTGGAGGTGTCGTGCACGACCGGTGCGGGGCTGGATGCGTGGCGACAGTGGCTGGACGCGCGGTCAGGCGTCGCCTTGGCCGGTGTGAAGGTGGAATAGAGAAGCCGTCACTCAAGAATGCGTGCAATGGGTAACTGACAAGTCGCCGCTTTAGCCGTGGGGGAAAGGGCGGGTCCGGAGACCCGCCGCATGAGACGCGATTCCGCATGAATTGGAGGGCGGGCAATTATGCCCGCAGCCGGCTTTCAGCCGGCTCGGCGAGCTACGCTCGCCGAAGAGCGGGTTCTGGAGAACCCGCGCAGGCCTGGAGGCCTGCCCCACTACATAAAACCGCGGAACATGTAATATGGTTGCAATGACCAAGGAGGCCGGCATGAGCCGGTTCACCGTCCGCGGATTCGCGGGCGGACTGTTATCCGGGCTGGGACACAACCCGGTCGTGGCCATCCCGGATTTCGCGGGAGACGCGCACTGGGATTCCGCGGAGCCGAAACAGGCCGTCTTGCGCGTGACAATTCGGGCGGCGTCGCTGGCCGTTCAGAATGACATCAGCGACAAGGATCGCCGCGAGATGGAGCGCGTGATGCGCGAAGAAGTCCTGGAGATCGGCACCTATCCGGAGATCGCGTTCGAGAGTACGGCGGTGTCCGCGAACGCGAATAACCGGGTTGAGATTGACGGCAACCTGACCCTGCATGGAGTAACGCGCCGCGAGCGAGTGGTGGCGCAATTGGCAGTGACAGGCGATATGCTAAGGGCGTTCGGCGATTTTGCGATCCGGCAGACCGGCTACCGGATCAAGCTGGCGTCCGTCGCCGGAGGGGCGCTCAAGCTGAAGGACGAGTTGAGGTGCAACTTCGACATCGTGGCTCGCCGGAAAACGGAGTAAAGCGAATGTGCCTGGCTATCCCGGGAAGAATCGCGGAGCTTGTGCCGGAGCGGGAGAATCTCGCGTTGGTCGATGTATCCGGCGTCCGGCGTAAGATCGATGTAGGGCTGCTCGGCGACGATCCGGCCAAGGCGGGCGCCTGGGTCCCGATCCATGTTGGTTTCGCCATGCGCAAGATCGGTGAACGCGACGCGGCCGATCAGATGAGGGTGCTCGCCATGCTCGGAGAGGATCAGGCGGCCATGCGGGAAATTGAAGGGTACGGTCTGGTGGTTTCGAGCCGGTAGAGCGTCATCGACCCGCGACGCCATTACCGCCTTACGGAGGTCTGCGGCGGCCACACGCATGCGATCAATCGCTTCGGCCTGAAAAGCGGATTCTCACGCGGTTTGCCGCGAGAGTTCTTCCTTTGCGCGGCGGAGGCGCCCCAGCATCTCATCCGGGATGGGATGCTCCTCGCGGAATTTGTTCCACAGAGCCTCCTATTCCTGCAGATATGACTCGATGGCTTGGGGATGCTCCAAAACGAAAGTGATAGCGCCGTACACCTTGACCAGAGAGCCAATGGAAGGATACGCCTGGAGAATCCCTTCTGGCGTTTCGCCCCGTCGAAAGTCGTAAATCAGGACGTCGAGGCCGATTCGCGTGCCGGCTACGCAGACGTTGCCGTCGCGGATCTCCGGATATTCGCCGGCCGGCAAATTAGGCATGTCCTGGTCGCTCTGACTCCCAGCTTACGGTACTTGCCGTATTGTGTTTTCGCTTGTCGTGACAGCGGAGAACGCGCGCCACTCGCTTCTCTTCAAAGTGACTTCCATCGGTGGCCGATCTTCTGGCCCCATCATAAGATCCGGGGTTCGAGGCACTTGGGGACAGGCCAAAGATTCAATTGCATACAGGCAGTCGCTCCAGAAGCAGCCCACCCATGGGGCCGTAAGCAATTGATTTAAGTGGTACGCCCGAGTGGATTCGAACCACCGACCTTTTGCTCCGGAGGCAAACGCTCTATCCAGCTGAGCTACGGGCGCACATGCAATGCTGTCCTCTATTGTATACGAATTGACCGGTCGCAGAACCGGCTGCGCATGGGGCGGGCATTGCTCGCTTGTGTCGGCACGAGTGCCAACACGGCACGCCGGGGGCGTACGCCACGCGCCACCAACTATAATGATCCTCGTGGCGCAGGCCACATTGGGGAGGTTCTATGGATTGCACCGGAGACGGACAGCTCTCGCGCCGCGCGTTTGCGGGGGCGGCGGGCGCCGCGGCGACCTTCATGATCGTGCCGCGCCACGTGCTGGGCGCGCCGTTTGTGCCGCCGAGCGACCGGATCACGCTCGCCAGCATCGGCCTGGGCCGGCAGGGCCAGGCGGTCACCATGGAATTGCTGGCGCGTCCCGACGTGCAGGTGGTGGCGGTCTGCGATTGCAACCGCGGCAGCAAGGACTACGTGGAGTACGGCGAGAACGATCTATTGAATTCGGCGCGCCGCCTGCTGGGCGCGGGCTACGAAAGCTGGGGCGGAGACCTGGCGTCGCCCGGCTTCGCGCAACTCACGCACGAGTTCCGGACCAGCCTCGGCATGGGCGGCCGCGAACCGGCCAAGCGGCTGATCGAGGCTTATTACGGCTCGCGCAACGGCTCCGGCTCGAGTTCCTATAAAGGCTGCACGGCTTACAACGATTACCGCGAGCTGCTGAACAAGGAAAAAGACGTGGACGCCGTCTATGTGGCGACGCCCGACCACTGGCACGCGCCCATCTCGCTGGCGGCCATGAAACTGCGCAAGCACGTGCTGTGTCAGAAGCCCATGACCCACACCATCGGCGATGCGCGGCGCATGGCGCAGATGGCGCGCGAGATGAAAGTGGCCACTTCCCTGCCCGTCAACAATCCGTCGAGCGAGCCGACGAAGCTGATCGCGGAATGGATCGCGGACGGCGCGATCGGGCACGTACGCGAGGTGCACAACTGGTCGAGCCGGCCTTTCTGGCCGCAGGGAATCGACCGGCCCGCGGAGGCGCAACCGGTGCCCGAAGGCCTCGACTGGAATCTGTGGCTGGGCCCCGCGCCGGAGCGTCCGTTCAATCACGCATATCTCCCGTTTTCGTGGCGCGGCTGGTACGATTTCGGATGCGGCTCGTTCGGCGACATGGGCTGCTACAGCTTCGCGGGTGTGTTCAAGATTCTGGGACTTACGCCGCCGGTGGGCGTGGAGGCGTGTTCGAGCGAGTCTTTCAACGAGAGCTACCCGAAGGCTTCCATCGTGCACCTGGACTATCCGGCCGCGGGCGATCGGCCCGCGGTGCGCATGTCGTGGTACGACGGCGGGCTGCGTCCCAAGCGGCCGGCGGGATTGCGCGCGGAAGACCGGCACTATTTCGAGGCGGGCGAGGACAACGAAGGCATACTATACGTGGGCGACAAAGGGATCGTCCTGGCCGGCTTTAATGGAAACAATCCGCGCGTATATCCGGAGTCGAAGAAGTACCAGCCGGCGGCGCGGCAACCGCGTGGAGAGCGGCAGAGGGATGTGGCCATCGATCAGTGGGTGGCGGCCGCGAAGGGCGGAGCGGCGGCCCCGTTGGCGAACTTCGAGATACAGAGTCCGGTGACGGAGGCGTTTCTGCTGGGGTGCATTGCGCAGCGGTTTCCCGGCGAGCGAATCGAGTGGGACACGGCGCAGATGCGGGTCACGAGTTCGGAGAAGTTGAACGGATATGTGGATCCCGTGGGGCGCGCTTTGCCCGCCGTGGCTGGTGGTTAGGGCTGGTGGTTAGCTGTTTAGTTTGCGGGCGATCTTGGCGAGCATGGTGCGCGGGGCCAGACGCGTGGAGAGTACGGTGAGCCGGTTACTCGCGCCGGCGATGGCCACGCGCTTGCCCGCCATCAGGCCGTCGAAGCCCACACGCGCGACGGCGGCGGCGCTCATCACGGCTCCGGTGCGGAACAGGGGCGTATCCTGGTTGCCGGCGGTAGCGGCGAAGTTGGTTTGGGTCGGGCCTGGAATCAGCGCGGTGACGGTTACGCCGGAGCCTTGCGTCTCTTCGGCGATGGCCTCGGAAAACGAGAGCACGAACGCTTTGGAGGCATAGTAGACGGCCATGAACGGTCCGGGCACGTAGGCCGCCGTGGAGGCTACGTTCAGGATCTTGCCGTTGCGCCGCGCGAGCATGCCGGGCAGAAACAGGCGGGTCAGGTGCGCGAGGGCGGCGACGTTCACCTGGATCATGCGCGCTTCCGTATCGTAATCGATTTCGGCGTATGCGCCGCGGGCGCCGAAACCGGCGTTGTTCACCAGCACGTCGATGGCGACGCCCTGCAGTTGCAACGTATCGAAGATGCGCGGCGGGGCGCCGGGATCGGCGAGGTCGGCGGCCAGGACACGCGCCTGGATACCATGCTGGCGGGCGAGTTCTTCGCTGAGCGATTGCAGTTTTGGCGCGGTGCGCGCTACTAACACGAGGTCATGGCGATGGGCCGCCAAGAGGCGGGCGAACTCTTCGCCGATACCACCGGATGCGCCGGTAATGAGCGCGGTGGGGTTCATATGCATAGGCTATCAGGATTGCTTGGGCGGCCTGAGAGGCCGCGGCAGGCTGAGAGCTTGCCCCACGAAGCGCAGCACGGCGGCCTTCGACCGCCAAGGGAGTTGTCCGGCGTTGGCCAGTTTGGCGATGCCGTGCACCAGCGACCAGGCCTGGTACGCCAGCGGTTCGGGATCGCCGGCAGGCATCTGGTTGGCGGCCTGGCTGTCGCGCACGAAGCCGAGCAACGTTTGGAAGCAGCACTGGGCGGCGGCCGCGCACGCGGGGTATTCCGGCTGCTTCCAGGGCGCGTCGAACATGGCGGCGAAATGCTGCGGCCAGCGCAGCGCGAAATCCACGTAAGCCAGGCCGCTGCGGCGCAGGCGATTGAGCGGGCTGGCTTTGGGAGCGGCGCGGGCCATGGCGCGGGTGAGACGGCCGAAGCCATCGGTGGCCACCGCGGCCAGCAGGTCGTCGCGATCGCGGAAATGGCGGTAGGGGGCGTTGTGGGAGACGCCGGCGCGGCGGGCCGCCTCGCGCAGGGTAAAGCCGCGCGGCCCGGTTTCGGCGATCAACTGGACGGCCGCCTGCAGCAGAGCCTGCTTCAGATTACCGTGATGGTAGGGGCGGACGGCGGGCATTGGTTCCACTGTAGCAAACAATGTTGACAGCAGCAACTTCGCGCGTTATGATGTTGCTGATGTCAACATTGACGCTAGACCACGACACCATGGCGGGAAGCACCGGCGTTTCCTACAAACAACAACCGCCCGACGGCGAGTGGGACGCCATCGCGATCGGCTCGGGCATCGGCGGACTATCCTGCGCGGCGCTGCTGGCGCGGCGCGCGGGCAAGCGCGTGCTAGTGCTGGAGCGGCACTACACAGCGGGCGGATTCACGCACGTCTTCCACCGGCCGGGATACGAGTGGGACGTGGGCGTCCATTATGTCGGCGAGATGGGCGCCGGCTGCGGCATGCGTGCGCTGTTCGACGAGATCACGGAAGGGCGGCTTAAATGGAACGCGATGCCGGAGGTCTACGACCGCATCCGGATCGCGGACCGCCGCTACGATTTCGTGCGCGGCGCGGAGCGCTTCACCGAGCGCATGCGGGAATACTTTCCGCAAGAAGGCGCGGCCATCGAGCGGTACATGGCGCAAGTGCATGGCGCGGCGCGGGCCAGCAAGTCGTTCTTCGCCGAGAAAGCCCTGCCCGCGGCGCTGGCGGACATAGCCGGGCGGCTGCTGCGCCGGCGATTCCTGAGTTACGCGGGACGGACGACCGCGGAAACGCTGGCGCGCCTCACCGGCAATCGGGAACTGATGGCGGTGCTGACCGGACACTGGGGCAATTACGGCCTGCCCCCGGGCCAGAGCAGCTTCGGGATGCACGCCGTGATCGCCGAACATTACCTGGAGGGCGCGTTTTATCCGGTGGGTGGCGCATCGCGCATCGCCGCCAGTATCGCGCCGGTCATCGAGCGCGCGGGCGGCCGGATCGTGGTGGGCGCGGAGGTGGAGCAAATCCTGCTGGACGGGAACCGCGCGGTGGGCGTCCGGATGGCGGATGGCCGCGAACTGCGTGCGCCCCTGATCCTGAGCGACGCGGGAGCGTGGAATACGTACGCCCGGCTGTTGCCGCCGGATGCGCCGGGGCGCGCGCAACGGCTTGCGGAGATCGAGCGTCTGCCGAATTCGATGGGTCATGTGTGCCTTTATGCCGGGCTGCGGCATGCCTCCGGAGAGCCGGAATTCGGCGATACGAACCTGTGGATCTATCCGAGCGCCGATCACGACGGGAACCTGGCGCGCTACGCGGCCGACCCCGAGCAGCCATTTCCAGGGCTGTTCATTTCGTTCCCTTCGGCCAAGGACCCGGACTTCGCGCGACGCCACCCGGGACGCGCCACGATCGAAGTAGTGACGTTGGCGCCCTACGGCTGGTTCGCGCGCTGGGCGGACACGCGCTGGAAGCGGCGGGGGGCGGATTACGACGAATTGAAGCGGCGATTCGCGGAGCGCATGCGCGCGGAGCTGGAGCGGCATGTGCCGGCGGTGCGCGGGAAGATCGACTATTGCGAACTTTCCACGCCACTCTCCACGAGCCACTTCGCCAATTCTCACCAAGGCCAGGTCTATGGACCCGCCGCCACGCCGGAGCGTTTCCGGGCGCGCACGCTGAGTCCGCGGACACCGGTGCGCAACCTTTATTTGACGGGCGCGGACGCGGCCGTTCTGGGAGTGGTGGGCGCGCTGGCGGGCGGGGCGCTGGCGGCGTCGGCCGTGCTGCGGCGGAACGTGATGGCGGGACGCGGTTAGTGCCGTTGACAGGCTGAAGCCTATCCGTTGACAGGCTGAAGCCTCTCCGTTGACAGGCTGAAGCCTTTCCGTTGACAGGCTTTCCAGAAACCCACTCGCCAACCTGTCGATTTTGCGAGGCGCTTGGCTAAAGCCTCGCGCGGGATAAATCCCGCCCCCCAAAGGACCTGTTTTCCGATATTGGGGGCGGGTCCGGAGACCCGCCGCAGGCGTGGACGCCTGCCCCACAAGAGGCTGTCGGGACAATCAAAGCCCAAATAGTTGGAAGTAAAAGCCGGTGGTGGGTAGCGGGCCATAGAGGGTCGGTTCAAGTGCGTTAACCAGGCTCACCCAGGCTATAAGTGGGGATAGGCGAGAGACACGTAGCGCGTAATCGTTGGCGTCGTTTGCGTGGTTGTCAAAGATCAGGGGGGCAGTTCGCTAACGGGTATCGGTGGCCGCGGGGGCGCAGGAGACCGGCTGGGCCTCCGTGCCCTCCGACATCACATAGGCGGGGGGCGGCGCCGACGCTTCGGCTCGCGGGGTTGGCGCGGTCTTGGCGGCCTGCGCGGATTGCGTAGTTTGCGGCAGAGGCTGGGATCGCCGATCCTTTTGCGACTGCTGTATATCCGCGACGGCGGTGCGGAAGGATCGTTCCAACTGGGCGCGCTGTTTGGCGACATACGCCAACAGGACGAACCGTTCCGCACCGAATTCGGTGCGCTCGTAGATCTCGGCCTCGCTCCGGGCAACGCGCTGGAGCAGCCATTGGGAAGTGACTATGGTTTCCAAGTAGCACTGTTCGGTGCGAGTTTGGGGACGCCAGTCGGCTTCCATCTCGTCCCAGAGACGCATATAGTCTTCGGGGCGTTCCCAGGTGAGGACCGTGCTTTGGGCGCGCAATCCGTATTTGAGGGCGTTGAGGCGCACGGCGGCCTTCCCATCGGACGTCTTCGGACCGGAGGAGCGTTGCGCATTCCTTCGGTTAGCTTCTTGTTGCTTGCCGGAGATGATCATAATGAAATTCCCCTTTCGACTTAAGAATAACCGGCGAGTATTAGGAACACCGCGTACCGTGCCGGCGGTGGATTACTAAGCGATTTTATTAGTGAGGGATGCGGAGGCGGGATTTATTTTCAAAACGTGTCACCGCTTACAAGTAGGCAGCCGCCGGAATAGCTCACTTAGGGATGCGCGTGACAAGTTGGGGGCCCCCTTGCTTGAGGGAATGCCTGACGTTCACCAGACAGCCGATGCTCTCGGAGAGCAGCAGGAAGTCCTTCTGGCTGCGCTCGGCTGCGTCGGCTTCGGCCTTATAGCCTTCCGGTTTTGGCGGGGCGCTGCGAGCCGGATCGACGCCAACCGCCGTCAAATACGCGGACCTCCCGAAGCGGCGATAATGCACGCGATAGGTGGTGGCAACCGGTGTGGACGCATCCTCAAACACTGCCGACACCCGGCTGTTTCCGCCCTGCCACGTGGGCGGCAGACATTTGTCCAGTTCGAGCGTCTCGGTTTGCAGCGATCGCAAAACCGCCTCCCACGGGGGGCCCACAGACGGCCCGTTAGACGGCCAGAGCGTCTCCCCGTACTGGCCGGGTTCCCGTTGCCAGAAGTAGCCCGCGAATAAGAAGGGCGTTAGTTGTTCGGGGACAAAGTGCTCCAACGCTCCGGCCACATCATCAAACAAATTCTCGGGTTCCAGGAGAGAAAGGACCGAAACCACGAGCCATAGAAAGAGGACGGTGAGCAGCCAATCGAAGAGTAAGATGTAAATGCCGCCCAGGCCGTTCCAGAATGCTTCCCAAAAGCGGGCCATCCAGGGGCGCATAACGATCCCACGAGCCAGGGCATCGGCGCCTATTGTATTGGCCACCCATTGCGCGCCGCCACCCACCAGACAGTCGATCGGGGGAAACAGCTCCACGGGCAGGGTAAAAATGGAAAAGGCGAAAAGACATCGCAGGAAGACTTGCCAGCGGCGATGCTTCACCAAGCGCACGGATTTGTCTAAATCCTTGACGACCGTACCTAGACCCGGGACTCGATTGAGCCACAGAAGTGAATAGCTTTGGTATACGACCCAGTCCCAGACCGGCTTGACCTTGCGCAGCTTGTACAGGATCTCGCCATATTCCTTGGGGAAAAGACCTTTCAGATAACGCTCCGCCTTCCGCTGAACGACGGCGGCCGCGATTGCCAGCACAATGACAGTTACAAAGGTAAAGATCAGGAAGTCTCTGATCGCGCTAGCGAAGTCCGCCGTTCCGCACACTGGCTTTCCGGCTTTTTTGTCGACACCTAATATAAACAAGGCAAAGAATGAGACTCCGACTGCGCACTGAAGATAGAATGAGGTCCGCTCGAGTAACGCGGAGCGCGGATTCACGCGGCGTCTTACCCACCGGAAGAATTCATCCGCGCCCTCGGGAGCCTTCCGCAGCACCAAGGCGAGCAGCCCGGGCGTAAACCACAGCACAAAGAAAATAAAGATCAGGTTACCCACTACGGCGACTATCTGCGACGCTAAATCACTGCTCATCGATACGACTCCCTCAATCGGTTCACGAAGCCGGATTCACGAGCCCTGGGTGGTGGACACGGCTTCGATCTGCGCAACCATACGGTACATGTCCCGCTCGCACTGGCCATTGTTTACCTCTTCCTGGTCGAGCGTCGCCCCGAATAAGACAGCGTGGCGGCCCAGGCGGGTGTAGTAGACGCCGCCCATGTCGAGGTCGAATACCACGCGCACATTCTCGCCCTGGCCCGCTCCGACGAAATCGTCGTCCAAGCCGGCCAGGGCCTTGTGAACCTGCCGCAGAAGTTCTTCCCATCGCTCTTTTTGCTGGTCCGCGGTGCGGCCCTCGCAGGCAAAATTCTTCAGGAGTTTGCCCAGTTGCGGATGGAGGGCACGGCCCAGGATCTCCAAGCTATGTTCAGCCGGATCGATAATAACGGCGTAGGCCGCATAATCCAGCCCGTGTTCGTGCTCCGTTACGGTGTTATCGAGAATGTTTTGAATCAGACTCATCATGTGGTCTCGCCATCGGGACAGGCTGGGCCTGGGCGGCTCAAGGCTATCAGAAGCTCTTCGGCGATTTTCACGAACTGCCCCTCGGCTTTTCCGGAGTTCATAGCCAACTGGCTGAGTGTGGCGGCAAAGACGCTGCCGTAATCTCCGACGGCCGCGTACATGATACCCCCGACTTCGACGTCCAGGACGAGCCGTTTCAAGTGTCTTCCGGGTGACTCAGCCGCGGCGGCATTTTCCAACTGTTGAAAAGACCGCTCGACTTCACGGATGCGCGCATCCCACAATTCCACCTGCTGTTCCGCGGTGCGGTACTTGAGCCAGCCGTAGACCCACAACATCTTCTTAAGGGCGGGGAAGTTTTGGCCCTGCGGATACCCGGACGCGTAAGGCGTCTTGGACAGAAAAACGGCGTAGTGGAGGCCCGGCTTATCCGCATCTTGACCCAGGTTAAGTTGGATGATATCCGATAGCTCTTCTCCAGTCATAAGATGTCTCACCGTTTTCGGGGTTAGACCGGCGCGGTTAGCTGTCTTAGGGCAAAGCGCCTACGGGTTGATTCGGTCCCCTGGCCATCAGCCACTTCACCAGCACAATAAACAGGCCCGTGCAAATCAGGTTCAAAGCCAGCGATAGGGTGGCGACGGTGACAAACACGCCGGAAATACCGTAAGCGAGGGAAATAACCAGGACACCAGTGCCGACTTCCCCCCGCGGAAACATACTCACCGCCAGGGCCAGCCTCTCATTGCGGCCGGATTCACGGCGATAGCAAAGCGCAGGGAACATCTTCCCCAGGTTGCAGAGCAGCGTGAGGACGGCCACATGACAAGCGATTAAAGGTACCGACACCCTTCCGGCTCCGTCCGCGCCGACCAACGGCATGGACGCACCCGCCAGCAACATGAAACACCCAGTGACGAAGCCCATCACCCGCTCCTCCACGGCTTGTCCGATATTACTTGAAGAGCGAGCCATCATGCAACCGAGAACAAACGCCGGCAGCAGGACCTCCAAACGCAGCGGCGTTCGCGAGTCGATGGACCGTCCGAAGGAGGCTAAGCCTTCGCAGGAAACCGCCAGCGCCAGGGCGTAAGCCAGGCCCCAAGGCCAAGTGCGGGGCAGCCGGAGGCTATGGAGGTAGCGCCAGGCCACCCACAACAACAGGACGGTGGCCGCCAGAACGATGCCGAGCTGCCAGACCACGCCAACCATGACCATCTGGATGACGACGACGGCCAGAATCGTATCCACGTCGTCGAAGATGGCCAGCACGCGCGCCTTGCGGAACACCCACGTAGCGCTTAGTCCCGCGGCGGTCAACATGGAGAAGAGCACGCCGGCGGATGTGGGGGCGGCAAAGCGGCCCAGCAGCAACATATGCTGCCAAAAAACAGAGTCGCGGCGCTGCGCCGGTTCGGCCATTACAAATACGAAGTACAGAGTGCAGAAGATCCAAGGCAGGCCCGCGGCCGTCATCGCCACCAGGTAATCGTAGACGTATGCGCGGGGCCGCCCTTTGTCGACGTCGAATTCGTAGCCGACGCGGATCATGATGAACGCCAGCGCGGTCATGGTCGCGATGTGCAGAGGACAGTCCAGCCGCGCGAACAAAGGCCCGGCGGCTCTCGGAACAATCTGTGACAGGAGTAGCCCTAAAAGCAGCAGCAAGGAGAACAGCAGGACCTTGAACATGCGGAGCCGGGAGTTCCTTTTTTCTCCCGATCGCCAACCAGTATAACCGGTCGGAAGGCGGGACTCGGGAGTCGGTAGTCAGAAGACGCAACGCGCACGCTGTTGCGTCTTCCGACCTTTGTCTTCCGTTTCCCGACCTCTTTCCTACTTCACCCAGAAGGTGATGGGCGGGCTGGCTCCCGGCCCAGCTCCGATCTCGACGAAATTCTCACCCGAGACCGCGCCCACGGGCACATACACGTTGATCTGGCAAACACCCGCCGCCAGGCCCGGCGCCGGCCCGGCGTAAAACACGTTCATCGGCAAGGGCGCGGAGAATAGCGGGTTCATGCTGATGGTGAGCGCCACCGGATATACCTGCTTGGGATAGTTGGAAGTGGGTGTGATGGTGCCATCCACGCCGGCCGGGGTGGTCTGCCCCAAGCCGGTCCCGTACATCTGCACATACGAACCTACGGCAGTGGGATTCGATGGACTGTTTATCGTGCCATCGGCGTTCACGATGGCGTCGGGAAATATTCCCGGCGCGGTAGCGACCGAGCCGATAGCCGTGCTGGAAACCGTGCCGCCGGCCGCTTGGATACGCACCGTGGAGAAGCCGTTGGCCGCGGCATAAGGCACGACGGCGTTGACTTGGCCGGCGGAGATATAGACCAGCGGCGCCGGCGTATCGTCGAAAAAGACCTGGACATTGGCGCCCGGAATGGTGAGCTGGCCGTTGACGAGCTGCCATTCGTTCGGCGCCGCGGGTCCCAGATAGTGTCCATAGAAGGTGATCAGCTCGCCGGGCGCGACCGCACCCGTTTGAAAGCTGGCCGAATTCACCAACGACGAAAAGCTGGGCGGTCCGGGCAATGCGGGTGGGGTATCGGGAGTCACGGCGCGCACCACATAGGCGGATCCGTCGGAGACATAGAGCGTGGATCCGGATAGGGTAATTCCGGAAACCGAGCGAAGCTGGGCGTCAGTGGCCAGCCCGCCATCGCCGCTGTAACCGGTGGTGCCGTTGCCGACGACTGTCTGGATAATGCCGGTGGCCGCCGCGATTCTGCGAACGCAGTAGCAGGTAGGGTCACCGACATAGACGTTGTTGGCGGCATCCACGGCGATGGCGGTCGGCTGGCACATTCCCGCCATGGTGGCGGGTCCGCCATCGCCGATGTAACCGCATCCGCCGATTCCGCCGGCGATCGAAACCGCGCCGGCCGACGAAATTTCAAGAAGGAAATAAGTGTTGACGCCGCCGATATAAATGTTCCCATTGGAATCCACAGCCACGCCCGCCACATTGCCGATGCCGGTGGAGGTCGCAGGTTGTCCCAGGCCGGTGAAGGCCGTCGACCCGTTGCCCGCGACGGTGCCGATCAAGCCGGTTGCAGGATCGATTCGGCGCAGCCGTTTATTGCCGGAATCGGCGAACAGCACTCTGCCGGTGGTATCGATGGCCAGCGCGGAGACGTAACCGATCTTAGCCGCCGTGGCGGGACCGCCGTCCCCGGAGAAACCCACCACACCCGTGCCCGCGATGGTGGTTACCACGCCGCTCGGACTCAGGCTGAGGATCAGACCCGGTTCGCCGACGATCAGGTCGCCGGCGGAATTGAACACCAGGCTGAGCGGGTTCAGTTTCGCCTGCAGCAAAGTAACTCCACTCGGCGCACTGGTTCCTCCTCCGGCGTATGTGGAAATGATATGAGTTGTTGCGTTGACTTCACGGATCACGTTGCCGTCGGCGATAAAGAGGTCGCCCACCGGGTCCACGGCCACGCCCAGCGGACCACTCAGCACGGCGCCGGCCGCCAGACCGCCGTCGCCATTCAGGGATGTGCCGGCGATGGTGGAGATGACGCCGCTGGCCGCGGTCACCAGGCGGACGCGGCGGTTCCCGCTATCGGCAATATACATGTCGCCCGCGCTATCGAGCGCCAAGGCCGCTGGCAAGTTGAGCTCCGCTTGCGTGGCGGGTCCTCCGTCGCCGGACAGGCCTTGCGTGCCGTTGCCTGCCACCGTAGCGATCACGCCGGACGCCGCGGTGATGCGCCGCACGCGGTTTCCGTCGATCACGGAGAGATTATTGTGGCTGTCGATAACGAGTTCGCCCAGCGCGGCGAAGGAAGCCTTCAGGGCGCTGCCTCCATCTCCGCTGTCCACCACCGCTCCGGTACCCGCAATGGTGCCGATGATCCCGGTGGCGGCGATAATTTCCCGAATGCGGTAGTTGCCCGCATCGGCGATATATATGTTGCCGGATGAATCCGCCGCAATGCCCGATGGACGGATCAAAGTCGCCGCCGTCGCCGGGCCGCCGTCGCCGCCAAACACGGGACCGCCGTTGCCCGCGATGGTGGAGATCACGCCGGTCTGGGCATCGATCTTGCGCACATATCCAGCCAGTTCGACAATGTAAATATTGCCGGCCGGATCCAGGCAAATCTGTTGCGGCGTGTTCAGCAAGGCGGCGGATGCGGGTCCGCCGTCTCCGGTCGAGCCACTCTTTCCATCCTGCCCCGCGATGGTAGCGATGGCCGCCGATTGCACATTGAGCTGGCGAAGCATGAATGTATCCAGGAACAAAACGTTGCCGCTGGCGTTGATTGCCAGATTAGTGGGCGCGATGCGGACGGAAAGCGCCGGCCCGTCGGCGGGGCTCGATACCGTCGGCCCGCCTCCCGCCACCAGGGAAACCAATTGGGTGGAATGATTCACCTGCAGGATGCGGCTGGCGTCGGCGATGTACAGGTTCCCCGAGGCATCCACGGCTACGCCGATCGGATTGGCGAGATAGGTTTGCAGCGCCGGCTCGTTGTTGACGAAGCCGCCGCCGGCCGCGGTCGATACGATTGCCTGTCCATACGCGGCGGCGGCACAGGTCAGGGCGCCGGCGGCGAGTAGAATGCGGATAATGTATGCGTGACGTGACGATAGGATAGTCATACTGTTCTCTCTATAGATCTAAGATAACCGAGGTTCGGCTTGGGTCTATGTGCTTTCACTCACAGTCCCAGCCCGCTGGACGCGGTGAACCAAACCACTTCGCGCCAAGAAGAGCTTTGCGGCGTGTGGCTTGCGGGCCGTGGCGGCCCGCAGGTTCGTGGGCAATCGAGCAATCGCCCTGCCAAAACCACGGGACGGGCGGGCTGTACGGTTTCATCGGCTTACAGCACGAACTTAGTCGGGTTCTCGCACGACTGTACCCCGGCATGCCGATATCGTGAGTCAAATCGACCCATCGCCAACAGTGGCGTTATGTGGGGCAGGACTCCAGTCCTGCGCCGGTCCTCCAGGACCCGCTCCTCGCGTAGGTGCCCGCACAGGCCGGCGTGGACGCCGGCCGCAGGACTGGAGTCCTGCCCCACTTGTCGCGCACCCTGCCAGCGGCACTCGGGTACTTACGGTGGGACCGACAACTTGCAAGAAACAAGCCGGCGGCACGGAAACGGTGCTGCACACGTTCACCGGAGGAGAGGATGGGGGCGAGCCTTACGCCGGTTTGATGCGGGACTCCGCGGGCAATCTCTACGGCACCACTTACGGTGGCGGCATCTCGACCAATGGAGTAGTTTTCAAGATCACACCGCCATGAGCCAAAGTGGCCTTTGCCGGCTGCGGGGTACTAAGCGAATATCCGCTGTTGCACTACGCCCGCGACATTCGTCAGGCGGAATGCGCGGCCGGCATAACGGAAAGTGAGTTGCTCGTGGTCGATACCCATCAATGCCAGCAGTGTGGCGTGGAGATCGTTGATGTGCATGCGGCCGTCCACGGCTTTCATGCCGAGTTCATCGGTTGCTCCGTAATTGAAGCCTTTCTTGACGCCCGCGCCGGTCAGGAACATGGAGTATCCGGTGATGTTATGATCGCGCCCATCGGCCCCCTGCGACGTGGATAATCGTCCGAACTCGGAGCCGAAGAGCACCAGCGTGTCGTCCAGCAGGCCGCGCTGCGCCAAGTCCGTCAGCAGCGCGGAGGTGGGCTGATCGATCCTCCGGCACTCCTCGATCAAGCCGTTGTGCAGGTTCGTGTGATGATCCCAGCCGGGCTGACGAATCTCCACGAATCGTACTCCAGCCTCGCTGAGCCTCCGGGCCATCAAACACTGGCGGGCGAACGACCCTTCCAGCCCCGGCTTGACTCCATAGGCATCCAGGACCTTCTGGGGCTCCTGGGAGATATCGAGTAGCGCCGGAACGCTGTCCTGCATTCGGAAAGCGAGCTCGTAGGACTTAATGACTCCGTCCACCGCATCGGGAGCGCCAGGGGTGGCGGCCAGATCGCGGTTCAAGTCTTGGATCAGGTTGAGCTGCTCGCGCTGGAGGTTCCGCGCCGTGGCCGCCTCGATGTTCGGCATGGCGCCTCGATCGCTGATGGCTGTCCCCTGATAGTAGGCCGGCAGGAAGGCGCTGCCATAATTCGCCGCGCCTCCGAAGGCGACAGGTGGATTGATGGTGACATAGCCCGGCAGGTCCTGATTCTCCGTGCCCAGGCCGTAGAGCAGCCAGGATCCCCAACTGGGGCGGGTTAAGGAGGCATTCGCGCTCCCAGTATGAAGTTGCACAACGGCCTGCGGATGGGCCGGCGTATCGGTGTACAGACCGCGCAGCCAGCAGAGTTCGTCGGCATGCCCGGCGATCGACGGCAGCAACTCCGAAAACCATGCGCCCGCGTTCCCATATTGCCGGAACCTGAATTTTGAAGCCGTGATCGTGCCGCCGCCGGGTCCGGACTTGCCATTCAGCCTTTCCATTTCCGGCTTATACTCGAAGGTATCCACAGAGGACATGGCCCCTTCCATGAACAGGAAGATGATGCGCTTGGCCCGGGCCGGGAGAGGCGGCCGCTTGGGCGCAAGCGGGTTCAGGGCGTTCAACTCGGCGGCGGAGGACTTCCGCGCTACCGATCCGAGGAGCCCAGCGAGCGCCAGGCGGCCAAACCCGGCGCCCGCCGCCGACAGTAGGCCGCGGCGCGTTGTGGTGAAAGGCCGGCTCTCATAAACATCCGATTTTTCCATGATCGTTTTCTCCTAAACCGTGCGTTTTACCGGAGGAACTGAAATTCCGCCGAGCCATACAGCGACTGCACAAAGGCAGCCCAGGCCGCTTTTGAAGCGCTGCCGGACGCGGTCATTTGTCCCGCTTCATCCGTGGGTTTCCCGCCATCGTCGACCGCATCGTCCTGGGTCAAATCGTCGGAGCGGACAATACCGGCGGTGATATCGGTGGACGAGTCGCCTGTCGGGGCGATAGGCGCCCCACCGGAGGCCGCGGAACGAGGATGCGCTTTGAGCCAAGCGGCCGAGTACCTCGCCAAAAATACGCGGATTCTTCGCGTGTCCGCCTCTTTTGGATCGCGTCCGAGCACCCGCTCATAGGTTTCCCGAATCCGATCGGCGTCGGTGCGACGCTTGCCGGTGAGCAGGCTCTCGGCGAGGACCAGGGACTGTCTCCGCACGAAGGGCGCATTGAGCATGAACAGCGCCTGGGAGGGCGCCGTCGTGGCGTCGCGTTGTCCGGTTACCAGCGTTTGCGCGACCGGGTCGAAGGCCGCCAGGGGCCGCGGCGCCTCGCCGCGCAGCAACGGCAGGTAGACACTGCGGTAGCGGCTACGGTCGGCAGCCGCCAGGATGGAGCGCACCACTGGGCCGTCATCGCGAATCTCGATCATCCGCAAGGCCATCGATGGCGAGCCTGCCGGATGATTCAAATCGAGCTGGCCCGAAGAGGCCAGGATGCCGTCCCGAACCTCCTCGGCTTCCAAACGTCGCGGAGCGTGCCGCCAGATGAGGCGGTCCGCGGGATCGATATCGCCGTACCCGGCAGGATACGTCGCGCCGAGACGGTAGGCTCGCGTAAGAACGATCTGCCTCACTAGCTTTTTGGTGGACCATCCGTTGCGAATCAATGTCTGGGAGAGGTAGTCGAGAAGGGCGGCATTCGACGGTTGATCGCCCGTCGTGCCGAAGTTGTCGACCGTGCCGACCAGGCCCGCGCCGAACAGGTGTTGCCACACCCGGTTCACATAAACCCGCGAAGTCAGAGGATTGTCCGGATTGGCGATCCACTGGGCCAATTCGAGGCGGCCGCTATGGCTGGCGGGAATCTCCGGCCGATCCGTCAGGCTCACCAGCGAGAGAAAGCCGCGCGGGACGACCGGACCATGCCGCTCCTCGACACCTCGTATGCGGACTGTCGTATCGGCGATGGCTCCGTCGCGCACGCTATGCACCCCATACCCGCGCTCCCCCAAATCGCCGATGAGTTGCAGGTCTTCCTTCAAGTGCCGGTATTTTCCGAGGACCTCCGAATTCCGCTTTTCTTCCTCCGCGCTCAGTGCCGCGCCCTCGGTGTTCGCCTTAATTCCATCGGCCGCTTTCTTGGCCTGTTCGGTTTCGGCTTCGAGCTTCGCGATCGCCTCTTTGGGGATGGGGGGCGCCTGCGCCGCCGTGCTCAGATAGCCCAGCCGTTCGGGTGCGTAGTATTGCAGGCTGGCTCCGCCCATCTTGCTGGTCAAGCCGGCGGCGTCCTCGGTGCTGTTGAAGATGCTGGCTAACGCGTAATAGTCCGTGGTGGGGATCGGGTCGAACTTATGATCGTGGCAGCGGGCGCAGGAAACCGTGAGGGCCATGGTCGCACGGGTAACGGTATCGATCTGGTCGTCTACGTTGTCCATCTTGAAGCGAGCCTTGAATCGCTGATTCACATCCTTCGGCCCCAAGGCCAGAAAACCCGTCGCGATCAGCAACCGGTCGCGCTCGGTGGGGGTGGCGGCAGGCAGCAGATCGCCCGCAATCTGTTCCTGGATGAACCGGTCATATGGAACATCCCGGTTGACCGCGTCGATTACGTAATCCCGATAGCGCCAGGCGTTCGGATATGGCATATTGCGAGAGGGGCCCGAGGACTCCGCATAACGCGCCACGTCGAGCCAGTGGCGGCCCCATCGCTCGCCGAACTGTGCCGAGGCCAGCAGGCGATCCACCAGGGCGCTATAGGCATGCCCGGAGTGATTCGCCGCGAAAGCACTCACGTCCTCCGGGCGCGGCGGGAGCCCCGTCAAGTCATAGCTCAACCGGCGAATCAGAGTAACCGGATCCGCCTCGCCGACCGGCGCCAGCTTCTTCTCCTCGAGCTTCGCCAGAATGAAACGGTCGATATCGTTTACGGGCCAGGAAGCGTTCGCGACCGCCGGAATGGCGGGATCGGTGAGAGGCTGCCAGGACCAGTGGCGCGACTTCAGCTTCTGATAGCTTGCCAGCAGCCGGGCCGGGGTTTGAGGTAGTTTCTCGGTCTCATCGGGCCAGGCAGCGCCGTTCTTGATCCAGGTCTCCAGCGTGGCGATTTCTTCGCTGGGCAGCGGATCGGTACTCTCCTGGGGCATGCGCTTCTTGGGGTCCGGGTTCTTTACCCGTTTGATCAGAATGCTCCGCTCCGGGTGTCCGGGCAGGATCACCGGCCCCGAGTTGCCGCCCGCGAAGATGCCGATCCCCACATCCACGCGCAGGCCGCCCGCCTCCTTGAAAGCGTCGGAGTGGCAGTTGTAGCAGCGATTGACAAAAATGGGTCGTACGTACTTCTCGAAGTATGCTAGCTGCTCGGGCGCGGCCGGTCTGGGATAGGAACTCCCGGCAGCGGAATTGGGGGCGGCGGAACGGTTCGCGGGTGTGGCAGGAGCCGATTCGCCGCTGCTGCCGGCGGGCCAGAACGCGCCTTGCTCGATCCACGTCCTCAGGTCGGCGGTCTCTTTCGCCGAGAGCGGTTCGTCTCCTTTAGGCATGCGCGTTTTGGGGTCTTCCGCCTGAATGCGGCGCAGCAGAAGACTTTCGTCCGGCTTTCCGGGGGCCACCGCCGGCCCTGATTTGCCGCCCTTCAGCACGGATTCACGGCTGTCCAGGCTTAGTCCGGCGGAGGCGCGGGTGGCGGCGGAATGGCAATCGCGGCAATGGTCGAAGATGGGTTGGATGTTGTTCTCAAAAAACGCGAGCTGTTCCGGTGTTGGCCGCGGATCGGCAGCCTGCGCTGAAACCCGAATCGGGAAACCTGGAAAGATGAAGCCGCTGTAAAGCAAAAAGCGAACAACCATGCCCGCATGGAACGATCGGTCTCGTCGGAGAAAAGTGTTCATGAAAACATCCTTCGGGTGGTGCCTTGCGACCTTGTTGCGGGCCGGGTAGCAGGCCGGCCTCGCGTGAGAATCGCCTTGCATGCCGGCGGCATCCGCAACCTGCTCATCAGCATTCAGTTGATTTAGTCTATAGAAACACTAGATTATTTGTCAAGCAGGAAATTACAGGACGGTTACAAGACGGTTCTCTGACTGCGAGTGCTGCGCGGTGGACGTGCTGGGAACGGAAGATTTTGCGGCAAACTGCTCATAATACATGTAGGGTGGGCAATTCTGCCCGCAGCCGGCTTTCAGCCGGCTCTGGCCGCCTGAAAGGCGGCTGCGGCCAAGATTGGCCGCCCCACATGGTACCGATGCGCAGCCTTGCACGTGTATAATCAAAGAAGCGTTGGAGTTCCCGCGCGAGTTTCCATGTTCGATAACCTATCCGACAAATTACAGCGGGTTTTCAAGAATCTGCGCGGCGAAGGCAAGCTGTCAGCGGAGAACATGGACTCCGCCCTGCGCGAGATCCGCGTGGCATTGCTCGAAGCCGACGTCAACTTCCGCGTAGTCAAGCAACTCATCGAGAACATCAAGCAAAAGGCCCTGGGCGAGGAAGTGCTGATGGCGCTGTCCCCCTCCCAGCAGGTCATTAAAATCGTTCGCGATGAACTGATTAAGATTCTGGGCAGCCACGAATCCAAGCTGCGCTTCTCGAACGAGCCGCCCAGCGTGCTGCTGATCGTGGGGCTGCAGGGCTCCGGCAAGACCACCTCCACCGGCAAGCTGGCGCGCTGGCTTTCGAAGAACGGCCACCGCCCGCTGATGGTGTCGGTGGACGTCTACCGCCCGGCCGCGCGCGAACAACTGCGGGTGGTGGCGCGCGACGTGAATCTGCCCATCTACACCGGCACGCCCGAAGAAACGCTGCCTGCGGATTTGGTGCGCTCCGCCCGCAAGGAAGCCGTGAATTCCGGGCGCGACGTGCTGCTGGTGGATACCGCCGGCCGTCTGCACATCGACGACGAGCTGATGACGGAGCTGCAGCAATTGAAAGAGCAGCTCACGCCGGTGGAGATCCTGTTCGTGGCGGACGCCATGACCGGCCAGGACGCCGTAAAATCCGCCGATGAATTTCACAAGAAGCTGGGCATCACCGGCATCATCCTGACCAAGATGGATGGCGATGCGCGCGGCGGCGCGGCACTTTCCATCCGGCACGTCACCGGCCAGCCGTTGAAATTCGTGGGCGTGGGCGAAAAGTTCGACGCCCTTGAACCTTTCTATCCGGACCGCGCCGCTTCCCGCATTCTGGGCATGGGCGACGTGCTGTCGTTCATCGAGAAGGCCGAGGAAGTCATCGACAAGAAGCAGGCCGTGGAGATGCAGCGCAAGCTCATCGACAACGAGTTTACGCTCGACGATTTCCGCGACCAGATGAAGCAACTCCGCAAGCTGGGGCCGCTCGAGAATGTGCTGTCGATGATGCCGCAGGTGGGCATTTTGAAAGATCTGAAAAACGTGAAAGTGGATGAAAAGGAAATCACGCATGTGGTGGCCATTATCGATTCGATGACGCCCAAGGAACGCGCCAACCACATGCTGGTGAATGGCAGCCGCCGGCGCCGGATCGCCAAAGGCAGCGGCACCAGCGTGCAGGAAGTGAATCAGTTGCTGAAGCAGTACTCGCAGGCCAGGAAGATGATGAAGAGCTTTTCCGGCGGTCTGCTGGGCAAGAAAATGGGCAAGTTCAAATTACCGAATTTCTTAGGAGCGTGAATGTTGATGATCCGTTTGGCGCGTTTTGGCGCCAAGAAGAAGCCGTTTTACCGCATCGTGGTGATTGAGAAGGAGCGCGCCCGCAACGGCCGCAACCTGGAAGTTGTAGGCCACTACAATCCGTTGACCGACCCGGCCAAAGTGCAACTGAACCGCGAACGCATTACGTATTGGACCAAGAATGGCGCCCAGGTTTCGGAAACCGTCGCGCGCCTGATTAAGAACAATCCGGAGCCGGCAGCCGCTCCGGCAGCCTGACACTTCCGCGCCGCGACTGACACTTCCGAGCCGCGACCGTCAGGGAGCGGTTGTTAACTGTATGAAAAGTAACGAGTGAGACGGCTCCGGATGGGTTGGGCCGCCGCCCGCCTCTGTTACCATAAGAGGTGGAGGGAGGCGGGGTGATGAAACAGTTGATTGAAGATATCGCGAAAGCGCTCGTGGACATCCCCGAAGAAGTTGCCGTTCGAGTGGTGGAGGGAGAGCAGGTCACCGTGCTGGAATTGCGCGTCGCGCAAAGCGACTTAGGCAAAGTGATCGGCAAACAGGGCCGGACAGCCCGCTCCATTCGCACGATTCTGGGAGCGGCGGGCATGAAGTTGAACCGGCGCTTCACCCTGGAAATCCTCGAGTGAGTTCCGGCGCCGCGGATTCCGGGCCGGACCAGCAGTGGGTTACGCTCGCGATTCTCGGCCGCGCGCGGGGCATCCGCGGAGAAATCACGGCCATCTCGCTGAGCAAGCCGGAGCGGTATGCCAGCCTGCGCGAAGTCTTCCTATTTCCGGAAGGCGCGCGGCGCGAAGTGGAGTCGGTCTGGTTCCACGACAACCGTCTGATCTTGAAATTCCGCGGTGTGGATACCATGTCGGACGCCGAGCGCCTCACCGGCAGTGAAGTGCGCGTGCCGCACGGCGAGCGCATGCGGCTGGATCCCGGCGAGTATTTCGAATCGGATCTGATCGGGTGTGAAGTGCTGGAGCGGGACGGCGGCGCATCGCTGGGGCGCGTAACGGCGTTGCAGGACGCCGGCGGCTCCGGAGTATTGGAAGTGGAGGGCGGGCTGATGATTCCGTTTGTGCGCGCCATTTGCGTGGCCATCGAACCGGAAGCCCGCCGGATCGTGGTGGACTTGCCCGCGGGATTGAAGGAACTGAACCAGGCGTGATTTTTCATGTGCTCACGATCTTCCCGGAGTTTTTTGCGGGACCGTTCGAGCATGGCGTAATCAAGCGGGCGCGCGACGCGGGCGCGCTCGAAATTCGCATACACAATTTGCGGGATTGGACTTCGGACCGGCACAAGACCGTGGACGACCGGCCGTTCGGAGGCGGAGAAGGCATGCTGCTGAAGCCGGAGCCTCTGTTTCTGGCGGTGGAGTCGATAGTAGGACGGGGCCATGCCCCGTCGACTAAAACAGTACTTCTCTCCGCCCAAGGCCGGCTGTTCGACCAAAAGGTGGCCAACGAATTTAGCGGCCTGTCCGAGCTACTGTTGATTTGCGGACGCTATGAAGGCGTGGATGAGCGTGTGGCCGAGCATCTGGCCGATGACGAACTATCCATTGGGAACTATGTATTGAGCGGCGGCGAATTGGCGGCGGCGGTAGTCGTTGACGCCGTGGCGCGCCTGTTGCCGGGAGTGCTGGGCAATGAATCGTCGGCGGTGTTCGAGTCCTTCCAGGACGGCGGACACGCGGGGGCGGTGCTCGATTGCCCGCAGTATACGCGGCCCGCCGAATTTCGTGGATGGAAAGTGCCGGAAGTTTTATTGAGCGGAAATCACGAAGAAATCCGCCGTTGGCGGAAGCGGGCCGCCCTGGAGAAGACCGCGCGCCTGCGGCCCGACCTGCTGGCGTGAGGATCGACTCCCCGTTGCCGAGCCTAATTAACAGGAGCAGAGCGCACTGGAACGGCTAGGCAATGACGATTTCACTGTGGCATACGACGACGGCGCCGGCTCGATGAACCTCGCCCTTTGGAATTTCAGCCCGGCCATCGGCGCGATGACGCGGATATCGACTGACGGTACGGCTCACATGTTTCCCGGCTAGCTGAAAGCCGGGGGGGCCTGATGCCAGGCCGCCCGGCACGCTACAATGTAAGATCAGGATTCGACATGCACAATTCCCTGTTGACGAAAGTCATTAACAAGAACAAGCGCACCGACACTCCCGAGTTCCGGCCGGGGGACACCATTCGCGTGCACGTGAAGATCAAAGAAGGCGACAAAGAACGCCTTCAGGCCTTCGAAGGCACTGTGATTGCGCGCAATAACACCGGTATGGGCGAGAGCATCACGGTGCGCAAGGTCAGCTTCGGCCAGGGTGTGGAGCGCATTTTCCCCATTCACGCCCGCGTGATCGACCATATCGACGTGGTGCGTACGGGCCGCGTCCGGCGGGCCAAGCTTTACTACCTGCGCGGACTGAAGGGCAAAGCCGCCCGCTTGCGCGAGCGCGAGTAACGGAGCCGCGACCGTGAGGGAGCGGAATCCGGGCCCTGTCACGCACTTCCGCTGCGAAGGAACACTGGAGCGTGAGCTCCGCGCGCGCGGCTTCCAAGCCGTCGCGGGTGTGGATGAAGTCGGCCGCGGCGCTTTGTTCGGGCCGGTGGTGGCTGCCGCGGTGATTCTTTCGCCGGACCGGCCCGTGCGTGGCCTGAACGACAGCAAACTGCTCGACCCCGAGCGCCGCACGGTGCTCGCCGAACGCATCCGCGAGCGTGCCGTGGCTTGGTCGGTAGCGGCCGTGGACGCCGCCACCATCGACTGGGTCAATATCTACCAGGCCTCTCGCATGGCCATGGAAATGGCCGTCGCGCGCCTGGCGCCCGCGCCGGATTTTCTGCTCATCGACGCCATGCCGTTATCGCTTCCCACTCCCCAACGTCCGCTAATCAAAGGCGACGCGCAGTGTCACGCCATCGCCGCCGCGTCCATCGTGGCCAAGGTCTGGCGCGACGAGCGCATGCGCGTCTGGGATGAGATCTTTCCGCAATACGGCCTGGCCAGTCATAAAGGCTACTTCACTCCGGAGCATGCCAAGGCGCTGGACGAGTACGGGCCCACGCCCTTGCATCGGCTGAGCTTCGAACCGGTGCGCGAGCGCTCCCTGTTTCCCGTGGACGTCGACCGGTGGGCCGGCGCGCAACTGGACCTCTTCGCGGGAGCCGCGTCGTGACGGAACCCATCCCCGCCCCGGAAGCTCCGCCGGAAGCCCCCCACCATCGCTGGTATCACGTCGTATTGGCGTTGATCTTCATCGTATTCTGCCTGGAGCTGGGGATCTTTCTGGTGCTCTTCCCCTGGTCGGATTTCTGGGACCGCAGCCTCTTCTCGGCGATCGCCCCGGAGTGGCGCCTGTATTGGGACAACGCCTACCTGCGCGGCGCCGTCAGCGGCCTGGGACTGGTGAACGTGTACATTTCACTGTTGGAGATCTTCCGCCTCCGCCGCTTTGCGCGGCGCTGACGTGGTGGGGCAGGCTCGCAGCCAGGGCTCGCAGCCTGCTGGCGGCCTCGTAGGCCGCCTGCCTCGGAACCTTGCCGGTGTCCGACGTTGGTTTTCGGCGTCCGAGAGGTTGGGCTGGTCGTCGCGAAGCACGTCCGGGGCTTCACTGAGTTCGGTGACTTGGACAGACGGTACTGCATCCCGCGAGCCGTCATGCATTTACCGAAACAGGCAGAAAACATTTCCAATTTATTGCGCGGTCCTGGCCGCCCGCGCTATCATCGCGAAGCTATGACAGCCCTCCGCAAGAAGCTGCTGACCGCCTCCTCCGCGCTCCTCCTATGCTTAGTGCCCAAGCCGGCATTCGCAGTGAAACCCGCCGCCTTCAACGTCCCGCCGCGAGACCTGATCGGCTCGCTTCGCGCGCAGCCTATCCTGGTTGTGGGCGATTTCAACGGCGACGGAAATCCCGATGTGATGCTGGGCGGCCTGAACGCCACGGGTGGAACCGAACTGCT
Source organism: Bryobacteraceae bacterium (assembly GCA_050008575.1). GTDB lineage: Bacteria > Acidobacteriota > Terriglobia > Bryobacterales > Bryobacteraceae > Bog-159. The sequence continues at coordinate 130,661 of JBEKMJ010000002.1, forward strand.
CGTTTACCTGGGTAACGGAAAAGGCGTGTTTGCACCCCAGCCAATCGTTTCGAAGGCCAACGCGAATGCCATCCAAGCCGCGGTCATCGACGTCAATCACGACGGCAAGCTGGATGTGGTTACCGCTAACGGCAGCTTAATCGACCTCGATGGGTCCAACACCGTCTCGGTACAGCTTGGGAATGGCGACGGCACGTTCCAGGCGCCGGTGAATTATCCGGCCGGCAGATCGCCCGTGTTTGTGGCTGTCGCCGACTTGAACGGCGACGGCAACCCCGATATCCTGGCGGCGGATTACAACGGCAAAGCTGTCTCCGTGCTTTTCAGCCACGGCGACGGGACTTTCTCGGCCCCACCAGCATTGCGCTCGATGGCTTTCCAACCGGCATCGCCATGGGCGATCTGAACAACGACGGCATACCGGATTTCGTCGTACATTTGACCATCGGTCTCGATGCATTCATTGGAAATGGCGATGGCACTTTCAAGCCGCCGTTCACGATGAGCTTCAAATCGATTATTTCCGATGGCGTACCGGTCCTCGCGGACTTCAACGGGGATGGCAATCTCGACATCGCCGCTGTGGATGGCGGCGTGAGCGTTCGTCCCGGGGACGGAAAAGGCGCTTTTGGACAGCCGATAGTCACGCTGTCACCGAGCCTCGACAACACCTATCGGATCCTGGCGGTCGACTTGAATGGCGACGGCCGCATGGATCTGGTCACCACCGCTCCCGTCGCTGGTTCGGGGGAGTATCTCCTGCTGCCGCTCGAAGGCTTGGGCAACGGAAAGTTCACCGTGATGAGCCCGGTGACCACGCTGGCGGCCACCAAGGCGCTCGCCACAGCGGACTTCAACAAAGATTCCAAGCCCGATATCGCGGCTTTCGGCGATACCGGCGCCTCCGTCTTATTGAATGCCGGTAATTTCACATTTGTCCAGGCTCCGGCGCAAGAGGTCGCCCCAGGTCCCACCGACGCGCTTCTTGCCGACTGCAACGGGGATGGCAAGCTCGACTTGGTCACCAATTCCATAGGTTTGGTTTCGGTGCTGCCCGGCAACGGCAATGGCACTTTCGGAGCGCCCATCGATTCGGTCACGATCTCCGGCGCCGGCCCGGGACAACTCGCCGCTGGCGACTTCAACGGGGATGGGAAGCTCGATCTCCTAACCGCGGTCTCCACGGCTTCCGGTGCGCAACTCGCGGTGCTGCCGGGTAACGGAGATGGCACGTTTCAGGCGCCCGTCCTGTCTGCGCCGGTCGCGTCTCTCGGACAGTTTGCGATTGCGGATTTCAACGGCGACGGCAAGCCGGACGTGGCCGCCATAAGCAAGGCTGGTATCTACGTATTCCTGGGCATCGGCGATGGCGGCTTTCAGGCTCCCACGGTATTCGGCACTCCCGGCGTGGCGATCGCCGTGGGCGACCTGAATCGCGATGGTAAGCCCGACCTGGTCACGGTGGCGTCGGGGGTCCTTTCCGTGTTCCTGGGCAATGGCGACGGCACTTTCACCGCAGGGCCGGTCTACGACGTGCCTAGCTGGCCGGACTTCGTAGTCGTGCGCGATGTGAATGGCGATGGCCAGCCGGACGTCATCACCGCGGTCACCCTAATCCAGGTCAGCCCGGAGGCGACTTTGTCCACGAATCTGGTGTCCGTGATGTTTGGCAATGGCGACGGCACGCTGGGTTCTCCGGCGTATTATCCGGTGGGCTTTTATCCGGGGCAGGCGATCGTGGCGGACATGAACGGCGACGGCCTGCCGGATCTGCTGGCCATGAGCGAAGGCGACGACAACATCGCCCTTTTGCTCAACAACGGAGACGGCACATTTCAAAATGGCGTGGCCTACGGCGCGCAATCCACGCTATATGCAATCGCCGCCGGCGATCTGAATGGAGACGGGAAGCTCGACTTTGTGGGCGTCAACTACGGGTCGAACAACGCCTCCATCTTTAAGAGCAAGTAACCCTATTGGGGTTGTGGGGCGGGCAATTCTGCCCGCAGCCGGCTTTCAGCCGGCTTGGCTTTCAGCCGGCTTGGCGGCTAAAAGCCCCACGGCGGCGCATGGCGCCGCCCTACGTCGTCGGCGGGTTATACAGATTCGGCACAAACCACGATCTATAAGCCGGCGGGCCCGAAATATTCATGACTTGCGGACCGGTATCCGTGCCTGGAGTAGGCTGAATCTGAATGTCGTAGCCAGTGAGGCCGCCGGGACCGGCCACGATCGCCGCCAGAAAGTAATAGTCGCCGCCAGCCAGTAATTGAGCGCTCCCCATGGCACTCGAGTAGACTCCCAGGTTCACGCTCATCACCGGTTCCACCTGCATGCCGGTCTCATCGAAAGTCAGTGCCATGCCGCGGCTGTTACAGTCGCTCGGGCCGCAATTGCTCCCCAAACCGGGTACGCCGCCGGTCGATTCGCCGGGAGGAGACACGCGCGTGTTGCCATTATCCATAAGATCGAACACGCCCGTCCCTCCGTTTTCGATGCCGGGCTCATGCTGGTGCGAGAACCACGGCCACGGGTCGTTATAAGTATTCACGAAATTGAAGTCGCCGCTGGGGCCCATGCGCCATAGAATATTCCCGGTACCAGCGCCATCCTTGTAATCGATCTTCAAAACCCAATCCTGGTGCCGCGAGGACCAGATGAGGTCGCCCGGCGCGGTGCTGGGCGCCGCCGCGCCGTCATGCGGCCAATAATAGAGGCAATTGCCGTGCAGCCAGTCGTGCCCCCGCGGAGCTACTCCCGGCCCGAGCAGAAACTGACTTAGACACCCGGAAGTGCCCGGTCCGCATTGTTCGTTTAAAACGGCCGTGCGGCTCACCGGCATTTGCGGATAGCCATTGCCGCCGTCCGCGGGATCGAAAGCGTCCCAATACCACACCACGTTCCAGTTCTGATCCAGGACCACAATCAGGTCGCCGTCGATGTCCACGGGAAGGCCGCTGGTGTCGCCCTGAGTACCGGGCGGGAAGATCTTCTCGATGTCCACTAGGGCGGCGGTGTAGCCATTGGGCAAAGTCTGGATGGCCTCGTGATTGAAAATGCCCAGGCAGGCCGCGCCCACCGGCGGAGGCGACGGAATCTTGTTGCAAGGCTGGGCGTCGGGGTCTCCCAGCGCCAGCAGTTGCTGCTCCAGGATGCCGATGTTGGTTTCCCTTACGATGTTGCCCGCCCAATCGAACTGGCGGAGGACCTCATATGCTTCCACGCCCGGCTCCCAGCTTGGTCCGCTTTGGTCCGCGAGAAAGCCGCTCGGCAAGGGACGCGTCAGCATGGTGGTGTGGCCCAGGTCGTTGGGGTAGTTATACCAGACGATGTTGCCGGATAAGTCCGTGGCTACCGCCGGGAAAGGGCTTGACGATCCATTGAAAAGGCCGTGCAGCAGCACCGCGTTCGAATTGCCGGCGCTGTCCGGAATCGCCACCGTGAAAGCGGGTATAGGAATATTGTTAGGAATCACACCAGTCGTGAAACTCGCCATCGGCCCGTTCACGATGTTGCCGCCGGTGTTGACCTGCGCGTATAGATTGTAAGGCGTGCTGGGATACATACCGGCAATTTCGAATGTCATTGAGGACGGAGGCTGGCAGGCCGCCCAATTCGTGGTAGTCGCCGGCACGCCTCCCGATTGAGGTTGAAAGGAGACGCTGATGGTGCTGCCGGCCGGGCAGGAGGGTGCGGTGAATAGAGCCACCAGAGGGTTCTGCGTCTTCTGCACCACCGGATTAGCGCCGGTCACCGGAGAAGTCACTGTAAACGAAACCGTCTTAGATGCCGATTCTCCGGAGGTGAAATCCTTGGCTACTACCTGCACTTGATAGGCGCCGTCCACGCCGGTCAGGGCCCACGAGAACACCTGGGATTTCCAGGCGCCGCCACTGAGGGTGCCCACGTTAAACTGCTTGACGGTGGCCAACGTCCCGTTCGGCGGGGCTACATTAAACTGAAACGTCAGTGGACCCGAATTGGTGTCCGTGGCCGTGGCTGTCCAGGCGACGGTCGCACCGATTTTTTGCGGCGATGCCGGCGTTGGCTTCAGCGCGGCAATACTCACTGTGGCATTAGCCGGCGCCGCCAGTGCCGCCAGCAGTGCCGCCAGCGATGCCATTGGCAGCCACCAGCCGCTATTCCGAGTCTGCATAGATGATTTGATTATAGGCGCGATCCGCGCGCTGGAGAAGATCCCGCAGTACTGTACTAGCAGTTCGGACCCTTGCCATTCAGTCTCTGTGCGGAGCCGCTCACTTCCCAACCGCCCTCTTCAATAACCGGACCGGCCAAGTCAGCTTGCGCGCCAGTTGGAACGCGCGCCACTTGTTGATGCTTTCCAGCAACACCGTGAATTCCCGGTCCCGCTCATACAGAAACCGGATGTGGTCGTCGCGCCGTGCGAACAACTTACGAATCTCCGCTACATCTTCGTCCCGCAAAGTGTAGCCCGGCTGGATTCGCGCGGGCAGGGGACGCTGATAGTAATACGTCCCGTGCGATGGCGCGATTTCCGCGGCCGGCCGGTCGTGGCTGTAGAAGTAGACCGCCAGCGACTTGCGCGTGATTCCGCAGCCGGGCGGCGTGCGAATCACACGGAATCCGTGCCAGGACGATTCGGTGGTTTCGAAAATGACCGCGCGATTGGCCAGCGGCAGTACGATTTTGCGCGCATCGCCGCTTTCCGCGGATGGCTCGGGCAGCAACTCCAGGCAGCCGCCCCAGGCCTGCTCCCACTGCGGATTCAGAAACACGATCAGGTTCAGACGCCGGTGCCAGCCGAACCGCGGGTGGAAGTTAAAATCGACGTGCGAATCGAGTTCCTGTCCGTCGCGGTTTTCATGCGTGCCCCCGCCAGCATAGTCGGGGTCGTAGAGTAGATCGGGAATGCCGGTGATGCGGCTCATCAAGGCGAGGAATTCGCCGTCGCGCATCAGGCGGTCAAAGCGGTCGTACCTGGGGCCCAGCCGGGTGATGCCGGGGACGACGGATTTGCCCGCCAGTTCGCCGCGCTCGTTCCGGGCGTCTCCCGCGGCGAAGGGCGGGAATTCGGCAGTCAACTCGTGGCAGAATTGTGGATCGAGAAACTGCTCGATCACTACGTGACGAAAAGGCTGCGCCGTGCTGTACTGCCGTGCCAGGTCTACGGCGCGGCCGGCGACATCCGGGTGGAGGGGGGCAAGCACCTCCCCAGTTTATCCCGCTGCGACCGGCGAGACCCCGAGGGGCGGGCTTGAGCCCGCGCGGGGCTTTCAGCCCCGCTTGGGCGGGCTTCGCTCGCCTGTGTCGGCAGGAGTACTGACACGGCACGCTGAGAGCGTGCGCCACGAGGGGGGCGATGCATCGACATATGGCTAGAGTCGGGGAAGGGGCGGGTCCGGAGACCCGCCGCAGGCGTAGACGCCCACCCCACCTCCACGGATGCGGTAAGATTTCTACGAGGCGACCATTCGCAGCCTATGGACACCACCTACTCGAAAGCCGTGGCGCTGGCAGTGCCCGTCTTTCTTTTCCTGATCGCCGTGGAACTCATCGCGGACCGCATGAAGCGCACGCGATACTATCGCCTGGCGGATGCCATCAACAGTCTCAGTTGCGGCGTGGTCTCGACGGGCGTGCGCGTGTTCTTCGGTTTCCTGGGCATCTTCTTCTACGAGAAAGTACTGCAACACTGGGCGCCGGTTCATTTGCCTGCCAAGCACTGGGGCACCTGGATCTTCGCCTTCGTCTTTTTCGATCTGTGCTACTACTGGAACCACCGCTGGGGGCACACCGTGGGGCTGTTCTGGGCGTCGCACGTGGTGCATCACCAGAGTGAGGAGTTCAATCTTACGACCGCGCTGCGGCAGCCTGGCACCGGTGCATTCCTGAGCTGGATTTTCTATCTGCCCATGGCGCTGTGCGGCGTTCCGGTGGGGGTTATGCTGATGGTCGGCGTGGTGCAGCTCTTCTATCAATTCTGGCCGCACACGCAAGTCATCCGGCGGCTGGGACTCCTGGACCGCTGGATACAGACTCCCTCGAACCATCGCGTGCATCACGCGCAGAACGATATCTATCTCGATAAGAACTATGTGGGTGTGTTCCTGATCTGGGATCACATCTTCGGCAGCTTTCAGGAGGAGCTTGACGAGGAACCGTGTATCTTCGGCATCCGCGGCCAGTTGAACAGTTGGAATCCCGTGTGGGCCAACCTGCATTATTACGTAGCGATGGCCAAGGACGCTTGGCACGCGTCGTCCTGGTCCGACAAAGTGAGGGTTTGGTTCGCTCCGCCCGGATGGCGCCCGGCGGACGTGGCGGCGCGTTTTCCCAAGCGGGCGTACGATCCGCACTTGGATTTCGTGAAGTTCGATCCGCCGCGCAACGTGGCGCTCAGCCTCTACGGCCTGGTGCAATTTGTCGCGCTGATCGCCGCCAACAGTCAGTTCCTGGCGCTGCTGCCGAAGCAGGCGACACCGCTGAACATCGCGTATTTCCTGTTCATCCTGGGATCGCTGGTGTGCCTGGGAGGCGTGCTGGAGAACCGGCGCGGGTTCTTGATCGCGGAAGGAGCGCGGCTGACTGCGACGGCGTTGGCGGTGCTGGCGAGCGGCGCGTGGTTCGGCGGCGTGCGCGATGCGCGCGTGGTGATTGGGGTAGCGGCGTTTCAGGCGGTGTCGCTGGGTTGGCTGTGGATGGCGGCGCGTGCCGGAGTTAAGGCGCAGGCCCAAGCTGTGGCGGCGTGATGGGCGTGTTTCTGGGAGTGGGTCCGCCATGCAGGGCGATCTGCCCGTCGCGGCACAGATTGATGGCCTCGCCCAGTATCCGCATAGCCTCCTGCGGCGCGTGGAATCCCATTGAATTCTCGGACATGATGAAATCGATCATGAACTGGCCGCGCCGCTGATCGTCGCGGGCCTCGGTCAATGGTCCGGCGGCGGTTTTGTCCTTGTTGGCCTTGATGTCGCCGATCAGGTCCATCAGCGCGTCGAGGGCGGTGTTGCGCAGCGTGAAGAAATGGTCCTGGATATCCTCGGCGCGGGCGCGCAGTTCCTCTTCGGGGAAATGATGACAGGTCTGGCAGGCGCGGTTGACCTTCAGCAACGGGCTGTTCACATGGTGGTCGCTGATCTTCAGCCCGCCCATGCGGGTATAAGGCATGTGGCAATCCGCGCAGGCCACGCCGGAACGCGCGTGCACGCCCATGTTCCACACCTCGAATTCGGGATGGCGCGCTTTCATCATCGGCGCGCCGGTATCGGGATGTTCCCATTCCTTCACTTTGCCCTCATCCTCGTCGGCGATGATGTCTTCGACGCGCAAGCCCCTGGTCCAGGGGAAAGTCAGTTGCTTCTCCGGCCCCTTGAAGTAGTAAGTGACGTGGCATTGGCCGCAGACATAGGAGCGCATCTCCTGGCGGGTCGCCATCTTGTTGACGTCGTAATCGGAGACACCCTGGGATGCCTTCAACTCGCGCATCCCGGCGATGAACGCGGGGCGGGTCACGCGTAGCTGCATGGTTTGCGGATCGTGGCAGTCGATACAGGCGATGGGATGCCGGGCGTACTGACGGGCTTCCTTGTACTTCATGTGGTTGATGAGTTCGAAGCCCTTGAACATGTCGCCGTTGCCCAATTGGTTGTAGATGGCGACCATGGAAGCGTGACAATTCAAGCAGGCGCCGGGAGGGTTGAACTGCTGGCGCTCGGTGAAGGTCTGGTCGTCGAGCATGTAGGCATGCCCGCGGCGTTCGCGGTAGTCCCGCGAGAAGGCATAGCCCGCCCACATGGTTTTCAACCGGCCATCCTCCTCCAACTTCGACCGCGCCACGACGGAGCGCGGGTCGGCTTCGGTGGGAGAGTGCGGCAGGGCTTCGCTGCCGCCGTACTTGGAGCGCTGCATGTCCACGGTGCGGAGATACAGGTCGTACTGCATCGGAAAATCCTTGCCCCAGACAGCCGGATCGGAGACGGTATCGTTCAACTCGACGACGCGGTAGAACGGGTTGCGCGCCTCCTGCTTGCGCTCGACGATATTGATGAGCAGGGCGGTTATGGCGAAGACCGCCAGGGCCGCCAGGACGACGGTCGAAATCAGCCAGCGGCGGCCAGTTGGACCCGAGGGCTTATCGTTCATGGATGTAACTCCCGGCATGCAATGTGCGATGCCTTCCGAGCGACGCGCTCTCGTCGGAATGGCCGACGGAGTAATGGCAGCGGGTACACTGGATGGCCTGTGCCCGGCCGTGGGCCCATCCGCCATCGATGGCCTGCGTTATCGATTCGTGACAGCGGCGGCAGGCGGCTTCGGCGACTTTCAGGTCGAAGGGCGTAATGCGGATGTTGTCCGGATAAGCGCCGGACGTAAAATAGAACGAGTGAAAGAAGCCGTTGCTGGCTTTCACCGCGTATTTGCCCGGCAGGTTGTGGGGCGTGTGACAGTCGTTGCAGGTGGCGGCGGAATGATGGCTGGATTTGATCCACGCGTCATACTGCGTGCGCATGGCGTGGCAGTTGGCGCAGGCGGCGGGATCGTTCATCAAGTATGAGTAGCCCTTGGCGTAGATAAAGGCGTAGGAACCCAGACCCAGAAGCGCGCCGGCCAGGATGCCGAGGGCGATCATGGGTGCCGCGGGCGACTTCACAAAGCCCATCAAAGCCGATGATAACATCCCTATATCGGTTTAGGCGTACCCCAGTTTGCCCCGTCTGCCTATGTACGCGGCTGTCAGAAGCGCGACCGTCGCCAACAGATAGAGCGGCGTGCTGAAGAGCGTGCGCGCCGCGCCGGTGAAGTCCAGCCCTGGGGCGTGATTCATGGGACCTACATACCACCACAGCGTGAATAACGCTTCGAAAAGCCGGCTCGATCCGCTCCAGACTCCCAGCGCCAGCGCGAACGTGGGGATGAACAGCGCTCCGGCCAGCCATCCGAAGAAGCCCGGCCAGTCGCCGGCAATTAGAAGATGGATCTCCAACCCGCCGCCGGTCGAGATCGCCACAGCCACGCCTGCGGCCCAGACCGCGGGCAGTTGCCGGCCGAGCGCGTGCGCGCAGGAAAATACCAGCTTCTGCGTGTCGTGACGGGCCTCGCGCGCCCCCATTTGCGACCAGATCAGCACAGGCCAAAGCCACGCGAATGCGGCCAGAGCCTGACGGGCCTGAACGTCCCGCACGACCAGACTGGCCACGAACAGGCCGGCCGCAACCAAATACCACCACCAGCGCTGCCCCTTCAGCATCAGGCGCAGTTCGGCGGCCACCAGGCGCGCGAACTGGCCGCCGTGCGCCGTCCGTACCAGGGGCGTCAAGTGGATTTCCGTTATGGGCGCGGCGGGCGCTCCTCGTTCTTGGGCAGGCTCTGGCGCAACGTTCTTAAGCCGTTTTCGCCGCGAACCCTCGCGCGCGGGATCGAAGCGATGGAAGAACACCGCGGACAGCCACGCGATGCCGATCGCGATCGCGACCCATTGCAGGCGGCCTAACAGCACTTGCGGGGTCCAATCGACGCCGTTCCAGAGAAATGTCTTGGCGGCTTGGGCGTTAGGGTGGCCGAACGCGAAGCCGCCTCGGTAGGACGGGTCGATGCGTTTCAACGTGTCTCCCATCTGACGCATGAAAAAACCGAGCCCGATGTAGTCGTTCACGCCGGTGAGGCCGCTCACTCCCACATAGGTCGTCCAGGCAAAGAAGTAAATCACATTGCCCGCGCCGCCGCGCAGCACCGGTAGCGTCTCAAACAACACGGCGACCGCCGCGGTCATCGCCATCGCCGGCAACCCCACCCAAACGAAAGGCGCCAGCAGCTTGCCCGGCTCCAGGCCGCCCGCCTCCGCCCGCACCAGTTCCAGCATCACGGCCGCCGCCGCGAGCACTGAAACCATGGCGGACAAGACAGCGAAGTTGCTAAGAGCTTTGCCGACGGTGTAGAGGCTCTTGCTCATCGGCGTGGTGGCCAGCACCAAACCCACACGCGTCTGTTGGTCGCGCTGGATGGTGTTTTTCACCATATAGAAGCCGGCCAGGGAAATGTAGGTGGTGCCGACCAGTGTCAGCAGGCTGCCCACCCAAGCGGAGTTGTAAACGCCGCGGTATTCGTCCAACTGCAGAGAGATGGTCTCCGTATAAATCAGATAGGCGAGGCCGGCGGCGAAAGCCAGAGTAAGCAGGAAGCTATAACGGCGGACACGTTCCAGAAAATCGGCGCGCGCCAAGTGATAGAGTACGCGGGCGCGTTTCGTCACGCGCGCGCCTCGGCGAGGTGGGCCCGGTGAGTCGATAGACAATGCAGGTACGCATCCTCCAGCGTGGCCGCCACGGGAACGGCGCCGGCGGGCGCGGATTCCGCCAGCAGGCGCACGTGGACGCCATCGGCCCGGCGCACGGTGCCGGAAATCAGATAGAGCTGTTTGGCGGCGCTCAACTCCGCGCTGGGAACGACCCACTCCCAAACCCGGCCCTCGGCTGCGCGAAGCAGGTCTTCGGGGGGCGCGTGCGCCACCAGCGTACCCCCGGAGATCAGGGCGATTTCGGTGGCGGTAGCTTCCACGTCGGAGACGATATGTGTAGAGAGAATTACGATGCGGTCGCCGGAAAGGTCGGAAAGCAGGTTGCGGAAACGCACGCGTTCCTCCGGATCGAGTCCCGCGGTAGGCTCGTCCACGATGAGCAATTGCGGATCGTTCAGCAGGGCCTGCGCGATGCCGATGCGCTGGCGCATGCCTCCCGAGAAGCCGCCCAAGGGGCGCTTGCGCACGTCGGTCAGGTTGACCAGTTGCAGCAGCTCGTCGATGCGGCGGCGGGCGCTGGCTGCGTCTAGCCCCTTCACGGCGGCGAAGTATTCCAGGAATTCGACCGCGTTCAGATTGGGATACACGCCGAAATCCTGCGGCAGGTAGCCGAGCACCGCGCGCACGGCGTCGGGGTCGCGCTGGAGATCGGCGCCATTCCAGGTCACCGCGCCTTCGGTGGCTCGGGTGATGGTGGCTATGATGTTCATGAGCGTGGTTTTGCCCGCGCCATTCGGTCCCAGCAGGCCGAGCACGCCCGGCCGCACTTCTAAGCTGAAATTCCGCAGCGCCCATACCTTACCCCGCCGGCTGTGATAGACCTTGCCGGCTTTGTCGATGGTCAGTTGCAATTCGCTCACCTCGAACGTCACGAGACCGCTCCCTTACGGTTGCGGCTCTGTAATGGTCAAACGAGAAACGGCGCGGCGGAGTTCCCTTTTGGACAGGGCGCACTTGACAGGTTTTGCATAATAGTTATGTGGACCTGGTTACACGAGTCACTCATGCCGCCGAGGCAGCGCTGGCGGATCGCCAGTACGCCAGCTTCATCGATGTTCTGACCGGCATGGGCCTGTTGCACAACGTCCAATCGTGGCATAACGGGCGCGTCCAATATCTGGATGAAACGATGCAGGGCGGCCCGGAGAAGCTGCTGAAAACGATCGAAATATTTCAACAATGGGCGGCGCGGCGAGGCCTCCGGCCGGAGGATCTGCCGCCGCACGCTTCGTTCATCCCCAGACCGCCGAAGTATCATACCGCCAGCCAATTTCCGGTGTTGGAGCAGGCTTTCCGCCAGCATTTTGTCTCGCCGCAACTGCCGGAGAAGAAGCTGGAGAAGCTGCGCGGGCTGGCCGACGCGACCGCGCCGCCCACCGTGTTCTCCATCGTGAAAGCGTCCAAATGTTCGCAATGCAATCAAGAACTGTGGAAGGGCGACCTGCTGACCATGCAAGGCAACCAGCCGTTGTGCATGGCATGCGCGGACCTCGACCACCTGGTTTACCTGGGGGCCGGCGACGCGGCACTGACTCGCCGCGCCACCAAGTACAGCAGCCTGTGGGCGGTGGTGGTGCGTTTCAGCCGAACACGCGGGCGCTACGAGCGGCAGGGCGTGCTGGTGCAGCCGGAGGCTCTGGAAAAGGCCGAAGAGGAATGCCTGGCCGACGCCGATCTGCGGGCCGCGCGCCAGGAGCGCGATGCGGAGCGGCGGCAGTTCGAAGATATCGAGCTCGCCGCGCGCATGACGGACAGGATTCGCGAACTCTACCCTGGCTGCCCGCCCGCGGAGGCTCGCAAGATTGCCGCGCATACGGCTGCACGCGGCAGCGGACGCGTGGGACGTTCGGCTGCCGGCCGCGCGCTCGACGAGCATGCCCTGGAGTTGGCGGTGGCCGCATATGTGCGGCACCGTCACACACGCTACGACGAATTGCTGATGGGCGGTAAGGAACGCGCGGCCGCGCGCGGGGAGATCCGGGAAGAGATGGACACCGTGCTGGACCGCTGGCGATACTCTAGAAAGGAAAGCGATCATGCCGAAGCGTCAACCGATCGTCGTTAGCGGCGAATTCCCGGTTTCGGAGTCGGTAGTGGGGCAATTTGGTTTTGGAGGGCGGCCAATCTTGGCCGCAGCCGCCTTTCAGGCGGCCAGAGCCGGCTGAAAGCCGGCTTCTGCAGATTGGCCATTTCAATTGGGAGCCCTCGTGGCGCACGCCCCCGGCGTGCCGTGTTGGCACTCTGCCAACACAGGCGAGCTACGCTCGCCTTAGCCGGCTGAAAGCCGGCTGCGGGCAGAATTGCCCGCCCTCCATTTTGTGGACAACGTGGCGTTGGGCAGGTACCGTTTGCTCGTTTGGGCTGACTCCGATCCTCAATAGGCCAGTATTCGTTTCATCTTTCCCCCGTGGAACTGGACTCTCCGCCGCCCCCGCACGCCGTCTTGGTGCCGGAAATGGCGCAATTGCTCGCGCTCTACCAAGCCGTGGAGGACTCTTGCTCTTGAAGAACGAACGCTGCTATGAAGCTATGGTGTGTGGGCCGGCGCTTTGGCGGCCTACGAGGCCGCCGCAGGCTGCGAGCCTGCCCCACTACGCTTGCTTCGCCGCCAGATCGCCGATGACCGGCAACACCACCTTCTTCCCCTGATAGGTCTGGATCAGCATGTAGATCCACAGGATGAAGAAAGCCAGGTCGACCAGGGTAATCACATACCAAACGCCCCAGGGAAGCATGATCCTGAGGGCCCACCAGACGACCATCACGGCCACGCCCAGGAAGATCGACTGGAAAGCGTGGAAGCGAATCAGCTTGTTTTTGTTGTATGGCTCCAGAATCAGGAAAATGATCCCGGTTACCCATCCCAACAAGTAACAAAGAGCCGCCGCGGTATTCTCCGGCAGTCCGGGAGCCGACACCGCCGGCAGATTGACGGCCGGGGTCGCCGCTGCATCCACCGCGGTCCCACACTTCGCGCAATAGCGCCCTTCAACTGCTGCGCCACAACTCGGACAGAAAGCCATAGTTCCTCCGTTTTCACTTAAATGCTCAGGCGGCGCGTCCCACACGCGGCGCGGCGATCGAGAACACCAACCCGCCCAGGACCGCGCCCACGACAATCGCCGGATTTCCGGCGCCCATCAGGGCCACCAGCAGGCCGGCCAGTCCGCCCATCGCCATGCCGACCAGAGCCACCAGGAGTCTTTTTAACATATCTTGCTATGCTCATGGTAGCGGTGAATACGGGAATTGTCATCTTTGCGCATGGGTCCAGCGTGCCATCTGCTAACGAAGCTGTCAGGATCGTTGCGGAGGCGGTGGCCGCCGCCGGCAGTTTCGATCGTGTGGAGACGGCCTTTCTGGAAGCACAGCCGGGATTGGCGGAGGCCGTAGCACGGCTGGCCGATGCCGGCGCGAACCGCATCCTGGTAGTCCCTTACTTCCTCACCCTAGGGATTCACCTGCAGCGCGACCTGCCCGCCATCGTGGCAGAGCTGGCGCAAGCCCACCAAGACGTAGAGATCCGCATCACTCCCCCGCTCGACGGACATCCGGCGCTGGCGCAGGCATTGCTTGAGCGTGCACATGATGCGCTTGCCGATTGGGAATAAGGGGCTTAGCTGTATTTTCGAAAGAAACCTCCTTTAGGACTTGACAACAACACACTAAAGTTTGATAATGGGACTGTACTAATGAGCATCGGGAGGATTTGAGAGACATGGGAAAGATTATAGGAATCGACTTGGGAACCACGAACTCCGTGGTCGCGGTGATGGAAGGCGGGCAACCGACCGTAATTGCCAACCAGGAAGGCAACCGCACCACCCCGTCCGTTGTGGCGTTCACTAAGAGTGGCGAAAGGCTAGTCGGGCAAGTCGCCAAACGGCAGTCCATCACCAATCCGGAGAACACGGTTTTTTCGATCAAGCGCTTTATGGGACGGCGCTATGACGAAGTCACGGAAGAAATGAAGATGGTCCCCTACAAGGTAGTGCGCGGCGACACCAGCGACGCCCGCGTGGACATCAGCGGCAAGAAATATTCACCGCCGGAGATCTCGGCGATGATCCTGGGCAAGCTGAAGGAGGCGGCCGAAGCCTATCTGGGCGGCAAGGTCACGCAGGCCGTGATCACGGTTCCGGCCTACTTCAACGACGCGCAGCGGCAGGCCACCAAGGACGCGGGCAAGATCGCGGGCCTGGAGGTCATGCGCATCATCAACGAGCCCACCGCGGCGGCGCTGGCCTACGGTCTGGACAAGAAGAAGAACGAAACCATCGCGGTGTACGATTTCGGCGGCGGCACATTCGATATTTCGATCCTGGAAGTGGGCGAAGGCGTGGTGGAAGTGAAATCCACCAATGGCGACACGCACCTGGGCGGCGACAACATCGACCAGCGCGTGATGGACTGGATTATCTCCGAGTTCAAGCGCGAGTCGGGTATCGAGCTGTCGAAGGACCAGATGGCCCTGCAGCGCCTCAAGGAAGCGGCCGAGAAGGCCAAGATGGAATTGTCCACACTGCTGGAGTCCGAGATCAACCTGCCGTTCATCACGGCGGACGCGTCGGGCCCCAAGCACCTCACCATGAAGCTGACGCGGGCGCGTTTCGAGCAGATGGTGGAGGATATCGTGCAGCGTTCCGTGGGGCCGTGCAAGCAAGCGCTGGCGGATGCCAACGTGACCCCCAGCCAGATCGACGAAGTGGTGCTGGTGGGCGGCCAGACGCGCATGCCGCGCATTCAGCAGATCGTGCGCGACCTGTTCGGGAGAGAGCCGCACAAGGGCGTGAACCCGGACGAAGTGGTGGCGGTGGGAGCGGCCGTGCAAGGCGGCGTGCTGGGCGGCGAGGTGAAGGACGTCCTGCTGCTGGACGTGACGCCTCTGTCGCTGGGCATCGAGACGCTGGGCGGCGTGTTCACCAAGCTGATCGAACGCAACACCACCATTCCGACGCGCAAGGGCGAAACATTTTCCACCGCGGCCGACAACCAGCCGTCGGTGGAGATCAAGGTGTTCCAGGGCGAGCGCGCCATGGCGCAGCACAACCGGTTGCTGGGCGTTTTCCAGCTTGGCAATATTCCCCCGGCGCCGCGCGGCATTCCGCAGATTGAAGTGACCTTCGATATCGACGCCAACGGCATTTTGAATGTCGCCGCCAAAGACAAGGCCACCAACAACGAGCAGAAGATCACCATTACCTCCTCTTCGGGACTGTCGAAAGACGAAGTGGACAAGATGGCCAAGGACGCCGAATCGCACTCGGCGGAGGATCGCCAACAGCGCGACACCATCGAGACCCGCAACCGCGGCGACGCCATGATCTACAACGTGGAAAAGACGTTGAAAGAGCATCGCGCCAAGATCGGCGACGAGGAAGCGCGGCACATCGAAGAGGCCATCGAAGAGACCCGCAAGGCCATGCAGGGAACCGAGGCCGGCGCCATCAACGCGGCCATCGACAAACTGACCTCTGCCAGCCACAAGTTGGCGGAGGCCATGTACAAATCGGCGTCGGGGCCAGGGGGCACCCCGCCGGGAGGCGGACAGCCCGAACCCGGCGCGGACGGCGCGGCCGGAGGCCAGAAGAAGAAAGACGACGTCGTGGACGCCGAGTTTGTGGACGTCGACGACAAGAAATAGTGGCCCGGTGGCTGGTGGTTGGTGGCGGGTGGTTTTGTCTAGGCCGCCAATCGCCAGCCACCGCCCACCAGCCACGGGTTATCTATGTCTCCCAAGCACGATTATTACGAAACGCTGCACGTGGCCAAAGGCGCCAGCCAGGATGAGATCAAGAAATCCTATCGCCGGCTGGCGCGCAAATTTCATCCGGACGTCAACCCGGGCGACAAGGCCGCCGAGGAACGCTTCAAGCAGGTGCAGGAGGCTTACGACATTCTGAGCGACTCGAAGAAACGCCAGGTCTACGATCAGTACGGCTTCTATTCGGACAACATACCGGCGGGCGGCCCCGGCGCGGGGCCCGGTCCGCAGCCGAACATGAATTTCGACAGCTTCGATTTTACGGACTATTTCCAGCGTGGCGCGCAGGGTGGCGGACGGCGCGCGGCAACCGGAAGCGGGGGCAGCACAGGCGGCTTCCGCGACATCTTTTCGAACCTTTTCAACCGCGGCGAAGGGCCGCAACAGGCGCCGGAGAAGGGCGAGGATCTGGAGTACTCGCTGAACATCGATTTCTGGCAAGCCATCAAGGGTTCCCAGACCCGGCTCAATATTACGCGCTACGACACCTGTCCTACGTGCCATGGCGGCGGTTCGGCCGGCGGCCAGAACGCGACCTGCCCGGAGTGCAACGGGACGGGCTCGGTATCCCAGATGGCCGGCGCCATGAAATTCAACCTGACCTGTCCGAAGTGCGGCGGCAGCGGCAAGCTCAAGAACGCCTGCTCCACGTGCCAGGGCGAGGGACGCATCGCACATACCGAAACCGTGGACGTGCGCATTCCGCCGGGCGCGCGCAACGGCTCGCGGCTGCGGGTGCCGGGCAAGGGCAATGCCGGGTCCATGGGCGCTCCTTCCGGCGATCTCTACATCACCACGCGCGTGGAGGAGCATCCGTACTTTCAACGCGAGGGCGACGACATTCACATCCGGGTGCCGGTGGCCGTATGGGAAGCCGGGCTGGGCGCCAAGATCGAAGTGCCGACCATCGACGGCCGCACTCTGCTGAAGATCCCGCAGGGCACCCACAATGGGCAGAAGTTCCGCTTGCGGGAGAAAGGCGTGTTCAACGCCCGCACCAGCCAGCGCGGCGATCAGATTGTGGAGGCCGCCATCCAGGCGCCCAAGGTTCAGGACGAACGCACCAAAGAGATCCTGCGCGAGCTGGCCGGGCTGCATCCGGAAGATCCGCGCGCGGATCTATGGGCCAAGCTATAGTCAGCCGCGATAAGGGCAAAAATATGAGCAGGGCAAAATCCAAAGGCTCGTACATGATCTCGTCGGTGGCCGAACAGTACGAAATCCACCCGCAGACGTTGCGTCTTTACGAAAGAGAGGGGCTGCTGAAGCCTTCCCGCAGCGATGGCAATACGCGGTTGTACACGGATGGCGATCTGGAACGTCTGGAAGTGATCCTGCACCTCACCCGCGAGTTGGGAGTCAATCTGGCCGGAGTGGAGATTATCCTGAATATGCGGGAAAAAATGGCGGAGATGCAGGTGCAGATCGAAGAATTCGTGACCACCCTGAACCGTGAACTGGTGGCGCGCCGCCGGACCTCCGCGCCCGCTGAGAAGCAATCGCTGATCCGGGTAGTAAATGTAAGAGGACCGAAGACCGAAGTCAGAAGCCAGAAGTCGGAATAACGCCGGCGTCCGCCTTCTGTTTCCTCCCGGCTCCCGCTTCGTTAGCGCTAGCGTTCGTTAGCGTTAGCTGCTGGTTGCCGACGACCATGAACCCGGATGGAATTGGGCGTCCGGCTGTCCCGATTTCAAACCCGCCTGTTCCAGTTGCTGCAAAGTGTAGTAGCAGTCGGGCTTTATGCCTGTAACCGTGCCGCTGTATCCCGGCACCGAAAAGGTATTCGTCCCGGGCACCAGGTCGCCTTGCGAAATATAAATCGGCTCGGCTCCGGACGACTGCGCCGGTCCGGCATAGCCCAGTTCCTGCGAAGTGTACGTGTGTCCATCGACCGTCATCGGTCCGGGATCCGACCAATAGGCCGCTGTATCGATGGGTTGTCCGGACGCCAGGCGCTGCGCATTTTCCACGGCCAGGCTTTGATCGAACGCCTGCTGCGCCTGCTGGCTGGGAATGCCGGGGAGCTGAGACGTTAAATTCGCGGGATTGTTTCCCGTCAGGGTAGCAAAAAGATAGCCGTTCTGATTGTACAGCGCTTGTGTATAGACCTGGTCGGGTCCGTACACGCTGCCGGCGGAGTAGTTGCTGGCCGCTCCCGCGGCGGCCTGATAAGGTATGTTGGCGGCGCCGCCGTCTTGTGGATTCGCTGCCGTCCGTTCCGCATAGTAGCTATTGAGCCAGGCCTGTACATCCGGATCGCCCAGGCTGCTTTGCGTGGCCGGAACCGTACTGAATGGGCTGGAGGCGGATCCGGCGGATCCGGCGGGAGCCGCGGCCACCGTTTGGGGAGCGCCTTTGGCGGCATCTCCGAACAACTCCGCAAAGTTGGCGGGCCCCGCCGCCATTTGGACTGGCGGCCTTTCTATCGTCTCGAAATGCTGGTTGGACATGGCTTCGATCATTCCCATTTCTCCTTGGCGCGCCGGCCGCGAGGCTCCACACGCCGGCCAACACTCTTGCAAATCGCGCGCCACCACGGCGCCTGTCGCTACTCGACGGAAGAATAAGCCGCAAAGCGCCCAGAGCGGGACCGGGACAGACGCTGCTGCGCGACGCGATTTCGTCACGCGTCCGATTCCGCGCCATAAAACCGCCGCGCGGTGTTCCAGCTACAATGAAGAGATGCTGAGAGTCGTCATATTCATTCTCGCGGCCGCCGCGCTCGCCGGCCAAACTCCACCGGCGACTACGGAAAAAGCGCCCCCGCCGTCATCCCCGAACGCTCCGGCCGACGTGGACGCCGCCTTGCGGGCGCGCGTCGCCCAGTTCTACCAATTCGAAGTGGATGGAAAGTTCAGCCGGGCGTTGCAACTGGTGGCCGACGACACTAAGGATCTGTTCATAGGATCGAGCAAGCCCACTTACCAGACTTTTGAAATCAAAAGCGTTCAGTACTCCGAAGACTTCTCAAAGGCGGAAGTCATGCTGCTGGTGAACCGGCTGCTGCCGATCCAGGGATTCATGGGACACGCCCTACCCACCAGGATGACCAGCCGCTGGAAGCTGGAGAACGGGCTCTGGTGCTATTACGTGGATCCACAAAAGGACCTGCCCACCACCCCATTCGGAGGGTTGCCGGTTCCCGGCATGCGCCTGCCTGCCGGCGGAGGGGCCGGGGCGCCGCTGGCGCAGCCACCCATGCCCAGTCACCTTCCGGATCCGCGCCTGCTCACTGCCGATAAAACCAGCGTCCAGCTTAAGGCTTCCGGCACATCCTCCGAGCGGGTTACCATCTCCAACCCATCGCCTTGGCCGGAGACCCTTACGCTTTCCGATCCGAAGTTGGCCGGACTTACCGTCAAACTGGACACTCTCACCGTCAACCCGCGCCAGAAGGCCATTCTGAGCATTCAGTCCAGTGACGGACTTCAAATTCCCAAGACGCCTGTCACCATCGTCGTGACAGTTCGGCAGATCAACCAGACAATTCCGATTAAAGTCACGTTTGCCAACTAAGACGAGCGACGAACCTTATTGGATGGCGATAAGAGACGCGTTCCCGAACAGTAGCTTCGTGCCTTGGACCACGGCGATGGCTAACGGCGCATTGTTGCCCGCCGCGGCGTCTTGCGGAACCTGGAAATCCACTTCGTAGACGCCTACCATGCCGTAGGCGTACTTGGCTGAAATAACGGCGACCCCGTTGTTATTCACGCCCACCACCACGCTGGCATCCACCGCTAAGGTCTGCGCCACCAAGTCGCCGTTGGCGTCGGCCACCAGAGGATCGAACTCATTGGTAAACAAGGTTGGCGTGGTCTGGCCGAGCCCCGTGACAAACATCCGGATGGTGTCTCCCGGCCGCGTTGGATTGGCCACCGAGGCGAAGGACCCATCCGGTCTTATCAGCACCGCGCGCGTTTGGCCGTCGGAGTCCACAAACTGGAAGATACCGGGACTGATGGGCAATACAGCGGCATTGAAAGGGGCCGCGGCGACGTTGTCGACCGTGACCACCATTGGAACCGTCCCGGGCGGTGTCGTGGCCGGCGCCGGCGTCTCGCAGGGCACCTGCAGCGACACGGATTCCACGCCGTTTATATTCGCCACATCCAGAATCGGCGCCGGCACACCGGCGAACTGGACGCTGACGCCGGCCACCTGCGTCTGCGGTTCGATAAAGGCGGCGGCCACGCCTTGCAATCCGGGCGTCAGTCCCGTTCCATAGATTGTCGCCAGACTGCACGGCGAGATGAACTGATTCTGGAATCCCGCTGAATTGACCACGGAAACGACGATTGGACCGGGCGGAACGACGACCAGGTTGAAGGTCTGAGTATACGTCGCATTCGTGGACGTAATGCCGGCCGTAATCGCCACCGGCCCGGCCGTGGCGCCCGCCGTGACGGTAACCTGCGCCTGGCCCTGTGCGTTGGTAATGGCACTGCCGGCGCTCAGGGTAGCGGCTCCGCTCGAGACCGCAAAACTCACCGCGGCGCCCGGCACCGGCACGCTGCCGTCGTTCACCTGGACGATCAGGGGCTCGGTGAAAGCCGCCCCCTCCTGAGCCTGCTGGTTATTGCCGGAAACCGTCTGGAAGACCGTGACAATCGCGTTCACGTTCACCGTGAAAATGGCCTGCACGGCGCTGTTGCCGCCTAGGGCGACCGACACTTCGACCGGCCCCACGGCAGGAGTAACGTAAGCGGAGACCTGGCCGTTAGAAAGGGCAGTTGCAACGATGCCGCTGAGAGTAGCGGTGCCCTCGGTTACAGACCACTTGACCGTGGCTTCGGCGGACGGATTTCCGGCGAGATCGGTCACCTCGGCGACCAACGGCAGGGGCGCCCTAACGCCTGCATTGACACTCTGATTATTCCCGCTTATCAGCCTGATCACCGCCGGCGGTCCTGGAGTCACACTCAGCGGCGCCGGCCCGAAGGCCGCGAAATTGCCGCCGGCGTAAATCGTATATGTCCCCAATCCGATCTGGCCGCCGAACACTGGCGTGCAAGTCGCCGTTCCGGTGGAATCCGTCAGAACGGTGCCCGCTTGCTGGCCTGGTTGTGTCTCACAGCTCACCATCGGGCCACCGATCGAGGGTCGCAACGCAAGCTGAATTCCAGGAATAGGGCCATTGGGTCCCGTCACGCCAACCGTGATGGGTGTGCCAGCCGTCTGCCCCGCGGAGCCTGACAGCGCTGGAGGCGCGGTAGGGGAAATCAGGTTAGCAAAGGCGGGAGTGGGCTGCAATCCCTGCGATTTCGCCGTAGTCTCGATGAACTGGACGCTGGCATTCAGCGCCGACGCAACGACCGTAGCCGTAAATACGCCGTACCCGGAGGAAGCCGCCAAGGGCGCGAGCGTATAAGACGCCGCACCGGCCGAGTTGGTCACGGATGTCGATGTCACTGGCTGCAGGCCTTGCTGGGTGGTTGTCCAAGTGACAGTTGTGTTCGCCACGGGGCTGCCGGCCGCGTCGTTCACCTGTGCCACCAGCGGCGTGTAATTCGCGTCGGCCCCGGTGCACTCCGGGCATACCAACTGTCCGTTGCCGGAAACGATGGAAATGGTTTGAGCCTGGCCAAAAAAGGGAAAGAGCAAGAACGCGGCTAGATAGCTGCCGGCGGGGAGCTTGAGTCTCGGCATAGAGGCACTCCTGACATGCGCGGAAGACCAGTCTAACACCCTCCGCGGCAAGAAAAAAGGGGAGCCCGCAAGCTCCCCTTAGGGTCATGGCGAAGTAGACTCCGGCCCTACTGAATCGGGATCAGAGACGGGTTTCCGAATTGCAGCTTGGTGCCCTCGTCGTAATACACCCCGATGGCGAACGGTACACTGTTGCTGGTAGGAGCGTTCTGCGGCACCTGGAAATCCACCTCATACACGCCGACCATATCGTCGGAGTACATTTGCGAAACGATCAGCACCCCGCCGTTGTCGATCCCCACGGCCAGAGCCGCGTTGACCGTCAGAACCTGGGGCACCCAGTTATTGCCGCTATCGAGCGTTAGAGGATCGAACTCATTGGTAGACAAGTTTGGCGTAGTCTGGCCGAGCCCCGTAACAAACATGCGGACGATGTCTCCGGGCCGCGCCGGATTCGCGGCGGAAATGAGGCTCCCATCCGATCTCACCAGGACCGCGCGCACGGCTCCATCCGTATCCGTGAATTGAAAGATACCGGGGCTGTATTGCGCCACATCGACAGTGAAGGGCTGAGAAGCGGCGTTGTCGACTGTGACCACCAGGGGGACATCGGTACCCAAAGGTAACTGGCAGGGCACCTGGACCGACATTGACTCCTGCCCGTTTATGTTCGCCACATACAGGATCGGAGCGGAAATCGGCGGGTTGCCGAACTGGACGGTGGCGCCGGCCACTTGGTATTGCGGCGCGATCACAGGCTGGACCACACCTTGAAATGCAGTCGCAAGCCCAATTCCGTAGATCGTCACCAGGCCGCAGGGCGAAGCCGCTTGAGGGGCCGCGGCGAAACCCGCCGCATTCACCACCGAGCTGATAATCGGGCCGGGAGGGTTCACGGTCAGGTTGAAGGTCACACTCTGCGGCGTGCCTCCGGCAGTCGCGCTGGCGGTAATCACGACTGGGCCGAAATTGACGCCGGCCGTAACGCCCATCTGCGCCTGGCCGCTGGAATCGGCGACGGCGGAGCAGTTCTGCGTTGTGCAGGTTGTCGAACCTGTGGTGCCCGTGACGGGAATGGAGTTCAGGGTGGCGGACCCGCCGATGACCGCGAAATTAACGGTCGCGCCGGGCACCGGCGAGGTGCCGTCGCTTACCTGCACCACCAGCGGTTCGGTGAAGGCCGCTTTTTCGAGCGCACTCTGGTTACTGCCGGAAACGATCGTCAGGCCGGTGATGATCTCGTTCACGTCCACCGTGAAAACAGCTTGCACCGAGGTATTGACCACCAGCGCGCATGTTACTTGCACCGGTCCCACGGTCGGCGTTACAAAGGTCGAAACCTGGCCATTCGAGGTTGTAATTCCGCCGGTGCTGCTGAGCGTGGCGGTACCCTCGGTCACCTTCCATGTGACCGCCGCTCCGTTCGACACATTTCCGGCGGCATCGGTCACTTCGGCGACCAACGACGTCTTGACCCCCGGATTGACGGTTTGAGTGGCGTTGCTGATGAGCTTGATGATGTCCGGCGCGCCGGCGGTGACCGTCAGATTAGCCGGCCCCCAAGTCGCGAAGTTGCCGCCGGCGGCAACTGTATACGATCCCTCGCCGATGGAGCCGCCGAACAGAGGCGTACAGTTCGCCGTGCCCGTAGAATCCGTCAGAACGATGCCCGGTTGTTGGGTTAGCGGCGTGCCTTTTGGCGGCGCACAACTGACACTCGGACCAGGCGTCTTCACGGGCTGAAGCGTGACCGCGATATTCGGCAGGGGCCCGGCGAATCCAAGCCCAAAAACGGTCACCTGTATGGTCGTCGGGGAGGTTGCGCCCACTGCGCCATCCAGCGCCGGAGGCGTTCCGCTGGCCGTTACCAGCGTAGCGATAGCGGCAGGGCCTCCTCCGCCACCAGGGGCGGCCGTGGTTTCGACGAAGGTCACGCTGGTATTCAGGGCCGATGCAACCACTGTCGCAGGGATGAAGCTGGAACCGAAGAAGGGCGACAGGCCGGAAAAATTATAAGTGGCCTGACCCAAGGTGTTTGTCTCGGATGTCCCCGTCACCGGCGCATAGCCTTGCTGCGTGGCGGTCCAGGTAACGGTAGTGCTTGTCGCGGGCGCACCCGTTGTGCCGTTCACCTGAACCTTCAACTGCGCGAACGAATAAGGACCGCCGGCGCAGTCCGGGCACACTAACTGCCCGTTGCCGGAAAGAATGGAAATGGTTTGAGCTTGAGAAAAAGCCGGAAAAAGGAACAACGCGGTTAGAAAGCTACCGGCGAAAAGCTTGAGTTTCTGCATACACGTCCTCCTGACGTTAAGGAACAATTAGGATGGCGGACGCGGAACTTCAGTTTAGCACCATCCGGGCCAAAAAAAAAGGGGGAGCTGAAGGCTCCCCCCTTTCTCACGACGACTGCCGTGAAGGTTAGTGAACGAGTTGCTCGCCCGGTTGACCGTAGCAAGTCGCGGCTCCGGCGCAAACGAACGGTTGCGGCGAACGAGGCGCGTCGGGAATGATGAGCGCCAGATAAGCTGCCGCGAAGTTGCGGATCCCAGTGTCGCTCACGAAAGAGTAACCGTGCGCGTACTGGAAGTTGCAAGTCGCGATCGCATACCCGGTTGTCCCGTAGCCCGGTACGCTGTTGTAGCCCGTATCGGAGTTGGACAGCGAGAAAGCCCAAGTTTGACCCGGCTCAATCAATCCGGTGTTGTTGATCTCCGGCACGCCGTTGTAGCTGACGTTCGAATTCACAAACCCAGGAGTGCTGCCCGAGCTTCCGATGTTGGCGGCGGGACCGCCATCGCCCCAGAAGGCCACCGAGCAACCGCCAGTTTGCGGCGACGCGCCTACCGGCAGGTTGTCCAGCGAGGTATTGGAGATCGCGATACCCGTGTCAAACCCGTAGAAGTCGGTGACGTACGGGAAGAGCAGGATCGTCTGGCACAGCGAAACCGTGAACAGATTCTGTCCCGGTGCCGCCGGATAGTTGTACTGGTTGCTGAATTCCGGTATCGGACCGCTGCCAGTCCAACCGGCAACTTGCGGGCTGAAGCCGCTTTCAGCAGTGGCGGTGACGTTGGGCGTCGGGCTACCGGTTGGCACACCCGGAGCGCCAGTGAACGACACATAGAAGTTGAACGTTAGGGCATCCGTCGCCGAGGCATTCGCCGAGATGACTTCCCAAACCACCGTCTCACTTACCGTGCCGCCCGTTTCATTGTCCACAAGCTCGACTACGCCGGGAGCGGTTTGCACACCGGTGGAAGAAACAAAACCAGCGGCGCCGCCAACCGTGTCTGCCGCGTAACCATCCACATAGATTTGGACTCCCGACGGGATATTGCTGATGACCGTCTGGAATTCCGTACCTTGGGTGGCTTCCCCAGTCGTGCCTGTGGCAAGTTTTACGTTAAGTCCACTCTCCGAGTAGTAGACCAACCCCGGCGTGTTCTGCGAACCCAGCGCGCCGTATGTCTGGACCTTAAAAGCGCTTTGGAAGTTCTCCGTAAACGTCACGGACCCGATGGCGGTCTGACCGTAGGTTTGGCACTGCAGGAACGGATAGTTCGTGGGGGTGGTGGTCACAATCAACCCATTCGACACGAAACCGACGATCGGCTGCGTTGTCTGGCTGATGGTGATCGAGGTGCTGCTGCTGGACGCGACGAATGCGTACACCGGCGTCAAACCAAACGCCGAAGCCGGAACCGAAGGTCCCTGGATACGAACGTTGGTGATGCGATATACACGCGACCCGGTCGCGGGAGGATCCACCGGCACGCCTAGGAACGTAATGGAGTTCGTGCCAGGACCGCCCGAGATTCCCTGGAAAACGTTGTACCGGCCGGGTTGGTTAAACGTTTGGCCGCCATCGCCTTCCACCGGGCACAAAAGGCCGTTGGTCGGGGTGGTGCAAACGGTTTGGTTTGCCGGGCTGGGATCGTCAACCAGCAACAACGAATCGAGTCCAAGGCCGATGCTGGGAGTACCCAAAGTCGCACCGAGGGATACCGAAACGTTAGCCTGGGGTATGGTCTGGCCTGGGGGCGTCGGACCGGTAGACGTCGGGCTAGGGCCACAGACGAGAAGAATATCACCAATCAACTCAGTAAGCCCTTCGTGACGAAGCGTGGGCTGGACCGAAGTGTTTACGTTGCACGAAATTGCCGGACCTATTGTTTGTGCGCCCGCCGGAGCTACCGATCCTAGTACCAGGACGAGCGTGGCGAACGCCAAAAACCATCTGCGAAAATCTGCCATTTCCTTCTCCTTGTGAATTGCGAAATTGAATCGGTCGAAGTTCTCTCTCAACCTGAGCCTCTCTACAACTGCCTTCTCTACCACCAGGGAACTTCTCCGTGCGGGCGGAGATTTCATTGAGATTTTGCCGGCAACCCTACTGCCTGGCACCGGGTACTGCCGAACTACGCCCTGCGATGGGGCTGCGTCTCTCTGTTTTTTGTCCTTGGCCGGCTCGCAGGATTGCCCAAAAATTGCATATGTCGCGGACTAGTAAAGATATTCATATCGTATCGCTGCGCCCGTGTCAAGAGAAATTCTTTGCATTCAACGGAGATCCCGCGGTTTCCATGCCCCTAAAGCACACATCGAACGGTACGCTCGAATTACATCACGATGCCTGCCCGCCAGTCAACAGTTTCACACCGAATCGTCTCATTTTAACGATTTTTAATGAAGGCCCCTGCCGCCGTCCGATTCGACCCGCCGCCGACACCGTCATACGGTTTCCAATATATCACGTTATCAATCACTTGTGAGTATTTTCCGAAGGGCGGTTGTACCTCCGCGTACAACCGCCTTTTTGCCGGAAGCGGTAGCCCCAAGCGCGGGCCGGTTCAAATTCGCAGCAAATGGCCGACCGCATCCCGTCCCGTGAGCTTCGATACAGCGTACAGATACCACTGCAACTGGCGTTCGTAGCGGGCGGAGTTGCCCGTATCGCTCTTGAAGTCGACCACCACCCAACGGTCCCGCTCCACGAACGCCAAGTCGATTACGCCTTCCAACAACCGGCCGTCTTCCACGCGTAAGTGCAGCGGCAACTCGCGATGGCAACGCTGGGCAGCGCGCGCGCGTGCCAGCAGCGGATGTGCCCAGGCAGCTTCCACTGCCGCGGCGGCGGCATCCGCTTCTTCGCGCGGCGCATCCAGAAGCCGCGCGTGCACCCGCGCCAGGGCGGCGATTTGCACGGAGGTGCCTGGCAAATCCAAATCGCGCAGGATGGCGTGAATCAGGATGCCGAAACGCCGGCCGCCGGGACGCTCCACGGCCGTCGAAATATCTTCGACAAATATAATGCGGCGCTCGGGCGGCTCTTCGATGCCTTCCGTCGGAGATACGATCCGAAAGACCGGCAAATGGCCTGTTTCAAGCGTCTGTTGACGGTCCTGCCGCCATTGCCGGTAGCGCGCGATTCCTTCGCCGGCGCGCTCGGCCGGGTCGGGCGCCAGGATGTCCTCCTGCCGCAGGCCAAAGCCCGGCGCGACCGCCAGCCGCAGCCCGATGGGATCCCACCAGACCACCTGGTGATCGCCCGATTGCGGGCTGTGCAGGCCGGGACGCACGGAATCCTCGGGCCGCCCGAAGTGCTCCGCGGGACGCTCCAGCACCGTGCGGTCGCCCGCGAATGACGGGCAGCCAGGGGCGGCGGACTTGTCGCGGCGCTTGTCGCGCGCCGGATAAATAGCTTTATTGAGAGGACCCAGCCAGCCTTCGCGTTCTTCATCGCCCACGGCGGGGATCACCAGCAAGTCGCGCGCCCGCGTGGCTGCCACATACGCCACGCGCACCCCTTCGGCAAGCTCGCGGGTGTGCTCGTGCCCTTCGTGCTCCAGCAATTCCCAGGGCGCGGCGCCCAGCAAGCGCGTGGCGCACAGGTCGCCGTCGACAAAGCGTTCGGCTTCGCGGGCCGCCAGGTTCGCGGTCATATCGGCCAGGATCACCACTGGAAATTCCAGGCCTTTGGCCCCGTGGACGGTCATCAGGCGCACGCCGTCGGATGCCTCTTCGAGCACCGGCGCTTCCGTCGATTCGGCTTTCTCCGCCTGGGCCGCCAATTCTTCCACGAAGCCGCGGAAAGAAAGCCCGCCCGTCAGCTCGAACGTGCGCGCCAGATCGCAGATGCGGTAAACGTTCGCTAATGCCTGCGTACCCGCGCGGCGCAGCGTGAATCCGGCGTGTGCGCGGGTGGCTTCCAGCAGCTCGTTGATCGTTTCCGCGACGGGACGCTGGTTGCGGCGGCGATGCAGTTCCGCCAGAATTCCCAGGGCCTCCGCGATGGTGGCGAAGGCGGTTCCGCCGGCCTCCTTTCGGAACGGGTGCAGCCGGCCTACCTCGAAGCGGAATCGCAGCAGCAGATCGTCGGGGATGGCAAACAACGATCCGCGCAAGGCGCCGAAGACCGAAAGCTCGTCGTCCGGCCACTCGATGGCGGCCAACGCCACGCGCACGGTTTCCACTTCTTCGCGGTGATAGAAAGACTTCGATCCCACCAGCAGATGTGGAATGCCGCGCGCCTCGAGCGCCCGCGTATAATCGCGCGAAAGATCCGCGCCGTAATTGGTCAGCCGCCGGAACAGTACGCAAATGTGCTTGGCCTGCAACGGAACCCGCGCGCCGTCCCGCAAATCGCGCACTTGCCAGCCGCTCTCGTTCCGCAGCCATTCGATATACGCCGCGATGGCGTCCGGCAGGCAGGCGTTAATCCTGTCCTTGCTGACCCGCATCGAGCCGTACGGCGAAGGCGCGGGCAGCACTACGATGGCCGGCTGCTTGCCGTACGCCGGCGTGTATTCCTCGAGCGGCGCATAGCGCGCCTGGCCGCCGCCGCGGTCGCCGGTCATCTCCGGCGCGAAGGCCGCGTTCACCAGGTGTTGGATCGGGCGTACCGCGCGGAAACTCCGAGTCAAATTGATGCGCGCCACCCCGCGTGCCGCCAGCGCCTCGCAAACATTTTCATAGAGCGCCACATCGGCGCGCCGGAACTTGTAGATCGATTGTTTGGGATCGCCCACCACGAAGAGCTTGCCGGGAATGGGCGTGACTTTCAGCCAGTCGTTCTGGGCGGGATCGTCCGCTGAAAGCAGGATCAGGATCTCGGCTTGCAGCGGGTCGGTGTCCTGAAATTCGTCCACGAAGATGCGGCTGAAGCGGTCTTGCAGATATTTGCGCACGCCGTGGTCGTCGCGCACCAGGTTGCGCACCAGCAGCAGCAGGTCCAGGAAGTCGAGTTTGCCGGCGCGCTGCTTGCGCTCGGTGTAGGCCGCCACGAAGTCCTGCATTTCCTCTCGTAACGCAGCCGCGAAGTCGGCGCCCGCGTCCCTGCGGAAAGCGTCCAGATCGCGCAGCAGAGCGTCGCGCGCATCCAGCACCGCTTGCCGCGAAACACCCGGCGCGAAGTTTCCGGAGCCTTTCTTGAAATCGCGTTTCAGATCGCGCTCCAGTTTCAGCAGGCGCGCTTCGCGTGTGTCCGAATCGGCCGGACCGCCGTGCAGGTCCCGCAGCGGGCGCATCGACTTCACCAGGTTGTCGCTCGCCTGCGGACACTGCCGCACCACGGCTTCGAGCGCGCGGCATTGCGCCATCAGCGCATCGATGCGGGCCTGGCGATCGAACGGCTCCCTGCGCCACGCCGCCGTGTGGTCGCGCCAATCCACCAACTGCTTGCCCGTATACTTCAGCGACTCCACCGGCGCGCTGTCCGATTGCCAGTTGTCGCGCCAAGCCAGCCGCGCCAGCGCGCGCCGCAGCGCGTCGGACCCCGCATCCAGCTTCCGCTGGAACCACAAATCGAACGCGCGGGCGCGCAGGCGGTCGGCTTCCGGCTCCGTAAGCTCTTCAAAAGCCGGATCGATGCGCGCTTCCACAGGCCGTTCGCGCAGGATCTGCGCGCAGAAGCCGTGAATCGTGCCGATAGCCGCCTCTTCCAAACGTTCCAGTGCGTCTTCCAGATACGCGCGCTCCTGGGCATCGGCGCATCCGGCGCGCGCTTTGTCGAGCTCTTCGCGCAGCCGGATCTTCAGTTCGCCGGCGGCCTTGTGGGTGAAGGTCACGGCCACGATCTGGTGTACCGGCGTCCCGGCCGCCAACACGCGCACGATCCGGCGGATCAACTCCGACGTCTTGCCCGTGCCAGCCGAAGCTTCCACGATCAGGCTCTCGCCCAGCGAATTCCGGATGCGCTCGCGGGCCGCTGCATCGCCGCTTGGAACGGCGCCCTGAAGGCCCGGAATCACGGGATGTTCCTCAAATCCTGCAAAGCGTCCAGTGGCTCCTTCCGTTTGCGCGATGTGCGCCGCTCTTCGTTGGGACCGCAGACCGGCAGATAGTCGCACATGCCGCAGGCGCCCGCTTGCGGCGCGGCGGGCAGAAATCCGCGATCGATTTCCCCGTCGATCAGCGCCATGGCGTGTTTGAAAAACGCACGGTGGCTGGGCGTAATGTCGAACAGGATCTCCTGGTAGCCGCCGCGCTGCGTACAATACGATAGCCGGCTCACTTCGGTGGACGCGCCCAGCAAGCTCTCGGCCGCCATGGCATACGCCAAAGGTTGCAGCAATGTTCCGCCTCCCACATACTTGGGCAATTCCTGCGGCGGTTTGCCGGTCTTGTGGTCCGTGATGCGCAGCGTGCCGCGCACGGGATGCTTCTCGATCAAGTCGATGGCGCCGCGCAGGCGTACGCCGGTATCCAACACGGCTTCGGCCTCGGTGCTGAGGGGGTCGTGCAAGGCATCTTCTTGCATGGCTGGCCTGCCGATGCCGAAGCTGAATTCGAAAAGCGCCGGCAGCCAGCCATCGTCGGCGGCTGCGACTTGCCGGATCCAACCGTGCAGGTCGATGCGCAAATCTTCGATTTCGCCGCGCCACACGCGCGGAATCGCGGGCGCCAGTTTCTCTTCGTTCTCCGCCGCCACGCGATCCAGCACGCCGTCGGCGATTTCCATAATGCGCGCCGCGTTCTGCGGACGCATCGGCAGCAGTTCGGCCGCCTGCAGTTCGCGGAACAGCCGGAACTGCGCCTCATGAAACAAAGCGCCGCGCGTCAGCGGATCCATCTGTTCCAGCGCGGCCTTTTCCTCGCGCGGCCGCAGCTTGTGAATGGCATGCAGCAGGAATCGATACGGGCACGCGGCGAAATGCTGCAACGCCGATGGCGAATAGCTGCGCGCCGCCAGCCGTTGCGTCGCCAGCACGGCGCGCGTGGCGTCGTCCGGCTCCACGATGCCATCCGCGGGGAACCACCCTGGGCGGTTGCGGCGCCCGTAACGGCGCAGGGATTCGGCCAGATAGTGGTTAGCCCCAATCAGGTAGTGGCCGGCGCCCCCGGCATCCGCGGATGTGGATTCAAACGTGCGGCCCAGCGCAGCCAGATCGAACTCCGCGTCGTCGATAGCGTCCCGTGCGTCCACCGGCGCGGGCCAATCCAGACGCGAAGGCGCGCCTTGCCGAGCCTTCTCTTCGAACGCGCGCAACTCCGGCAGCCGTCCGTGCGCCGCGCGCACGATTTCGAGCGCATAGAACGATGGCACGCGCGGGCGCGATTCCACGGCGTCTACCCGCGGATATGAAAACACCAGCCGGGTGCGCGCCGCCGCGCACGCGATGTGCAGGCGCCGGCGTTCGTCGGCCACCCGGCCGTCCTGCACGCGCAAGGCCGAGATCGGACCGGCTGAAGCCTGTCCCACCAGCGCGGCGCGGTACACGTCCAGCAGAATCGGATCTTCGTGCGCGCGGCTGGGAAACAATCCTTCGCACAACCCGGGCAGAAACACGATGTCGAAGGCGCGCCCGCGCACTTCATCGATGCCGCTCACGAACACGCTGCCATAGCGGCGCAGCGGCGGTTCGCGCCGCAGGAAGCGCAACCGGTCGCTCAACACGCCGGAAACTTCGTCGAGGCCCACCGGCCCCACCTCGGCCATGGCCTGCAATTCGCCAAGCACGGAGAGCACCGATTCCGGCCGGCGCAAGGCGGCTGCGGCGAGCGCGCCGAGGTGCTCCATCCAATCGCCCCAGGCAGCCTGAGGCGGCAGTGCCGCCAGCCGATCGATCAGCGGCAGCGCGAAGCGTTCCAGGTTTTTGAGGCGTGTGATTTCGCGTTCGAGGTGCGGGCGGCGGCCTTCCTCTTTTTCACCGAGATCCGCCAGCCTTACACGGAACTCCGCTTCCAGGCCGCGCAAGCGGCGCGCCCAACGGTCCCGCCCGCCGATCACCGCCGCATCCACCAGCAGCTTTTCCCAAGCCGCGGGCGATTGCAGCGTGCCGCCGATCACCGGAGAATCTGCGTCTTCCTCCGGCTCCGGTTCAGGCGTGGCTTCCGGCGCGGCGGATTCGGCGCGCTCGTACAGGCGTGCGAGCATTTCGTCGTCCGGCATTTCGCCGAGGAGCGGGTTCCGGCGTCCGCGCCGTGGGGCAGGCTCGCCGCCTGCGCGAGCCTCGCTGGCCCGCTCTTCGGCGGCGCATGGCGCCGCCCCACGTGGGTTTTCATCACGATTCGTGGGCCGCAGGCCCACCGGCGGCGCTTGCCCCAGCGAGAGATATTCCGCGAAGCGCGTGGCGGAGCAGCCCTCGCCCGCGCACGCCAGCAACGCCAGGAATGCGCGCCCCGCTGGATCCGGCCGCGCCACGCCGCGGCTGAAATACGCCGGGATGCCCGCTCGCCGCAACGCTTCTTCCACCAGCGGCTGATATCGTTCCGGCGACCGCAGCAGGATGGCCATGCGGTCGAATGCCACACCGCCGGCCGCCGCTTTGCGGATGCGGCGCGCGATCTCCACGCATTCGAGCGACTCGCCCGCGGCCGAGAAGTAATCCAGGCTGGAGTCCGGCTCGCCATCCGGCGGCACGATATCCGCAAAGAGCGACTGTCGAATGCGATCCAGCGTGGTAGTGGGGCGGGACTCCAGTCCTGCGGCCGGCGTCCACGCCGGCCCCCCAAGCCGCCCCTCAAACACCGCCGGCGCCCGCTCTAATACCGCCTCCGCCAATTCCCGCCGCAGCGCCGCGTCCAGATCCACATCCAGCAGCACCACCGGCAGTCCCAACAACCGGTGCTTCCCTGCCCTGGCCGCCGCGATCGCATGCCGCAGCAGCAGCGCGAAATCGGCCGCCGACCGCTCCGCCAGATCCTGTTCGTAGAGCGCCGCCATGCGCGCCAGATCCCGCCCCGGCGCACCGGTGGCCGCCACTTGCTCCGGCCGTACGCCCTCCAGCCGCAACTCCGCGATCGTGCGCGCCACCGCGCGCGCCAATCCAGGCGTATCCGCCACCGGCTGAAAGTACGGAATGGACTCGCCCTTCAGCTTGTGGATCGCGCGCGCCACCATCGCCTCGGCGCTCAACCCTCCGAGCGGCGTCAGCCCGGCGCGCGCCAGCGGCCCTTCCGCCAGATCCACCGCCAGCCCGGTAAGCGTCATGCGATGCACGCCCAGCAGGCCGGTCGCGCAAGCCGAACGTACGAAATCGTCCGCCGCCCCGCGGGTTTGAGCCAAAACTACAATCTCCGGATAATCCTCGAGCGATTTCAGGAACTCCGCGGCGGCATCGAGCACGGCTGCGTACGAAGCTGACTGGACCAGACGGCGCACTTAGTCGAGTGTAACAAGGCCCACCACCCATCACCCGCGCGTAACGCCGCGGCCGGAGCCGCGCATGCCGAATTGGTTACACTTCTTGCTCAATCCATTCCCGCCGTCCACCTCGTACACCGTTTGATAGTTCCCAAACCCGGTACGGTGCGGGAGCTACATTTCAACATCGCTCAAGGGGTGTAAATGAAAACCAAGGGAAGGCAGATCGCGGCTGTTCTGGCCGCATTCATGGCGGCCCAGCCGGCAACTGTTTTTGGCGCCAGCCATCGCGAAGCGCCCATCACCGCTCTGGACAGGGCGGCTGATATCGCCGACTTCTACGCTTTCGTCAGTTACGACGATCCGACGAAGGTAACTTTTATTCTGGACGTAGACCCGCTGCTGGACGCCAGCAACGGCCCCAACTATTTTCCGTTCGACTCGGGCATTCGGTACTCCATCAACGTCGATAACATTCAATCGGCGCTGGCGGAAATCTCGTTTGAGTTCCAGTTTTCGGCGCCGCAGAGCGGCCTGCCGAATTACTACACCGGCTTCATGGGCGCGCTCAGCGGCATCCCCGCTCCGGCCGATTCCCCACCGCCGGTGGCTCCCGGAACTCCGACCATACCGCCTGCCATCACCAACCTGACCGGGACCGGTTCGGCCGGATTCAATCTGCGCCAGACCTACACCGTCACCATGGTGGTCAACGGCAAGCGCACCGTGTTGACCAACCAGGGCGGCGGCAACTTTTATGCGGTTCCAGCCAATGTCGGCCCGCGCACCATGCCTAACTACGCAGCCCTGGCCGCGCAAGGAATCTACAGCACCAACAA
Organism: Bryobacteraceae bacterium; assembly: GCA_050008575.1. Classification (GTDB taxonomy): domain Bacteria; phylum Acidobacteriota; class Terriglobia; order Bryobacterales; family Bryobacteraceae; genus Bog-159. The sequence goes on from JBEKMJ010000002.1 coordinate 164,773, forward strand.
TGGAATCCAGGTTTTCGCCGGCACCGCCGACGATCCGTTCTATATCGATCTGGGCGCGGCATTCGACACGTTCAACCTGCGCGCGGGCGCCTTCCCGTCCGGCATTCCGGGCGTGTTGACCCCTGCCCAGGACGCCGACGATACGCAGAACTACTCGCCGGACAACGTGTCGGGCTACAACGTCAACGTGATTGCGATCCAGGTTCCCATCACCATGCTGACCAGCACGGGACAATTGGAACCGCCCACCAGCCCGGCGGCCACCATCGGCGCATGGGGAACCACCGCCCGGCCCGCGGTGACCATCCGCAACTCGCCCGGTCCGGTCACTTATCAAGGCACCTACCAACAGGTACAGCGCATGGGCAACCCCCTGATCAACGAGTTGATCATCGGCACCGGCTACAAGGACTTCTGGAGCATGAGCCAGCCGGTGAACGATTCGCAGTTCGCCAGTTTCGACCTGGACCCCAAGATTGCGCGCATTCTGAACGCCGCTTATGAGGCGCTCTACGGCGCGGGCGTGTTCCCGATTCCATCGCCGCCGCGCAACGATTTGTTGCCGCTGGTGACCTATGCGCCGCCCATCGCCGCGTCGGGCACGCCGCCCGGTCCAGTGGCCGATTTGCTCCGGCTCAACACCGGAGTTCCGCCCACCGCAATGGCCAGCCGCAGCCGTCTCGGGCTGCTGGCCGGCGATCCCGCCGGGTACCCGAACGGACGCCGCGTTTCCGACGATGTCACCGACATCTCGTTGCGCGTGGTGGCCGGCATCCTGGCGGACAGCGCCAAGTACGGACTGCTGCTGGGCGACGGCGTCAACACCAACGACGTGCCATACCAGGAGACGTTCCCCTATGTCGGCTGGGCGCAAAGCGGGTACAGCGCCCGGCACGTGGATCCAGGCGAGCCTGGATGCACGGGAGACGCAGGCGGGAATTGTCCGATTAACTAGCTGCTCCATACTGACAGCGCGGCTCCAAGGAGCCGCGCCGTCATAGGTCCGATGAGACAACTTATGAAACGAACATTATTGGCATTTGTAGCTGTCCTTACGCTAAGCGCGGCGGACGTGGACGTGTTGAACCTGCGCGCGCGCACCTCGCTGAAACAAGCCCGCGCCGCGGATTCCGCCGCCAGCCTGGCCGACGCCGAAGACGCCGTCCACAACGCTTTGCAACTCGCGCCGGACGACTTTGAAGCCCGCAAGCTGGAAGTGAAAGTCCTGCTGGCGCGGCGCCAGTTCCGCGAGGCCCTGGATCGCGCCCGCCCCATAAACCACGGTACGCCCGACGACGTGGAAGCCTGGGGCCTGGTGTCCGATGCCGCGCTCGGTCTGGGCGACTACAGCGAGGCCGAACACTCGGCGCAGTGGATGTTGAATCTGCGTTCGACCAACGTGGGCGGTCTCGAGCGCGGCGCGCGCTTGCGCGAATTATTCGGAGACAACGACGGGGCGCGCGAGTTCTGGGAATCCGCGATGCGGCTCACCTTGGCGGACGAGGAGCAGCGCGCCTGGCTGGCCACACAGATGGCGTCTCTCATCCGCCGCACCGGACACGCCGGCCAAGCCGAATCCCTGCTCCGCCAGGTGCTCTCCGCCGTTCCCGGCTATCAGCCGGCCCTCGCGGAGATGGCGCGCGTGCTTATGCAGCAACATCGCTACGACGACGCCGTCACCCTGTTGCGCGAGCGTTATCAAAAAGTCCCGCGTCCCGATGTGCAATTCGAACTGGCGCGTGCCTTGCAAATGGCGGGCCGCGCAACGGAGGCGCAAACCGCGTACCAGGCTTTCGAGCGCGCCGCGCGCACCGCCATTGACGCGCCGTATAACTACAACCACGAATTGGCCGCATATTATACGGATCGTGCGCTTAATCCGGCCGAGGCGTTGCGCATCGCGAAGATCGAAATGGCGCGCCGGCAGGATGTGGAAACGCTGGACGCCTACGCTTGGGCGCTCCAGGCATCCGGCGATCTGGCCCAGGCCCAAACGCAGATGGACAGGGCGCTCGCCGTGGGATTGCGCGATGCATCGTTCTTCTATCGCGCCGGCGCCATCGCGTCGCAGCGCAAGGATGCTCCGGCCGCCACCCGGTATTTCAACGACTCGCTGGCCGTTTCTCCCGAATCCGATGCGGCCAACGCGGCGCGCGGCGCGCTGAAGGAGATGAATCCCCGTGCGGACTGAGCGCCTGGTCTGCGCCGTGCTGGCGGCCGCGGCGCTGGCCTCGGCGGCGGACCTCGCCCATCAAATCAACGGCGCCATTCCGGATATCGCCGGCCGTAGCGCAATTCCGGAAAGCGCCACCACCGACCAGCGCATCGCGTCGCTCGAAAAGCTGATCGCACAGAATCCCAAAAGCGTCGCTTATCGGAATCAGCTTGCCGCCGCGTACATGCAGAAGGTGCGGGAAACCGTGGACTTCGGCTACCTCGACCGCGCCGAGCGCATCTTGAACGCCGTGCTCCTCTCCGACGACGGCAACTACGAGGCGTTGCGCATGCGCGAGGTCGTGGAATTGGAGCGGCATCGTTTCCAGGCCGCCGCCGACCTTGCCGAGGCCATCGTCGGTCTGCATCCCGGCGATCCGTGGAGCTACGGCGTCCTGGGCGACGCTTCCATGGAAATGGGCCACTATGATCGGGCCGGCGCCGCGTATCGGCAAATGCTGGTATTGCGTCCCGACCAATCCAGCCTCAATCGCGCCTCCTGGTATGAATTCGTTTCCGGACGGCCGCAACAAGCCATCGCGCTGATGCGGCAGGCCATCGAATCGGGCGCCCGTTCGCCCGAAAATACCGCCTGGTGCCTGGTGGACCTGGGCAACATCTACTTCAAGACCGGCGATATCGACCAGGCCGGCCGGAGCTACGCCGAAGCCGCCCGGATCTTCCCCGGATACCATGCGGCGCATGCCGGGTTGGGCCGTGTGCGCGGCGCGCGCGGCGACTACGCCGGAGCCATCGCCTCTTACTTGAAGGCGCAAAGCTCGGTGCCGATGCCGGAATACGCCGCCGCCCTCGAACAGCTTTACATCCTCACGCATCGGCCGGAGGAAGCGCGCCAGCAGCGCGAGTTGATCGATTTTGTGGATCGCATGGCGCGCCTGGCTTCCGAGAAAACGAATCGTAACCTGGCGCTGATCTACGCGGACGAAGGGCGCAACCTGGACCGCGCGCTGGATTTGATCCAGGAAGAACTCAAGGTGCGCAACGACATTTACACGCACGATGCACTGGCCTGGGTCCTGTTCCAAAGGAAAGACTACACGCACGCCGAGGAATCCGCGCGCGTGGCGCTGCGACTGGGTACGCCGGAGCCGGCTTTCTACTATCATGCCGGGCGTATCGCCGCGGCGCTGGGCAAGGCGGACGAAGCCAGCGCGTTCCTAAGCCGCGCGCGTGAGCTGAATCCGAAGTTCCGGTTGCTGTGTGGGGCGGCGCCATGCGCCGCCGCGGGGCTTTAGCCCCGCCATTCAAAACATGCTAGAACCAAAGTGCCATGCTGGTTCGAGAACTACGCCCGCGGCCGCACTCCTGGTCCGAATACAAACAGAATTGTTCGCCGATCGCGCTGCCCTTCCACGCGCTCGAATGGTCGCTGGAATGGACCGCCTACTATCTCAGCCGATGGGCGCTGCTGGAAGTGCTGGAGTACCTCAGCGTCCTCTCGGTGCTGGTCGCGGTGATTTTCTATTTCACGGAATCCGGCGATCGCCAGAAGCAAAAACACTACCAGGCGTGGCAGGTCGTCAACACGGCGCAGGGCAAGGGCGGAAGCGGCGGCCGCATCGAAGCTCTTCAGGAACTCAACCTCGACCATGTTCCGCTGGTCGGCGTAAATGCCGCGGGCGCCTTCCTACAAGGTATTCAGCTCCAGGGCGCGAACTTATTCCGCGCCGACCTGGATGCCTCCGACCTGCGCGATTCGAACTTGCAAGCGGCCGATCTCGAGTACGCCAACCTGACGTGGGCCAATTTTCGCCAAGCTAATCTAAGCCGCGCGCAACTCGGGAATGCCGACCTTTCCAACGCCGATCTGGTTAACGCCGACCTCACCGGAGCGGATCTGCACGAAGCGAACCTCGAAAACGCCGACTTGGGGAATGTAAGAATCGAGAAGGCCAATATCCAAGGAGTGCGCAACGCCCCAAAAGGCTTCGCCGACTGGGCCCTGCGGCGCCACGCCGTCATGTCTCCCCCACCACCCGCTCGCTGAACTCCACAAACGTAAACACCTCCGGAATATGCGAGTCGTAATGTCCGTGCCGATTCCAGGTCCAACCGGCGCTCGGCTCCAACTGGCGTCCCGCACGGTCGAATTGCTGGAACCGCGAACAGTCGATGCGCCATACATCCCCGTGGCACGGCGGCAGCGCGCGCCCATCGGCCAGTTCGCGCACTCCCTCCCACGGCAGCGCCAGTTCGACGGTCCACCCCGGAGGCTCCACATGCACCGCGTGCCGCAGCCCTGGGAAATCCCAATCCAGGAAACCCCAGCGCTCGCCCCGCGGATGCACATGCCCGCCGACGCCATCCAGCACCATCGTGCGCTGCGCCGCGGGATCGAACTCCGGACGCCCATAACTGCCCGGTGCCAGCGCATCCTTCCAGATCCAGAAAACCTCGTAGATCGTATTTAGCGCGTTGATCTCGAATTCGTAATAGGCGTTCCCGCCCGCGATGAACACTTCCACGTCGTTGTCTTCATAGATGCGTGAATCGCGTTCGGTCAGATACCCGCGCACGACCGGCTCCTCGGCTGTGAAACCGAAGTACAGGCAGTCGTCGTCCCACAGCAGGGCCACGCGGGTATCGAACCACGCCGGCTCGCCGGTCACGATATCCACGAACGGCTCCGACTTGGGCGCCATGCGCCAAGATGGCTCGTCGAGCTGGCCGTCGATCCGGATCGGCCCCGCCGTCCGATAGCATGTGTAATGCGCCAGGGGCTTCAGCACAGCTACCTTTATAGCTGCTTTCTATTGGAGGGCGGGCAATTCTGCCCGTAGCCGGCTTTCAGCGTGGACGGCCGGGGCCGTCACCAGGGACAGAAACCCAAGGTCTTGGGGGGCGGGATTTATCCCGCGCGGGGCTTTAGCCCCGCACCTCGCAAATCGACAGGTTGGCGACAGATTGGCAATTTGCTGGGGCAGGCTCGCAGCCTGCGCGGGCCTTGCAGGCCCGCTCTTCGGCGAGCGAAGCTCGCCTTTTGGAGATTGGCCATTTGTGGTGGGGCAGGCCACCAGGCCTGCGCGGGTTCTCCAGAACCCGCTCGGTGGCGAGCGCAGGCGAGCGTAGCTCGCCTGTGTCGGCAGAGTGCCGACACGGCACGCTGAGAGCGTGCGCCACGCCTACTTGAGACCCCTACATGGCCTCACTGCAAGAACGTCTCAATCACGTGCTGCCTGAACGGCAGAAACACGTTCGTTAGTGCCGGCGAGATCTGATATCGCGGACCGTCCGGTCCGGTCTCCGGACTGGCCAGTTGTTCATGCGTAAACGTCGGCGGCAAAGTCGCTGGCCACGTGAGCCCGCCACCCAAGTTGGCATTCACACTGATGTGATGGCAGCCCGCGCAGGTCTGGGTTTGCGCCCTAGCCACGATATTGTCCGGAGTGAGCCCCGAACCGGAGGCAATCGCCCCCTGGATAGCGGCCCTGAACGTGGGCGAATTCGCGAAGGCGGTCGCATAGTCCATGGGCGCGGGCGTCGGCGGCGGCGCCTCTTCACTTTCTCCGTCATTGTATTTGCTCGCCGTTTCCATCGAAATCAAATCGATATTGGGGTTGCTCAGCGACGCCACCTGGCTCAGAAAATCGCTCCGAAAACTGGCCCCCAATGGTTGGCTGACGGTCTCGTCGAACAACGACCCCGGCGGATTGGCAGCCACCGGCACAGGCTGGAACTTCATGCCCTCCGCGCCGTTGACAATATGGAATTGCCGCAACATCCAAATCTGTGGGGCCGTGCCCGGCATGAACTGATTGGTGCGCACCTGGCCTTCGGCGTTGGGCGTCGCGGAGCCATAGTGCTTGGCCAATATCACGGGCTTAACCCCAGCCTTCGGAATGCCGTGGTAGTAGAACTCGTGCAGCCGCTTGGCTCTGGTAGCCAAAGGCAGGCCGGGCGCCGAAAGTTCCTCCCAAAAATCCTGGATCGGCCGGCACCCCTTCAACGAGTGCGCGTACGGGCGCGGGTTCGGCAACACGGCCTCGAAGATGATCAGATTGCGGTCCTTTCCGTCGGTGGCGCCGCTGTTCCGCTCGAAGACGATCCGGTATTCGCCGCAATCCGTTCCACCCTTCTCCGGAGGCGTCGTCAGGTCGAACCGGTTGCTCAGCGCGATGGCGGTGTAAGTCGCCGGCGTCGCGGGGCCGAAAGGATTGAACATGACTTGCTGGCCCTCGTTCCGCGGGCATGTATAGGGGAAAGTGTTGAGTAGCCCTGAGTCGCAATTGGGACCGCCAAACGGCAGGTCGAACGTGGCTTTGGGGTTGGCCGTGTCCCACCACTGCTGGAACAGGCGTTCCTTGGTCAACGCGTGAGAGCCGCTGTCTTTAACCAAAGTCTCCATCAGTTCGTCGAAGGTGAAGAGCTTCAGGATTTCCACGTCCGTCACGAATATCGATTTCCGCGGGTCCAGATTGAACGTCTTCGGCTTCGCGCGGGGAGTGGAGAGCTTTCGAATCTCGTCGTCTTTCAGCAGCCGGATGCCGCGCCGCTCCGGATTGCGATCCGGTTCCGCGGTCGCGCTTTCGGCGGCGGCTGGCCCTGCCAGCAAAGCCAGCAATGCGGCGATGCACATGCCGTGTTTTTTCATTTTGTAGTCTCCTTGCATATGATTAGTGATCCCAGGAGCCATTTCGTTTCACCGGATCTGGTTGTTCGTGGCGCAGGCACTCGTGCCTGTCTCCATGGGCCGCGGGGGCCCACCAAATGCGCATGAAAGCCGCGTTGTGGGGCAGGCTCGCAGCCTGCGGCGGCCTCGCAGGCCGCCCGGCCGTATTCTCAGTCGCCTACCGGAGGCTTTCGATGCTGCCGCGACCGCACTCTTGCGGTCGCCGGAGAGCGGAGCGCGCCGTACGCAGGCTTTTAGCCGGCTTTTAGCCCCGCCCAACCGCATGTCGCTACAATGCGCTTGGAGGAACCATGTTTACCGCGACCGCCGACCTCGTTCTCCCCGCCACCACCACCGGATCCTTCCCGCGCCCCCGCTGGTTCGATGTCAGCATGTGGGGCCGCCCGCTGGATACCTGCATGCTGGACGTCCGCTTCCGCGAGAAATTCCAGGACGCCATGGCGGTCCTCATCGGCGATCAGGAACGCGCCGGCTTGGACATCCTCACCCACGGCGACTTGCACGTCGATGAAGACATGGCCGGCCGCGCCTGGCACCATTACCCGCTGCAGCGCTGGGCCGGCTTCGAGGGCGACTACCTGCAGCCGGAAGAAACTACCGCGCCGTGGCTTCACTATCCGCCCGGCACGCTGCTGAACGAAATCTATACCGGCTGGCGCTGGCCGCACGTCACCGGCAAGATCGAGCACCGCCCGCTCGACTATCCCAAGCTATGGCGCATCGCGCAAGCCAAGACTCGCAAGCCCGTCAAGTTCGGCACCTGCTGCTCGCAGGTGATGGCGCTTTTCCTGGATATTCACACGCCCCACTACAAAGACAAACGCCAAGTCATTTGGGACATGGCGGAGGCCATGAACAAAGAGTTGCTGGCGTTGCGCGACGCCGGCTGCCGCTGCATCCAGATCGAGGAACCCACCTTCCACTTCATGGCGAACACCTACGGCAAAGACCACGAGGAAGTGCAATTCATGGTGGACGCCTTCAACCGCGAGGTGCAGGGGCTCGACGACGTGGAGTTGTGGATTCACACCTGCTGGGGCAATCCGAATATGCAGCGCGTGATGGAGGACACCGGCTACGCCAACTCGCTTGAGATCTACCTGGAGCGCTGCCGCGGCGACGTCTGGACGCTCGAAATGAAGGATCGCAACCAGCGGGATATCGAGCTGTTCGAGCCGTTCAAAAACGACCTGAAAAAGAAGATCTGCATCGGCGTGGTCAGCCATCGCACGCTGCAGGCCGACCGGCCCGAAGATGTGGCGGCCGAGATCCGCAAGGCGCTGCGGTACATCCCGCCGGAGCGCCTGATCGTATCGAGCGACTGCGGCTTCGGCCGCCAGGGCGCGAATCGCGAGATCGCGTTTTATAAGGCGAGCGCGATCGCACAGGGCGCCAACATCGTGCGGCGTGAATTGGGCCTGCCGGCGGCCTACGTGCCCGCCGCCGATCCTATGCTGCAGATCGACGTAGTTCCCGGCCGTTAATTGCCGCGGAGGGCGGGCAATTAGCCCTCGTGGCGCACGCACTCGTGCGTGCCGTGCCGGCACTCTTGCCGGCACAGGCGAGCTTCGCTCGCCTCAGCCTCGCCGCCCTCCAAAACCAATTGTATGGCGGGCTGAGGCCGCGTAGGCTTCAGCCCCGCCCGCGGCGTTTAAGATAGACAAATAAAGTGAGAGATTTTTCCAAAAAGTCGCCCCTATGATTAGGGCGGGGTGAATCGTCTTGACAGCCGTTCGACGCCGACTTACGCCCCCTGACCGTATGAAATCGGACATTAGCACACCGAACCGGCAGGGACCCGCTGGCAATCTTACGGCGCCACCCTGCAATCGCCCGGAAGCGATCCAAAGCAGCGGAGGGGACCTCCTCGAAGCGCGCGCTTATGCCGACGCCATTATCGAGGCTGCCCCGCCCCTGTTAGTTCTCGACGCGAACCTGCGTGTGATAATGGCGAACGACGCGTTTTACAGACATTTTCAGGTCCTTCCGCCGCGGACCGAGAATTGCCTCGTCTATGAGCTGGGAAACGGCCAGTTCGACATTCCCAGCCTGCGCACGTTGCTGGAGGACATTCTGCCCCGTTGCAGTGTATTCCATGACTTCGAATTGACGCACGAGTTTGAAGCCGTCGGGCGGCGCACGGTGCTATTGAGCGGGCGCCGCGTGCCCGGCCTCCGGAAAGTTATCCTGTTCGTTGACGACATCACCGAGCGCGTGGCATCGCGAGCCGTCCTGCGCACTTCGGAAGTCCGCTACCGCCGTCTCTTTGAAGCGGCCCGCGACGGGATACTCATTCTGGACCCCGGCACGCGAAAAATCACGGACGCCAATCCTTTCATGTCGGAATTATTAGACTATCCGCGCGAGGAATTGCTGGGCAAGGAACTCTGGGAAATCGGCCTGCTCAAGGACGAAGACGCCAGCCGCGAGGCATTTCAGGCCTTGCAACGCGATACCTTCATCCGCTACGAAGATTTGCCGCTTCAGAACAAGGCAGGCCAGCGCCACGAGGTGGAATTCGTCAGCAACGTGTATGACGAAGACGGCCGGAAAGTCATTCAATGCAACATCCGCGACATCACCGAACGCAAGCGGTTGGAAAACAACCTGCGCCATGCCAAAGACCAATTGACCGTTCACGCCGCCGAACTGGAACGGATCGTCGCTGAACGCACCGGCCAGCTTCGCGAAACAATCGCCGAACTGGAACGGTTCTCCTACAGCATCTCGCATGACATGCGTGCGCCGTTGCGGGCCATGCAAAGCTACTCTCAATATCTCCTGGATGAATACGGAGGCAGGCTGGATGAACGAGGGTCCAACTATCTTCGCCAGATTATGCGCTCGGCCGTCAGGCTCGATCGCCTCATTCAAGATGTCTTGAGCTACACCAGAATCCTCCGCGCTGAGTTGCCGATGGATCGGTTGGATCTGGACCGCCTGGTGCGCGACATTATGGATGCTTTCCCTTCCGGGCGTCCGATCCAACCGGTGTTTGAAATCAAAGGTACGTTGCCGGAGGTCGTGGGGAACGAGGCGCTGCTCGGGCAATGCATCTCCAACCTGCTGAATAATGGCGCAAAATTTGTTTCGCCCGGTACTACGCCGCATCTGGAGGTTTCGGCGGAACCGATCGGCGATTCATGGATTCGAGTGTGCTTCAAAGACAACGGCATCGGCATCGCTCCGGAAAACCACGATCGAGTCTTCGGATTGTTCGAGCGTATTCATCCCGGCACGGAATACGAGGGAACCGGCATCGGCCTGGCCATCGTACACAGGGCGGTCGAACGCATGGGCGCGCAGGTCGGCTTTGAATCGGCGCCCGGTGCAGGCAGTACCTTCTGGATTCAACTAAAGAAGGGATAAGCGACGAAACCGATTCTCCAAGTCGAAGACGATGGGAACGACGTGTTTTTCCTGGAACACGCCATACGGAAGGTGGGTTTGGCGAACCCCATCCAGGTGGCAGGCGACGGACAACAGGCCATTGACTATTTGAACGGCGCCGGCAAATTCGCCGACCGCGAACGATTTCCGCTGCCCTGCCTGGTCCTGCTCGATTTGAAGTTGCCGTACGTGATGGGTCTGGACGTCTTGAAATGGATTCGTCAACAGGCCGGCGCGGCATTGCCGGTGATCGTGCTGTCTGCATCCGCGGAGAATGCGGACATTGTGGCCGCCTACCGCCTGGGCGCCAATGCGTTTCTGATCAAGCCGTCCGAATCGGCCAAACTGGAAGACATGGTCAAAGCCCTCAAGGACTTTTGGCTGACGCATAATACGCTGCCGCAGGAACCTTGAAGTCGTGGTCTTGGAGGGCGGGCAATTCTGCCCGCAGCCGGCTCTGAAGACTGGCCATTTCAGTTGGATAGCCCTCGTGGCGCACGCCCCCGGCGTGCCGTGTCGGCACTTCTGCCGACACAGGCGAGCCTCGCTCGCCCCGGCCGGCTGAAAGCCGGCTGCGGGCAGGATTGCCCGCCCCATAGAATTCATTTCCGCTCACAGTGGGAATTAAGCGGCAGGACCGGATCCCCGCTCGGTGCAAAGAGATCTGCCCCGCGCGACATGCATAATAAAAACAGGTCCCTCAATGCCGGACTGCCTACCTCCCGTCCGCCAGATCCTCGCCGCCGGCCGCGCTTGACGTAAGGCTCCGCGCTGTGGCCCAGCAGGCTTCCTCACTGCGGACGCCACTACCGGGTTGGGCCGCGATGGCGACTTGCGGGGACCTATTTCCGTGACCGGCGTTTCCCGGGAGGAATCCTTGCAGCCTCTGGACCGGGGCTTGAAAAGGCCCGTACTCCGAGCATTCTCCGAATCGCGCCATCGTGGAGTGTCCGAAATGGCGATCTGCGCGCTCATTTGGATCGATGCCAGAATCGTTCCGGTAGCCCGGCTCTGAGATACTGATAAGAGCCTTTCTTATGAACCGAGGGTAGGTCTTTATGCCGGCTCGCCACGTTGCAGCTTTGTGCAATTCCGAGCCAGATGCCTGTCTCTGCGGCAAAATGGGGCTGCGTCCTAAGGTGCGTCGGCGAATGATTTCTCGGTGGACGCCTTTGAGAGCTGGCTTGCTCGCACTATTCGTGTGCACAGTTCCCGGCCTGCGGGCGCAGGGACCTCCATTTCAAACCGACGACCCTGTGCCGGTCGAACTGCACCATTATGAATTTTACATCTTCGGCAGCATGGACGGCACGACGGCGGAAATCGACTCGAGTGGCCCAGCCTTCGAGTTCAACTGGGGTGCCATACCTAGGGTGCAATTGCACGCCATTCTGCCCCTCGGTGTGGTCGCGCCCTCAAACAATCCTATTTATCTTCCCGGAGGAACCGGGACCAGGGCGTTTGGGCTGACTGACATGGAACTCGGTGTGAAGGTCGTCTTCATCAAGGAAAAGAAATACGTTCCCCAGTTGGGCACCTTCACGATGTTCGAAATTCCAACTGGAAATTACTCAAAAGGTCTCGGGGTAGGCAAGGTTTGGTACAAAGTCCCCATCTGGCTGCAAAAAAACAGCGGCCATTGGACCTTGGACGGCGGCGCCGGATATCAGGTGGTTCCACAAACCGGCTACCGCAACTTTCCATATACGGGGTGGCTGGTTAAACGAACCCTCGGCTCCAGGCTGGAGTTGGGAGTCGAGCTTTTCGCCCACGCGCGCGAGGGCTACGCTGCGCCACAGACCCAGGCTTCGACGATGATCGACCTGGGCGGCTATTATCATTTCAAACATCACGGGGAGCAGTTCTTGTTCGCTTATGGACACTCCATCGCCGGACAAACTGAAAACTACGCCTACGTTGGCCTGTATTGGACTTGGGGGAGCGACGGCAAAGGGAATTCCGCGGGAGTCCGCTGGACGGGTGTGAACGGAAGCGAATTGGAATGGCAGTGAGGAAGGATATGGGGTGCGTGGCTGTGGAGGCCAGCCAGACAGCTCTGGTGAAGTCGGCGTAACATCCGTTTGCTGTCTCTAGCGCCCTACGCGTGGATCTGGCCAATTGGACCTCGATCGGATGGTCGGCCACTCGGAGAATGGTATGGTTGTGCTCTCGCCCGGAATTACTCCCGTGAAGTCCGTGTCCCAGAAGCATCGGGAACGATAAACGCGCTCGGGACCGCCGCAGGCGCCCGACTGTGGGCACAAGCGCGCGCGGCCCGTCCGAAACTGGGACCAGCGCAAAAAACACTCGTCCTGGTTTAGGTGAGCGCGTATGCGCTTGAGCCCCCCGCTTGCCAGCATAGGCCTCAACCCGCAAAGCGCGACCGCGTAACGCCATAATAAAAACAGGCCACTAATGCCCGACTGCCTACGCCCCGTCCGCCAGATCCTCGCCGCCGCCCACTTCGCCGCCGAGCGCCACGCCGCCCAACGCCGTAAAGGCCACACTGCGGAGCCTTACGTCAATCACCTGCTCGAAGTCGCCGAATTGCTCGCGCGCTTGACGGACGAGCTCGATACCAACCTGATCGTGGCCGCGCTGCTGCATGACACCATCGAAGACGTGGGCGTCACGCGCGATGAGATCGCCCAGCGTTTCGGTGAAGACGTCGCCTCCCTGGTCGCCGAAGTCACCGACGACAAGTCCCTCCCCAAGGAAACCCGCAAAGCCCTGCAAATCGAGAACGCACCCCACAAATCGCCCCGCGCGCAGGCCCTCAGCGCCGCCGACAAGATCGCCAACGTGCGCAGCATCGCCACCAGCCCGCCGGCTAACTGGAGCTTCGAGCGCCGCGTCGAATACGTGCGCTGGGCGCGCCAGGTGGTGGGACGCTACAGCCAACTCAATGGCCGCCTCGCCGCCGAATTCCAGCAGGTCAGCGCCGAGCTTCAGGAGTGGGAAAAGTCCGGCGGCACGAATGACTTTTTCTGAGGCGCTGTCAGCGCTTCCTGCAGCAATTCCTGCAACAGTTCGTCGTAGATGCGCGCATAGCGTTCCGCGCCTTCATCCAGGTGCAGCGCGAACTCGCGCGTCAGCCGAACTTTTTCCCGGATGTAGGGCCGCGCCACGCCCGTGAAATGATCGAACCAGTCGTCCGCCACCGCATCGTCGTATTTTAGCCGGAGATATTCCCGTAGCGCCCGCCACATCTCTTTATGCGCGCGCAGCATCTCGCCTGTGTTTTCCACGCCGCAGCCGGCGATCGCTTCCAGATACAGCGCCGCCACCGCGTTCTCGATCGCCGCCCGCCGGAACGCCACCCTCGGGGCGTCCGTGGCCAGGCAAGCCCGCTCCACCTCCAGCAGCGCGGGCCGATCGCACACCTCGCGCATGGCGAGATCCGGCCGCGGCGGAGCGATCCGCATCCTGCGCCGACGGCGCTCGCGCGCGACGTACACCACCACCGCCACCAACAACGCCGTCAACAGCGGAAACAATTCGCGCAGCAACATCTCTCCAAATCGGCCCTCTCCATCAGCGTACATCCGCGCTCGCCGTGGGGCGGGCTCGTAGCCTGCGCGGGCCTCGCAAGACGCTCTTTCGCCCCGCCACATTTACCATTCAAACCCAAACAATCCCTGTGTTTTCAACAAAACTTTCAAAACGAAAGACCAAATTTCGATCACCGGAGCTCAGCCCGGAAGCGCACCACAACCCGCGCCCATGCAACGCATGTTACACGATGTTACACGACCGGGAAAACACATCTTGGTTGCAGGCCTCCGGCTCCACACTGCTACCATAGTCTCCATGAGTCCGAATCAGCCGAACCAGCCGCCCAAATTACCCATTCCCGGTGTGAAAAATCTGATCGCGGTAGGCTCCGGCAAGGGCGGCGTCGGCAAAACCACCGTCGCCGTGAACCTGGCCGTCGGACTCGCCAAACTCGGCCACCCCACAGGCCTCATGGACGCCGACGTCTACGGCCCCAACGTGCCGCTGATGATGGGCATCAACCGTACCCCCATGGCTTACGGCGAGCGCATCCAGCCCCTCGATCAGTTCGGCGTCAAGCTCATGTCCATGGGCTTCCTGAATCCCGGCGACAAGCCGCTGGTGTGGCGCGGGCCTATGTTGCACAGCGTCATCCAGCAGTTTCTGCGCGGCGTGGATTGGGGCGAGCTCGACTACCTGGTGATCGACCTGCCGCCCGGCACCGGCGACGTGCAGCTCACGCTGATCCAGACCGCGCCTATTACCGGCGCCATCGTGGTCACTACACCGTCCGATGTTTCGCTCGAAGACGCGCGCAAGGCCATCCACATGTTCCACCAGGTGCGCGTGCCCATCCTAGGCATCGTCGAGAACATGAGCTACCTCATCTGCCCGCACTGCCAGGAGCGTGTCGATGTCTTCAGCCACGGCGGCGGCCGCCGTACCGCCGCCGAGATGAAAGTGCATTTTCTGGCCGAGTTGCCCCTCAATCCGGCGGTGCGCGTGGGAGGCGATAGCGGCAAGCCTATCGTGCTCAGCGACGACGCCGGCTTCCTCGCACTGGCGCGCAACGTCGTCGCCCGCATCGAAGAAATCGGCCCGCAGGAAGGGCCGCGCATTGAAATCACCGACTAGGCTTTTAATCCACATGGATCTTACCCGCCGCAGTCTGATGAGCTCTGTCGCGCTGGCTGCCAGCGCGCTGGCCGCTCCCCCAGCGTTCGAACTCGAAGAAGCCACCGTTGCCGATCTGCAAAAACGCATGACCGCGGGCAGCCTGACCGCGCACGCGCTCACGCAGCACTATCTGGACCGCATCGCCGCCATCGACAAGCGCGGCCCGGCGCTCAACTCGGTGATCGAGATCAACCCCGATGCCCTTTCGATCGCCGCCGCCCTGGATGCCGAGCGCAAAGCCAAAGGCCCGCGCGGCCCCGTGCACGGCATCCCCATCCTGATCAAAGACAATATCGACACCGCCGATCGCATGATGACCACCGCGGGCTCTCTGGCCCTGCTCGGCTCTATCGCCGCACGCGATTCGGTTGTGGCGCAGCGCCTTCGCGCCGCCGGCGCCGTGATTCTGGGCAAGACCAATCTCAGCGAATGGGCCAACTACCGCTCCAGCCACTCGACCAGCGGCTGGAGCGGACGCGGCGGCCTCACCCGCAACCCCTACGCGCTCGACCGCAATGCCTGCGGCTCCAGCTCCGGATCGGGCGCGGCCCTTTCCGCAAACCTGTGCGCTCTGGCCATCGGCACCGAAACCGACGGCTCCATCGTGTGCCCTTCTTCCACCAACGGCGTGGTCGGCATCAAACCCACGCTCGGACTTATTCCCGCCACCGGCATCATCCCCATCGCACATTCTCAAGACACGGCCGGGCCGATGGCGCGCACCGTCACCGATGCGGCCATCCTGCTGGGCGCGCTCGCCGGCGCGGACTACACAAAATCGCTCGACCCCAACGGCCTGCGCGGCGCGCGTATCGGCGTGGCCCGCGACAAATTCTTCGGCTTCAGCGAAGAGACCGACCGCGTGATCGAAGCAGCCATCGCGGAAATGAAGCGACGCGGCGCCGAGATTATCGATCCTGCCGATATACCCACCGCCGGCAAGTTCGACGATTCCGAATCTCTGGTCCTGAGCTACGAGTTCAAGAACGATTTGAACCTCTACCTCGGCGCGCTGGGACCCAAGGCGCCCGTGCATTCGCTCGCCGATGTGATCGCCTTCAACGACAGCCATCGCGCACAGGAGATGCCCTACTTCGGCCAGGACATCATGATTAAGGCCCAGGCCAGAGGCCCCCTGACCAGCAAGGAATATCTGGACGCCCTCGAAAAGGATCACCGGCTCTCGCGCACCGAGGGCATCGACGCCGTGATGGGCAAGTTCCGCCTGGATGCCCTGGCCGCGCCCACCGGCGGCCCAGCCTGGTGTACGGACTTGATCACCGGCGATCACGATCCGGGCGGCAGTTCCACGCCCGCGGCCGTCGCCGGCTATCCGAATATCAACGTCCCGGCAGGTTATGCTTATGGCCTGCCGGTGGGAATTTCATTCTTCGGCGCGGCGAATTCCGAAGCGATGCTGATCAAGCTGGCGTATGCATTCGAGCAGGCTACGCGGCATCGGCGGGCGCCCAAGTTCCTGCCGCACGCATAGTGATGCACGTTGATGCACATTTTGACGCTAAAATGCATCTATGAGGAACGGGACGAAAAACGGGACGCGCCGTACGACCTTGACGCTCCCTGTCAAAGCGCTCGCTGCGGCCGAGCGCATCGCCGAAAAACGGAAGGTTAGCCTGAGTGTGGTCGTTTCCGAAGCGCTCGAGAAAACTCTGCATGCCGAGGCCGAAGCCAAACGCGAGGTTGAGCGGCGTATGCAGGCATGGGAGGCCGGTCGCCGGGCCTTTTCCGGCCTGACCGATGAAGAGATGCTGCTGGTCAATGGTATTATCATGGAACCGACGGACAAATAGACGTGCTTGACCCTGCCCTTGGCCCGTTCCTGTTCGATACCAGCGCCGAGTCCTGGCTGGAACGGTCAACCGATCCGCAAGTACGTCAATGGGTGGGCAGCTACGCGCAGTATCATTCCAAGCACGTGTCTGCGATCACCGTGATGGAGCGCCTGCGCGGCTTTGCCTTGTATATGCATCGAGAGACTCCCGGACGGCGGGACAATCTCGCGTTGAGGCGTCAGGATTACCTCGACTCCGTAGGCACGGTTCGACCCGTCGATGCCGCCGTTGCGGTGTACACCGCGGAACTGAGCGTGTTGTTGCCACAACCGCCCTCCGCCCCGAAGCGCGCTCACCATGCTCTCGAATCGCGCCAGGAGCGGCTGTTTCGCTGGCGCTGCGACATCATGATCGCCGCCACCGCGCTGGCCGCGGACATGCCCTTGGTCCACCACAACCCGCGCGACTTCGAAACCATCCGCACGGCCATCGAAACCTCGCCCGGGCGGTTCCCCACCCTCGGCCCGTTGAACCTCGTCAGCGTCCTCCGCCTCGCCGCTTGATACGATCTCGTCATGCGCTTTACCACCCTGCCTATCCTGTTGATCGCAGCCGCGGCAATCGCCTCGGCGCAGGCGCCCGAGAGCGGCGCCAGACCGCCGGTCATCGATATTCACGTCCATACCCTCGGCGGCATTCCCGGCGTCGGCCCGATGTGCCCTTTCAACCCACAGTTCCTGGCGGCGGACCCGCGCGATAAAGCCGGGCCGATCGGCTGGGCTAAACAGGACTGCACGGATCTGCTGGAGCCCTCCAAAACTCCGGAGGAATATATGAAGGCCGTGCTCGCCGAGTACGAACGCCTCAACGTCACAGCCGTAGTCATGGGCGATCGGAAGTCCGTGCAGAAATGGAAGGACGCTGCACCAAGCCGCATCGTCATGGGAACATCTTTCGAAGCCGGCAACGGCGGCGGCCATTACCTCCCTCTCGAAGAGTTGCGAATCGCCTACACCACCGGCGGCTTCAAAGTGATGGGCGAAGTCGGGCTGCAGTATGAGGGCCTATCGCCGAGCGATCCCTCGGTTGACAAATACTTCGCCCTGGCGGAGGAACTGGATATCCCGGTTGGCATCCATATGGGCACGGGAGGCTCGGGCCGCGCCAACATCACGACCCCCAAATTCCGCGGCTCCATGGGTAACCCGCTGCTGCTCGAAGACCTGCTGGCGCGCCATCCCAAGCTGCGCGTGTGGATCATGCACGCCGGCTACCCGATGATGGAGCCGTTACTGACGCTTCTGCAGGCCAACGCCTACGTGTACGTCGACGTCGCCGGCCTCATCTGGAGCTACCCGTTGAAGGAGGTGCATGCCTACATCCAGCGCATCGTGGAAGCCGGCTTCGAAGACCGCGTGATGTTCGGGACCGACCAATTGATCTGGCCCCAGCTGATGGCCGCATCTATTAGTGTGATCGAAGGCGCTACTTACCTTTCATCCCAACAAAAGCGCGACATCCTCTACAACAACGCCGCGCGGTTCCTGCGCCTGGAGAAGAAGTAGCTCTTGGAGGGCGGGCAATTTGCCCGCAGCCGGCTTTCAGCCGGCCCGCCCCACTCACTCGAACTGCCGCTTGAAGTCCGCAAACTGCCGCTTCAAATCCGCGACTTCGCCTCGAGCCGGTCCACCGTAGCCTGTAGGCGCGCCACCGGATCGTCGCGAGTTTCACGCAAGGGAGCCGTCTGCGTTGCCGCCACCGCCTGCGGTTCGCCCGAAAGCAAGTGGGCGTAACGCACCTCTTTGTATCTTCGGACGGCCCCCACGAATCCTGGGGTCGCGGTCGATCAAGCTTCCGATTTCAATACCTGACGCCATAATGTATCGCTTACTCCAGCCCGCAGCGGCCCGGGCGCGCTCCACGCTGGGACCTGATCGCAGTCAAAATTGTCCTACTGAGATCGCACGAAACGACTCCATTCTGACCGTCACCATCACCCGGCCGGAGGTGCGCTATGCGGTGGATGCCGCGACTGCCTCGGCCCTAGCGAACGCCTTCCGATCCTTCGACGCCGACGAAACCTTGAACGTGGCCATGCTGACTGGCGCGGGAGGAGCTTTCTGTGCCGGCGCGGACCCGAAAGCGATTTCAGAGGGGCGGCCCAACACGCTGAGCGAAGGGGGCGACGGTCCCATGGGGCCCCACGCGCATGCTGCTTTCGAAGCCGGTGATCGCCGCCATCGAAGGCCACGCCGTGGCGGGCGGCTTGGAACTCGCGCTGTGGTGCGACCTGCGCGTGGTGGCGCGCGACGCAACGCTGGGGGTCTATTGCCGGCAATTTGGCGTGCCGTTGATCGATCTGGGAACCATCCGGCTGCCGTTGGACTTGATCCTGACCGGACGCGGCGTTTCGGGCGAAGAAGCGTTGCGCATGGGGCTGGCCAACCGGCTGGTGGAATCCGGCGATGCTTTGCCCCCGGCGCGGGAGCTGGCGCGCCTGCCGGCTTTCCGCGGACATGCATGCGGTCCGATCGGCTCTCGTGCTATGAGCAATGGGGGCTCTCTACCGCGGAGGCCACGCGCAACGAATACCGGCGTGGCATGGCGGTGCTTGGCAGCGGCGAAACCGTGGCGGGCGCGCGAAGATTCGCGGCTGGCACGGGGCGGCACGGATCCACCGAGTGACGACGGCCGGCCAGTTATTCTTGCCGCGCACTGGCGCCGGCCATCAGCCGGAGGCTTTCGACAGCGGCGAACAGCGACTCTTTATGGGCGCTCAGTTGATGGCCGATGGAAGCCGACTCTTCGGCGTTGGCGGCCGTCCGCTGTGTGATTTGGTCCATCTGCGAAATCGCTTTTGAGATCTGTTCGATTCCGCGAGCCTGCTCGGCGCTCGCGGCACTGACTTCATCGACCATCGTTTTAGCCCGATCCGCGCTGCCGCTCATTTCCCGGACATCGCCAAAGATCCGCTTGATTCGCGCGCAGCCTTCCTTCGACTTTCCGATCGAGCTATGGATCAGCTCGGCCGTGTCATTGGCGGCTTGCGCGGAGCGCTGCGCCAGATTGCGCACTTCGTCGGCCACCACCGCAAAGCCCATGCCGGCCTCGCCCGCGCGGGCCGCCTCTACCGCGGCGTTGAGCGCCAGGATGTTGGTTTGAAACGCGATGGCGTCGATTACCTGGATGATCTTCGCAACCTTGCCGCTGGCGGCATCCATCTCTTCCATGAACGCCATCGTCCGTTCGAGTTCCTGGCTCGCGTTCCCCGCCGCCGCGGCCGTTTCAGCCATGATCCGCGCCGCGTCTCGCGATTTCTTCAGATTCTGTTGGGTCATGGAGTGAATTTCCTCGCTGGCGGCGGAGGTCTCCTCCAGCGAGGCAGCTTGTTCGGTCGCGCCCTGCGCTAGAGAGTCGCTCGAAGCGGCGATGTGCTGGGTGGCCCCGCCAAGCTCGACTGAGGCGGCGCTTAGCTCGTGGATCACAGGATGCAGCGTGCGATGCATGTCGTGGACCACGAACCAGGCGAGCCACGCGCAGAACAGCGCGGAGAATGTGAACAGCACCCACAGGATGCGCTCGGCGTTCCGCGCCGAAGACACGGCTTGGTCTGCATTGCCGTTTCCATCCTGCCGCTTAAACGCGTAAACCTCCTCGATCGCTTTTTGCACCTGTTGGTAGGCCGGCATGGTTTCGGCGCGAAAATTCCGCAGCGCGTCTTCCGTCTTACCGGCCATGCTGAGCGGGCGAATGCCGTCCGCGGAGCGCAGCAGCGTATCGAATTTCCCGGCCACGCTGGCGAACAACTCGCGGTCCTGAACGCTCGAAATACTCTTCTCGTACTCCTTGATTTCCTGGTGTAAGGTTTGCTCCAGCGCGGTCAGGTCCGCGTCGGCTTTCAGCTTGTCGGCTTGCTTGCCGGAGGTAATGTGGCCGCGAATGCCGCCGCGAACGTCCTTTGCAATACCGCTGAGGCGGCCGATGCTGTAGGTGCCGGGAAGCGAATCCGTGGCCAGCTTTTCGATGACGCCATGCATCAGCCGCAGATTGATAATGGACACGCCACCCACGGCCAGCGCCAGCGCGGCCGGCAGCGCGTACAGGAGGGAGATTTTCTTTCCAATGGTCATGTGCAATGGGCCACCTTTTAGCCGTTCAGTCCTTGAATCGGCGGGCTGGGGGGCGGACTTTAGCCGGCGCGGGCCTGCAGTCCAGCTTCGGTATGATGGAAGCGTGCGGCGGCCATCCCGGTTACTCCTCCTGGCAGTGGCCTTTTGCGTAGCTATCGCCGGGACCTTCATTTTCGCGTTCAGGGCTGGCCGGCATGCCCACCACCTGCGCTGGGAGAATGAGCCGATCCGCCCCTGGATGAGCGTGCCCTTCATCGCGCACACGCACCATGTACCCTCCGCCGCGCTGTTCCGCGCCATCGGGATCGAGCCGCAGCCGCACGACCGGCGGCCGTTACGGACCATCGCCCGCGAGCAGCACCGGCCCGTCGAAGATCTGATGCGGGATCTGGAACGCGCCCTGGCCGTCGCCGGCCACACCCATCCCTCGCTCGCACCTCCCGGGGGTAAGGCCCCCTGATGCGCGAACAGATTCTGGCGGCTTTTGCGCAATATGGCTCGCCCGTGTTGTTCGCCGTGGTGACGATCGCCTCCATCGGCGTGCCGTTGCCGGTGAGCTTGCTGCTGATCGTGACGGGCTCGCTGGTGGCGCAGGGAGTCATGCCGATGTGGTGGGCCATCGCCTTGGCCACCGCCGGCTCGGTCATCGGCGACCAAGTCGGATACGCCATCGGCCGGTGGGGCGGCGCCGCTCTGGTCGCCCGCTTTGGCGGCATGCTCGGCGGTCCCCCGCGGATAGCCGCGGCGGAAGCTCACGCGCGCCGCTGGGGAGGACCGGGCGTTTTCCTCACACGCTGGCTGGTGACGCCTCTCGGTTCGCTGATTAACTTCACTAGCGGCATCGCCGAATATCCGTGGATGCGTTTTCTGCTGTGGGACGCACTGGGCGAGGCGCTTGGAGCGGCGATCTATATCGTGCTGGGCCGCGTCTTCAGCGATCGGGTCCTGGAATTGGATGCGGCGCTGGGCGATTTCACCTGGACGATCCTGGCCCTCGCAGCCGCGGTGGCGCTGGGCTGGATGCTTTGGCAATACCTGCGGCGGCAGAAGCCGGGAGTCCCGGATCGGCCGTAACTGGAGGGCGGGCAATTCTGCCCGCAGCCGGCTGTCAGCCGGCTCTGGCCGCCTCAAGAGGCGGCTGCGGCCAGGATTGGCCGCCCCACAAGAGGTGCCCGTGCGGCACGCGGAATCCTTAGAACGCCATGCTTTCAATCGTGGTGCTCACTTCCCCCTCCACTGCGGCGCGCTTCTTATCCAATTCCGCGCGGCGGTCGCGCAAAGCGGCAAGCTGCGATTCCTGGCTCGCCAGCCGCAGCGCATAGGTCTGCACCTGCTGCTGCTGGCCGCTAACCTGGTTCAGACTGCCAATGTTCCGCCGCAGACGCTCCTGGTCGTTGACCACGCCGGTGATCTGGCTTTCCAGACTCGTTATCTCGCGCCCGGCGGCCGCAATCCGCTGTTTCAGATTCGCGATCTGTTCAAGCTGCTTGCGCGCGGCATCGCTGAAAGTCTTGTTGCGCACATAAGTGAACAGCACGTCCGGCGTGAGATCGGTAATCGTGAAAGCTCGCTCATAGACGTGCTCTTCCACCACCGGGAACGTTTCGGTTGCGCCCGCCGCCAGCTTCACTTCGAAGCGATAAGCGCTGCCGGTCTTCTCCGCCGGCTTTCGGTCGAGCAGGTTGTAATCCGGCCGCGCGGCATGCTCGATCACCAGGGTCTTGGCCTTCTGGTCCACATTGTGGATCGTGTAGGTGCGGGTCTCCTCGACGGCGTTACGGGTGGTCAGGACTCCGCGGCGTGCGTGGATCTCGCGGATCTGTTCCGACTTGCTATCCCACTGGGTGGCGATGCGCGTGCCCAAGTCCACGCCGTAGCCGATCAGCCGCTTATCGCCGGTCTTCACCGTTTCCATCAACGCTTCGCCCGCATAAGCGCCGCTCTCGTAAACGGTGATCGGACCACCGTCGAGCGTCTTGCCGGTGGTGTTGGAGATTTCCGCGGCATCCATGGGATGCGCGGCGGAGGGATCGGAGTAGATCAGCAGTCTGCGGGTATCCACTTTCTGCTGCAGGAAGGGCAACATGGCGGATTCGCCGCGGCGCACCGTGACAGGCGTGGGGATGTGGTATTCGAATAACTCGCCCAGTTCACGGCCAGCCGCGGCCGCCGCAATGGTGGACGGCGCGAGTTTCGCAAGTTGTTCCAGACGGCTGAAATCCCGCCCGTTCATCGGCGCCGCGGAACCGATTCCCCCCACAGCCCTTGCGGCCGGCGGCGGCGGTGGCGGCGGCTTCTGACCATCCACGGGACCATCTACAGTTACCGTCTGCGATACCGCATCCACCGCGCCTTCATACACCACTGGAACGGACGCCGCATCCTCAGGCAACTCCGCCGCCTGCCTGGCGACGTAGCGCGGCTCATACAGCCGGCTGATAAACGAAATGGGCCGGCCCGAGACCAGCGAAAGATCCACCTTGGTCCAATCTTCGCCGCTGGTGTTGTCCACGATGGCCCATCCTTCCAGAGTTGGTTGTGCGCCTGCCCCAAAGATCAGCCGGTAACTGGATTTCCAGACCGGCGTGGGGACCATATAGCTGGCTACGACTTCCCGCCGTTTGGCGTCCGTGGAATCGATGTAGACAGTGCGCTTTTCCTTGGACCGCGCCTCGGTCAAGGCGGCCAGGTAATCCTTGAACTGCGTCTGCACGCGGACATCGGTGAAGCGGATGCCGGCCGCTGCGCCCAAGTCGAAGTTGCGTAGATCGCCCGCGTCCATCAGCAGGGTGATCTGCTCGCGCTCCGGACGTTTGTCGTCTCCGGGCGTCAGGCGCGCGGCCACGATCTCGCCCGCGATCGTCTCATTGGCAAATTTCAGCTCGATTTGCGCGCCTTTAAGCTGGTCGAGCACCGCGCTCAACGGCTGCGCCGCGCCAAGCTGAAAGGGGAAGTCGGCCAGCTTGTGGGCCAGCGGCTCGCTCGAATCGTAACGCAACCCCGAGATCTTGCCGCCGCCCTTTTCTTCGATGGTCAGCGATTTCAGCACATCGTCCATCTCGCCGGCCTTGAAATCCAGGCGCGCCGATTCCCCCGGCGCCACTTCCCCGGCGCGCACGAAGTAACCCACGCCATGCTTGTAAAGCACCACTTGCCGCACGGGCAACTCCGCGCCGTTCGCGCCAATCGCGCCGAGCGCCAGGGCGCCTGTCAACCAAAAGGTTCGCTTCATAATTGGTGAATGCCGCCAGCGCGGCGCTCCTTTCGTTTTACTCGCCCATCGCTTTGACGATGACGCGCTTGGACCGCTGGCCGTCGAACTCCGCATAATAAATCTGCTGCCACGGTCCAAAATCCAGCTTGCCCTTGGTTACCGGCACGATCGCCTGGTGGTGCACCAGCAGGCTCTTCAAGTGCGAGTCGCCGTTGGTTTCGCCGGTGGCGTGGTGCCGGTAGTTCCGCCGGAACGGCGCCAGTTTCTCCAGCCACTCGTCGATATCGCCGAGCAGGCCGTCTTCGGCGTCGTTCACCCAAACTCCGGCGGTGATGTGCATCGCCGAAACCAGGATCATGCCCTCCTGAATGCCGCTCTTGCGCAGCGCGCTCTCCACTTGCGTAGTGATGTTGACGTATTCGCGGTGTTTGATAGTACGGAAAGTCAAATATTCGGTGTGAAATTGCATATGGGGATGATAACTCTGATAGCATGCACTTAATGGACTCCACGGCCGGCCGCATCTTGATCGTGGACGACGACGCTGCCCTGCTGAAGGTGATGGACCGCTATCTTTCGCGGCTGGGCTATCGGGTGGACGCCTGCCGCAGCGCGCCGGAAGCGTGGGCATTGCTGCAATCGAACCCGTCCCTGTACGCGGGAGCGCTGGTGGATCTGAATATGCCCGGCATGCGCGGCGAAGAACTGATTCGCCGGATACTGGCTTCGAGCGAGGCGATTCGGCTGGTGGTGATGAGCGGCTATCCGGCGGGGCTGAGCGGGGCGAATTTGTACGGAAACCGGGTCGGCTACCTGACCAAACCTTTCGCCCCTAGAGCGCTGGCCGAGGCGTTCAAGTAGGACAGTGTGGTGGGGCAGGCTCGCAGCCTGCGCGGGCCTCGCAGGCCCGCTGTAGCCGGGCTTAAGGCCGCCCCCCAGCTTGGTAGGACTCCGGATACGGGTAGGGATACCGGCCGTAGCGTTTGTACAGGAACCAGTTCTCCGCGCAGTTGACCAACACTCCCGTTAGCTTACCCGCGGCGCTTACCTTCCGCAGGGCCGCCAGGCATAGATTGCGGTCCGAGTGGTCCGGCCGCACCACGAAGACGACCCCGTCCGCTACCGCTTGCACCAAGTCGTAATCGGTCACGGCGGCGATGGGCGGCGTGTCGATGAGGACGAACCGGAAGCTGTTCTTGGCCACCGCGCAGAGTTGATGCCAGACCGCCGAATCGAGCAGCTCCGCGGGGTTGCGCCGGGCTTTTCCCGCTGGCAGGACGTACAGATTAGGGAACTGCGCGGTCTCCACGATAGCGTCTTCCAATTTGCAATCGCCATGGAGCACATCCGCCAGGCCGGGGTCCGGGGGCAGGCCCAGAGCGGGCGCGAGACTTGGGTTTCGCAAATCCGCATCCACCAGCAGGACGGTAGTTTCGCCCTTAATGGCCAGCGCACCGGCGGTGTTGACGGCGGAGAGCGTCTTGCCATCGCCCGAGCCGCAACTGGAGACCACCAGCACGCGCGGCGCATCCGGATTCTGCAGGAGATTGGTGCGCACGGTGCGGTATTGCTCGCCCGCCCGGGGGCTGCTGCCGTCGTAGGGAAGCAGCGGGGACGATTCGGCAAGCTGCATCGGCACTACGCGGATGCGGCTCTTGGGGTCATGCCGCAGCGGCAGCGGCGCTGCCGGCGACGGTCGCGGCGGCGCGGCCTCGGGGATCAGTCCGGCCTTGCTGTCCAGAGCCTGGAAGATGGTGCTCATGCTTTTCTCCTGCCGGCCGGTACGACGCCGCGCCACCATGGCGGACGCGCCGCAATCTCCGGGGAAGCCCCCGCCCTGCGCAAAGGTATCGCTGGAGCGTCTCCCGGCGGCGGCAATCGCAACACATCCAACGACGGCCTGTCCGAAGGCGTGGCCGGCGCGTCCACCGCCGCGCGTACTTCCCGCGGATCCGACGGCGGCTCCGTCAATTCCAGGACGCCCAGGGCCTCGCGCACGGTTTCAGCTCCAATGTACGCATTCTCCGAGGTGTAGGCGCGCAACAGGGCGATGTCGCAAATGGCGTTCATCACGCGCGGAATTCCGCGCGACCAGGCGGCCACCAGATCCACCGCTTCCGGGTTGAACGGGAAATTGCCGTTGCCGCCGCCCTGGTGCCAGCGGTGGCGCATATACCGCTCCACTTCGGGAGGCCGCAGCGGCACGATGTCCAGACGCACGGAGACACGCTGGCGCAACTGGCGGAGATCTTCGCGGCGCATCAGGTCGCGCAGTTCATTCTGGCCGGCCAGCACGACTTGCAGCAGCTTGCGCTCGGCCGTCTCGAAATTCATCAGCAGGCGAACTTCCTCCAGCAATTCGGCGGATAGCTTGTGGGCTTCATCCACCAGCAGCACGGGAGTCCTGCCTTCCTCGTCGCAGGCCATCAGAAACTCCCAGAATTCCAGCAGGCGCTGCGCCTTGCCGATGCCCGCCACCGGGAGTCCGAACCCGATCAGGATCAACTCGAAGAATTCCGCCGGCGGCACGTTGGTGCTGAACACCGAGCAGAACTGCACCTTGCCTTCCGGCACGGACTGGATCAGCTTGCGCAGCAGGGTGGTCTTGCCGGTTCCCACTTCGCCCGTCAGCACCGCCGTGCCCCTGCGGCCGAGCACCGTGAACATCAGTCCAGCCAGGGCTTCCCGATGCGTGGGCGCCAGGAACAGGAACTCCGGATCCGGAGTCATGGAGAAAGGCGGTTTCGAGAGATGAAAGAATTCTTCGTACATAAGGCAGCCGCTACAGCCCCCGCGCCCCCGTTGCCGGAACAATGGCCGTGATGCGGCCCAGAATGGGGATATCCGGCGGCAACTCCCACTCGCCCAACAGCACATTGCGCTTCATCTCGCGAACCAAGCCGGCGCCCACGGCAATCAGCAGGCTCAGCGCGCAACCGATACCCGTCCACTGCAGACGGTCCGGCGAGAAAGGCTTGGCCGGAGCTTGGGCCGGATCGATCATGGTAAATCGCTCGCCCTGCTGCCGGCGCTCCAGATCGGTGGCCATATCCGCCGAGAGACGCTTATCCAGCAAGGATTTGTAGTTGGCTTTCGCAATTTCGTAATCGCGCGACAGCGCGGTCAACTCCTGCTCGCGCACCGGGAGGGTATCCATGCGGGATTGCAGCGCCGCGATCTTGGTGAGAATGTCTTTTCGCTCGACAGTCCGCAGATCCAGATCGCGGCTGGCCAGTCCCAGTTCGGTGCGCAGGCCGGCGATGCGTTCGCGCTGCTGCAACAGATCGGGAACCACCGCCTCGGACAGGCCCGGGCTTGCGGGAGAGCTTTCCTGCCCGCTTCCTGACGGTCGCGGCTCGGTAAGCGCGGACGACGGTCGCGGCTCGGTAAGCGCAGCTCTCTCCGACTGGCGCGCCTGGGCTACCATTTTCTCCAGGCGTTGGACGTCGGGGTGCTCTTCGGTGTACCGCAAACGCATTGCGTCCAGTTCCGCCTGTAGACTCGCCACATTGGAAACCGCGTTACCGCCCGCACCCGGCGAGGAGTTCCGGTTGCCCAGTGTCCGTTCCAACACTTTCGCGGTGGATTCAGCCATGGTAAGCGACGTCGAAAGCAACGCCTTGGATTGTCCCGCCCGGTTGATGGCGTCCTGATTGGCCTGCAACTCGATCTGCCCCCGCGACAGAGCGCCCGCCAGAGAGCCCTCCTGCTCCGGCAATTCGCCCTTGTGCCGCAGTTTGTATTGCTCGACCTGCGCCTCCAGCGCGGTGAGCGTCTTGCTGGCCTGCTGCAACTGTTCTTCGATGAACTCGGAAGTTCCCGCGGCGTGGTTCTCGCGGGTGCGGAGGTTTTCCTCGATGAAAAGATTACCGATCTGGTTGGCCACCTCGGCCACGGTTGCGGGATCGCGCCCCTGGTAAGCGATGCGGAAGGCGCTGGTGCGCTCCTGGCTCCAACCGCGCTCCAGAGTGATCTTGGTGTCGCTGCGCATCTTCTCGATGATCTCTTCCTGCGGAAGCCGCCCTTTTTCCCGCTGGTACAGGTGGTATGTGTCGATGATCTTTTGCAGGCGGCTGGTGGCCAGGATCTGCTGGGAAATGGTGGCCAAACGGTCTTGCACGTCCGCGTTCGCGGTGGACGCGACATATCGCTCCGGGACTTTCTGGCCATCCACCAGGATTACCGCTTCGGCCCGGTATTCCGCCGGGACCATGTAGACGGCGGCACCCACAAGCAAGCCAAGGAAGATCCAGATCAAGCCAATCAGCGTCTTTGATTTCCATAGCATGCGCGCCAAAGACAGCGGCGACATTTCGGGATGCGCGGACGGCCCGGAGGTCAGGGGAAACATAGCTCTTCGTCGATAGCACGGCTCCGGCCAAACCCATGGCCGCGAGGTTCGCGCGCCTGGGGGCCGGTTTGAGCGCGCCGGCGCGCGCGCGCCAGTGCGATTCTTGCGAACTAAATCCGAAACCTTCGGACTACCGGGACGCCCGCCGGCGGCGCCCGATAAATCCGATGCCCAGCAACAGCCCGCCCAGCAGCGTCAGGCTGATGGAACTGGCTTCAGGTACCACGACGCCGTAACAAGGCTCGAAGGCCGTCACGGAGGCCACGCTGCTGTCGATGATCTGCAACGTCCCGGTCATGAAAGCCGTGGCATTCGTTTGAATTTCCAGCACTTGGGTCCCGCTGCCTGGGGCAACGCCCGGCAGCGTGGAAAAGTTGAAACCAATTACATTGCCGTTGCTGCTGCGGTCTACCGTGGCGGGGTCCACACCGCTCGGCTCGCTGCCCTTGCCAATGGAGTAACCGACATTGGTCAGGAAGGCGCCGAAGTTAGCCAGGGTGATGCGTTCGATATCGTCTGTCGAAGACGAGTTGCTTTCCACGACGACGAAGAAGTCGAGGCAGCCCGCACAGAAGCCGTTGTTGGGGTCCTTGTACACCATGGCTTCGTATTGGCCTGAAATGGTGGTTTGGCCGAGCGAGTTCGTGGCCGTGAAGTCCTGCACACCGGTGTTGGCCAGGTATGGACCGTTCACCGGGGTTCCAAAAGCGCTAGCCGGAACCGGCGGGGATCCGCCGGGCGAAAGAATGGTCGCATGGGCCAGCGCGACGGTAAATACGGCGGCAAGTACAGAGCATCCACGTAGTCTCATTGGTTATATTCCCTTTCGGCGTACTGCGACGCGTGGGGAACAGCAATCGGTGTGCCAAGTGGGTTGCGGACGCGGGGTCCAAACAGATGTGCAACTTGGAGCGATGGCGGGCAAGCCGCGAACGCCGCGGCGGATGGATGTTTGGGAATACGGGAAAAAGTTTGGGGCGCCTATGGCGCTCCCAAAAGCTGCTGGGCCATGCGGGCTTCCGGCAAGTCCGGCGCACTCTTCAGCGCGGCCCGCAGCGTGGGCTCGCCGCGGCGGTCGCCCACTTTCCAGTAGGCCATCCCCAAGTGATAGCGTATGACCGGATCGGCCTGGCCGGCGGCGGCGCTCTCCAGGTATTGCACCGCGGACCGGTACAACCCTTTGCGGTACATGATCCAACCGATGGTATCGTCCACGCCCTTGTTATCCGGAGCCAATTCCTTCACTTGTTGCGCATACTTCAAGGCCTCGTCGAACCGCTCGTTTTGCGCGGCCAGCAGATAGGCGAGGTTATTCAACGCCACAATGTTGGCCGGGTCGGCATCCACTACTCTGCGGTAGTATGCAAGCGCCCGCGGATAGTCTTTTTCCAGATTGGCGAGCCAGCCCATATAGAGCCAAAGCTCGGGATCGTTGCGATTTCCGGCCAGCAGGTCCGCCAACGCATGGTGCGCGGATTCGAGTTTGCCTTCCGATACGTCCAGGCGGGCCAGCGCCAGTCGCGCGGGGCGAAACCGGGGATCGGCTGCCTGGGCCGCGGTGAAAGCAGCCCGCGCTTGGGCGGACTGGCCGGCGGCCAGCAGGAGTTCGCCCAAGAGGTTCTGAATGGGCGCGGAGTTTGCATGCCGGGCCGCGTACTCGCGCAGTGTCCCGAGCGCCGCGGCCGGCTGGTTCTGCAGGCCATAAAGCTTCACCAGCGCGCGCAGCGCAGGCACATCTTCGGCGTTCTGCTTGAGCACGCTGTCCAACGACGTGTGGGCGCCACGGTAATCTTTGGCGTCCATCTTCACCAAGGCATCCTGCACCAGCAATTCCGGCGACCGGGCCAATTGCAGGCCTTCCGCGATGCCTTTGCGCGCTTCGTCGCGGCGCCCCAGGTCCATCAGCGCCCAGTTCGATTGCACGATCAGCGGGACGGCGCGTTTCTGCGCGTCCGGCGCCTGGTGCAGAATCTCCAACGCGGCGGCGGCGCCTTTAGAAGCGATCAACAGGCGCGCCAAATCCAGCCGCGCGGCCATCCGCGAGGGATCCAGGCGGAGGGCTTCCGCGAGCTCCTGCCTTTGGTTCAGCGTGTGCCCCTGCGCCTCAAACAGGCGCGCCAACAGCATGTGCGGCTCGGCGGATTCCGGGCGATAGCGCAATACTAAGTTCAGGTCGTTCTGCGCGTCCCGATAATTTCCGGCGTCCAGGGAGAGTTCGCTGCGCTGCAAGAGGGCCTCGGCGTCCTTGGGATTCTTGTTGAGCACGCCGGCCAGCAGCCTTTGAGCGTCCTCATGGCGGCCCGCCAACAAATACATTTTCACCAGCCTGGTGCGCGCGGTGCGATCGCTGGAGTCCTCTTTGGCTAGCCGCTCCAACTCCGCAATGGCGGCGTCGCGCTGGCCGGTCTCCAGCAGAAAGATCGCGTAGACCGGCTGGTAGCTTTTGTCCGGGAGACCCGCGATCTGTTTGAAGACCGGCCCAGCCTCGTCTTTTCTGCCTGCATGGAACAGAGTCATCGCCAGGTCCATTAAGGCGGCCCCGTATTTCGGGTCGATGCGGATGGCCCGCCGGAATTGCTCCTCGGCTTGCCGGGAACGGTGCGTCACCAGATAGAACCGGCCCATGACCAACGCGACTTCGGCGGACTGCGGCGACTTCACGAAACACTGCTGCAAGGCTTCCTCGGCGCCCCGCGCATCCCCCTGGCTCAGCTTGGCGCGCATCAATAGGGCGGAAGATTCGAGGTCGCCCGGAAGGCGTGCCAGGGCCTGTTCCAGGTGCCCGGCGGCCTCCTCCGGCTTGCCCAAGCGCAGTTCCGTCATGGCCAGGGTGTTCAGCGCGTCGACGTTGTTTGGGAATTCGGTGGCCACGGCCTGGGCGCGTTTCTCCGCGTCCGCGATCGCCACCCGGTCGTTGACCGTAGCCATTATATCGGCCAGCTTCAGTTGCGCGGCGGCATGCTTCGGATCGAGTTCGGTGGCTTTCCGGAAACAACCCACCGCCAAGGTCCGGTTACCCGATCCCAAGTAGGTCAATCCGAGTTGATAGTAAGGTTCCGCATCGGCCGGCGCGGTTTGTATGGCCTTGCGGAACTCCAGCCCGGCTCGCACGTAATCGTTCGTCTGCAAGCGCTTCTTTCCCAGCTCGATGAAGCGGGCTTCGCGTTGTTGCGGTGAACGTGAGCATGCCACGAAGAGCGGTACCGCGGCTAGGAAGCAGGCCATCCACTTACAACAGCGCAAGAGTCGCATAGAGAACGAATCGGACAGACGCTGAATATGTGCACTTGCCATGCCAGAACATCGCTTGGGGTGCTTAACAGTTTTGGGGAAACCGCTCCCTGACGGTCGCGTCTCGGTAGTACGCGGGTTGATTGCGCACAGTTTACTGAGCCGCGACCGTCAGGAAGCGGTTCCTGTCGGTCAGGAGTCCCCAAAATGGTCAAGCACCCCATTGCTTGAGATTGCGCTAGTTTCTATCGCAGAGAGTGCCAAAAAGTGGTCCTAAATCCCGACGCGTCGGAAACCTGGGTTGGAACTCCGGATGCTAATGAGTTGCCGCGGGCTGTGCAGGCGGGCGAAACCGCCTGCCCTGCCGCGCAGCCGATACACAATGATTGGCACTTTAAGAAAGTAGTTCGGATTCAGTGAGCCTGGAAAGCGTTGAGACACCACCGGGGTTCTACGCCGAGCGCCGCGTGCGCAGCCGCGTGCTGTTGCGCTGGCCGCTTTCGATTCTGAAAGGCCCGCGCGACTTGCGCGTCTTGTCCACTGTTACGGAAAACCTGAGCAGCCGCGGCTTCTGCTGCGTGTTGGAGGAGCCGCTGTCGGCGGGCGAAAGCGTGGCGTGCATCCTGAGATTGCCCCACGCTCGCCGGATCTCCCAGGCTTTACTTTGCCAGGCGCACGTGGTTTGGGTACGGGTAACGGAAGATGGCCGTTTCAGTGTAGGTTGCAGCATCGACGATTACACCGTCGTTGCCTGAGCGGGTGTTTTCTTATACCAATTCCATCATGTTGTCTGGCGCCCCTGCATCGTGCCGGGCCACCGGAGCATCGGATTTTCCCGATGCGGCGGGCGCAGGCACGAGCCTGCGGCAAGCCTGCTGGAATCCGTAGCGCCGAAGACTCAGAAGCCTCCTAAGTGACTTCAGGAGATCGCTTAGAAGATCTACGGCAAGCCGGTAATTGACACCCAGCCGACGTCCCTGTTTAATTGAGTGACATCCATCCGGGAAGGAACCCGGCCCACGACACATGCATGTTGCGCTCATATCCCGCGACGACTCGCTCCAACGGCTCTGCCGGGAAGTACTGGCCACGCTGCCGGCAAGGCACTGGAACCTGCTGGTAGCCTCTCCGGACGAACCGGCGCCAGCGGCGGATTTGTACCTTTGGGACTGGGAGCGCCAGATGCGCCTGCCCGATCTGCCGGGCGCGGGGGGATCCTCTCACGCGCACACGCTGGTGATCGGCCGCGAGGAGGCCCGCAACATCATGGACGCCCTGGAAGGGCTGCCGTCCGCCGCTGTGACCCTGCTGCTGAAGCCTGTCAACCCGAACGCTTTGCGGACCTTCCTGGAAGAGGCGGCCCGCCATCGCGACGCGCCGGCCGGGCCGGACGCCGTGCGGATCGGATCGTTGCGCCACGACCGCGACACCATTCTGGACTGCTTGCTGTCGACCACCCTGCGGCTGCAGGAATACGATCGGGACCGGATGAATTTCCTGGCGCGCGCGGTGCATGATTTTCGCACGCCGTTGACCGCCGTGAACGGTTACTGCGGGCTGCTGCTCAGCGGAGAATTCGGACCCCTGACCGTGACGCAACAAGAGGTGCTCGACCGGACCCTGCATAGCGTCAAGCGGCTCAGCCGGCTGGCGGCCGCCCTATTTCAGTGGAGCTCGGGGTTGCGGGTGGGCTTGCAACCGCAGCTCCGGGAAGCCGATATCGAGGAGTGTTGCCGACAGGCCTTGCACGAGATTCGGCCCTTGGCGGACGAGAAAAGCATCTCGCTCGACTTGGAATTGCAGGCGCCCGAACAGCCGTTGCGCTTCGATCCGGCTCAATTGGAGCAATTGCTGGTGAATCTGCTGGAGAACTCGTGCAAGTTCACGCCCAGGGGCGGCTACATTCAGGTGCGCGGATTCCCTTCCTTTTGGGAGAGACGCTCCGCGGCCGTTTCGCAGGCCATTTCGCGGGATGCTGTATGGATCGAGCGGCGGCGGGCCCCGTCGGGGCGGGCGAACGCCTACCGGATGGAAATATCCGATAACGGCATGGGTGTGCGGCCGGAGCACTTGGAGACGATCTTTCGGGAGTACACCTCGTACGGCGGAGGCAGCGACCGTTCCGGCACCGGCTTAGGCTTGGCCATCTGCAAGCGGATTCTGGCGGAGCATGGCGGCCACATCTTTGCGGAATCGGGCAACCAGGGCGTGACCTTCATCTTCCACCTGCCTTTCGCCAAGCCGGAAGAGCGGGAGGAGCAGCGCGATTTCGCGGGCGCCGCTAGCGGCATTCACCTGGTGGCGGAGACTGTGGGCGGGGAGAAAGCATGAGAGACAATAAGACGATCCTCATCGTGGAGGACGAGGCGGACGCGCGCCATTACTTTGAAATGGTGGTGCGCTGTCTGGGGTATCCCGCCGCCATCGCCGCGGACGGCGAAGAGGCCCTGGCTTGCCTGGACGCGAACCGCTCGATTTCACTGGTCCTGATGGATCTGCTCATGCCGCGCCGGGACGGCCTGGAAACTCTGCGGGAAATGCGGAACACCGGACGCAACCAGCCCGTGATCGTGCTTTCCGGGGCGGCCACCACCAACAATGTAGTGCAAGCGATCAAAGCCGGCGCCACCAATTTCCTGGCCAAGCCCATCAGCCACGACGACCTGCGCATGGCCATCCGCGGCGCGTTGAAAGACGAGGCGCCGGTTGGCCAATCGGCCATCGAGGACCATCCCGCGTCCGACTCTGAAGTCTGCTTCTTGGAGAGCTGGATGGGGAAAAGCACGCAGGCGGCCTGGAGGCGGGTGGCCGCATCGGACGTGCCCTTGCTGATCGAAGGCGAAACCGGCTCCGGCAAGGAGGTGCTGGCCCGCCGGATCCACGCCAACTCTCCGCGCGCGCACAAGCCCTTCCTGAAGCTGAACTGCGCCGCGCTGCCGGGTGAGCTGGTGGAGAGCGAGCTGTTCGGCTACGAGCGCGGAGCATTCACTGGAGCCTTCACCAGCAAGCCCGGCAAATTCGAACTGGCCCAGGGCGGCACGATTCTGCTGGACGAGATCGGCGACATGGACGTCCGGCTGCAAGCCAAGCTGCTGCACGTTTTGCAAGACAGGGAATGCGAGCGTCTGGGCGGGAAGGACCGCATTCCTTTGGACGTGCGCGTGATGGCCGCCACCCATTGCGACCTGCCGCAAGCCATCGGCGACGGCCGGTTCCGCGCCGATTTGTACTACCGGCTCAATGTGGTCGGCATTCGCGTGCCGGCGCTGCGGGAGCGCAAGGCGGATATCCACGCCGCCGCGGAGTTTTTCCTGCGCAAGCATGGCGCGGGCGCGCCGCCCGCTGGTCTGCTCTCGCCCGCGCTGCGGCAAGCCATGCTGGAATACGAATGGCCGGGCAACTTGCGGGAACTGGAAAACATGATGCGCCGGCTACTGGTCATCCAAGAGCCGGAAGAGCTGACGCGGCAGTTGCTCTCGGTGGGCATCCATCGCACGCCTGCCGCGGCCGCGCCGGGCGAAGGATCGCTACCGGACGGGGTGATTCGCTTCCAGCCCGCCGGCGCCGCATCGAGTGTCGGTTTCCCCATCCTGGAGAAGGTGAACGAAGCCAAACGGAAGGCGGAGACGGAAGCCATCCTGCGGGCGCTGGACGCTTCCCGCTGGAACCGCAAGCAGGCTGCGAAGATCCTGCGGATCGACTACAAGGCGCTGCTGTACAAGATGCGCAAACTGGAGATCGACCAGCCCGCGGGTGGGCTGCGTACCGCGGCTGGCGGAGCGTAGCGGCCTGCCATGGTGGGGCAGGCGTCTACGCCTGGGGCGGGTCTCCAGACCCGCCCCATTCCCCGCAGCTCGCACTGGGTTTTCGACCGTGCGGGCCGAACTCCCCGTCGGCCTGGGTGAATCCAGGTAAGGCGGAGTTGCGGGCAGAGCGGGTCCTGGAGGACCCGCGCAGGACTGGAGTCCTGCCCCACTTGGCATCGCAGTTTGCCGTGGTGGAATTCCCTCCCAGCTTGCGAAACCCCGTGCAACTCGATATGTTTAGGCTTCCCTATGTCCAGCAAAACCCCTATCACAGTCGCGCACGGCGACGGCATCGGTCCCGAAATCATGGCCGCCACCTTGCATATCCTGGAGGCGTCCGGCGCGGCCCTCGAGATCGAGACCATCGAAATCGGTGAAAAAGTCTACCTGCGCGGCAATACCGCGGGTATCGAACCCAGCGCTTGGGAATCCCTGCGCCGCACCAAAGTGTTTCTGAAGGCCCCCATCACCACGCCGCAGGGGGGCGGCTTCAAGAGCCTGAACGTTACCGCCCGCAAGACGCTGGGCCTCTACGCCAATGTGCGTCCGTGCGTTTCCTATCACCCGTTCATCGACACGCTGCATCCGGGCATGGACCTGGTGATCGTGCGCGAGAACGAGGAAGATTGCTACGCCGGCATTGAATACCAACTCAGCCCCGGCGCCATGCAATGCCTGAAGTTGATCACCCGGCCCGGCTGCGAAAAGATCGTGCGCTATGCCTTCGAATACGCGCGCCGCCACAGCCGCAAGAAAGTTACCTGCTTCACCAAAGACAACATCATGAAGATGACCGACGGTCTCTTCCACAAAGTCTTTGACGAAATCGCGGCGGAGTATCCGGACATACCGAACGAGCATTGGATCGTGGACATAGGCGCCGCCAAGATGGCGGATACTCCCGAGGCTTTCGACGTCATCGTGATGCCCAACCTGTACGGCGACATTCTTTCCGACGTGGCCGCGCAGATCGCCGGATCGGTGGGGATCGCGGGATCGGCGAATATCGGCGACCATTGCGCCATGTTCGAAGCCATCCACGGGTCCGCGCCGCGCCGCGCCAATCAGAACCTGGCCAACCCTTCCGGTCTGCTGCTGGGCGGCGTGCTGATGCTGGTGCATATCAATCAGCCGGAAGCCGCGGCGCGCGTGCATAATGCCTGGCTGCGGACCATTGAGGATGGCGTCCATACTTACGATATCTTCACCGAGGGCTCCAGCAAAGAGAAGGTGGGCACCAAGGAATTCGCGCAAGCGGTGGTGGCGCGGCTGGGACAAAAGCCCAACACGCTGAAGCCGGTGACTTACGCGGCCGCGCCCCCCGCGGTGGCAGCCCGCCACGCGGTCAGCCGGCCCGATCCCAAGGTGGATCTGATCGGCGTGGACGTTTATGTGAACTGGCCGTCGCTCGATAACGACAAACTCGCGGCGGTGCTGCAGGGTACGGCCGGCGATCGTCTGACCCTGACGATGATGTCGAATCGCGGTTTGAAGACCTGGCCGGGTGGACATCCGGAGACCATTTGCACGGATAATTACCGCTGCCGGTTCGCGTCTCCAAGCGTGGTGACACAAGGGCAGATTGTCAGCCTGTTGGGGCGGATCGCCGAAACGGGCATGGAGATCGTGAAGACCGAGAACCTGCGCAACTACGACGGGAAGCCGGGCTTCACGCTGGCGCAGGGTGAGTAAGAACCAAATGGGACAAACGACTCAGCCATTGGTCGCGGTCGTCATGGGCAGCAAATCGGATTGGGAGACGATGCGCCATTGCGACGAAACGTTGACCCAATTCGGCGTGCCGCACGAGTGCCGGGTGCTCTCCGCGCATCGCACACCGTTACTGGCCGCGCAATACGCCGCCGAGGCGGAATCGCGCGGCATTGAAGTAATCGTCGGGGCGGCGGGCGGCGCCGCGCATCTGGCCGGAGTGCTGGCGGCGCAAACCGTGCTGCCGGTGCTCGGCGTACCCATGGAGAGTCCCGCGCTGAAGGGGCTGGATTCGCTGCTTTCCACGGTGCAGATGCCGGGCGGCATTCCGGTGGGCACGCTGGCGATCGGCACGGCGGGAGCGCGCAATGCCGCGCTGCTGGCTATCGCGATTCTGGCCAATTCGCGGCCGGAATTGCGGGAGAAGCTTAAGCGGTTCCGCGCGGAGCAGGCGGATAAGGTGGCACGGGAAACTCTGCCGTAGTGGGGCAGGCTCGCAGCCTGCGCGGGCCTCGCAGGCCCGCTCTTTGGCGGGCGCGATGGACAATCTCGTGAATCCAGCCGAGCCGAAGGACCTTCCCCGTGGCCGGGTCGAATCTTTGCATCAGAGGCGCCGGTCGAGTAGCGCAAGGCATCGATCTGCTCGCGTTGTCCGGAGTCGACCCTGCCGCGGACGCACACCAGCTTCCATTTCGTTCCGACGCGTTTCAACTCGTCGAGTGCGACGCCGTCGTCGAACACGTCCGCGATCCGGAGCGGGTCATGCGCGACATCGTGCGCGTGCTGGCTCCCGAAAGACTACCGAAGGTTCACGCTTGACGGCCTGAAACTGCTGGCCGGACCTGGAAGTCGTGGCGGAAGCGTGGCGCACAGGCCCCACCGCCACTCCGCCGGTCATCGTGATCGAATACATCAAGCTGCTGAAACCGCTCCGCTCCTGGCGGGCCGTCTCGCATGTGCGATGCGGATGGCTGCTGTTCCCGCTGCCATACGCGGACCTGCCGCTATTGCGGTCGCTCCAGGCGCGGCGGATCGGCAACCATTGTTACGTCTGGCTGCGTAAACGCTAATAAGCGGCTAGGCCGAAGCGGCGCCCGCCAGCGTGCTTTCGGCCTCCGCTACCGTGCCGCACGAGACCACCAGGTCGTCCACATGGATGACTTTGAACAGCGTCTTCAAGCGATCGGACGCGCCAGCCAGAGCGTACCGTACCCCGTGCCGCTGGCAGGAGGCGTGGAAACCCAGGATCGAGCCCAGCGCCGCCGAGTCCATGAACGGCACTGCTGTCAAGTCGATGATGGTCAGCGGGACGGCGTCCTGGCGGACCACTGTCTGGAATTCAAAAACGTTCTTCAGGGTGAACGGTCCGATCAGTTTTAGCACGCGAATTCCATCCCGGCTCCCGGGCGACAGCTCAATGCGCAGATCATCCATGCGCACCAGTCTAGCATCGCGGCCCGCAACGGGTGTACAGTACTCGTTAATGGAGGCGTTCGGTATGAATCGATTTTCAGCCCTGGGAGCCGGCATTCTGTGTGGCCTCGCCATGCTGCCCGCGCAAGCCCAGCAGTTTCCCAAACGTTTGGTCGCCGACTACGGCTATTGGAGCAGGACCCAGACTCCGCCGTACAGCTCAGCCCAAATTCCGTTCCACATGCTGACGCATATCAATCATGCCGGCGTCAGCTTCAATGCCGACGGCAGCCTTAGCGTGCCCGATGGATTTCTTGAGCCGGCGCTCATCGCCAAAGCCCACGCGGCGGGAGTGAAGGTGCTTCTACTACTGGGCGGCGACTTTCCGGGCTTGGAAACCACTAGTGGCGGCCTGCAGACCTTGTTGGCGAATTTGCAGGCTTTCATTACGACGAACGGCTACGACGGCCTGGACATCGATTGGGAATATCCCGCCACCACATTGGACACACAGACTTTCTACAATCTGATGGCGGGGTTGCGCGGCATCTTCGCGAGCCCTACCTATACGCTTTCCGCCGACATTCCACCATGGGGAGGCCCATACGATATTCCGGGCGTGGAGCCTATAGTGGACTACTACAACATCATGATGTACGACTGCGCCGGGCCCTGGACCGACGACGGACAGCTCAATTCGCCGATCTTTCCGAATCCGAATAATCCGCAACCCTGGGAATGCGAGCCCGGCGGCAGCGTGGAGCAAACCGCCACGATTTTTCTGAACGAATATCATGTGCCGGCCGCCAAGCTCAACATGGGAACGCCGTTCTACGGGTACTTCTACACCGGCCTGACCACCGTCTCCGAGGTCTACGGCCCGTGCAATCCGTTGATCAATGGCGGATGCGGCAACGACAGAGTTCCGTCGGAAAACTATGGCACGTTCATCAAGCAGCTCATCAACCAGAACGGATGGACCGCATACTTCGATTGGAAATCGCTGGTACCGTATCTGCTGCATACGGACGGGTCGCCCGGCTTCATCACTTACGACGACGAATATTCCACCTACATGCGCATCTGGTATTCGGAGTGGACGCGCGGCCTGGGCGGTGGCTTTATGTGGTCGCTCGATGCGGATTACGACGGCCACACCCAGCCCTTGCTGGGAGCCATGTATCAGGCGACGTGGAACCAGCCGTTCACCGGCACAATACCATGATGTGGGGCAGGCTCGCAGCCTGCGCGGGCCTCGCAGGCCCGCTCTTCGGCCCACCAAGCTCACGGTTCACAGGCTGAAGCCCGCGCCACCGGCGGGGATAAATCCCGCCCCCCAGTGACAACCCGACCCACATGCAGCGCCACGATCCCGCCGGTGAGCCGCTCGAACTCCACGCGGCCGAACCCCGCGCCGCGCATCATCCCGGCCAACTCTTCCGGCGCGGGAAACTTTCGCACCGATTCCGGCAAATACGTGTAAGCGTCGCGCGATCCCGATAAAGCGCCGCCGATGGCGGGCAGCACACGCCGCGAATAGAAGCTGTACAGCGCCCCGAACAGCGGGTTGGGCGGCTGCGAGAATTCCAGGATGGCCGCCGCTCCCCCGCCCCGCAAGACGCGCCGCATTTCCCGCAGGCCCGCTTCATAATTCGCCAGATTGCGGAAACCGAATGCCACCGTGACCAGATCGAGCGAAGCGTCCGCCAGCGGCAGCCGCAACGCATCGGCCTCGAACAATGGGCTGCGCCCGATTTTCGCCTGCGCCGCTACCAGCATCGGATGGCAAAAGTCGGAACCCATCGCGGGCGCGCCGGCGGGCCGCCCGCGCTGCAGCGCGCGCACTAAGTCGCCGGTGCCGCAGCAGATATCCAGCACGCGCGCCTCGGGACGCGCCAGCACATTCCGCAAGCGCGACACCGTGTGCGCGCGCCAGTAGCGATCGATGTTGAACGAAAGCAGATGGTTGGCCAGGTCGTAGCGATGCGCCACGCGGCCGAACATGGCGCGCACCCACTCGGCCGCCTCCTGTTCGCTGCGCGCGCCGACCGGCGTGGCGCCCTTCATGCCAGGGCGGCCTGGATGGCGGCCAGCACCGGTTCATCGCCGATGCCGGACACCACCTGCAGTTCTCCGATGCGTTCCGGCAGCACGAAATGGACTTTGCCCTGGACAGTCTTCTTGTCGTTCGCCAGGCGTGCCAGCAGGCGCTCGGCCGGAATTCCCGCAAGCGGAGGAATCGGGCCGTACAGCCGGATGGCTTCCAGAATGTCCACGGTATCTTCGGCCGAGAGATGGCCGGTCATCTGCGCCAGGTATACGGCCGCGCGCATGCCGAACGCCACCGCTTCACCATGCAGGAAGCGCGTGTAGCCGGTCTCGGCTTCCAGCGCGTGGCCGAAGGTATGGCCGAAATTCAGGATGCGGCGCAGGCCGCCTTCGCGCTCGTCGGCGGAAACTACTTGCGCCTTGATCTCAATGGATTCCGCGATAATGCGATCCACCGCTTCCGGCTCGCGCGCCAGTACGGCGGCGCTCCGCTCCGCGAGGAAACGGAACAGCGGCTCGCTGCGGATCACGCCCGCCTTCACGATCTCATACAGGCCGGCGCGGTATTCCCGGTCCGGCAGTGTATCGAGCACGTCGGCATCCACCAGCACCGCCAAAGGCTGGTGGAAGCTGCCGATCAGGTTCTTGCCGATTCCCAGGTTGACGCCGGTCTTGCCGCCGATGGCCGCATCCACCTGCGCCAGCAGCGTGGTGGGGATCTGCACTACCGGAACGCCGCGCATGAAGATGGCCGCCAGGAAGCCGGCCATGTCGGTCACGATGCCGCCGCCGAACGCCACCACCACGCTCGATCGATCGCCGCCCAGCCGGACCATCTCTTCGGCCAGCCGCTCAATGGGATCCAGACGCTTCTGGTCTTCGCCGCCCGGAAGGAACAGCACTTCGTGCGGAATGGCGGCCAGCCCATTTTCCAGGCGCGCGCACTGATGCCGCCACACGTCGTCGGTTGAGACCACGAATACTTTGCCGGCCTTGGCGGGCACATAGCGCGCGGCGCGTTCCAGGACGCCACGCTCCACCACCACGTCATACGAGACGGGCGGCGTTTCCACTTGGAAGGTGGGCATAATGCCGTTGTACCATGCCCGGCACTCGGGAGCGATCGGCGGTCGGCTCTAGCTGGGTGCGTGCGCCGCAGCCGCACTGTGCTATTTTCGCATCGTGGTACGACCGGCATGGCTCACACCGCCCAGCAGTCTCCTGGTGATTCTGCGGCTGCTGACGCTGGTGTCGGTATCCGCCTTGGGCTGGCTTGGCTGGAGGCTCATTTCGCAGGATCGGGTGGTCGAGGCGCAGAGGGCGCGCGAACGCCTGGAACAGGCGGCCGACCGCATCGCCGCGAACTTCCACCGGAGTCTGGATGCCGAAGGGCGATTGCAGGGCCTGCAGCTCACCATAACCAAAGACTCATTCTCGATTGCGCCGCCTGGCCGGCTGCTCTATTATCCGCGCACCGCGCCGGAACCGGAATCGGAGGCGCCGGGCGACACCTTCCGCCAGGGCGAAAACTACGAGTTCCGCGACGATCGGCCGCTGCTGGCGATCGCATACTATGAGCGGCTGGCCCAGACGGACGATGCACCCGTGCGCGCCGGAGCACTGCTGCGCCTCGCGCGCGTTCTGCGCAAGACCGGACGCAAAGAGCGGAGTCTGGCCGTTTACCAGAGGCTGGAAGCAATCGCGGGAGTGCGCGTGGCCGGCGCTCCAGCGGACCTGGTGGCGCGCCACGAAATCTGCGTGCTGCGCGGTGGCCACGAAGATGCGGAGCGGCTGCTGGCCGGCCTGCGCGACGCGCGCTGGCAATTGCGCCGCGGGCAGTTCGAGTTCTACTGGGATGAAGCCTGTAGATTGGCCGGAAAGCGCGAGACGCCGGATGCCGTGCGTGTCGCCCTGGCCCAAGCCGCGGCTGCCGCGGCTGCCGCCGCCGAGATCGCCACCGGCGCACACGATCCGGCGCAGGTCGTCAATGCGGGCGGAATCCCGATCCTGTCGGTCTGGCGCGGCCCAGTCGACCACCGTAGCGTACTGCTGGCAACGGTTGACTCCGTCCTCCAGCAGATCGCCGCGCGGGAAAATGTCGACTGCGAGGCCCTCGACGGAGACGGCCGGAATCTCGCGGGCCGCCGGGCTGGACAAGGCCGCGCCGTCCTGCGCAGCGCCGCCGATTTTCACATTCCCTTCACCCTGGCTGTGACGGCGCGTCCCGGCTCCGCCGACGCGGCCATGCTGGCCCGCCAGCGCGCCTTGCAAACGACGATCGGCCTGATGATGCTATTCCTGCTCTCCGGCACGCTTTTTATCGCGCGCGCCATCCGCCGCGAAAGGTACGTCTCCCGCCTCCAATCCGATTTCGTCTCCGCCGTTTCGCACGAATTCCGCTCGCCGCTGACCTCCATGCGGCATCTCTCCGAGCTGCTGGCCGAAGGACGCGTGCCCAGCGAGGAGCGGCGCCAACTTTACTACGAAACTCTGGTCGGCGAAACGCAGCGCCTGGAGCGGCTGGTGGAAACCCTGCTGCACTTCGGCCGTATGGAAGCCCGCGCGCACAAGTACAAATTCAAGGAGCTCGATGCCGGTCAGATCGCCGAACACGCGGCCGCCGAATTCGAGCGCGAGCTCGGGAACGCCCGCCAAATCGAGCGCGCAGGCCCCGGCGATTGCCGGATTCGCGCCGACGCCGAGGCCTTGGAGGTGGCCCTGCGCAACCTGCTGGACAACGCCGTGAAGTACTCGCCTCCGGACGCCCGTGTCGATGTCGCATGGTCGCGCACCGGTTCGCAGGTAGCCATCCAGGTGCGCGATCAAGGGCTGGGCGTCCCGGCCGGCGAGCGGAAAACAATCTTCGAAAAATTCGTGCGCGGCAGCGCGGCGGCGGCCCTGAACGTCAAAGGCACCGGCGTGGGCCTGGCCATGGTGCGCCAGATCGTGGCCGCGCATGGCGGAGAGATACGCCTGGAAAGCGAGCCGGGCGCGGGCAGCCGATTCACCATCCTGCTGCCCGCGTCGGACTGAGCGGAACGAACATGACACGTATCCTGGTAGTGGAAGACGAGCCGGCCATCGCGCTGGGCCTGGAAGACGACCTCAAGATGGAGGGTTACGATGTGGAAGTAGTCGCCGATGGCCGTACGGCTGCCCGCCGCGCGCGCGAAGGCGGTTTCGACCTCATCCTCCTGGATGTCATGTTGCCCGGTAAGGACGGCTTCGAAGTCTGCCGCGAATTGCGCCGCGCCGGCCTGCGCACGCCCATCCTCATGCTCACCGCCAAGGCGCAGGAAGAGGAGAAGGTTATGGGCCTGGAACTGGGCGCCGACGATTACCTCGCCAAGCCGTTCGGCACCCGCGAGCTGCGCGCGCGTGTGAAAGCCTTGCTCCGCCGATCCCACGTTTACACCACCGACTCCTGCCGG
This sequence comes from Bryobacteraceae bacterium, assembly GCA_050008575.1. Taxonomy (GTDB): domain Bacteria; phylum Acidobacteriota; class Terriglobia; order Bryobacterales; family Bryobacteraceae; genus Bog-159. The sequence continues at coordinate 208,827 of JBEKMJ010000002.1, forward strand.
TTCGGCGATGTGGAAGTCGACCTCGGCCGCGGCGAGGTGCGCGCCGCCGGCAAGGCCGTGGATCTCACCCCCATCGAGTTCCGGCTGCTTTCCGTGTTGATTCGCGCCGGCGGGCGCGTCTTGAATCGCGAACAGTTGCTGGACGCCGCCTGGGGGCCCGGCGCCTTCGCCTCCGGGCGCATCGTGGACAACCATATCGCCAACCTGCGCCGCAAGATCGAGCCGGATCCCGCGCGCCCGCGCTATTTGCGCAATGTGCGCGGCCTGGGTTACCGCTTCGACGGCGAATCGTGACACAAACGTGACACTTTCCAGACTGAATTCACACACTGGCCGCGTAGGGTTATAGTAGGGGAGGCCGCCGCTGAAGACGGCGGCCTCGCCGCGGACAAATCCTAACAGGCTGCGGAAAGAGGGGGCCGCCAGACCGCTCCCTCACGGTCGCGGCTCGGTAAGTTGCGGCAAACACGTGCGCACGATTCTGAACCGCGCGCGTTAGCAAGCGGTCCTTGACATTTTTCCGCAGCCTGCTAAGGAATCAATCTTCGCGAATCGGCAGGAAACGCGGGATCGCCGGGCTTTGACTAGTAGCTCGGTTCAGGAGAAAACGATGTTTTCGAGAATGCAAATCCGGGAAACGATAATGCGGCCATGGAGCGTCTTGGCATTGGCTGAGACCGCGCCTCGCCTCGCGCACCGCCCTTGGCTGTATCTGTCTATATTGGCGCTGGTCCCGCTGGCGGCGTATCCGCAGACCACCCTGACGGGAGCCATGCTGTTCTCCACAACCTCCAACGGCGCATGGAACAATTACGCGGAACTAAATACAGTGGGGGGCGATAACTGGTGGGACCTGTGGCTGGCATTGAATCCGGACGCCACCTCGCCGGTGAATGGTCCATCCGACGCGGAGGCGGGTATCTCTATTCCATTGCAGGCGGGCAAGAGCTACAAGTACTACTTCTTCGGCAGCGGTCCCTGCTGTACATCGAGCGAAACCTTCACCGCCCTGAATCTGTTTTTCAACGGTAACGGCTCTACGCCCGGCATCTCCGTTTTCGGCGCTCTAAACACCTACAGCTTTGTACCGGACGGTAACACCACAATCACATTGGCGGGCGACCCCGTGGCGGGTTCTGGCACGAGCTTCTACAACTCCGGCGGCCTCGTCGTGGTGCTCAGCGGCTACGATGCGAACGCGTCCGCGACCCCGCCCGGAGACGTATGCCAACCCTTTGAATTCTCGCCCGGAGACGCGCCAAGTTTCTTCGGATCTTTCAGCTTGCAGGTATTTCCGGCCGCGGCGCTGAGCCTCAGCCAGACCGGCGGCCCGCCGGGAACCAAAGTCACCACAACAGGGAGTGGCTTCGCAGCCGCGGAAACCGTGGGTATCTACATCGACGACATCGGTGGACCCCCATTAATGACTACCACGACCGACGCCAGCGGCGCCTTTACGGTCATTGCTCGCGAACCGCAGGCCGCGTACGGTCCCGCGGCCGTGTACGCGGTGGGCCTGACCAGCGGCAAGCTCGGAGCTGCGTCGTTCTTTGTCACCCCCGCCCTGGTCATGACTCCCCGCGCGGGCGTGCCGGGCGAGACTACCAAGGCGCAAGCCCTTGGCTTTGGCGCGGGAGAAACAGTCGATATCTACTGGGGCGAACCCCGGCAGTTGCTTGGCGCCACGACCGCGAACGGGCAAGGAACCAGTACCTTGACCATCGCGATCCCGGCGGACGCGCCCCGCGGACCGAATGGCGTGCTCGGGGTTGGACAGACCACGCAGGCCACCGGCATCGGCGCGATCCTCGTGAAATAGGCGATGAGACGCCTCCCATCGGACCGGTCGCGTCCGCCTGCTTCACTCCCGGGTACGGAAGCCGTATACTAATCGGAAGGCCTTTCAATTTTAATGGACGTTTCTCCGAACTTGTCGTTCGTCGATATCGGCGCGCTCTCGGCGTTCCTCATTTCAATTGGCTCCTATCATCAGGATCTTGTCTTTATACCGCAGAGTAAGCTCCAAGACGGGACCATGCTGCTGTACCACTACACCGATCTGAGCGGCCTGATCGGCGTCGTTGAAAAACACGACCTCTGGCTGACGCATTCGCGCTACTCCAACGACGATGAGGAGATGACCCACGGCCTTTCGGTTGTAAAAGGCGTAATGGAAGCGGCGGTAAAGGACGGCACGTATGACTCGACTTATCTTACCGAGCTGACCCGCCTCACCAGCGAGCCGGAAGGCGTGTATATTTGCTGCTTTTGCGAAAAAGACAATCTGCTGAGCCAGTGGCGGGGATACGGGGCCAATGGTGCGGGCGTCAGCCTGCAGTTCGCGGCGAAGCAGTTTGCCGATGTGGCAGGGCCGGACAACAGCCATGGATTGCTGCGCTTCTGGAAGGTGTTCTACGGGCAGCCGACGCAAAAGCAGATCGTCGAAACCGCTATTTCAAACTACGCGCCGGCACTCAATCCGGGGAAAACGGTGGCAGAATTGGCACGCCAAGCGGCAGACGCGATCCGGTTTTTCATTCCGACATTCAAGAACTCGGACTTCGCGGAGGAAAACGAATGGCGGCTGCTGTTCACTCCGGCGCCGAATGCCACGGTGAAGCCGCACTTTCGTGTGGGGCGCAGTATGCTGATGCCGTACTACAGCCTGCGCGAACTGATTGGCGTAGGGCTCCCCACGCTGCCGATTCAAAAAGTCACGGTGGGGCCAGGCGCGCACAAGCGCATCAATGCCGCCAGCGTGAAGGCGCTGCTGGAGCAAAATGGCTATCCGGGCATCGTGGAGATTTCAGACACGCCGTACCGCGGTTGAAAACGTGGGCACCGCGATGCCGGCGAATGCCACTGGGTTCTCGAACGCCGGGCGAGGGCGACCCCGCCGCCGGCGATCCAATCGCCGAGTTGTACACTTGGCCGGCTTCAGGGTAACTGCCTTATGGCTTGTTCCTATCGGCGTTCATCTGCGTTCATCGGCGGCCAAAATGCTTTCCTTTCGGCCCGGCTCAAAAATTAAAACCCGATATTGGCCGCCGATGAACGCAGATGAACGCCGATAAGAACAGGCTACTGGCGAGCCTGGGAATTCCAGACTCCCGCGTATAATCGTAGCAATGCGCCCGTTGCCGCGAACCCCAATTGTCATCGCCATGATTCTGACGGCGCGCCTGCCGGCTACCCAGCCGCCCGCTGAGAGTTCCGAAAAGCTGCTGGAAGCGGCCATCTACCGCGCCAAGGTACTGGGCGACCTGCCCGGCGCCATACAGCAGTTCGAATCCATCGTTACCCGATACGCGGGGCAGCCCGCGGCCGCGCGCGCGCTGGTGGAGGTCGGACAGGCCGAGGAGAAGTTGGGCCACCCGCGCCGGGCCCGCGCCGCCTACCAGCGCGTGGTTCGAGAGTATCCGGACCAGATTGCCATGATGACGCAGGCACGTCGGAATCCCGAGTCCCTTGACGACGCCCCGCCGACGGCGCAAGGGGTAAGTTGGGTTAGCCCGCGCCTTCCTGTCTCTCCCTCACCCCGGTGCTGCATGGGCTTAGCCTACGACCGGGCTACGCACTCCGCGCTAATGTTTGGCGGATTCAACCCTTTCGTGTGCTTCGGCGACACGTGGGTCTGGCGGAACGGGTGGCGGCAGTTGTCGCCGGCCACCGCGCCTTCCGCGCGCACGGCTCCCGGAATGGTCTACGATGGCGCGGCGGGGGACGTCGTGCTATTTGGAGGTTACGACAGCAACGGCACCACCCTCAACGACACCTGGACCTGGGATGGCGCCACCTGGACCCAGCGGTTTCCGCCCCTATCTCCGCCCGCACGCCAGCTTGACGCCCATAGCATGGCGTATGACGCGGCCGCGCGCAAGGTTGTGTTGTTTGGCGGCACGCAAGGCAGACATGCCTTGGGCGACACCTGGACGTGGGATGGGCAGGCCAAGACTTGGACCCAGCAGTTTCCGGCATCCAGCCCCTCCCCCCGGCGGACCATGATGGTGTACGACGAAGCCACCAAGACCATCGTCCTCTTTGGCGGCGACGCAGGCGGCATCCTGCCCAAAGATACTTTCTACAACGACACTTGGATATGGGGCGGCACTACCTGGATTCAGCGGTCCCCGGCGTCTGCCCCTTCCGCGCGCGGCATGGCGGCCCTGGCCTATGACTCGAACCTGGGCTCGGTCGTGCTGTTTGGCGGAGTCACTGGACCCGGCGGGCAGTCTAACGATACCTGGCTGTGGAACGGGACTAACTGGAAGGAGATCCGTCCCGCCACCGTACCCGCGGCCCGCTGGAACGCGGGTATGGATTACGACCCCATCGAAAATGAGTTACTCCTGTTCGGGGGATTCAGCAGCACCGCCCTAGGCGACACCTGGATCTTCAGTAAAGCTCCGTGAATGCGCAGCGCCAGCCGGGACGCGGGCCTCCATGTCAGTTGACCGCGTGCCCGCGCACTGGCATGCAGATACGGTTCCAGCGCGTCTTGGTGAAGAAATGCCGGTAGCGGTCGAGGATTTGATCCATGCCGGCGCCCGAACCGGCCGGCGCATCGTACGACCAGTAAACGATCCACGGCGCGCCAATGATATTTGCGCGCGGCACGAATCCCCAATAGCGGCTGTCCAGCGACGCGTCCCGGTTGTCACCCATGACGAAATAGCTGTCCGGCGGCACCACCACTTCCCCGTTCACCACATGATGTTCCAGCATGTTCTGCCCTAGCTCCTCAAGGTGCACAGGGACCGCGCTGGGGAAATTGTCGCGGTAGGAATCGATGTACGCGGTCTTATGATAAGCGTACGGCTCGTCCAGTTTCTTGCCGTTAAGATAGACCTGCTTGTTCACCAGCTTGATGCGGTCGCCCGGCACACCCATGCAGCGCTTGGCGAAAGCCTGGCGGATATCCACGGGATAACGGAACACAATGATGTCGCCGCGCGCGGGGGCGGCCACTCCCATCACCCTCACCAACAACTGGTCGCAGATCAGCAGCGTGTCTTCCATGGCGCCGGTTGGAATCACATAGGCCTTGAAAACCTGGGTTGCCAGAAAAACCACGGCGGCCAGTGCGATCCATCCCCACGTGGACCGGCTTCGCGCGTTCCGCGGCAGCGCGCGCCCGGCCCGGAACAACAGGTAGGCCACGCAGCCGATCGGCACTGCCACCAAGGCCGCCGCGGCCCACGGGGCGCCCGCCCTATCGATGCGCGCCATCGTCGCCACGTCGCCCGCCCAGCGCGCGGCCAGAAAGAGCGCGCCTCCGTAGCCGCTCCATGCATGTCCGCCGCGGAGCCCGAGTGCGGTCCCCAAGAGAACCAGTGCGGGAATTATCCGCAAAAAGTTCCATGGCATGGCCGCCAGATAGAGGCCGGCCAGCATGAGGGCTACCGCAATTCCGATCTTGACCGCTGTCGGCCGGTCCGGCATGGTGGTCTCAGCGCTCATGGGATGTCTTCCCTCTCGTGGCTGGAATTAAGAAATACATTTGCCGCTCCTCACCCATCATATGCGTGAATCGCGGGAGACTGGGTCATGAATCAAAAACATGCAATGTCGTTTTGGTTTGGATCCCTTTCGTTGGCAATACATTTGTTTCCCCTTTAGAGTTGAAGTCGATGCGGAGGAGAGTTTCGATTTCCCCGCTCACTCATCAAATGCGCGAACCGCGGAAAACGGGATCATCGGGATCTTAATTGGTGGGTCCGATACGTTGCACCAAGCTAAGCCCTGAACAAACACAAATACCCGTCCTCGCGGGCGGGCCTTGTATTTGAACGATCCTCGTTTCCCTGGCATGTGTAACCAGGCGATTGCCGGCCGCATGGCCAGTTGAGCCTACGGCTTGCATTGCCTATGGGGGCGGGCGCAGAAAGTGCGCGATCTAAGCCCGCCCCCGCTAGCCCTCGTCTCGTAATCCCTATCGCGAGGGAGCGCCTACTGACTTCTGTTCGAACGCGGCTTCCATTCTTGCCAGACGATCTTCGAGGGACCGGACCTTCGCCCCGAACTGTTGCTCCTGGGCTTGGATCTGTTCCTTCTGCGCCGCAATCTGGCTGTTCTGCTTTTGCAGCTCGTTCAGCAGCATGGGAGCGAGTGCCTGATACCTAACCGACGAGGGCTGGCCGTCTTTGTCGTATCCCACCATTTCGGGGTACAACTGGGCCACTTCCTCGGCGATGAGGCCATATTGCAGCACGTGGGAGCCATCGTCGTACTGCGGTTTGTAAAAGAAGGTCACCGGACGCAACTGGAACAGCTTGCTGCTGCTGTCGCCCATGTCGAGGATATTCTCCTTAAATCGTCGCGAGGAGGAACTGCTGCAGCCCGTGCTGACGGTAAAGAGCTTATCACCGGTACTACCGTCGTAAGCGATGCAGACCGGGTAGTTGGTACCGGTAGGGATAGTCGTGGTGTTGAGAATGCCCGCCATGTAGGCGTTGACCTGTTGAGCGGGCCCCGTACCATCCGTGCCAATGCGGATCGTGTTGTTATCCCCGGTGGCACCCATACTGCCAATTAAGATATTGCTGCTGCCGCTGCCGGCGACGCTGGTGCCAGAACTCCATCCCAGGTAGGTGTTGTAGTTTCCGGTTGTGTTGGCGTTTCCGGCAGTGTTTCCGAAGAACGCATTTTGGACGCCCGTCGTGGTGGCACCGCCGGCATAGTAGCCCATGGCGACGTTGCCGTTTCCCCCGGACCCAAGGCTCGTACAGGACCCGTGACCGACACAGGTATTTGTGGCCGCTTGGTATGAGGCGGTGCCCAGGCCGGCGTTGTTACCCAAGAAGGTGTTGCAACAGCCATCAGTGAGGATGCCGGCCAAGTTGGCACCCGCATTGTTGCCCACGAAAGTGTTGCCAGCAGCGCCGACGTTACTCATACCGGCCTGCCAGCCGATGAAGGTATCGGAGAAACCGCCGACATTGTTAAAGCCGGCCATTGTGCCGTAGAAGCTATTGCCGCCCGCATTGCTTTGGAAGCACGCTCCCCCGTTTGTGTTGTTGTATCCAGCTTGGGAGCCGGCGAAGGTGTTTTGGCAGCCGGTAGTATTAGCCGCGCCGGCCTGGTAGCCGACAAAGCTGTTTCCGGCTCCCGTGTTGTTTAGCCCAGCCTGGTAGCCGAGAAAGGCAATATTGCTGGCCGTGTTGTTTGCCCCTGCATCCTCGCCCACGACGGTATTGTTGCTGGTGGATATGCCGAGAACCCCGAAGGCAGCGTCGGCGCCGACGGAGACGTTGTTGTTTCCGGTTACGTTGCGGTAGCCCGCCAAGTTTCCCACGGCGGTATTATTCGAGCCCGCTAAATTGTGGAACCCGGCATTGGGGCCCACAAAGGTGTCGCCAGTTCCGCTGGGCGCTGGCGACTGGGCGAATCCCTGGGCGCCAGCCTGAAAGCCGACAAACAGATCGCTATTGGCTGTGGCTATGGGGGCAGGCCAGCCAATGCTCAAGATGGGATTCTCGAGGATCTGGTAGTTCCCGGTGTTGGAGCCTGCTATGGAAGTCGGAGATGTGTTGATTGCGCCGTATACATCGAGCTGGGCCGATGGAGTCTTTGTCGCGACGCCCACGAGGCTGGGTGACAACTGATAGATCACCGAATCCCCGAGTGCGGTTTTCGTCGCCCATAGTGGGACGTATTTGGGGAGGCCGGATCCGGTGACGTCTGGGCTCACCGAGGCGGTGTTGGCATGACCTGCCAAGGCCTCAACGGGAGCCGGGGACCCGGTCGGGCTAAGGCCGGGTTGAAGCGTGGAAACCTGCGCGAATGCCGACGCTGGCAGGCCTCCCAGCGTATCCGCGTCGTGCGCTCTGAGGGCGTAGGGCACACTCACCAGCAGCACCCGCGCCTGCTCGGGTTGTCCCTGAACCTGGACGCCCAGCCAGCGCTGCTCCTGGTCCGAAAACAGTTCGGCGGGCACACCATCGGTCTTGGTGCCGCCCAGCAGCACACTGTATTGGCCGCTGGCGTCGGCTGTGACGTTTTGCGTCTCCATCCAGATGGGCGCGCCGCCATCCTGCTGCTTGTAGATCGCGAAGGTGGCGCCAACTGTGGCGGAGAGAGGGGCGGCCGCGCCCTGCTCGCCCTTCAGGGTTCCGCTGTAGCGGATGAGATTGGGAACGGTGGTGGTTGCAGCTTGCGCGCTGACGGTGGCAGCGGCGGAAGTTGGGGTTTGTTGAGCGAAGCTCATCGGCATGAGCAGCAGGGCCGCGACCGCCAGTTGCAGTGCAGCGAGGATCTTTCTGAATCCTTTTTGTTGGTAATACACCTTGTTTCTCCTTTGGAGTTGAAGTGGATGCGGAGGAGAGTTTCAAGTTCCCCCCTCGCTCTTCAAATGCGTGAATCGCGGAAAACGGGGTCATTTTGCCCGCAAGCCGGAAAGGCCGGCTTGTAACAAATCCCCAACTTGTGTCACTATCAATCAGACGAAGACTTTATGGTCTAAACGGGGAAGGGAAAGATGACCTGTCTGCCGGATCTGCTGTGGGAATCGAAAGAAGGCTCGCCGTCCGCTTCCGAACCGGCGTTTCTGAACCAGGTCTACGATGAGTTGCATCGCTTGGCCTCGTCCCTGCTGCGTCATGAACGGGCCGCCCACACCCTGCAAACCTCCGCGCTGGTGAACGAGGCTTTCTTGCGGCTCTCGGCGGCGCATTCGCTGCGCGTGGAGGACCGCCAGCACTTCCTGCGGATCGCCGCCCATTCCATGCGCCAGATCCTGATCGATTACGCCCGCGGCCGGCATGCCCAAAAGCGCGACGGCCTGGCGCGCGTCGATCTGGAGGACTGCCAGACGGAACTGATTTCAACCGAGAGGACGGAGGATTTCGTGGCGCTGGATGCCGCTCTCGACCGCTTGGCAAAGATGGATGCGCGGCAGGCGCAGATCGTCGAATTGCGATTCTTCGCCGGGCTATCGGTGGAAGAGACGGCGGAGAATCTGGGCATCTGCGAAAAGACCGTCAAGCGCGACTGGGCGGTCGCGCGCGCCTGGCTGCGCGGGGCCATCGAAGGCAGCCGCGACGCATGACCGGCTCCGATCCGGAGTCGCCCGCCTGGCAGCGCGTGAAGGAAGTCTTCGCGGAGGCCAGCGACCTGCCGGTCGAAGCGCGGGCCGCCTGCGTGCATCGATCCGCCGCGGGCGACCAGGCGGTGGAACGCGAGGTTCTGCGGCTACTTCACCTTGATGCGGGCGCGGAAGAATGGCTGGATGGCTTGCGGCCACCCACCGAAGTGGTGCAATCGGCCGCCGATTTGCACGCCTTTTTCCCTGGCCAGATGCTCGCCGCGCGGTACGAAATCCAGCAGTTCCTGGCGGTAGGCGGCATGGGCGAGGTTTACAGCGCGCACGATCTGCAGCTTGATCAGCGCATCGCCATCAAGGTGATCGCCGGCGAACTGGCCACCGCCGACCAGGTCTCCTTATTGAAGCGTGAGGTGCAGGCCGCGCGCCGCATTCAGCACGCCAACGTCTGCCGCGTCTTCGACCTGGTGCAGACCGAAGTGGCGCGCGGCCGCAGCGCCGTCTTCCTGACGATGGAGTTGCTGGAAGGCGCAACGCTCAGCCAGAAGCTGCACCGCGAGGGCGCGCTCACCGAGCGGCAGGCCATGCCGCTGATCCGGCAGATGGTGGCGGCGCTCGCGGCCGCGCACCAGGCTGGTGTGATCCACGGCGACTTCAAAAGCTCCAACGTGATGATCGTGCCGCGCGAGGGCGGATCGGCGCGCGCGGTGGTCACCGACTTCGGCCTGGCGCGGCGGCTGGCGCCGGGACGCGGGCAGACGCTGCTATCGGTGTCGAAGAGCAGCCTGGCCGGCTACGGCACCCCCGCCTACATGTCGCCGGAACAGATCCAGGGTGGGAAGGCCAGCCAGGCGGCCGATGTCTACGCGCTGGGAGTGGTGCTCTATGAGATGCTCACCGGCGAGTTGCCCTACGGGGAAGATTCGCCACTGGCCATGGCAGTAAAGAAATCGCGCGAACCACCGGTGGCGCCGGAATCGCTGTCTCCGGCGCTGCGGCGTACGTGGTCCGCCGCGATCCTCAGGTGCATGGCGGCGGAACCGAGCAGGCGATTTGCCGATGTGCGCGAGGTGCTGACGCACCTGGAGACGCGCACCCGCAGAGGGTTGTGGTGGAAGCTGATCCGGCGCCGGAATCGCCGGTTGCTGCGCATCGCTGCGGTGACGGCGTGGGTGGTGGCCGCACTGTTCTTGGCGCGCTGGCTGTGGCCGGCCGAACCCGGCGCGCAAGCCGTCACGGATTGGCAGCAGGGCGTCTACGATCTGCAAGCCGGCGAACCGGTGGCTGCGGCGCGGCGGCTGGAGCGGGCCATCGCCCAGCATCGGCTCCCGCCGGTAGCGCACGCGTATCTCGCATGGGCGTGGCACGAATTGGGATTCACCGCCAAGGCCGAAGCGGAGTTGGCGAACTCGCGGCGGAAACCGCTGCAACCCGAAACGGATCGCCAGTTTGAAGAGGCTGCCGCGGCCGAATTGCGTGGACAGCCTCAGCAGGCGCGCGCGATCCTGGCGCGGCGCGGTGTGCTGGCCGATCTGGCGTTCATCGACGATCAACTGGGCCGGCCCACGGCGGCAGACGAGTGGAAACAGGTGGCGGCGCAGTTTCCGAATCATCCGG
>JBEKMJ010000020.1:0-94268 GCA_050008575.1 Bryobacteraceae bacterium
GTGCATTTACAGTTCGAGGGGATTCGGTGCTTCGCCGAGCCGCAGGATGCCGTGATTCGTCCGATTACGTTGTTGGTGGGGGAGAATAGCTCGGGGAAGACGACGTTCCTCGCCCTCTGCCGAATCGCCTACGCCATTGCCAACCGAATGCAAACGGTGCCGCTTTTCAATGAGGCGCCGTTCTTCCTAGGCGCGTACGAACAAATTGCAACCCGCCGCAGCGCGCGAAAGGGTCCCGTAGAGTCTTTTTCGGTTGCGATCCTTCTCGGCGGAGCCGTACCCTCCTCGCTTCGCTACGAGTACGCGTCGCGCGTTGGCCAGCCTACCCCTCGTGCTTGGCGCTTGGAGGTTGGCGGTCTTGCCATCCAGCATACCGAGCAAGACGGAGTGCCGCCTTCAGTCCTCATGCGTAGCTCGGGCCGCGAGGCCCGTTTTCCTTTCGCCCCCTTCGCGGACGGCGCGACTCAGGATCATCCGCCCGCCCTGTGGGGCAGCCTTATGGCCCCAGAGATCGAGGCGGCGGGAGGCGCGGGGGTCTTCACGCAGTCCGACTGGGAGTCCGTTGACCAGGCACTGCGATCCATCCAGCAGGAGCTTCGTCGGCGACCTTACGCCATCGCGCCAATCCGAACCAGCCCGCTCCGAACCTACGATCCGATCAGCGCCGCACCGAGCCCAGAGGGTTCCCACATCCCTATGGTCCTGGCCTCCCTGTCTCGATCGGCCCACCAGGAGCAATGGAACAGCGTGAGGTCGGACTTGAGGGAATTTGGATCGAAGTCCGGTCTCTTTGACGAAATAGAGATCGTCAACAAAGGCAAAAAGGACAGCGATCCCTTCCAAGTTGGAGTAAAGAGCGGCGGGCGGATGTTCAACCTCATTGATGTAGGTTACGGCGTGAGTCAGGCGCTGCCGATTCTGGTCGAGACATTGCAGCGAGCGTCCCAGTTTGAGACCTTCTTGATTCAGCAGCCTGAAGTTCATCTTCACCCCAAGGCGCAGGCCGAGTTGGGCAGTTTCTTTGCCAATCAAACCGATCCGAAAAGGCGGTTCGTCATCGAGACTCATAGCGACTACTTGGTTGACCGCATCCGCATGGAGGTACGCCGGAGGTTACTCGAGCCCGAAGACGTCTCGTTGCTTTACTTCGAGCGCGGGAAGTCCGGCACCACGATCCACAACCTGGAACTTGACCGGAACGGCACCATCACCAATCCGCCGCCCGGTTTCCGGCAATTTTTCCTTAAGGAAGAACTCGATCTCCTGGGTGTCTGACGTGTGTCTCATTGTTGACGCAAACGTCGCCCATAAGTTCCTTTTGCAGTCGAGCGCCATTACCCAGTGGCTCTCTAGGCCGCTTGGGAATCCACGCCTTGTTGCCGCTGGCAAGCTGCTGCGAGAGCTTGCCGCGAACGACGAAGTGAGAAAGAAGCTGGTGGAACTGGAGCGGGCCGGACGCCTGCGGTCCGCCGACGCTGAGAGATTACACCGGGAGGAACGACGGCTTCGCGCCGCTGCAGTTTGCCTGTCCAACGACACTCACATACTGGCCTTAGCGATCGTCAGCGGCACCCGCACGCTTGCCACAAATGACAACACTCTGGCCACGGACTTCAAGAACAAACAAATCATCGACCAACCGCGAGGCCGCATCTACCGCGACCCGACGAAACACGCGCACCTGCTCCGCCACACCCCCTCCTGCGGCATCGCCCGCTAGCCAACCACCGCGCAGTGGTGTACTATATGCCTGAACGACCATGATTGCCGACAAGCGTGCCGACCTCGCAGGCCCTGGCATCGGTGACTACGAGGAACTGGAGAAGATCCTTCCCCAGAATTACACTTCCCTTCTGACCCCCAAGGAGACCCAAAAGGCCATTTTCGCGGCCAAGAATTACATCGAAGAAAACCTCTCGAAGGCACTGAACCTGATGATGGTGACGGTGCCCCTGATCGTGGACGTCGAGAGCGGCGTCAACGACTACCTGGACCGGGACGGCTCCCGCACTCCCATCCAATTTCACATCTCCAACGACCACAACCAGCATCCCATCGATGCGCAGGTCGTGCAGGCGGCCACCAAGTGGAAACGCGTCGCCCTGCATCGCTTCGGCATGCAGCCGGGTGAAGGCCTCTCGACCGACATGCGCGCCGTGCGCAAGGACTACTTCCTGGACCACGATCACAGCGCCTACGTGGACCAGTGGGATTGGGAACGCGCCATCACCGCCGACCAGCGTAATCTCGATTTTCTGAAGGAGATCGTGGGCAAGATCTGGAAGGTCCTGGTGGATACCGAGCGTTACGTGCAGGATCTGTTCCCGCAACTGAAAACGAAGTATCCGAATCTTCCGGAGCGGCTCACCTTCCTGCACGCCGAGGATCTGCTGGACATGTATCCGGACCTGCCGCGCAAGCAGCGCGAGACGGCCATCCTGCAGGAGTGCCCGGCCATCTTCATCGTCGGCATCGGCTGGACTCTGAAGGACGGGTATCCGCACGAAATGCGCGCGGCGGATTACGACGATTGGGTCACGCCCACGGTGTCGGCGGATGGCCGGCAAGTACACGGGCTGAATGGCGACATCCTGGTCTGGAACCATGTCACACAACGCCGCCACGAATTGACTTCCATGGGCATCCGGGTGAACGACAAGACGCTGCGGCAGCAACTGGAGATGACCGGCCAGCTCGATTTTCTTAATTATCCGTATCATCGCGCGATCCTGAATCACGAACTGCCGCTCAGTGTGGGCGGCGGCATTGGTCAGTCGCGCACGCTGATGCTGCTGTTGCGCAAAGCGCATCTGGGAGAGGTCAGCGTCACGGTCTGGCCGAAAGTGCTGAAGGAGATGTGCGCCCGGAAGAACATATTCGTACTGGAGTGACCTCGAGGCCGGCGGCCTACGAGGCCGCCGCAGGCTGCGAGCCTGCCCCACTTGGGGCAAGAAGATTGCGTGCGCCATGCTGTATCTGCCAATATAGGCAGACATGGGTCTTCCACGCACGGTCTGCATTCTGGCCAGCATCTCGCTTTTGCTAGCGATGGCGTCGGGCGCCAACCTTGACGACGCCACGCGCAGCCTCTCCCGCGACATCTTCCGCCAGTTGGTGGAGATCAATACCACCGACTCGGTCGGCAGCACCACGCTGGCCGCCGAAGCCATGCGCCAGCGCCTGCTCGCCGCAGGGTTCGACCCCGTCGATGCCCAAGTCCTCGGCCCCAACGAGGGCAAAGGGAACCTGGTCGCACGCCTGCACGGTACCGGCGCGCACAAGCCGCTCCTGATCATCGGCCACATTGATGTCGTCGAAGCCCGCCGCGAAGACTGGACCACCAACCCGTTCGAGTTCGTGGAAAAGGACGGCTACTTCTACGGACGGGGGACGCAAGACATGAAGGTCTCGGACGCCGCCGCGGTTACCGCATTCATTCGTTTCAAGCGGGAAGGCTACCGCCCCGACCGCGACATTATCCTGGCCCTCACCGCCGACGAGGAGGGCGGCAAATCGAATGGTGTCGATTGGCTGCTGCGCAATCATCGCGATCTGGTGGATGCGGAATTCGCCCTCAACCCGGATGGCGGCGGGGTCACTTCCGCCAATGGCAAACCAGTGAACCTGGATATCGAGGCCAGCGAGAAGCTCTACGCCGACTTCCAGCTAACCGCCACCAATCCGGGCGGCCACAGTTCGCTGCCCGTGCCGGACAACGCCATTTATCACATCGCGGACGCGCTCGCCCGCCTGCAGCGCGCGCCGTTTCCATTCGAGCTGAACGAAGTGACGCGCACCTACTTTGAACGCCGCGCCAATCTCGAAACCGGGCAAACCGCCGACGATATGCGGGCCATCTTCCGCACGCCTCCCGACGAAGCCGCCATCGCCCGGCTTTCGGTGGATGCGCGCTACAACTCCACCATCCGCACCACCTGCATCGCCACGCGGCTCACTGCCGGCCACGCGAACAACGCGCTGCCGCAGCTCGCGCAGGCCAATGTGAACTGCCGCATCCTGCCGGGCCATTCAGCCGAGGAGATTCGCCAGAAGCTGATCGCCATTTTCGCCGACCCCCAGGTCACCGTGCGTTTCGTGGACAACTCGTACAACGTGACGGATCGCGCGCCGGACGCCACGGCGTTCCCGCCCATCCTGCCCAAGCCCGAAATCCTGCGTCCCCTGGAACATGTTGCCGCGCAAATGTGGCCGGGCGTGCCCGTGATTCCGGACATGGAAACGGGCGCTTCCGACAGCATCTACACCATCGCCGCCGGCATTCCAACTTATGGCGTGAACGGCGTGGCCATCGATCAGGACGATGTGCGCGCGCACGGCAAGGATGAACGCGTCCGCGCGTCCGCGTTCTACGACGGCGTGGAGTTCTTCTACCGGTACTTGAAGGAGTTGACTGGTCATGCCCCAGTACCATAGTTGCCTGGCCTGCTTGAACCTGGGCCAACCCTTTGCTTAAATAGAAGACATTGAGCATCCCGGCGCTTTCCCCACTCCCCACGCAGGACGCGGAACCGCGCCCACTGGCGATCTCCGCCAAACTGCTGTACGGCGTGGGTGAAATACCCATCACCGTGTTGATGGTCCTGTCGGGACTGTTTATCCTGTTCTTCTACAATTCCGTGTTGGGACTGCCGGCCGTACTGGTGGGCGTTGGCCTTTCCGTCACCCTGGCGCTGGATGCGATCACCGATCCTCTAATTGGCCACCTGTCGGACCGCAGCCGCAACCGCCTGGGCCGCCGCCATGCCTTCATGTTGCCGGGGGCGGTGGGCATGGGGCCTTGTTTCTATTTGCTGTTCAGCCCGCCGCGCACGCTGGGGCACACGGGCCTTTTTATCTGGCTGCTGGGCTCCATGATTGCTTTGCGCGCCACCAGCGCGATCTACCGGATTCCGTACCTGGGTCTGGGAGCCGAAATCAGCCGGGACTACGATGACCGGACCAGCACCATGGCCGTGCGCGCGGTATTCGGATTATTGGGGACGCTGGCGGCCGCGGGACTTTCCTTCCTATTGTTCTTCCCGGCGACGGCGGATGGCTCAGAGCCGAAACTGCACTATGAGGGCTACCCCCATCTCGGGCTGGCCTTCGGCGCGCTGATGAGCGTTTGCGGCCTGATCTCATTTTTCGGCACGCTGGGACATCGCACGATGGGCGCGGGCAAATCCACTTTGGCGCCGTCGTTCCTTTCCGCTTTTCGCATTTCCATGCAAAACCCCGAATTCCGGAAGCTGTGGGGCTCCTCGACCACATTCTTTCTGGCGGTGGTCCTGAACGCCAGCATGGCGATCCAATACTTCACGTGGTATGCGCGCATCAGCGGCGGCGGAAACTTGAGCGCGATTCAGACCTCTTTTTACATTGGGGCGCTGCTGGGCGTGTTCCAGTGGATGGCCCTGTCCCGCCGCGCCGAAAAACGCACCTTGTGCATGGTGGCGGTGACGGCGACGGCTGCGCTTTTGCTGATGGCCACGCTGCTGATTGGAGAAGGGCGGCTGTTCGGCACGGGTCACGTCATGCCCCTAATCATAGGGAGCATTGTAGGCGGCATGTTCGCCAGCGCGGTCTGGGTGATTCCGCCTTCCATGGTGGCCGACGTGGCCGACACCGACGAGTTGAAGACCGGCCTGCGCCGCGAAGGCATCTACTTTGGTATTTCGAATTTCGGCGAGAAGATCGCCGCGGGCGGCGCGTTGCTTCTATCCGGCACGCTGCTGAGCCTGTTCGGGAAACTGTCGCACGGCGCGCCGCAGGGCGCTCCGGCCGCCACGCCTTACCTCGGTATTCTATATGGCGCGGTGCCGGCGGTGTTGCTGATGGTTTCGCTGCTCTTCATCATTCCTTACCGCCTGAACCGGAAAACGGTGCACGGCATCCAGCGCGAACTGGCCGCGCGCCGCTCCCCCAGCCCAGCGTCTTAGTAGGGGAGCGCCATGCGCTGCCGCTGGTTTAAGCTTGCGATACTGGTCCCATGGCCACTGAAACCACCCGGCTGTCAGCGAAAGGCCAGGTGATCCTGCCCAAAGCAATTCGGGACGCGCACGGTTGGAGCGCGGGAACCGAATTCGCAGTCGAGGAGGCGCCTGGAGGAGTCACCTTGCGTCCCTCGAGGCCGTCGCCGCCCTCACGTTTGGAGGACGTGGCGGGCTGCCTGCGCTACACCGGCCGCCCTAAGACCCTTCTGCAAATGGAGAAGGCGATTGCGAAGGAGGCCAAGGAGCGCCGTGATCGCGGCCGATGTCCGGCAGGCGGCGCGGGCATCTGCGCTTTTTGAAACGGAAGAAATCTGGTTGTCCAAGGCCGTGATTCTGGAGGCGGAATGGGTCTTGCGCAGTCTCTATCGGTTCCGCCGCTCGCAAGCGCAAACGATGAAACACTGGTGGAGCGAAGGGGCTGGGCGTGCGCGGCGTCACTCTGCTCCACGTGTAGTTGCTGGCAACGTGTACGCCTCACGCTACCGTTTTCGCGCCCGCGTGAATTTCCTGCAAGCTCCACACCCTGAGGGGATCCCGCTTGCGCGCCGCCATCGCCTCCGCTGCCGCGCGCGCGCCGCTCATGGTGGTGATGCAGGGCACCCGATGCATCACCGCGCTACGCCGGATGGCCTTCTCATCGAAGAACGCCGGCGCACCCGCCGTGGTGTACACCGCCAGTTGAATGGAGCCCGCCTTCAGCAAATCCACTGCATTGGGGCGGCCTTCATTCACCTTGAACACGATCTTGCAGGCCAGTCCGGCAGCGCGTATCGCCGCCGCCGTGCCGCGCGTCGCTACCAACTGGAACCCCAGCGCCGCGAATTTGCGCGCCACTGCCACGGCTTCCGGCTTATGATGCTCGTTCACGCTGATGAACACGGTGCCCGTCTCCGGCAGCGGCGTGCCCGCGCTAATCTGCGCCTTGGCGAAGGCCTCGCCGAAGTTGGCGCCCACCCCCATCACTTCGCCCGTCGAGCGCATCTCCGGCCCCAGCGCGGGGTCCACGCCCGGGAATTTGTTGAACGGGAATACCGGCGACTTCACGAAATCCTGCGGCACCGGCAGCACGCCGGTGGCGTCCGTGAAGTCGCGAATCTTCTTGCCCAGCATCAGCCCCACCGCAATCTTCGGCAGCGCCACGCCGGTGGCCTTGCTCACGTACGGCACAGTGCGCGACGCACGCGGGTTCACTTCCAGCACATACACTTTACTGTTCTGAATGGCGTACTGCACGTTCATCAGCCCGATCACATGCAGCGCTTTCGCCAGGCGCACGGTGTAGTCTTCGATGGTGTCGAGCTGCGGCCGCGGAATGGACTGTGCGGGCAGCACGCACGAGCTATCGCCGGAATGCACGCCGGCCTCTTCGATATGCTCCATGATGCCGGCGATCAGCACATCTTCGCCGTCCGACAGCGCATCCACGTCCACTTCCGTGGCGTCTTCCAGAAACCGGTCGATCAGCACCGGCCGGTCCTGCGAAAAGCTTACCGCCTCCCGCATGTATTCGCGCACGGTCTCCTCGTCGTAGGCGATCACCATGGCGCGCCCGCCCAGCACATAACTGGGCCGCACCAGCACCGGATAACCAATCCGGGCCGCGATGGCGCAGGCTTCTTCCGCGCTGGTGGCCGAGCCGTTCTCCGGCGCCGGAATGCCCAAATCGTCGAGCAGCTTCCCGAATAACTTGCGATCCTCTGCCAGGTCGATGTTCTCCGGATCGGTCCCGATGATGGGCACGCCTTGCCGCTTCAGCGGCAGCGCCAGCGTGAGCGGCGTCTGGCCGCCGAACTGCACGATTACGCCGTCGGGCCGCTCGGTGTCGAAGATGTTCAGCACGTGTTCCAGCGTCAGCGGTTCGAAGTATAGCCGGTCGCTGGTGTCGTAATCCGTCGAAACCGTTTCCGGATTACAGTTCACCATGATGGATTCGCACCCCAGTTCCTGCAAGGCGAACGAGGCGTGGCAGCAGCAGTAATCGAATTCGATGCCCTGTCCGATGCGGTTCGGGCCGCTGCCTAGAATCATCACCTTCTTGCGGTCGGAAGGGTCCGCTTCGCAGGCGCTCTCATAGCTCGAATAAAGGTACGGCGTGAAACTTTCGAATTCAGCCGCGCAGGTGTCCACGCGATTAAAAACCGCGCGCACGCCCATCGCCTTGCGCTTCTCGCGCACCGCCAGTTCCGCCGCGCCCCACGTCTTGGCAAGCTGCGCGTCTGAAATGCCGTACCGCTTGGCGCGCGCCAGCGTGTCCTTCGAAACCGCATCCAGGCTCTGGCCCTGCAATTCCGCCTGCATGCCGATTACGTCCTCCACCTGCCGCAGAAACCACGGATCGATGGCGGTCATCTCGTGAATCTCTTCCGCCGTGTAGCCGCTCTCGAAAGCGAAGCGGATGTAGCTGAAGCGGTCGGGCGTGGGGGTGATCAGCTTCTGCGGGATCAGGCTCTTGTCCAGTTTCTCCGAGCCGAAGGCCTTGCCGGTCTCCAGGCTCCGCAGCCCCTTCCACATGGCTTGCTTGAACGTACGCCCGATGGCCATTACTTCGCCCACGGACTTCATCTGCGTGCCCAGCGTGTTATCGGCGCCCGGGAATTTCTCGAACTGCCATTTCGGGATCTTCACCACCACGTAATCGATGGTTGGCTCGAAGCATGCGGGCGTCTGGCGCGTGATGTCGTTGCGGATTTCGTCCAGCCGGTAGCCCACCGCGAGCTTCGCCGCAATTTTGGCAATCGGAAATCCAGTGGCTTTCGAAGCCAGCGCCGAACTGCGCGAAACGCGCGGGTTCATCTCGATGATGACCATCCGGCCGGTGCGCGGATCGATGGCGAATTGTACGTTCGATCCGCCCGTATCCACGCCGATCTCGCGCAGGCAGCGGATCGCGCCATCGCGCATCATCTGGTATTCGCGGTCGGTCAGGGTCTGCGCCGGCGCCACCGTAATGGAATCGCCGGTGTGCACGCCCATGGGGTCGAAATTCTCGATGGAGCAGACGATGATGACGTTGTCCGCCAGGTCGCGCATCACCTCCAGTTCGAATTCCTTCCACCCCAGCACGCTCTCCTCGATCAGCACCTCGTGTACCGGCGAAAGCATCAACCCGCGTTCGATGATTTCGGTCAGGTCTTCGCGGTTGTAGGCGATGCCGCCGCCGGTGCCGCCCAGCGTGAAGCTCGGCCGCAAGATGCACGGATATCCGATGCGCTCGGCGAATGCCAGGGCCTCCGCCTCGCTTTTCACCAGTTTGGAATGCGGCGTCTCCAGGCCGATCTGCCGCATGGCGTCTTTAAACAGCAGCCGATCCTCGGCCTTCTTGATGGCGTCGATCTTGGCGCCGATCAGCTCTACGCCGTAATGATCGAGCACGCCCGCTTCGGCCAGCTCCATGGAGAGATTCAGACCGGTCTGCCCGCCCACTGTGGAGAGCAGCGCATCGGGCCGCTCTTTACGGATGATCTCTTCCACGTAGGGCCGTGTGAGAGGCTCGATGTAAGTGCGGTCCGCCAGGTCCGGATCGGTCATGATGGTGGCGGGATTCGAATTCACCAACACCACCTCGTACCCGTCGCTGCGGAGCGCCTTCGCCGCTTGCGTGCCCGAATAGTCGAATTCGCAGCCTTGCCCGATGACGATGGGGCCGGAGCCTACGATCAGGATACGGTGCAGATCGTTTCGCCGGGGCATCGGTTAACGCTCACCCGCCATGAGTTTCACGAAATCGTCGAACAGGTAATGCGAATCGTGCGGCCCGGGTGCGGCCTCCGGGTGATATTGTACGCAGAACACCGGATGGCTGCGATGGCGGAAGCCTTCCAGCGTTTGATCGTTCAGATTCATGTGGGTGATCTCGACTTCGTTGGCGTTCAGCGAATCCGGGTCTACAGCGAAACCGTGGTTGTGCGAGGTGATCTCGACTCTGTTAGTCACCTTGTTGATGACCGGATGATTCGCGCCGCGATGTCCGAATTTCAGCTTGTAAGTGCGGCCGCCCACGGCCAGTCCCAGGATCTGGTGGCCCAGGCAGATGCCGAAAATAGGCGTCTTGCCGATCAGCTTACGCACGTTGCCGACTTGCGTTTGGAGCGGCTCGGGATCGCCCGGACCGTTCGAGAGAAATACGCCATCGGGCTTCATCGCCAGAACGTCGTCGGCCGAAGTCAGCGCCGGTACCACGGTCACACGGCAGCCCACCTGCACCAGCCGGCGCAGGATATTCTGCTTGATGCCGAAATCGTAGGCCACCACGCGGAAGCGCGGCTCGGCCCTGGGTGGCACGATTTCCGATGGCGAGCACGGTTCGACCGGCTTGTCCCAACCGTACGGCTCGGCGGTGGAGACGCGGCTAGCCAGATCCAGGCCGGCCATTGTCGGGATTTGCCGGGCTTTTTCGACCAGCTTGGCGGCGTCCGTTTCGGCGTTTGTTTCAAGCGCGGAAAGCACGCCGCGCATCACCCCGCGCGTGCGCAGATGCCGGACCAGCGCGCGCGTATCCAACTCGGAGACCACCGGGATGCCGTGCTGGCTCAGGAACTCGCGGGCTTCCTCGTCCGAGCGCCAGTTGCTGGTAATCGGCGAAAACTCGCGCACCGCCAGACCCTCGATGTAAGGGTGCGCGGATTCGTTGTCCGCGGCGCTGGTCCCGTAGTTCCCGATTTGCGGGTTGGTCAGGATGACGATCTGGCCGGCATAGGACGGATCGGTGAATATTTCCTGGTAGCCGGTGATGGCGGTATTGAAGACGACTTCGCCGGATCGTTCGGCGGACGCACCAAAACTCCGGCCCTCGAAGACGCTGCCGTCTTCCAGGGCGAGGATGGCGGATGGCAACTCGATGGTCCTCCTGGGGATTGAATCAAGCCCATTTTAGCAGGGGCGGAGTGGGCGCGCTAGAATGATCGTATGGCGACTGCGACGCTAATCACCTCGGCGGAGTTCCTGGCACGGCCGGATGAGTTCGACCAAAGCGGCAACCGGATCAAGGACGAACTCATCGGCGGAGAGATCGTCCAAATGCCCGACGCGTCCAAACGGCACGATATAACCAAGAGCAACATCGCGGAGACTCTGATACTTTATCTGCACGCGTATACCGGATCCCGCCTCAAAGTGCTGATCGAGGCTGGGTTTGTCGTAGCGGAGCAAGACACCTTGGCCCCCGACGTGGCGGTGGTGCGCATAGAACGTCTCGCCGAAGAAGGCCGGCTGATCAACGGCGCTCCAGAGATCGCCATCGAAGTGGTTTCGCCCACGGACACAGTTGGCGGGATTAGAAAAAAGATAAAGGCATACCTCGGACACGGAGCTGTTTCGGTTTGGATTTTCTATGAAGAGGGCTCGATAGCGGTGCATACGGCTACCGGCGTCCGCGAACTGACGGGCGACCAACCGCTGGAAGATCCGCTGCTGCCCGGCTTCTCCGTGCCTGTCTCCAAATTCTTCGCCCAGCCGTGATGCGGCGAAGTTGAATTTAATTCCGCCGGCCCAGCACCGCCTCCACGAAATCCCCCAACTGCTCAGCCGTAAACTCGTTGCCCTCGAAATTGGCCGCTAACTTTCCCTGCCGATCGATAATGACGGTGTGCAGGGAATGCGTCAGGGCCCCTTCACCCGGCCAGAAGTTGACACCGAACCGGCGGCATACCTTCTTGACCTCGGACTCCGGCCCGGTGAGAAAGTGCCACGATTGGGCGTCGGCCTTCCACGTGGCGGCGTATCGGGCAAGCACCTCCGGCGTGTCGTGCACCGGATCGATCGTGACACTCAGCAGCACCAGGTCGTTTCCCATCCTGTCCGCGAAGCGTTTCTTTATCCGTCCGAGGTTATTCGACAGCCGGAAGCAATAATTTGGCAATGGACAACTGGTGTATATGAATGAGGACACCAGCACCTTGCCCGCGAGTTGCGACAGAGCGACGCTGCGGCCGGTTTGGTCTGTGAGCGTAAAATCCGGAATCGGCGCGCCGAGGGCCACTTCACCCGCCGCCGGGTCCGCACGTTCGAGACCCGCCAGGAGTTGCAATCGGCGCGCTTGCATAGGTTCCAACTCCGTGCTCTGGTATTGACGAACGCGGAGGTTTTCGGCATAGGCGTCGTCGTTGGTGACCACCAGTGTGAAGTCCACCAGCGCGCTCGGCTGCAGCGCATCCAGCATCTTGCGATCGTGGACTGGAATGGGCATTACCATAGCCTCCATGTATCCGGGGATCGCCGTGCAGGACGCAACAAAGGTCCGGTGCGTTTGATCTATTTTCAACACCAGGCCGGTCACGGGATAACGTTGGGCCGCCGATATACTTCCGGCGCCGACGCAGACGATCGTCGCGAACGCGATGCTTCGCATCATTTCTCAACCCTCGATTGCGTAACCGGGCGGTTCGCGCCGCCCAACCGGTACGGACGGTATTCCAGCTTGCTATACTCCGTCGCGAACTCTTTGATCTCTATGAACTGGTTCTTGGCCACGGCGGAGAACGATTGCGGCGCCGGATTCCCCGGCCACCATATTTCGATCTTGCGGATTTGCGCCGACCGGCCCAGACCGATGTGCTGCCGCAACGGCGATCCTCCAAAGGAGCTTTGGCTCCCGACAGTGCGGTAGATCGCCCGGGTACCCTGTCCCGCGTTAGTCACCGTCACTTTGATCCGCGCGCCGATCGCCGACCGGTTCGCCTTGACGCCCACCAGACGCACGACGATCCAGTCGTTCGCGTTGCCGGGATTTTCGAAGAGACGAAAAGCATGACTATCGCCGGGCACCGCGCCGCCGATGGAAGCCAGAATGTCCAGGTGGCCGTCGTTGTCGAGGTCGGCCATGGCGACGCCATGCCCTTTATGCAACTCGCCGGTGCCGGAGGAAGCCGTAATATCGACGAAAGACTTTCCGGCTTTGTTGAGAAGCATCACATTGGGGAGGAGAGAGCCGTATGAAGGGCTTCCCGTTCCCAGATAAATGTCCGGATATCCATCGTTGTCCAGATCGCCGAAGTTGCCGCCCATGGGCATGAAAACCTTATCCAGCCCGGTCTCCTCGGTTACATCGCTGAAGGTACCGTCACCCAGGTTCTTATATAACTTCAGCGTTCCCGCATTATGGGGCAAGTCCAGGTAGGTCCTGACGCTCTCATCCACCGAGGGATAGTAGCTGGTCACAAAGAGGTCGGGCCACCCGTCGTTGTCGTAATCGAAGAACCACGTGGCGAACCCCCGCCCGGTTCCCGGCACTCCCGCCTGTTCCGCGACTTCCGTAAATGTCCCGTCATGATTATTGTGGTAGAGAAAATTGGCAGTGCCCATGTTGGATACATACAGATCGATATACCCGTCGCCGTCATAGTCGGCAGCGGCCACGCCCTTGGAGAAGGCCGTCCGGTCGATGCCCGCCGCGTGGGAAATGTCCTGAAAGGTCCCGTCTCCTTTGTTCAAGAAAAGCTGGGTAGGGCCATTTTCGTTGGCCACGAATAAGTCGAGAAATCCGTCGTTGTTAATGTCGGCCCAAACCGCCGCCTGGGTATTGGTAGCCGGCAGCGCCAAGCCGCTCTGTTTGGTGACATCCGTGAACGTTCCGTCGCAATTGTTGCGCAGGAGCGACTTGCGCTGTCCGATTTTCTCCCAGGCGCCGCGCAATACCAATACGTCCAGGCATCCATCGTTGTTGTAGTCCGCTTGTATCAAGTTCAGCCCGCCCCACTGATCGCTCAACCCGGCGGCGGCCGTCCGATCCGCGAAAGTGCCATCCCCATTATTGTGGAAGTAGTGCATCGGCGCGCAGGTATCGTAGGTGGACGTTACCACGTCAAGCAGCCCGTCGTTGTCAAAGTCATCCACGGCTACGCCTGAGGCCATGGCGAAAATGTTCAGCCCAGCGGCGGGCGCCACGTCCGTAAATCGCCCTATGCTTTCGGCGGATCGAAACAACGACGGCGGCATCAGATACTGCGGCGGCACCTCATCGGGATAGCCGCCCAAGGTCATTTCCGCGACGTTAAGCAGCCACGTCGCCTCGATGTTGTCGGGCTGGTGAGCGAGGCACTTGAGAAAATATTGGACAGCCTTCTGCGACTTGGCCGTTTGCTTATAACGCAGGGCCGGACGCATGGGGAACAGGCATCTCTCTCCAGGATTCCGGTAAACGTCGTTCTCCATCTCCGACGCATGCAGGTATAGGATGCCAAGGGACTCCTCCAACGTAGCCAACACTTGGGGCGGGCCAGAGGATGCCAACTGGTAAGCGGCGTCCCATTGTTCGATGGCCTTGACCATTTCGCCCTTGTACGCATGCAGTTGTCCTTTGGCTATATGTATCTGCAAGCGGTCCAGCGGGGTGCCGCCCTGCGGCTGTGAACTACTTTCTTTGTCGGCCGAATTCAACATATGATCGAGCCAATCCATGACGGCGCTATAGGAGCGGGTATGCACGTCACAAATGGCTTGCGGGTCCTGGTCCCAACCCTCCGGCTTGGAAATCGCCGCGAGGGCCGACCAAGCCTCCTGCAGACCGTCCACATCGGGTCCGTACCGCACGCTGCCGGCGGCGGAGAGGGCGGTCTGGCGGGCGCGGCTCGCGCTGTCCAGGCGCGGGGATTCGATTGCCGGCACGGCCTTCAGGATGGCGTAACCGGATGGCAGCTTGACGATGCGCGAGAGCTCACCAGGGCGCAGTTCGCGCAATGCATCGCGCAGCTCGGGCCGTAGCATCGCTGGGTCTACCGGGCCGAGAGATCCTCCATCCACGGATGTGGGATCGGTGGACTTCTCCCGCGCCAGCGCGGCAAAGTCCGCTCCGTTTTTCAATTGCCCCAGGATGCGTGCCGCGTCTTCGGCGGAATCCACTACCATTATGCGCACCGCCACGTTCTCCCCGCCTCCGGCCCCTTGCGGGCAAAGCAACGCGGCGCTCATTAGCGCAATAGTTAGCCACTTGATTCTCGCAGCGCCCACCGGCAGCAACCTCCCGATAGGCCAAGTATAGGAGAAACATACAACGGGTAACAATATTGAATAAGTAGTAATGCTCGATAACTAGCAGCGTCAAGAGGCAGTGCGACGTGTTACTATTTCCTGCCGTAGACCGTGGTAGACGGATTAAAGTTCCGCCAATCGAACCAGTAATCCTTAATAACCTCGACCGGCTCCAAACACAAGCCCTTGGCTTTTCCCGCAATGGCGCAGCCCTGAAAATTCCATTCGCTGCCCGTGGCGGCGTCCATCAGCAGTGCGCCCTGCGGGTTTCCGGCCGTGCGGTAAAAATCCGGCGCGCCCAGGACGCCTGGAATTCGATCGCGGAAGGCCCGCACGGATTGGCCGTCCGCGGCGACCACCAGCAGTACCGGCACGGCGCCTATGTGGTCTTGCACCACCTTTTCCCGAACGACCTGGTCGTAGGGGAACGCGCGGCTGGCGCCGAAGGACTGAATCCCCAGCATCACGTCGCGGCCTTTCAATCCGTGCTCGTGGAAGTCGATTACGGTGCGCGCGCGCTGCATTTCGACGTCCCAATCCTTCCGCGCGTATCCGGAACGGTAGGGCGCGGCATCCTGTAGCACCGTCCCCCGCGGTTCCTCGGATTGCCACGTGCCGTATGTCAACTCATCCGAGTGAACGAACGGCAACTGACTTCCGCTCAGCGGGCCGGACACGGCTTTGCCGCTGATCTGTTGCCAGTAAGTACCGGTTTGGTCGTCGCGCATCAGAAAGTTCTGGTTATTGATGCCGGCCAGGTGAAACGTCAGCCGCACTCCCGCTACGTCTCGCCCCCACACCAGACCGGTGTGACAGAGCGTTCAATAGGTGGCTACAATCGCCACCTTATCCAGCACATCGTTGATTACGTGATGATAAGATATGTTGCGGATGGGGTAAGCGCGAGCGGCGCCGCCGATCTTTACGGCGATCACTTTCTCGTCTTTATCCAGCTTGGTGCGCGACGCGGCGGCGAACGACGGCCGATCGTCGGGATGGAACATCAACTCGTAAACGTTCACGCGCGCCAAGGCGGCCAGGAGGCACACAAATGCCGCGCCGGCCGTGGCGCATGCGCGCCGCCAGCGGCTGGGTTGCGCGCGCCAATAGACCACCAGCGCGGCCAAAGCCGAGGCGCAGGCAATCAGCGTGGCGGCGGATCGAAACCGCATCACCAACAACGCCGCCGCCAACTCGCGCGCACCCTGCGCCCGGAACGGCCGGATCACGTAGAAAGGATACACTACGCAGATCAGAGACAGGGCTAAACATCCCAACAAGACGGCGATGCATATTCGCCGGTATCGTTGCGTTTCGCTGATGGAGTGCGGCATATTCATTAACGATTTGGGCAGGACCCCGTCCTGTCAGGATGTGCCTGCGGCCCACGAATAGTGATGAAGACCTTGTGGGGCAGGCGTCTACGCCTGCGGCGGGTCTCCGGACCCGCCCCATTCCCCGCAGCTCGCAGCGGCTTTTCGACCGTACGTGGGTCCTCCAGGGCCCGCTCCTAAGGTAACGAAAGCAGGCCGACGTGGACGTCGGCCTGCAGGACTGGAGTCCTGCCCCACGCGCAACACAGATGCCCGGCCACTGGAAAACTAAAGTGGCGTTGGTCGGGATGGGCCGCCCCACACATCGCGCATATCGCAGTTTCCCTCCTAAAAGATGTACTTTAGCGCCAGTTGCAGCAGCCGCGGCGGACCCGCTTGCAGAATCTGGCCGAATGCCGGCGATTCTAGGTCGTTCTCCGGCAATCCGAAGTTCGGATGGTTCAGGGAATTGAAACACTCCGCGCGGAATTGCACGCGCTGCGACTCACTGACCCGGAAATCCTTGAACAGCGACAAATCCACACTTTCGATTCCCGGACCCCGCACCACATTGCGGCCCTCGTTGCCAAATTGCCCGGCTTGCGTATTCGGATTGAGTAGCTGGAATGCCGACGGGCTTACCCACTGGCTGGGGGTATGCGGTCCTAGATTGGGGTTGGAGATCAAGTCCGGGCGACTCGAATAGAAGCCGGTAATCTCGGGTGCACTCCCCTGTTCCGATACGTTCGCGCTGTCATAAACGGTAAAAGGCGTTCCCGATGAGATGCTAGTAATGGTATTCAACTGCCAACCGTTCAGGATAAATGCCGCCGCCGACGAGGCATCCCGCCAGATAGGCAGCCTGTAGCTGCCACTGAACAGGAAACGGTTCTTGGCATCGAACAGCGAGGGTCCGTGCTCGGCCCTCAGGTCGAATGGATTCTGGGCCAGGTCGTTCTCTCCCGCCACCAGCGTGGGCGCCGATCCGGCCACATTCAGCGACGAGATATAGTCCAGGCTCTTCGAAAACCAGTAAGACGCCAGGAAGCTTAAATTGCGCGTGAACTGCCGGGAGAATGCGACTTGCAGCGCGTGATAAGTGGAACTGGAGTCGTCCGCGATCAGGCCTACCGATCCATAGTTGCAAACTCCCGCCGCGTTGCAATCCGCATATTCGCGCCGCTGCTCAGTATTCTCCTGAGTGGCTCCAGGGCCGAAAATGGAAGGGTTCGCCTCAATGAAGCGAGGCAGGTGCGTACCTTTGTTGCCGACGTAGCGTACATCCAGCAGATAATCCCTGGCGATGACCCGTTGGATCGATAAGTTCCAATTCTGCGAATACGGCGGCAGCATGCCTTGTTGCACCGTCAGGATGGTCGCCGGTTGTACGAACTGTTGATTTGCAAACGGTGGCGCCTGGCCGCCGTATGGGTTCGCCAGGCTGAATCCAGGCTCGGGCGATTGATAAGCCTCGGTCCAGGGCAAGGCGCTCACGGCGGCCTGCAGCGGACCGCCTACGCCGTTGGTGAAACCGTCGTAGAAGATGCCATAGGCCGCGCGGATGGTCATTTTACCGGCTCCGAACGGGTCCCACGCTAAGCCCACGCGCGGCATGAATTCGTGATAATCGACCGCTGCGATGCCCGCCGGCACGCCTTTATCGCCGGGGAAAAGCAACCCTTCAGGCGCATTGGGCATGACCGTGGATTGCTGGCCTGGCGCCCATTCATTCATCCGGTTGCGAATGTCGGTGTACGGCGTATTGACTTCGTAACGCAAACCGTAGTTCAAAGTCAGGCGGGGCGTGATGCGGAACTCATCCTGCGCATACCCCCCGGCGATCCACTTGCGCAGGCCGCGGTTGAAGTCGCCGCCGCCCTGGAAGAATTGCACGGATGTCCCCAGCAGCATACTCGCAAAGGAGTCAGTGGCCGGAAACGGCGCAAACACAAAGAATCCGTTGGTGGCAATACCCAGCAAAACGTCGATCTGCTGGCGATCCAGGTCGGCGCCGAGTTTCAGGTTATGCCTGCCGCGCGTCATAGCGATCGAGTAAGATCCCTGGTAGTCGTTCTGGTAACTGTTCTGTGGCCCGGTAATTGGGTTACCCACGTCCGAGTACCCGCTTACAATCAGGAACGGCATTCCGGCGTTGGTACCGAGGGTGGGCGGATAAGTGAACCCCAGGCTGCTGCCCGGTGTATGATTCTGCGCGTCTTCGTAGATGAATGCGTTACGAAAGAACGCCAGACGCACGGTCTGTACGGTCTGGGGCGAGATAATGTGAACGTCGGAAACCGTGAACGAGTTCGTCGTAATGGCGTCGGTCACGGGAAAGCCGGGAACATTCGATCCGTTGATGGGAAGCGGATCGAGGGTATTCTGCCCGGAGCCGGCATAGCGCGCGAAGATCTGATCGTTGTTCCCGAAATAGTGATCGTACCGGAAGCCCCCTTGGTTGTAGTTATCGCTCGCCAGTTGCGTGGACTCGAAGACCGAGTTTGGGGCGTTGGGGAGTGGGAACAGCTTCTCGGCGGCTAGCCCGATGGGACTGAGCAGCGCGGTGGGGATCTGGTTGTTCGGGAACGGCTGGCCCGTAAACTCGTTAATCAGCGGCAAGGGCGCGCCGGTGCTGGGGTCGGTCAAGCCCGAGAAGTTACCGGTTCGCTCGGCGGCGGTGGGTACGATGGCCGCCTGGGTTTCGCCCTGGTTGTCGCGCTGCCCTTCGAAGTAGACGAAAAAGAAATCCTTGTTACGCCGCAAGGGACCGCCGAGCGTCGCCCCAAACTGATTCAGGTGCAGAGGTTGTGTGGTCGGGGAGAAGAAGTTGCGCGCATCGAACGCGTTGTTCCGCAGAAAGTCATAGACGTCGCCATGGAAGGCATTGCCGCCGGATTTGGTGACGACCGTGGTGGTGGCGCCGCTGGTCCCGCCATACTCGGCGGGGGCGTCCAACGACAAGATACGAAATTCGCTGACGGCGTCCACCGGTGTGCGCAGCGCGAAGCCTCCATTCACGCTATCCACGTTGGTCACGCCATCGAGCAAGTAGTTATTGGATTCGGGTCTTTGCCCGTTGACGGCGAAAGCCTGGCCGCTGCGCAGAATGCCGCCCGCCTCCGCCAGCCCCGCCGTCATGGGCGCCACACCGGGCTGCAGCAGGCCAAGCTGCATCAGATCGCGGCCGTTTAAAGGGAGGTCCGTAGCTTCCCGTTCCGAAACCACGTTTCCCAGCGCCGTACTGGTGTCGATAGTTGCCGTCTGGGCCTGCACATCGACCTTGGTGTGACTGCTGGCTATCTCCAACTGCACCGGATAATTCACCACGCGGCCCACATCGATCCGGATCGGCGACGCAGAGAAGGGCGCAAAGTTAGGCGCGGCCACGGTCAGCGAGTAGTCGCCGACCGGCAAAGTGGAGAAGCGGAACGTTCCTTGCCGCGACGTGACTACGGTTTGGCGCAGCCCGGTCTGAACGTTCTGCGCGCTCACCTGTGCGCCGCTCACCACGGCTGACGATGGATCGCCAACCTGGCCTTCCAGTATGCCAATCGGGTCCTGCGCTCGAAGTACTCCACATAGGCACACCGATAGCAACGTAAGCGTACGCATAGTTTGGTAAGTCCCTCCCTCTAGCGGATATGTCGAGTCTATTGTTTCGCGCGCGACCTGTCAATAATGAAAACTAATTAAACGGGAATGAGTACCCCGCGACAGGAATCTGCACCAGCGGTAATAGATCCCGGCGCTCGCCCTCATGGCGCCGAGCAGTGCGCCAAAGGCAGCCGTGGACAGCACGCCGCGCGGACGTAACCGCGAGTACAGTCCGTTCATGGTCCAGGCAGCGGCCGTATAAACCGTGGCCGCCCGCTCTACGCCAATCCGGTCTCTCACCGGCCAGTCGTACACCAGCCGTTCGATGCCATCGTTAAAGAACATTCCCATCTGCAGAACTCGTCTGCTATATGCCGCTCTGGCCGCCGGCCCCAGCTCGGATTGCCCCTGGAACGTCGCGATCAGGGTCGCAGCTTCCTCCGCGTGCCTCAGCGCCGCGGTTACGCCATTGGATGTGATGGGATCCACCATGGAAGCGGCTTCGCCCACAATGATCCAGTTCGGCCCAGTGACTCCCCGATAGGTTCGGCAGCCGAACGACGCTACATTGGGAACGCCGGCGGCGCCGTTCTCCAACAGGGCCGCGAACCGCGGGAAGAGCGCAAGTTGCCGCCCGAGAATGTCTACGACTGTAAGACCCTGGTCCCGGCTCTCCTTCATCGCATCGCCAGTGGTCACATATCCCACGCTGACCGTATTTGGAGCTATGGGAATTTCCCAGATCCAATCCTGGTATGCCCCCCGTACGGCTTGCATGTAGATGGTTGTGCCTTCGTGTGCTAACGGGGCTGTGAAATAGGTCCACAGGGCGACTTTTCTTGGGCCATACTCAACTGCCGGAAGACTGAATTCTCGAGCCAATAGGCTGGTGTAGGACCCCGAAGCGTCGATAAACCACGGCGAGGCGAATCGCTCTCCCGACTCCGTCTGAATCGACGCGATGCTGGTTCCGGTTCTTTCCACGGCAACGGCCTTATCGTACACGACCGTCACACCTTGGCGAATCGCCAGGTCTCGCAATTCCCGGTCTAACTGTGTGCGATCGACATGGATCGTGCGCAACTCAACGTGAAACGGCGCGCGACCCAGCCACGTACCCGGCCGATACTTCTTCGCGCTTCCATCGCCTAACTGCAAAGTGACACCCCGTTTGTAGGTCGCCATCCCCCGGCGAGCCAGATCTTCCATCGGCAAACCCAAGGCGCTTAACAGGTTGGGGGAGGCCCAGTCCAGCGACTCGCCGACAGGCTGGCGAACGCGGCTGTCAGGCTCGATGCATACCACGCGGAAGCCCGTTTTTGCCAAATGCAGAGAGGCGGCCATGCCGGCCAAGCCTCCGCCGATGACAGTCACATCGGAATGGTGGACAGCGCCTGACTGCATTACGTCCATTGTGCAATAGGTGTCCGTCCGGTTTCAGGCAGGGCGGCTATCGTAAGAGTTCCCGGGCGGCCAGTTGGGTGCCCTCGACGCGCGCCCGGATCTTCGCGAAGGCGATTTCGCGCGACGTAGAAGCGTCGTCCGCAAAGGGCGCGAAGCCGCAATCGTCGGTGGTGCCCAATTGCCCCACCGGCAGCCGCGTGGCCGCCAGCAGCACCCGGTCGCGCACTTGGGCCGGCGTTTCCACCAGCGGGTCGATAGGATCGACGACGCCGACAAAAATCGTTTGACTGGGCTGCAGATACCGGCCGATCGTCTCCAACACGCGTTCCGGATCCTTCTCGCTCGCCAACTGGACATAGAAGCGGCCAACGCGCAATTGGAACAGGGCGGGCAGCAGTCCGGCATAGTCCACCTCGGCGCTGTGGGTAGCGTCCCGGTCACCACCCGGACAAGTGTGCACGCCGATATGCTGGCGCTCTTGCGGCGTGAAGCGATCCAAAACTCTGTTGTTCAGCGCGACGAAGCTTTGCAGCAGGCCGCCGGATGGGTCGAGTTTGAGAGAAAGGCGGCCTTCGGTGAAATCGATCTGCACGCTATCGGCGCCCTGCTTCAAGCACCCGCGAATATCGGTCACGGCTTCGCCCACGAGGTCCGCGAGGAATCGCTCGCGCGGGTACCCCGGAATCTCCGCGTCCGGGTAAAGCAGGCTAAGAGCGGATGCCGAAATCACCGCCTGTTTTACCGGCAATCTTGTCAGACGCTTGGCTGCCGAAAGATATACCGACGCGTGCGTGCCGTAGTGGAAAGGCCCCGAAATCAATCGCGGGAGTTGCCGGGTATGTCCATCTTCGAACGGAATCACTACGCCGTCGGGCGACAAATTGGACACGCCTTCGAGCGGATATGTCGCAAAGCTGGACTTGGTTTGTTCTCCGTCGGTAACAACGGGAGAGCCGGTCCGCTCAAAAAGGCGGATGGTATCGCGCAGGGCAAGCCCCGCGATGCGTGCGAATTCGTCCGCCGGCATCCGGCCTTCCTGCATAGCCCGGCTGGCCGCGATTAGTTCCGGCGGCCGCGGTATACTTCCGATCGGTTCGGTAGGGATGTGCAACAGCATCCAAACTAACCGAACCTCGTGCCGGCGCGCAATAATCGAAAATAATTAGGGGGCGTCGCGATTC
Source organism: Bryobacteraceae bacterium (assembly GCA_050008575.1). Lineage (GTDB taxonomy): Bacteria > Acidobacteriota > Terriglobia > Bryobacterales > Bryobacteraceae > Bog-159. Next base: position 22,450 of record JBEKMJ010000020.1, read on the forward strand.
CACAACGCCTTCACAAACCCGTCCGCGGTAACATAGCGGGTGTGAAACCGCTGCCAATCGGAGGGATGCAGCCGGTAGGCGCTATCCCGCTCCAGCGAAGCCGGCGGAGCCGTATAGCTCTTCAACGCATGATAGGGCATAGGCAGCACGGTCCTGGAGAATTGAAAGTTATAATCGCCCTCTTTCATCCATCCATCGCCGATAAAAACATAGTCGCGAGTCCAACCGGCGGCCGGCGGAGGAACGGCGGGGAACCGCATCCGCAACTCGTCGCCCGAGTTGACAATTACGACGCGGTCGTCGATCTTATCGAGCAGTTCGCGCACGTCGCCGTACCGCGTGTAGTAGCCTTCCAGGCTTCGCCACTGCTGGCCAGTCGCGGCAATGGCGTCATAGTGCGCCAGTTCCGGCGATGCAGGGCCGGCCTGGGTGATCCGCGAGAATCCCCGGTAGCGCAGCTCCGCGTCGGACAAACTCAAGCGCTGGGTCTTTATTTGCTCATTCGGAAGACCCGCGGCCCACGCCAGCCTGTCCCAATACACTTCCATGCTCGTACGCAAACGAAGCCTGCGTGACGCGCCTGTGCGGAATAGCCCCGTCAAATCGAAAACCACCGTCTTCAGGCGCCCCGCCGGAATGCCCAAATGCTTCCGTGCCGTCACCCAATGCCCGGCCCGATCGGGAACTTCGATGCTCAAATCTTCCGGCGTGGGGCTGCTTCCCTGGCTGCGCGCCATGGTGATGGTATCGTCCCACGGATGCAGAAAGCCGTCGCCAATCAGGTATAGGGGACCGGCGCGTGGCGCATCCTCCGGCAACTCCAGCTCCACCCAGTGATCGCGAGTTAATCCTTGATACTGCCCGGCGCCAAACGTGTGCAGATAGTTGGCATCCGATTTTTCGATCGCGGCGCTCACGTCGCGTCCGGTGTCGTCCGTCGCGCGGGCGAAGCTTCCAGGTTGCGCCGTCACATACCACCGGAGAGGCGCGGGGGGATCGGCTACACGCTCGTCCACGTAGACTTGCGATCCAGGCGGATGATCGACAACCAACAACGAGTAGTAATCGATATAGTAGGTTTCCCAATATTCGTCAGTCAGCCGCAAGTCATAGTATCCATCCCGCGGGACAAGCTGGTCTCCCGCGATTTTGAACCATTGCTGCGTTTGTTGTATGGGTTCCAATGCCGTAGCGCTGAGGTGCGCTCCCAGCGGCGCGGACATCGGCGCGACGTCCTTTACGAACCGCATGCCATGTCCATCCCATGTAAAAAGAAAGGGGCACGACCCCTTCAAGCGCTGCTGCGCCAGCACGGTTTGATCCGGTTTCAGGTTGAATTCCGCCTGGATCAACCCATTCGGCCATACGATACGGGCGAATTGGACGCCCGCATGTTCGCCCAGCCCGAAGTGCAAAATCGGCGAATCGATAATCTGTTTCTGTGTCAGAAGGTCGGACCGAATCTCTATCTCGCCGCCTATGCCAAATGGATTGATGCGCTGGTCTCCCGTGGCGGTAGCCGCTCTGGTGCGAATCGCCTGCCAGTTATAATTCTTTGCGCCGCGATTAGTGAATTGAACGGCGGTCCGGCCGCCCGACAGACCGATACCGTCCAGCCGGCCATCCCCATTGAGATCGGCCAGCGCCCAGCAGTCGGAAGGCAGTTTGCCTGCCAGCGGCGTGAAGTTTTTCCCGTCTCCCAGGAAAACCCTGCCGCCGGCGACGATGTCCAGGCTGCCGTTGTTGTCCAAATCCGCCAAAAGCAGATTCGCCGGTCCGGGACCGTTTGCCGGCCCAGCGCGCGCGATGTCCGCGAAATCCCATGCGTTCCCGGAGTCCCGGCCGGACAACCGCACAATGCTGAAGTCGCTTCGCAGCAGAACGAAATCGATCAGCCCGTCTCCATTAACATCCCCAGCGGCGACAGCCAGATTGCCGCTGGCCAGTTGCGGCGGAACCTGGCGCGGCCGGTAGACGCCCTGCCGCTCGTTTCTGAAGACTTGCAGTTTTCCGCTGCCGTCGATCATGGCCACATCCGGCACGCCTGCGCCGTCGATGTCGCCATAGGTGAAGGCCGACACCCCATCGATGCCCTGGAACGGACGGACGGGGGTGAATGTGCCATCGCCGTTGTTTCGCAAGACCACCGGCGCACCGTGCGGCACGCCCAATACCACGTCCAAGTCTCCATCCAGGTCGAAGTCGATGGCCCACGCGCCCGTGTAGGAGCCATTGACGATTTCCGCGGGCAATTTGGCTTTGGCCGTTACATCGACGAAGCGCTGCGGAGTATCTTGCCGGTAAAGTCGAACTCCGGCCGGCGTCGCGAATACCAAATCGGTTTTGAAATCGTAGTTCAGGTCGGCGCCCAGGATCGCATTCCTGCCAAGGGACGCAGGGGGCGAGTGGTCTCGCGCGACGGGCAACGGCAGCGTGGCGCCGTCTTGTATGTGGACAGCCGTCGCGTCCGCCCAGACAATCCGCGAGCCGCCTTCGCCATCGAGAGGCACGGATCCGATCCAGCCGATATTCCCCCCAGGCACGCCCGTCAGGGGCTGCTCTTCGAAGTGCAGCCGCACGTCCGGCAGGGCTGGCTCCGAGTTCGGAGACGGTAGCCGCAGGAACTTCAGAAATGGCTCTCCAACGGTGGTAGCGGGCGCTTTCACTTCATCCAAGCTCTGCCGATAGCTGGCCACCCGCACCAGCGTGTTGCGCAGAAATTGAACCTGGATGGCCGTACCGCGAGAATCGCGCGCCGCGGCGGCTTGTTGCAGCCGGGCAAATTGCTGCTTCGCAGGTTCGGGCCAAGTCGCTGCATTCCGCCCCAAATTGGCCACCGCCTCGCTCAATCGCGCCTGGTCGTTGCGCTTGGCGGCCAGATGGGCGACGTCGAGTAGGATGGCTGCATTATCAGGCCGAATTCTCAGTATCCGCTCCAGCAGTTTCTGGGCGTCGGCGTCGCTGGTGGCCGTTTGCTGGCGCTGCGTTTCCATGGCCCACGAATACAGGGCGCGCAGGTTCGAACTATCCAGGGATACAGCCTTCTCATAATGCGTCAGAGCTTCCGGAAGCTTCCCGCGTTTGGCCTCAATCAGTCCGAGAAGACCCTCGATCCCGCTATTGTCCGGCGCCAGACCGCGCGCTTTTTCGAAGCTTTGGTACGCGGCATCGAACTCCTGTTCACGGGCCTGCAGGAGCCCCAGATCGACCCACGCTGCCGGCTCGTCCGGTGCGATCTGGGTGGCGCGCGTCAGGCCGTTTCGCGCGTTGACGTCTTCACCCGACTGCAGCGCCGCCAAGCCAAGGTAGAAGGAAGAACAAAGGTCGCGATACTCCGCCGATCCCACCGCGGGTAAATTCCCGCGCCTGTTACAACCGTAACAGAGCAGTGAAATGGCCAACGAAACAGCTACGCCCAGCTTTCGATTCATTCTGGATGCGAGTATTATAGCTCAGCCGGTTTGGAGGGCGGCCAATCGTGGCCGCAGCCGCCTTTCAGGCGGCCTGAGCCGGCTGAAAGCCGGCTCAACACAGGCTGAAGCCTGTGCTACCAGCGGGCCTGCGAGGCCCGCGCAGGCTGCGAGCCTGCCCCACGCGGCGGACAAAATGTAGAAACTCCAGAGCCGCCTTTCAGGCGGCCAACCCGGCTGAGCCCACCCCACGGTTTGCGTCAAGGCAAGTGTACCAAACCTTTCTTGACAGCCCACAGAATCAGGTCCGTGGTCCGGTGGATACCCAACTCAGCCATTACATTAGCACGGTGCACCGCCACTGTATTCTCGCTCACCAGGAGCAGTGCCGCGATGTCTTTGTTCGACTTGCCCTGGGCGGCCAATTCCAGAATCTGTTTTTCGCGGGGCGTGAGGCGGTCATACTGGGGATCGGGTGCGCGCGTGGGGCATAGCACGCCCGGGCCGATCACCTGCCGGCCTGCCGCAAGGGCTTTCACCGCGCCGGCCAAGTCCACTTCCAGGGCATCTTTCAACATATACCCGCGGGCGCCCGCGTCCAGCGCGTTGCGCACGTAGTTCTCCTCCGAGTACATGCTCAGGATCAGCACCGCAATATCCGGTTCGTGCTTCAGGATTTCGCGCGTGGCCTGCACGCCGTCAAGACCGGGCATTGCCATGTCCATCACAATCACCTGCGGGTGCAGTTGCCGCGCTAGCCGGATGGCCTCCTGGCCGTTGGCCGCTTCGTCCACTACGCGGATTTCCGGATCGTCTTCCAGGATGCGCCGGAAGCCTCTGCGCACTAAGCCGTGATCGTCCACCAGCAGAACGGAAATTTCGCTCATCAACGAGATTGATTCAACCTAACCGCCACGGGCGCCACAGCACAATAATCGAAAACAACTATGTCCGAACCTCGGCCCCCGGTTGCACCCTAATAGTTATTGAGTATTGACGCTCCTTAACCCGCGTGTAATAATTCGACAAAGTCTGTTCGTGCAGTCCGGCTTGGGCTGCCCGTTCCTCGAGAGGGAGGAAAAGTGTAATGGCTGCATCCAGTTCGAGCATGGATTTCACATCGGCCGTCGGCCCAAGTTTCTACGAAAAACTCAATTCCCAGTGGCACGAGCGCGCGCTTTGGATCTTCATGGCCGTAGTGCTGGCGCACTGGGGCGAACACCTGGCGCAGGCAACGCAAATCTATCTGATGGGATGGTCGCGGCCGCAGGCGAACGGCATCGTAGGCTTGTGGTATCCCTGGCTGATTAAATCGGAAGTGCTGCACTACGCTTATGCACTGGTGATGCTGGTGGGAATCTGGGTGCTGCGGAAAGGCTTCACGGGTACCGCCCGCACGTGGTGGACGGTGGCCCTTGTGATCCAATTCTGGCACCATATCGAACATCTGCTGTTGATTACGCAGGCCACCATGCATCATAATTTCTGGGGGAAACCGGTTCCGTTCAGTGTATTGCAGTTGGTGGTTCCGCGGGTCGAGCTGCACTTGTTCTACAACACGATCGTGTTCGTTCCCATGGTGATCGGGATGTATTATCACATGTTCCCGCCGGCCGGAGAACGGGCGGCGGTATGCACCTGCGCGTGGAAGCCGCGTACGGCGGAGGCCAGCGCGTACTAATTGGCCGGCTGCGCTCGATGGGCAATCGCCGCGCTAGGTTGCGCCGCCCTGTGGTATGCGGCAGGCTGCCGGAAACCAACCGAAACGTCGCCGTCCGTCGCGATCGCGCCTGAAATCGCGCCTTGGCCCGCGCGGGTGGGCGCCGCAACTGTTACCCTTAGAATTTCGGACGCCGGGGGCCATGCCGTCAGCGGGGCGCGCGTCACCCTGGAGGCGGACATGTCCCATGCGGGGATGCGTCCGGAGTTCGGCGAGGCGCGGGAAACCGCCGCCGGACGCTACCAGGGCCGCTTGGCTTTCACCATGGCGGGCGATTGGGTAGTCCTCATGCACGTCACGCTGGCTGGTGGCCGGAAACTAGAACGCCAAATGGATGTGAAGGGTGTCCGCTGAATCGCCCGCATTCGACCTGCTGAAGGTCCCCTGGATCGGCCGTTTCTTGGGCTGGAGGCACGCCCGCACCTTCCTGCAGATTCCGCCGCTGATCGTGGGCATCGCCATGATCGCGCATGGATTGTTCGGGCCCACGCTGGCGCCCAAGAATCTGGCTACCACCGTGAGTTGGGTGCATTTCCGCGGCGCGCTGGTGCTGGTGCTGCTGTGCGCCGGCAACCTTTTCTGCATGGCCTGCCCATTCATGCTGGTCCGCCAGTGGGCGCGGCGCTGGTTTCATCCGCGGCGCACATGGCCCCGCAACCTGCGCAACAAGTGGCTCTCCGCGGTCCTGTTCGCGCTGATCCTGTTTATCTACGAACTGTTCGATCTCTGGTCTTCGCCGTGGTGGACCGCGTGGCTGATCGTGGCGTACTTTGCAGGGGTCCTGGTCGTCGACGGGTTCTTTAAGCACGCCGCGTTCTGTAAATTCGTTTGTCCCATCGGGCAGTTTAACTTTGTGGCATCCACGCTCTCGCCGCTCGAAGTGAAGGTCCGCGACCAGGACGTGTGCGTTCCCTGCCAAACGAAAGACTGTATCCGCGGCCGGCGCGACCGGACGGGGCTGGTGACGATCCAGCGCGGTTGCGAACTGGCGTTGTTTCAGCCCAGCAAGGCCGGAAACATGGATTGCACCTTCTGTTTGGAATGCGTGCAGGCCTGCCCGCACGATAACGTAGGCATCCTGAGCCGCCCTCCCGCCAGCGAACTCATGGAAGATCCCCGGCGCTCCGGAATCGGGTTTTTCTCACGGCGCAAGGACATCGCGGCGCTGACGTTGGTGTTCACCTTTGGCGCGCTATTGAACGCATTCGGCATGGTCAGCCCGGTCTATGCATTGGAAAGCTGGCTGGGACGCGTGTTGCACGTCAACCGCGAAGCCCCGGTATTGGGCCTGATCTTCGTTTTCTCGCTCGTGGTGGAACCCGTGGTCATGCTCGGCCTCGCGGCGTGGCTCATGCGGGTTTGGGCGGGCAGCCGGCGGCCTGTGCTGCCGTCGATCGTGCGCTATGCTTACGGTCTGGTTCCGTTGGGTTTCGGCATGTGGCTGGCGCATTACAGCTTTCATTTCTTGACCGGGATCTTGACCTTGATCCCCGTCACCCAGAGCGCCGTAGCCAGTCTGGGCCGCCCTTTCCTGGGTGAGCCGCTCTGGACCTTGAGCGGCATACCCACCCGTTTCGTACAGCCCCTGGAACTGGGATTCCTAGTGCTGGGGCTGGCCGGATCGCTGCTGGTAACTCACCATTTGTCGCAGGAAGAAGACACCGCTCACAAGGTGCGCGCCTTCATCCCGTGGGCTGCCGTCTGCCTGCTGCTGTGGGTCGCGGCGGTGTGGCTGATTTTTCAGCCGATGGAGATGCGCGCGACCTTCATGGGCTGACTCCGGCGAGACTCCGCACGCTCGTTATCGACCCTAATAGATCTCAGTTATTTACTTCGCACGTTCGATCTGTGACATCACGGGCAACGTCGCCGGCTTCAACTCAGATCCCGATGCCCCGGGAAGCGCGGCGTACTATGCCGATCCACAGGCATTCAACTCGCGCGATCACCATCGGAAAACGCGCTCTCCCAGCATTTATGAACGCTACCTTTGGGTCAAACGAAGCTTCATGGCGGTGAATATGAACGGGTGGTTCGGCGATGGCAACGGTTACACGGGAAACCTGGACTTGCGGCCGGAGGTCGCGCACACGTTGAGCGCCACGGCGGGCTGGCACGATACCGCCAAGAAAGGCTCGGAATTGAAGGTCACTCCCTATCTCACCAGGGTTCGGAATTACATCGATGTGGAGCGCTGTCCGGCGATCGCCGATGGAAGCGACGGCTGCACGGCTGCCAACCTGACTGCCACGTACGGCTTCGTTACAGTGCAGTTTGCCAACTATGCGGCCCGGCTGTATGGAGTCGATGGACTGGAACGCGCGCCACTGGGAGGTTACACCAAGGTGGGCGGCTTTGCGCTAAGTGGTGTCATGGGTTACGTGCGAGGCAAGAATCTCGACACCGGAGACAACCTTTACCACATGATGCCGGTCCACGGAGACCTGGCTCTGGAGCACCACCGGGGAGAGTGGTCCAGCGCCCTTGACTTCCAGGCGGTCGACGCCAAGACGGACGTGCAGGCCGTCCGAAACGAGCTGCCCACGCCCGGCTACGCGCTGCTCAATCTGCGCAGCGGCTACCGCTGGAAGCTGGTCCAGAGCGCTGGGTTGCGGCTGGATGCGGGCTTCCGGAATCTGACCAACAGAAGATATGATCTGCCGCTCGGCGGCCGGTATTGGGCCGACCCGGCGGGGAGTTCATCGGTGCCAGGCATGGGCCGTTCGTTCTATACCGGTTTGACCTTCGAATTCTGAGCCTGGCCGGCGGACTTGAACAGAATCGGACTGGTGCTCAACGCCACTTTTATGATCGCCGCATACTACAAAAGCATTATGGACGGAGTATTCGCATAGTGAGAGAATTGACCTGCAGAGTCGAAATCTGCGGAGAGAGAGAAGTTTAGCGATGCCAGACCAAGACGTTCTTGCAAACCAGAAAGTAATTTTGGACAACCAGAAGACCATCCTCGCCAACCAAGGCGCCATCCGGGAGAACCAGGAGGTCATCAAGAAGAATCAGCACGCGCTGGATCAAATCCAGAAGAACCAGGAAACGATCTTAAAGAATCAAGAGAAGATCCTCGCCCTCGTTCAGAAATAGCCCGCACGGCAGGGGTCGAGGAGCCGCGAGCAAGCGCGGATTCGTTTGATTTAACATAATCCGATGGTAACCTCGGCCTTCGTGCCTGAATCTTTCCGGCGAGCGGAACCTCCAGGACTGCTACCCCTTATGAAAACACGGAAGTTCGTTCTGTCGGTTAGTCTTCCGCTAGCGGTAGTGGCGGCTCTCCTCGCCATCTGGACTGCGGTCTGGATGAGCGGCGTGTTCCACGCAAGCGCGTTGCCGGCGCCGCTCGATGTCGTTCGAGGATTTGGAGAAGAAATCCGAAACGGCCGGCTAATCACCGACCTGGTGACTTCGGTTTTTCGCGTGACCGCGGGATTTCTGCTGGCGGTCCTCACCGGTGTGCCTACCGGTCTGTGGATGGGGCAAAAAACCTGGGCGCGGAGCGCTTTCCTTCCGATCGTTAATTTCTTCCGCAATCTGTCCCCGCTTGCCTGGATCCCGTTTGCCATCCTCTGGTTCGGCGTGGGAGATGCGCCTGCGATATTCCTGATCTTCCTGTCGGTGTTTTTCCCCTTGGTGCTCGCGACGATGGCCGCCGCGGCGAACGTCCCGGCCGTCTACGCGCGTGTGGCGCACGATTACGGCCTGAGCGATTCCGAAAGACTGATCCGCGTCACTCTGCCCGCGATCATGCCCCAGGTCATCACCGCGTTGCGCGTGGCCGCCGGGGTTGCGTGGCTGGTCGTGGTTGCCGCGGAAATGATCGCCGGCCGGGACGGGCTGGGCTTCGCGGTCATGGATTCCCGCAACGGCCTGCGCACCGATCTCCTGGTGGTGGCAATGATCGTCATCGGGCTCGTCGGCGTCGCCATCGATCGCGTTCTGGTCCAGCTCACAAAGATCCCCAGCGTGCGGTGGGGTTACGAACGGTGATCCAGGAGCGGTATCGGCTTCAGGGTGTTTCCCGCTCTTTTGGCCCTCTGGAAGTCCTCCACGATCTTTCTCTTGAAATCCTGCATGGCGAGTTTGTCGCCATCGTCGGCCCATCCGGCTGCGGCAAGACGACTCTGCTGAATCTGCTTTCGGGGTTTGACAAGCCAACTTCGGGAACCGTCGTTCGGCGGGGCGAGGTCCGCATGATCTATCAGCAGGACGGTCTATTGCCCTGGCAGACCGTGGCCCAGAACGTCGCGCTGGGTCTACGGCATGTGAAAAGCGGGGCGACGCGCACGCGGCAGGTCCGGGAGTTGCTTCGGCTGATCCGGCTGGAGGCTTTCGAACACCATTATCCCCACCAGCTTTCCGGCGGCATGCGGCAACTTGTGGAACTGGCCCGCGCCCTCGCCGGCGACTCGGACATCCTCCTTATGGATGAGCCGTTCTCTTCGCTGGATTACCTGACCCGCCTGCGCATGCGGGAGGAATTGGCGCGTATTCTGGCGGAGCGGCCGCGTACCGTAGTTCTCGTCACCCACGATATCGAGGAGGCCGCCCAACTCGCCGATCGCGTAATCGTTCTATCGGAGTGTCCAGGCCAGATCCGATATCAGTTGAACATCCCGGCGCCCCGGCCGCGCAATCCGACACAGCCGGATGTAGTGCGAGCCATGCATCTGATTCTGACGAAACTCAACATTGAGCATGATGCCGGCGAGTATGCCGACGCTCGATAAAGCGAAAAGGAGTATACCAAAATGCTTCGTTCTTCAACCGCACGATGGATTGTTGGGCTGATTGTTTTCATCGCCGTCATTGGCGTAGTTCGCTATAAGCCGTGGGTGCGCGCCAATCGGCCCGCGGACGCCACGCACACGGCGGGCGGCCGGGAATTGCTCCAGGTTGGATTCCTGCCTGTGACTTGTCACCTGACGTGCCCGGTGACCGATTTTGCGACGAAGACGAGTAAATCGACTCGTTTTGAATCGCAGCGTTTCACGGACTTCCCGACCGTGGTCGAATCCATCAAGGCGGGGCGCCTGCAGGCGAGCTTCATGATCGCTCCGCTTGCCATGAAACTGCGGGAGCAAGGCGTCCCGGTTAAGATTCTGTATCTGGGCCATCGCGATGGGTCGGAGGTCATGGTGCGCAAAGATCTCCCTGTGACGACTCTCCGCGACCTGCGCGGCAAGACGTTTGCGATCCCAAGCAAGTACAGCAACCAGAACCTTGTGATACACAAACTGATGCACGACCAGGGAGTGAAGCCCGAGGAGATCAAATTCGTCGAAATGCCGCCGCCGGATATGCCTGGGGCTCTCGCCGCCAAAGCGATCGATGCGTACTTCGTTGGTGAGCCGTTCGCGGCAAAAGCCGAACTGGATGGCAGCGGGCGCGTTCTCTACTATGCCAAGGACATTTGGCCGCACTTCATCTCCTGCGTGCTGGTGGTCCACGAGAAGTTGATCAAAGAGCGGCCGGCGGTGGTGAGAGATTTGGTGCGCGGTATCGCCGAGAGTGGAGAGTGGGCCGAAACGCATCGGCTGGACGCCGCCAAGGTGGTTTCGCCGTACTTCCGGCAAGATGAAAAGGTCGTTCGTTTCGTGCTCACGGAGCCGCCGGATCGAGTCAGTTACCGCATGCTGAATCCCAGCGACGCGGAGATGGAGAAGATCCGGGATATGGGGATCGAGGCCGGAATTCTGACGGTTCGGACGCCCATGAACGAGTTGCTCGATCGATCGTTCATTCCGTCCGACATCAAAGCGGCCGATATCGATATGAGTTCCGCCGGCCAGAGCAATTAAAGTACGCTATGCTGGTGGGCTGGTTCCGCTAGGTTCGGAGATGCGCGTTACTTTCACTCGAATCTGGCTGCTCCTGGCGATGGCTTTTCCGGCCGCCGCGCACAACGGACCTCCCTTTCCCATTATCACGGACCGGAGCGTGGGTCCATGTGTCATCTCCCTCTGGACCCATCCCGATGTCGGGATCGGAACGTTTTGGATCATGGTAGACCCGCCGCCGGGCGGCGCCATTCCGAAGCACCTGCGATTCGAAATTGGCGTCCAACCGGTAAGCGGCCGTCTCCCGGAAAAACGCTATGCGGCCCGGCCCGACAACCAACGCGGACAGGTGCAATACTACGTGGAGGCGCCCTTCGACGCGCAGGAGGTCTGGCGCGTGCGTCTGCTGCTCGACAGCTCCGCGGGACACGCGGAGACTGGGGCGACGGTGGAGGTCACGCCTCCCGGACTGGGACGGTGGGACCTTCTGTGGTACGCCTCACCCTTCGCCGCCGTGGCATTCCTGTGGTTTCGGGCGTTGGTGCGGAAGAGAAAGCGTACCGCCCACTCCACCACAGGCCCTGCTCGGTAGCGCGTCGGCGAGTTTCGTTAGCCTCCGGAGATTGGCCTTTGGTGGGGCGGCGCCATGCGCCGCCAACGCGGGGCTTTCAGCCCCGCCAGCGCGAGCTTCGCTGGCCACGCGAGCTTCGCTCGCCGAAGAGCGGGCCTGCGAGGCCCGCGCAGGCTGCGAGCCTGCCCCACTAATAGGTTCATGGTATTGTGCAAAACGGTCCGTTGCGGCTATGCTCACCTAAGATACCGGCGTGATTGCGAATCGGAAACCGATCGTTGAGAACCAGGAGAAGATCCTGGCCAACCGGGAGATCGTTAAACAGAACCAGGCTATCCTGGATACCATCGTGAAGAATCAGGAGCGCATTCCGGCCTTTTTGCAGAAGTAGATGACGCCAAGCAATTCACTGCGGCAGATCTTGCCGATCGTCTTTCTCGCGGCGCAACTGGCGTTTCCGCTGGTGTACAAACGCATGGAAGCGCGCGGCAAGGCTGCGGTGGCCGGCGACCCATCCACCGCGCTCGCCCGCTACGGCTTTCGCTTCCAGGAATCCGCCAAAGCCGCCGGGATCGATTTCACGCACGCCGCGGCGACTTTCGATCCCAAGCTGCGGCACATCATGCCGCAGGTGGCGTCCATGGGGGCGGCCGTATCGATTGTGGATTTCGACCGCGATGGCTGGCCGGATATCTACGTTACCAACAGCGCCGAAGGCAGCCGGAACGCGCTCTACCGGAATTTAGGCGACGGCACCTTCCGCGATGTAGCCGCGGACGTCGGTCTCGCCGACGTCAACCTGCCGGGAACGGGCGTCTCCACGGGCGCGGTATGGGGCGATTACGATAACGATGGCTTCGAAGATGTCCTCATCTATAAGTGGGGCAAGCCGGAACTTTTTCATAACGACGGCGGAAAGCACTTCACGCGCGTGACCGAACAAGCCGGGCTGCCGCCCTGGGTGAACGCGAACTCCGCCGTCTGGTTCGATTACGATCATGACGGAAAGCTCGACCTGTTCTTAGCCGGCTACTATCCCGAAGACGTGGACCTATGGCATCTGAAGAACACCAGGATCATGCCGGAGAGCTTCGAATATGCGCGGAACGGCGGGCGGAAGTATCTGTTCCATAATCTGGGCGGCGGACGTTTTGAGGAAGTCTCGGCGCGGATGGGCATCGACTCGCGCCGTTGGGCTCTGGCGGCCGTTGCCGCCGATTTGCGCGGCACCGGGTATCCCGATCTGTTCGTGGCCAACGATTACGGCGTCTCCGAAGTCTACTTCAACGAAGGCGGCAAGCGGTTTCGCGAAGCCGGCAAGGAAACGGGTATCGGCGCCGCACCCAAGAGCGGGATGAACGCGGCCGTTGGAGACGTGCTGAATCAGGGCCGATTTGGCATCTACGTCTCGAACATTTCCGAGGAAGGCGTATTGGTGCAAGGCAACAACCTGTGGATGCCGCGGACGGGCACATCCGGCGCGAACATCCGTTACGACAACATGGCCACCGCCATGGGCGTCGACCTGGGCGGCTGGAGCTTCGGTGCGCAGTTCGGCGATCTGAACAACGACGGCTTCCTGGATCTGTACGCAGTGAACGGTAACGTATCGCTCGACCGGAATCGCAGCTATTGGTATGACTATTCCAAGGTTGCGGGCGGCAATCGAGCCATTATTTCGGATGCCGCCAACTGGCCGCCGCTGGATGGCCGCAGCCTGTCGGGTTACCAGCAGAAGCGCGTCTGGATCAACGACGGCGCGGGCCAGTTTAAAGAGGTCGCTCAGTTTGTCGGCGTGACCGACGTTTACGATGGCCGCTCCATCGCATTGGCCGATTTTCGGAACCGTGGCGTGCTGGATGCGGTGGTGGCGAATGAAAGAGGGCCGCTGCTGCTATACCTGAATACAGTGTCGCCGGATAACCGCTGGATCGAGTTGGAATTGGAAGGCCGCCAGAGCAACCGCAGCGCGATCGGCGCGCAGGTGAAGGTGATCTGGAACGGCCAGCAGCAGGTGCAGGAAGTCTCCGGCGGCAGCGGCTTTTGCGCGCAGAACCAGCGGCGGCTGCACTTCGGATTGGGCAAGACAACCGGCATCGATAAGGTCGAGATCCGCTGGCCGTCGGGCAAGACCCAGACCATCGCCGCGCCGTTGCTGAATCAAATGCATAAAGCGGTGGAGCCGTCATGAGCGCCGGATTCGCCACCGCGGCGCAGCCCAAGCCCAAGTCCGCGCTGGGGCGTTTTTTCAGCGCTGAGAATCGCTATCTCTCGCCGCTCTTCATCACCTTGATCCTGCTGGTGGGCAATCTGTCGTTCGGCCTGCTGGAGAGCTTTTCGCGCACCTTGCTGGCGATCGGCACGGCGCTGGTCCTGGAGGTTGTGTTAGGCCGCTGGTTCTGGGGCAGGATTCCGAATCTCGCCAGCGCTTACATTACGGGCATCAGCGTGGGCATTTTGCTCCGCTCGCCGGAATACTGGCCCTATGCCCTCTGCAGCGCCATAGCGATTACTTCCAAGTACGCCCTTCGCGTGCGCGGCCGCCACATCTGGAACCCGTCCAACTTCGCGATTTGCGCCATGCTGGTGCTTGCGCCGGAGTTTGTGGCGGCGCTCAGCATTCAATGGGGGAACACGGTCTGGCCGATGGTGGTTATTTGGGTGCTCGGAGCGTTTATCGTATACCGCGTCCAGCGCTTCCATATCACGGCGGCATATGTGGTCTCGTTTGTGGCGCTGGCGCTGCTGCGCACGCTGGTCACCGGGCACGCGTTCCTGGCGGAAGTGGCACCCATCACGGGCCCCATGTACCAGCTTTTCATCTTCTTTATGATCACCGATCCCAAGACCACGGTGACGCCGAAGCGGGCACAGGTTCTGGTGGCCATCCTGGTGGCGGTGGCGGAACTGATCCTGCGTTTGGCGCACGTGGTGAATGCGCCATTTTTCGCTTTGACGATCGTGGGGCCGGCGGCCATGCTCGTGGAAATCCTGCGGCCCAAGCCGCCGTCGCTCTACCGTCCTGCCTGAGAGGTTTGTCGGCTTCGTGGCGCAGGCCCGTGGCCTGCCGGCGGCCTCTCAGGCCGCCAGCGCGCGTCTTTTTCATGCCCCGCCGCTTTACACTTCACCGGCGATCGCCGGCAGCGCCTTGAGGTTGTCCGATATGGTGGCGCGCTCGAAATCGCGCCTCACTGCTTCGACCGTTTCGTCATCGCCGCGCGGCAGCGCATGGCGCTGCCCTACGAGGCCGGTCTGGGAATCGAACCCAGCAGCAACGCCCCAACGGCATGCCCAACGGGTTTGCAGCCCGCGAGGAGCCCAGCTCCTTATACCGGCCGGATTTGCAGATTACAGCGCCAGACGCAGATAGATTGCGCCGGGGGTTGCGTCCGGCGCATACGGACCGGTCTGCTCGAAACCCAATCGCGCGTACATGGCCAGCGCGCGCTGCATTACCGGCATCGTATCGCCCATCATTTCGCGATAGCCGGCAGCGCGCGCTTCGCCAATCACCCACAGGAGCAGCGCCAGGCCGGCGCCCCGGCCGCGAAACCGCGGCCGCACATAGAGCCGCTTGGCTTCCGCGCGCGAGGCATCCAGAGGGCGAAGCGCGATGCAGCCCGCGGGCTCGCCGCTGTCGAGCGCCAGGGCCAAACGGCCGGCCGGCGGCGCGTAATAGCCGGGCAGTCCGGCCACTTCCGCCGCGAAATTCTGAAAGCAGGGCGTGAAGCCGAAAGATTGCCAGTACTCCTCGAAGAGCTGCCGCACGGTCGCCAACTGTTCCGGCGCGGTGGCGGAGACAATCTGCATAGAACCATGGAAGCACAGATAAACACAGATGCACACGGATTGAACCTGTTCTTATCTGTGTATATCTGTGTCCATCTGTGGTTCCGTCCCTTGCTCAGTGCGTCATGGAGTAGACCACGTAGTTGACCCCGATGCGAATGCCTAGCGCCGAATACTTCTCGGGATAATGCGGGTCGTCCGCCCACTCCCATGAGTCTCCAATATCGGAGTTGTACGAGATTGCCACCATCACGCGGTTGCGATCGTCGTAGATTCCCTGCCAGTGCGCGGTCCCGCCGCCCAGCTCGGGGTTTCGGTTCGTGGTGCCGCGTGCCAGCGCCCACTCGCCCGCTATCTGGTAGCGATCGTCCAGATCGTAGATCGTATGGAAGATCGCATCGCCGTTGTCGATTTCCACGATCTGCCGGTCGGGAAACACGCGCCGCATGCTCTCGTTGAAACGGTCCCATTCCTCGGAGCCCCAGAAATCGTCGAGCATCAGGAATCCGCCGCGCAGCAGATACTCGCGCAGTTTCGCGGCTTGCGCATCGGTCAGCTTCCAATCGCCCATCTCGCCCGCGCATAGCCAAGGCCAATTGTACACGTCGTCTCCGTCATCCAGGTTGACCGGCTGTTCCACGGAGCGCGCCGAAATGCGGGTCAGGCGCCGGATGGCCTGCGCAAAGTGGCGGTCCGCCCGCGGATAATCCTGCGTCCAGCTTGTGCCCCCTTGCCGCCAATCGACAACGCCGCCGAAGCGGCGCGCCCAACGCCCGAAACGCGCATTGGGGTGCGGCGGGTACATGAGCCGCGCGAAGATCCATTCGGCGTTTTGCTGCCAGTCGTCGGGCAGGGATACGTCGTCGTATGGCTCCAGGCTGGGGTAGACGCGGAAGGGCCGCTGGAACGCGCACAAAACGGTGAGCAGGATCACGCCGGCCCAGCACGATTTCGGTAGAGTCACGGTCATAATGCGCCAGCGGTCCTGCGCGGCCCGCGCAGGCTGCGAGCCTGCCCCACTCAATTCAATCCGTGCGCCACATACAAATCCGATTGGGCGGTCTCATAGTTGTAGGCGTAAGCCCGCCCATCCGGGGTAACATGCAGATCGCGTATCTTGAGTACCGGCTGCGCCGGATGAATCGTCTTCCATGCCGTTCTTTTACCGCTCGATATATCCACGATCGATACCGGGATGCTGTCGGTTTCTTGCCCATCGGGCACCACGTATAAAGACCGGCTGTCCGCGCGCCAGCCGATCGCCGCCTCACTCTGTCCGATTCCGCGGGGCTCTTGCGCGGCTCCGCCGTCCACTGGATAGACCAGCCAGCCGCCCTTAAGTACGGGGATCAGGAGCCGCTTTCGATCCGGCGACACGAAATAGGAGAATGCGTCGGCCACGCCTTCCGCACACAGCGGCTGGGCGGTTCCGCGCGCCGCGTCCCATACAAAACACTGGTAGTTTTTTTCGGGCAGGCGCCCGAACACAAGATACCGCCGCTCGCTTTCCAACCAGCCGTATACCACTCCGGAGGCCAGGCCCGGGACCTTCACTTCGAACTCCTCTCCGGGACCCGTGGGCGACAAAACAAAGCGCCGCGAACCATCCGCATTCAAAGTGTAGCCGGAAGTCCAGGCGCCGTCCGGCGACAACCGGTAAGCATATCCGTCGCTGGCGCGAATGGCGGGCGAACCGTCCGTCTTGCGCAGGTAGACGCTGCCCTTTTCGCCGCCGCTCTCCCCAGTGACATTGGCCGCGATCACGCGCCCGTCGTCGGAGATCCCCGCCACCGCGCCCGAATCCAGGCAGGAGAAGTCGCGCTCGGTGGCGTCTCCCGGCGCCTCGCCTAGAATCCCAAGTTGCGACGATCCTGTGCTCAACAGCAAATCGCCGCGCGCGGAGATGTCGAAGAGCTGGATCTGGGAGGGTAGCCGCAATGCCACCCGCCGCTTTCCGTGGAGATCGACCGCATAAACGATGCCCGGCTCGCTCGCGTCGAACGAACGAAACCAGATTTCCGTCCCCTTCGGATTCCAGCACAGTGGCTCATGTTCGCCGGTTGTATTCTGTCCCGAGACCGCGCCCAAGTAGGTCTTCTTCCCGGCGCGGTCTACCACATGAATTCCGAGCGCGTGGCCGTCGGCGCGGGTGACGTAGGCCACGCGCTCGCCATCCGGAGAGACGCGGATCGTCCACAGCGGCCAGTTGATCTTATCGGCGAGCACGGTCCCGATCGGATATTCGAGGCGATTGACGCCGTCGACGCGCCGCAACACCGCCATCGACGAGCCATCCGGCGCCCAATCGGCCGCCAGTACGCCATCCAGCAGCGGGCGTGTCTGCCCGCCGGAAAGCGATGCGCGCACCAGCCTTCCAGAGCTGTAGTCGCCAATTGGAGGCGTGAGGAGCGCCGTCTCCTGTTGCACGGAAACCGCCGCCAGCGCGCTCGCGGACGGCATTTCGAGGTCCCGCGATTCCGGACTTCCCTGCACGGCGAGATAGATGTGCGACGCGCCCCCTTCCCAGCTCGCCTGATAGACGACGTCGCGGCTATGCGGCACGAATCGCGCCGCGGTGACGAATCCTTTGCGGAAAGTGATGCGGAAGAAAGAGGGATCTTCCCGCCGGAGCGTGCGGTCCCGCGCCAGGAAGCCAAGGGCGAACAGCGCCATTGCCGCGACAATCGCCGCCGCGGCCCGGAGCCACGGCTTGCGTGGGGCGCGAGGGGCTGCGATTGAAGGCTGCATGCTGGTGACGGTGGCGCCGGTGGCGATCGACCGCAGCGCGAACGCCAGATCCGCCGTCGATTGAAACCGCTGCTCCGCGCGTTTCTCCAGGCAGCGCCGCACGATGGTGGTCAACGCCGGGGGCAGTTTGCCGGGGTCGCCATCGAGCTCCGGCGGGTCCAGGTTCAGGATGGCGTGCATGGTCTCGACGCCGGTGCGAGCCTCAAAAGCGCGCTTCCCCGCCACCATCTCATACAGCATGCAACCGAAGCTGAAGATATCGGAACGCGCGTCGGCCGGCTCGCCGCGCACCTGCTCCGGCGACATATATCCTACCGTGCCCATCACCATTCCCGGCTCGGAAAGGCCCAGCGCGATAGTAGCGGAATTGTCGCCCGCTGCCGGAGCGTTCTGCTTGGCCAGCCCGAAGTCGAGCAGCTTCACCTGCCCGTTGCGCGTGACCATCGCGTTTTCGGGTTTCAAATCGCGGTGGACGATTCCCAGCGCGTGCGCGGCCGCCATGCCGTCGGCCATTTGAACGGCGAGATCCACCGCCTTGCGCACCGGCAGCGGGCCGCGATCAAGCACCGCGCGCAGCGTCTCGCCTTCCACCAGTTCGGAGACGATGTAGGCGCGCCCGGTGTCCTCGCCAATATCGTAAATGGCCACGATATTCGGATGGTTCAGCGCCCCCAGCGCGCGGGCCTCCTGTTCGAAACGCGCCCGGCGTGTGGGATCGCCGGCTACCGGCTGCGGCAGGATCTTCACGGCGACCATGCGCTGCAAGCGGCGGTCGCGCGCGCGCCACACTTCGCCCATGCCGCCTTCGCCCAGCTTGTCGACGATTTCGTAGTTGCCCAGGACCGTACCAATCACTTCTTAAAACTATAGCGCGGGCCGCTCTGGTTATGGCTCCGGCCGCATGGGGCTGATACGCGCGTCCGGACCGGTGACATCGGAATTGTAGTTGCGGTCGGCGCCAGAGCCCACCGCGAAGTCGATAGTGTCGTCCCGGAAGGCACGGCAGGTTTCAAATGAGAACATCGTGCTGTACCCCAGCCCGTCAGTGACGCCTTCCAGGAGCGGGGCGCCATTCTTGGCACAGGCACGTCTGGTTCGCCGGGATTTCGAGGAATGGCGCGACCATGTCATGGCCGGACGTGTTCTTGGCCACAAACGGGCAACCGTGGTCTCCGTTCTGCGGACTCTCGCCGTTCGGTTAGCTGCAAAATTTGGGTGGGCGGACGCGGTTCGGCGCATGTACAATGGTCCCATGAGAACGATAGTTCTAGCAGTACTCACCCTCTGCCTCTCAGCCGCTGCCTTCGCCCAAGCCGGTACCTGTGCCGGCATGAGCCTGGGTCCGCTGGCTTCCTTGAACGGCTTCGTGCCGTTCCTGCCCACCGACCTGTGGAACACGGATATTTCGAATGCGCCGGTGGACCCAAACTCGGCGAACCTGATCGACTATATCGGCTCAAACGTTACCCTGCATCCCGATTTTGGGCAGGGTCTCTATGCCGGACAAAGCATGGGCATTCCCTATCAGATCGAGGCGGGCACGCAGCCACTGGTGCCAGTCAATATCGACGAGTACCCCGGCAACAGCGACCCTGGACCCATGCCGATCCCGGCTAATGCGCTGATCGAGGGTTACCCCAAACCGGGCGACGGCGACCGGCACGTGCTGGTGCTGGACAATGGTGGATGTTGGCTCTACGAGCTATACCATGCGTCCTACAAAAACAACACGTGGTCCGCGGGCTCGACGGCCATTTGGGATATGACCATCAACGAGCAGCGCCCCTACACCTGGACCTCGGCCGATGCCGCGGGACTGCCGGTCTTCGTCGGGCTGGTGCGCTGGGACGAAGTGTCCGCCGGCGCGATCAACCACGCCGTACGCTTCACGGTGCCGACCACGCAAGAAGCTTTTACGCCGCCGGCGTCGCATTGGGCCTCCAGCGTGACCGACTCGAATGCCCCGCCCATGGGTATGCGGATGCGGTTGAAGGCCAGCTTCGATATTTCGGGCTTCTCGGCCGCCAATCAGGTGATCCTGACGGCGCTCCAGCAGTACGGCATGATTCTGGCCGACAACGGCAGCGCCATCTACATCACTGGCATGCCCGACAGCCACTGGAACAATAACGACTTGGGCGCGCTGAAGAGCATCGCGGCATCGAATTTCGACGTGATCCTGATGGACCCGCTGTACACGCCGGCGAACGTACCCACCGGGCCATCGCCCGTGGTGGTGAGCTTCACCGCGAATCCCACAACGGTCAGCGCCGGCCAGCCGGTGACGTTGAGTTGGAACGTGACAGGCGCCATTTACAACATCGTCAGCCCGCAAGTGGGGCCGGTGCGAGGTACAAGCGTGATAGTGAATCCGACCGCGACCACGACTTACGGTATTTACGCGACCAACCAGTACGGGAGAATGATTGCGAAGGTGACGGTCACCGTACAGTAGGGCAGGCCTCGTGGCGCACGCCCCCGGCGTGCCGTGCCGGCACTTTTGCCGGCACAAGCGGGCAACGCCCGCCGAATCGGAGCTAAAAGCCCCGAGGCGGCGCATGGCGCCGCCCCACGAGGCCAAACTCCAGAGGCGGCAATGCCCGCCCGTATTCTTCAGCGATTCAGCGCGCAGAGTTCTGAAGGGATTCCGCGAACATTCTCGTTATTTGGTTGAAGCGTGCCGTGCCGCCGTTTCCGGGTCTTCCTCGCCAGGGGACCGAATGCCGAAAAAAAAACGACGAAAAAAACGGCTCCCACTAGCGCATTTTGGCCTATAATTACTCGTGCGAATCGGAGCGCTGTCAGGGGGTGTCGCCAACCGCACAGTGTTCCCGAGCGTGAAGGAGTTTAAGATGGACTCGCGTAAAGTAGGGATCGCATTCAAGGAAATCATGTCCGGCGGATTTGCCTGGGGTGAAACCGATCCCGCGGCGGGCGCCGCCAAGGGCAAAGCCGATATCTTGTCGATGCACGGCACCGTCACCATCGACGACATCGACGCCTTCATCGGCGATTCCAATCACGCGGGCGTGCTCGATGTGGTCATGGACTGGGCGCCGTTTGGCATGCACGTCCCCGCCCCAGGCGGAGTCTTCAATCTCTTCTCACCTACCGGGGACCCGAAACTCAAGCTGATGGTCTACGAATGGCCGGCGGTGAAAGACGGCAAGCGCTATTATTTTGCCGGTCACAAGAATGTCCGGGAGCACTCGGTTCTCGATCTCTGGAAAGACACCACCACGCTCTATACGCAACTGTACGAAGGAAACGATAAGACGGGTCCGGTAGTGGGTGCGGGAATTATATCCCTCAGTGTCGAGGAATTGGCTAAGATGACGGCGAACTTTAAGCCGTTGAATGCGCCGTCGCCCGAGGCGGGGCTGGCCGCCGTCGGCAGGTTCGGCAAGTTCTTTATGGGCCAGCTTTGGGATACCTATATAACCAAGAAGGCGGATTAGTATGGCATTCGACGTTATCGTCATTGGAAGCGGATTCGGTGGCGCCATCACGGGATGCCGTCTGGCGGAGGCGGGTTACAAGGTGCTCATCCTGGAGCGAGGGCGCCGTTGGGACAAGACCAGCTATCCCCGGAAGCCCGGCGATAAATGGGTGTGGAACCGGGATTGCCCCGAGAAAGAAAACGGCTGGATGGAGTTGCACACCTTTGAACACATGGCCGTGGCGCAAGGCGCGGCCGTGGGTGGAGGTTCGCTGATCTATGCCAACATCTCGTGTGAAGCGCCCGCCTCGGCCTTCCAGCAGGGCTGGCCCAAGGAGATTACCTATAACGAGCTGAAACCGCACTACGATACCGTCGCAAAGTTCATGAACGTGCAACAGGTCCCCGATACTCAGTGGACCGAGCGGATGCGGCTGATGAAAGAGGGCGCCGATAAGACCGGGCATGGCGGCCGCTTCAAGA
The DNA here is from genome assembly GCA_050008575.1 of Bryobacteraceae bacterium. Lineage (GTDB taxonomy): Bacteria > Acidobacteriota > Terriglobia > Bryobacterales > Bryobacteraceae > Bog-159. The sequence continues at coordinate 44,402 of JBEKMJ010000020.1, forward strand.
AGCTCGAATTGGCGGTGTCGTTCGATAAGAACTGGACCTATCAGCTACCCGACTGCCAGGATCCGTCACACAGCCAGCGTTTCACCAATGCGCAAGGAGTGGAGCAGGGCACCTGCGTACACCTGGCGAACTGCGATATCGGTTGCGACGTGGATGCCAAGAACACGCTCGATCGCAACTACATTCCGTGGGCCGAAAAGCATGGCGCGGAGGTGCGCGAGCTGCACCTGGTATCGAATATCGAACCGGCCAATGGCGGCTACCGCGTATCCTTCGATCGACTGGCGGGCGGCCAGCGCTTGCCCGGCTCCGAAACCGCCCGCATCGTGATCGTGGCGGCCAGTTCGCTGGGTTCCACGGAATTGCTGCTGCGCTGCCGCGACGTGTCCCGCACTCTGCCTAACGTCAGTGCGTTCCTCGGGCGCGACTGGAGCGGCAATGGCGACTTTTTGACGCCGGCGTTTTACTCCGCCCGCGACGTGCTGCCGAGCACCGGACCGACCATCGCCTGCGCCATCGACTTTCTCGACCGCAGCCAGTCGAACCAGTCCTTCTGGATCCAGGACGGAGGGTTTCCAAATGTGCTTGCCGACTATGTGAGAGCGGTGCAATCGGGATCGAAAGGCGCACCGGGACTGGAAGCCAAACTATTGATCGACGCGATCGGACACATGCTGCGCAACGATGGGGGACAGGCATTCCGCAACGTGATGCCATGGTTTGCCCAGGGGGCGGACGCCAGCAACGGTGTGCTTAGCCTGCAACGCAACGTGGTGACCGGTAAGCGATCCCTGACTCTGGGCTGGGACGCCGATGCTTCGAAGAACCTGATCGACACCATCGTGGCTATGCATCTGCAACTGTCGGCGGTCACAGGCGGACACCCAGTGGTGCCGCCTACGTGGTCGTTGCTGCATTACCTGGTGACGCCTCATCCGCTCGGTGGATGCGGCATGGGAGAGACTCCCCAAGATGGAGTGGTCAACCATGCCGGCGAAGTGTTTGGCTATAAGAATTTATATGTGGCGGACGCGGCGATCATTCCCGAAGCATTGGGAGTGAATCCGTCGCGCACGATCGGAGCGCTGGCGGAACGCATAGCGAAGATCATAAGGGACGAAGCCCGCTAACGGGAGCTTCCGCATTTCACCCAGGATGTCTGACGGACCGATATGTCACGATTAGAAAACTTCCGCCACCCAGGTCTATCTCTCTGGCAATCGGCGGTCGACGAAGTCTCCGCCAAGCGCGCCGGCGCGGCCCGTGCCGAGGCCGTTGGCGGTCCAGCCGTGATCCAGCGGCCCGATTCGGCTGACCAGATGGTTCGCGGGGCGGCTATCGATCTTAGCGCGGAGAACGCCGGCCAGCCCTTGCAGGCGGCTTCCGCCATGACCGGCACGGCTTCGGATGGCGGCGCCGTGAGTTGTGCGGAGTACTGTTCCAAGGTCGCGCGCGATCTCGCCGCAGCCACGATTAAAGGCGATGCCGCCGAAATTGCCGCTTGTAAGGAGCAATTTACGAAGTTCGGACAGTGCGATCCCGGTTGGTTGGAGGTCGTCGGGAAATACGCGGAGTTCCAGTGGGAAAAGCAGCAAGTGCCGTATCGTACGACTCCCGATCCGGACCGGTACGTGATCGACGGCAAACTTCCGGATAACGCCACCGTCGCCATCGTAGGGGATTGGGGCACCGGACAGGACGCCGCCAAGAAGGTGCTTGCGCAAATCGCCCGCAAGAACCCCGACGTGGTAATTCACTTGGGAGATATTTATTATTCCTGCACCGATTTTGAAACGCAGAACTATTTCCTGAATATCTGGAAACAGTACTTCGACATTACCAAAGTTCCCAGTTTTACACTAGCTGGAAACCACGACATGTTTGCCGGCGGCGGACCTTACTACAGGCTGATCGATCAGTTGGGACAGCCGGCGAGCTATTTCACCTTGCGCAATCAAAACTGGCAATTCGTGGCTATCGATACAGGGCTGCACGATCGGACTCCTAGGGGATCGGCTCCCACTTTTCTCGAGGACACCGAGGTCGCCTGGGTGAAACAGCGCGTCGCGACCGCCGCCGGCAGGAAGACCATTTTGCTCTCGCATCATCAGTTGTTCACCCGCTATGAAGACATCGCGGACTGTCCAGGTGGCATGGCCGTGAACCAGGTATTGAATGGGCAAATCGGAGGTATCCTGCCGCAAATCGCCATCTGGCTATGGGGCCACGAACACGATTTTGTGGTCTACAAGAAACAGTTGGGCGTGCTGGCCTGCTGTATCGGACACGGAGCGTTTCCGGTTGAAGCGACACCGGCAAAGCAGGTTAAACACCCCGAGATCGCGGCGGAAGATATTACCCTGGACAACGATGGCGAGTTCTATGCGCACGGTTACTCGATCGTGCAACTGGATGGCCCGAATGCCACAATTTCGCATTACCAGGATACCAACGAGGGCCAGCCTCTGCGCGGGCCCGACAGTCTTTAGGACTTGCAGGGATCGGATATGACCGGATCCACAAGTGAGAAAAAGCGCGAACGGTGGCCGGAAGAGATAATCGGCTTCCAGGCCGGCGACGGGTTCGCCTGCAACCTGATCCATGTGCTGGGGGCCATGCCTCCCACCAAGGGTCCCGTGCTGCTGGTGCATGGCGCCGGCGTTCGCGCAAACCTGTTTCGCGCGCCTGTCGAGACCAACTTTGTCGATTATTTGGTCGAGCGCGGATACGACGTCTGGTTGGAGAACTGGCGGGCCAGCATCGATCTGCCGTTCAATGCCTGGACGCTGGACCAGGCTGCCGCATACGACCACCCGGCGGCGGTGCGCACGGTTGTCGAACGCACCGGGGCCGACTTCATTAAAGCCGTTATTCATTGCCAGGGATCCACCAGTTTCATGATGTCCGCGGTGGCCGGCCTCGTGCCGCGGGTGAATGTAATTGTCAGTAATGCGGTTTCACTGCATACCGTTATTCCGGCTTACGCCTCCGCGAAGATGCAGGTTTCCGTTCCGCTGCTCAAGTTGTTGACGCCCTATCTGGACCCTCAATGGGGCATTCGGGCTCCCAACCTGACCGCTAAGGCCATTACGGAGCTGGTGCGACTCAGTCACCACGAGTGCAATAACATTGTATGCAAGATGGTGAGTTTCACCTATGGCGCGGGATTTCCGGCGCTCTGGTCGCACGCCAATCTCAACGATGAAACTCACACTTGGCTGCGGCAGGAGTTCGCCAAAGTGCCCATCAGTTTCTTCGCGCAGATGGTGAAATGCGTCCGTCAGGGTCACTTGGTGGCGGTCGATAATCTGCCGCAGCTCCCCCGCGATTTCACGGAACAGCCTCCCCAAACCGGCGCGCGCTTCGCTTTCTTCGCGGGCATGAATAACCACTGTTTCCTTCCCGAAAGTCAAGCCAAGACTCACGAGTATTTCAATGAGCACTGCAATAATCGTCACACTTTGCATTTGCTGCCGAACTATGGGCACCTGGATGTATTTATCGGCAAGGACGCCAGCCGCCACGTCTTCCCTTTAATGTACGAAGAGCTTGAGAAAGGATACTGATCGACCATGTCCATGCCGAAACGCCTGCGTCAGCAAACCTGCCGATACTCGCTGGTGGATGCGATTCCGTTTCAGTTGCCGGTCGCGTGCCATAAGACCCCGGTACTGATGGCCGTTTTTCCGATCGATGCGGATAAAGCCGAGGCGCTGATGCCCGGCAATGAATTGCACGCCATGCGGCTATGGAATTCAGGCCTGCTGGTGATTACCGTGGTGAATTATCAGATCACGAACATCGGCAAATACATCGAGTTCAGTATCGCGATCGCCTGCACGCACGGCCAGAAGCGCGCGCCGCGCCTGCTCCCGGCTCTGTTCATGAAGCATTACGGCACCGGACAGTATGTTTTCGATTTGCCGGTCTCGACGGAAGTCTCGGTGAAAGGCGGCAAAGGAATCTGGGGAATGCCCAAGCACCAGGCGAACTTGGATTTTCAGATTACCGACACGATGGTCAGCAGCCAGTACGATCAGGACGGGCAATTGGGCATGCGCATCGAAATCGACAAGCCGAAGCCTTGGATGAAGTTTTCCATGGGTGCGGTGAATTTCTGCCAATTCCGCGGCATGCTTGGTAAATCGTCAGTCTACTTTCACGGGGAGGCCGGCTTCAAGCTCTTCAAGAGCGGGTCCGCCCGGTTATACATCGGTGATCTCGAGCGCCTGCAGCCCCTGAAACAACTGGGGATCGGCGAGAAGCCCGTGCTCACGGCGTTCATCGCCGAAGCGGACGGCGTGCTCGACGACCACTTCGAAAACTGGTTCTTGAGCTACACGCAACCTCCAACCCACGTGCCCGAAGGCATGGAGGCAGTCGTCAACTTAGGTCAGAGCCAAGTATGGCTGGCGCCTCCCGATGCGAAGGTGACCGAGGGAGAACGTATATGAGGCGGGGCATCCTTTACTGGATTATCATGCTGATCTCGGTTGCGACGGTGGTTAGCGGAATCGTGCAGATTATCTTCCCTGAATTCGTGCTCAAGCTGGTGGGCGCGAATCGCGACCTGACTACCGGCCAGCTCTTCGCGACGATTGGCATGTTCATGGCCCTGTTTGGAGGGATGCTGCTGCAAGCCATGCGTAGCGTTTCCGATCAAAGCGTGGCTGTCTTTTGGGCGGGATTGCAGAAGCTCGGAGCGTCACTCGCGGTGGGGATCGGAGTGGCGCGCCACGTGTTCTCCACGCTCGCACTGGGCATTGCCAGCTTCGATTTCATAAGCGGATGCCTGATTTTTTGGTACTTGACGCGAATGCGCCAATCGACGTTGCCGCGGGAAGGATAGCAAATGAGCGACACATCTGTTAGCAATGCGGGTGCGGCGCCGCGCCGGTCGCTGATTCTGGCCGGCGGCGGCATGCGGGTGGCATACCAGGCGGGCGTGCTCAAGGCGCTGAGTGAGGCCGGCATGACATTCCAGCATGCGGACGGAACGTCCGGCGGCACGATGAATCTGGCGATGCTGCTATCGGGGATATCTCCGGACGAAATGTGCGCGCGATGGCGAACGCTGGATGTGCATCGATTCGCTTCCTCCATGCCCGTCGAGGAATATCTGCGTTCCTGGGACATGATGGGAATGGGCAGTGCCAATGGCATCCGCGAATATGTGTTTCCGCACCTGGGAATCGACCTCGCCACCATTAACGCCGCGCAAGGTATGGCGGGCACATTCAATGTTTGCAACTATAGCAGGAAGGTTGCGGAAGTCGTTCCCCACCAGAAAGTAACTCTCGATTTGTTGGTAGCGGGAATCTCGCTGCCCATATTTATGCCTCCCGTGAACATTTCGGGCGATTGGTATACGGATGCCGTATGGATTAAAGACGCCAACCTGATGGAAGCCGTGCGCCGCGGCGCGGAGGAGCTCTGGGTTGTGTGGTGCATCGGTAACATCCACGAATATTTGCCGGGAGCGTTTTATCAATATGTTCACATGATCGAGATGGCCGCCAATGGAAGGCTCTTCGAGGAATTCGAACTGATTAAAGAAATCAATTCGAGAATATCCGCGGGAGAGCGGCCTTTCGGTCTGGCAAGCCTCATCAAGTTGCACGTGATCAAGCCGGTGTATCCGTTGCCGCTCGATCCGGATTTCTTCACCGGAAAGATCACCGCATCGACGCTTACGGAAATGGGATACGCCGATGCGTGCAGATATCTCGAAAAGGAAATGACGCCGGCTGGACTACCCTTCGCGCCGGAAGCGACGCAGATGAAATCCGAGGGGGTGGGAGTCACATTCAGTAAAGCGATGCAGGGCGGCTTCACCCTGGGGGCGAAAGACGCCGGCGACGGCTATCTGCGCGGTCAGGTGGCCGCAACGCTCCTTACTCTACATGTGACGGTGCGCATGCATGACGCCGCGGAGTTCATATCAAGTCCCGGCGCCGAGGCGGAAGTCACCGGTAACATCTCGTACCCGGAATTTGGAGACTGGATCCCCCTGAAGAACGCGGCGCTCACTCACTTGCTCGCCAGCGATGGCTCTGGCATGGTCACCATGCACTACAGTATGGAATTTCAGCACGAAGGGCAAGAGTACCGGCTGTGCGGCGAAGCGCAGGTTCGAGACACGGAAGCCGGAGACGTTCTGGCGGGAGTGACAGAGTTGCGTTGCACGTTGTACAGGGGGACCGGCGCGGCGGCCGTAGTCGCGGGCGCCGGGATTCTGACGCTCGACGCCAGCGGCGTTGTGGAAATGGTGCGCACCCTGCACGCCACAAACGCCCATAACATCGAACAGAAGACTCGGGCGTTGTATGACTTCGGCCGCTTCTATCTTCGCGGAATCTGGGATGAGCACGTTAGCCACTTACGGCCGTAATGGCTGTGCTGACGCTTACCGGAGCAGCCGCCGCAGCGAGCCCATCGTACATTTCACACTGGCTGGCATAGAACAGCAGGCGCGACCAGATGCGCCCGATCACCAGTACCTGACGCACCAGCAGCAGCAACAGCACCGCGCCCACCGACTGCTGCGAAAACATTTGGGAGATCCCGAAGTAAGCGGCTACTAGACCCAACATGACGGCCCACAACACGACCGCCAGCCCAGCCGTTCGCGCCAGATGAGTCCACACGAACCGGAACGTGCGCCACATGCCGCGAAATGCCTTGCGGCTGTCATCGGCAACCAGGCGAATGGCGGTGTAATCGAAAACCATATTGACGAACCCAAGCAGCAGTAGCATGACGCCCGCGCGAAACCAACTCCAATAAATCAGCGGCGCGGCTTCCGAACCCTTGCCCCATATCTTTTCGCCGATGGCCGCCAAGCCAATGTTAATGCCCACCACGGCGGCGAGCGGGATAAGGCAATAAAGAGCCAGCCGGAAGAGGCGCCAGAAGTTCCTGCCGCAACCGCCGAAGAACACTCCGGCGCTGAACCACTGGCGCTTGGCAAACATCTCAATGGCGCCGCCCAATAGGAACACGTGCACCAGCGCGGAGATCGCCAAGACACCGGCCATGGCCGCCACCGCCAGCCCCATGGGCATTCCGCCATAGGCTGCAATCAGCTCGCCTATCCATTCCATATCCAGCCTGCGCCCCAATTGCTCCGCCCAGGCGCTGTGGCCCAGCGACTGGAAGGCGATCGTCATCAGCGCGGCGGCGGGCAAGACCGCGGCCAGCGTCAGCGCCGCATAGAAGATAAACCAAAGACGCTTGGTCCGGTTCACAGCATGCATTCCCCGCCGTAATGCCAGCCCGATTGTCATGGCAGCACCATTTGAAACCAAAACACTAGATTCGCGAACCATTTGATAAACGGCAGCGCCGCGGGCCGGGAGACGTAGCTATTATCCGCGAAGCTGCCGTCCAGCAGTATCTTATGCTCGGGGTCGATTTCGACCGACTTCACCTCGGAAGCCTTGTCGTATTCGTACTTGATCCAGCGCTCGCGGCCGTCCCATCGCTCGCGCACAATTTCACCGTTGTCGAGCGCCATCCGCATCTCTACCGGAAACACCGATTCGCCGTCGCGCACCAGCTTGACTACGATGCGGTAACGCTGCCGCTCGCCTTTCTTCTTGCGCTCTGCTGCGATGCGGTCGGCCGCCTTCTGATCCACCGTCGTCCGTCTGCCGTCTTCCAAATAGGAACCGAGCTTCACTTTAATCGGATCGCATTGCACGCTGCCCACTTTGTAATTCAACCAGTTTGTGCCGAAGACGAATTGGTCGAAGAACCAGGTCATGTCCCGGCCGGCCAGTTCGTTCACCAGCTTCTCGAAATCCACCGAAGTCGGGTGATGGAAACGGTAACGCTCGAACCAGGTCCGCATAATACGCGCCATCAGCGGGGGGCCAAGGTAATTCTCCAAAGTGCGCAACAGCGTGCCCGGGCGTACGTAGGAATTGATCCCGTACCGAAAACTGTCATAATACTGCCAGCCGTTGCGTACTACCGGATCGTGCTTGCCGTATTGCAAGTAGCCCGCCCGGTCGATTTCGCCCCAGGTGAAGTTTGGCATGCCCAACGCTTCCGAAACCGGCACTCCCAGAATATTTAGCGGCAAGTAACCTGGGCCGTAAACCATGTCCACGATCTTGTCCGTGGAGTAAGTGTTGAAGCCCTCGTCCAGCCATGACTCTTCGAATTCGTTAGTGCCCACCATGCCGTACCAATACTGGTGGCCGAATTCGTGGACGACCACGGCCTCTATCAGATACTCGTGGCGTCCGGCCATCCAGCTCGTTCCGGCGGTGATCAGCGTGGGATATTCCATGCCGCCCGCGCCGCTGGCCCCGTAGGGTGGATCGACCACGGTGATGGTCTGGTAAGGATACGCGCCATACCACAGGCCCCACCACTTCAGCGCGTTTTCGATGGCGATAAAATGGCGGTCGGCCTGCTCCCGGTGTTCCGGCTGGATGAGCAAAATCATGCGCACGGGCTTGAGCCGCAACTCATCGGGTTGCACGCCGAGTAGTTGCGCGGTGGCGCCGGTCTCGGCGGGCGTAACGACGCGCGCGGGTTCGAACAGGCGCTCGATGCGGATGTAATGGGGCGAAGCGGTCCAGGCGAAATCGTGGACATCCTCCTGATAAAAACGATGGGTGGTTTCGTGGGTGCGCGGGTCTTCAGCCGCGCTCCGCTCGACGCCGGTGGCGCCGACTACGTAATTAGAAGGCGTGACGATCGACACGTCGTAGACGCCATAATCGGCGAAAAATTCCGTGTTGGCGTGGAACTGGTGGCAATTCCACGCGCCTTGCTTGGCATAGCGGTCGCCGGCCTTTTCATAGACCCCGATTTTCGGGAACCACTGCCCTACCATGAAGAAGTCCTGGCGATATCCGGTGCGCGCGAACACCTTCGGCAGCTTGGACACGAAATCGATGTACAACAAGACGCTGCGGCCCGGTGGCACCGGCTCCGGCAAGGTCACGGCGATCACGGTACGGTCGTCCGCATTATCGTCGTCGGGATGAATGAAGCGGATGGCGTGCGTCAGGTCGCCGCGGCCGGCCTCCCCCATGCGCCGGATGTCGATGTAGCCCCAATCGTCCTTGGACATCGTGTCGCCGCGCAACTGGCCGCCGGATTCGCGTATGAACGTGCTCTTCTCGTTCTGGAAGGCGTTGAGATAAAGATGGAACCGGAGTTCCGCGATGCTATCCGGCGACTCGTTGCGCCAAGCCAGCGTCTCCCGGCCGGTGATGGTTTTGTGGCCAGGGTCCAGCCGCGCGTAGATGTTGTAGCGCACGACTTGGTCGCTCATGGCGGCGCCGCCATCCGAGGCGGACAAACCGGCCAGCAGCGCGAGAATCGGAAGGGCGCGTTGCATAATGTTATATAACAACACAAGTCGCCGTCGGAACCGTCAAGCGCCACCAAAACAAATCTTGTTTCGAGGGGCGGCGGGCGTTTTCGCCGCTTGCGCAGGCCCATATGCCGCCGCTATAATCGATTCGCCGCAGTGTCCAAACGATCGCTTCTCCAGACTATCGCCGGGTTCAGCTCCCGCCGGAAAATCGCCGACCAGACAGTGACGCTGAAGGCTGCCCGGCCCGTCACCAAAGCGCTGGAGCCCGGCGACAACTGGGGACAATTCCAGATCGTGAAGCAGCTCGGCCGCGGAGCCTTCGGCTACGTTTATCACGCGCGCGACCGGCTGGATCGCGACGTGGCCCTGAAGATTCTCGATGGCGCCGAGGCCATTCGCGAGGGCAAGATACTCGCCAAACTGCAGCACCCTAACCTGGTCGCCGTGCACAGCTATGAAGAAACCGGCGACGGCGCCGCCCTATCGCTCGAGTTGATTCACGGCCAGACCCTGGAAGCCTTCGCCACCGAACGCGGCCGTCTCGACCCCGCACACGCCTCTCTGATGTGCCTGCAGGTGTGCCGCGCGCTGGCGGTGGTGCACGGCAAGGGACTGGTTCACCGTGATATCAAGGCTAGCAACGTGATGCGGCAGCCCGATGGCCGGATCGTCCTGGTCGACTTCGGGTTGGGACAGGAAATCGACCCGAAAAATACCTGCGCTGAGCTCTCCGGCACCCTGCCCTATATGGCGCCGGAATTATTCCGTGGCGCGCCCGCGTCACCGGGCACCGATCTTTATGCGGCCGGCGTCCTTCTCTATCGTCTGGTGACGGTCGAATACCCGGTTTCGGCAGGCAGCGTCTCCGCCTATCGGGAAGCGCACGCGGCCGGGCGCCGTAATCATTTGCTGGATGCCCGGCCGGATCTGCCAGAGGCGTTCATCGCCGTCGTGGAGAAAGCCACCGATCCGAATCCGGCAAAGCGCTTCCGGTCCGCGGGCGCCATGGCGCTGGCGCTGGAGCAAGTGGTCCAAGGCACGCCCCGGTCGTCTCGGCGCGCGTCCCGGCTCATCTGGGCCGCGCCGGTTGTGCTGGTCCTGCTGGCAGCCGCGTTCTACTGGCTCAGAATGCGCGACCGTGCCGATAACCTGGCACCGCTGCAACTCACCCGCCTAACCAGCGACGACACCCTCAGCGGCGATCCCACTCTTTCCGGCGACGGTAAGCTGCTGGCCTACGCTTCCGATCAGGCGCATATGGGAAAAATGGACATATGGGTCCGGCAGATGCCCAACGGATCCTCGCTGCGGCTGACGCATACCTCCTTCGACGAATCCAACCCGGCTTTTTCTCCGGATGGTACGCAGATCGCTTTCCGCTCGGAGATGGATGGAGGGGGAATCTATGTCATCCCGGCCTTTGGCGGAGAGCCGCGCCTGCTGGCGGCGCGTGGGCAGGACCCGCGCTTCTCGCCCGACGGCAAGTACTTCTCTTACTGGATTGGCGACGTGCATGCCAGCGTGCCGTCGGCGAAGAGCTATATCATGCCGGCCTTCGGCGGCACGCCCCGGCAGCTCTGCCCGCGCCTTGCCGATGCGCGCTATCCCGTCTGGGCTCCGGATTCCCGCCACATTCTGTTGCAGGCATCCACTAGCTTGAATCTTCCGCCCGACCAAGACGCCGAATGGTGGGTGGCTTCGCCCGATGGGTCCGCAGCCGTAAACACCGGCGCGCTCAAACGGTTTCGCGCGCAGGGCCTGGAAGTGCACACCTATGCGGTCTGTTGGTACGGCGATTACCTGGTTTTCTCCGCCGCCGAGAAGGCCAATGTGAACCTTTGGCGGGCGCGCCTGCAACTCGGACATCTGACGCGGCCAGGCGAGGCGCAGCGCCTGACCTCCGGCACCGGCTTTGAAACCGCGCCCTGGATAGCCTCCAACGGGACGCTCGTCTTCCAGGATCAGCGCGGCAATTTGCGTATTTGGTCCTTTCCCCTGGGAGGTCCCCCCTCGGATCGAACGACCGATCAAGCCCCCGTGCGCGTCACCGATTCCGCCTACTTGGACGGGTTTCCCAGCGTCTCGCGCGACGGGCAATGGCTGGCTTTCACGCGCACATCCTCGGAAGCGGGCGTGCGCCAGGTGTGGGTTCGCAATCTCCAGTCCGAAAGCGACAGCATGATGACCGACACGCCGGCCCGGAAATGGAACCCACTGCTGAGCCCTACGGGCGGTAGCGTCGTCTACGCCGTCGAGGAAAGTCAGGCGATTTCCATCTACGTCATCGATCGGCGCACGCGCGAAAACCACCGCTTGTGCGCGGGTTGCGGCTTCCCCAGCGCCTGGGAGCCGGATGGCGGTGCGGTGCTGTCCTCGACCGGCAGCGAGATCCGGCGCATCGACATCGCCTCCGGTGCGGCCGCCACGGCGCTATCGAAACCGGGACTTCTGTTGGACGAAGCCGAATGTTCTCCGGACGGGAAGTGGATCGCCTTCTCCGCCCGCGCGCCCGGCCAGGAACGCGACATCTACGTCGCGCCCTATGGCCGGGCCGGCGCCTGGCAACGTGTGGACCGGCGCTCCGGTTGGTCCGACAAGCCACACTGGTCGCCGGACGGCAAGAGCCTGTATTTCTATTCCAACGCGGATAGCTACCGGTGTATCTGGAGCCGGGCCTTCAACCCCGTTTCCGGAGCCTTGACGGGGCCGCCCCGGGCGATACAGCATTTGCACAATGCCCGTCTGTCGTCGATGAGCATCTCGCAGCCGGTCAGGACTTTCGCCGTCGCCGCCGATCGTATTTACCTGGATCTGGCCGAAAACTCGGCGTCGCTTTGGATGAGCTCTCTACCCTCCAGGTAGCCCGTGGGGCAGGCCTCCAGGCCTGTCAGGATGGGCCTGCGGCCCACGAATCGTGATGAAAGCCCACGTGGGGCGGCGCCATGCGCCGCCGCGAGGCTTTTAGCCCCGCCTGGGCGAACTTCGCTCGCCGAAGAGCGGGCCTGCGAGGCCCGCGCAGGCTGCGAGCCTGCCCCACGGCGACCGACGGAATGTAGAAACGCGGTCGGTTTTCGACCGTGCGCGGGTTCTCCGGAACCCGCTCTGAAACGGATTTATGATCCGACTCCGGGCGTCCGGCTTTGGTGCCTTTGTCTTCCGGCCCCTGCCCCATCCGCGTCGGCAGTATCGCCCAATCCAGTAAGCCCGACGCCGGCGCTGACTTCCACCGCCCCCCTGCCCACTTCCCTTGGACGCCGCTGAACTACGCCGCCGTGTAGCTCTAGGGCCCCGGTTCCAACGTCACCGTCACATCGCCGCCGGGTTCCTGCTTTCCAGAGGCTTGTCGAGTCCAAAGTGTCGAGTGTCCGGAGTGTCGAGCGGTGCCCGAGGTCGAGGAATACGGCAGTCAACCGGCACCGGCGGGTTCAGCGCAAGAAAGGGCCTGGCCATACCCTCGAAGGAAACGAACTGCTGGAGCAGACCACCCCTGGGCGGTCGGCCGAAGCTAAAATCAAACTTAAACCTGGGGTCGAGTACAAATCCGAAGGGTGGAGCCCACCCGGCGGCCAATGCTCAATCACGGAGTAACTCGGAAGGCTACGTTGCTCGATAGTTTGCCGTCGGGTGTCGTCACCTGGATTTTCCCGGTGGTGGCTCCGGCCGGCACTGTGGCTGTGATTTGAGTAGATGAAACAATAGTGAACGCAGCCGCAGTCCCGTTGAAGTCCACGCTAGTCGCGCCACTCAGGTTCATTCCCAGGATGCCGATCACCGCTCCGGCCGTGCCCCAACTCGGCAGAGTTTTCACGAAGGGGCCAAGCCCCACAGGCAGGCGGAATACGGTTCCATCGCCTTTGGCTCCTCCCGCCACCGTTGTTCCATACAGGTTTCCGTCGGTGCCTTGGGTCAACGCACCTTCTGGCGTCGCACCTCCGGCCGAGTCGAAGTTGTGAAGGGTCTTTAGACTCCCGTCCGCGGCAATTCTGAAGATTGTGCCGTAGCCATCGGCGCCTCCCTGGCCGGTTACACCATAAAAGTTCCCATCGGTGGCTTGCACGAGAGGGGCGTACGGAATGGCGCCGTCCGATGAATCGAAGCTATGCAAGGTTGTCAGCGTCCCTTCTGGCGTGACTTTGAAGACCGTGCCGTAATCGTTGGCCCCGCCGCCGGTTGTTGTGCCGTAGAGATCGCCGCTCGTTGCCTGGATCAGCCCGGCAATTGGATACGCGCCGTCGCTCGAGTCGAAGCTGTGCAAGGTCGTCAGCGCGCCCTGGAGGGTAATCTCGAAGATCGTGCCGTAACCATTCGCGCCTGCCTGGTCGGTCGTACCGTACAGGGTTCCGTTCGTGGCCTGCGTCGGGGCGCCATACGGGTCGGCGCCGTCCGAGGAGCCGAAACTGTGTAACGTCGTCAGCGTGCCCGCCGGGGTCATTCTGAAAACCGTTCCATAACCGCCGGCTCCGCCGGCACGGGTCGTGCCGTAGAAGTTTCCATCCGTCGCTTGAACCAGCGCGTACGGGTAGCAGCCATCGGTCATATTGAAGCTGTGTAGCACCGTCAATGTACCGCCCGCCGTGATGCTAAAAAGCGTGCCACAGGAGGGAACCGCTCCGCCATTGACCGCCGCGCCATAGAAGGAGCCGTCGGCCGCCAGAACCACGCCGGCCGACGGATTGTAGCCGCTGGCCGAATAGAAGCTATAGATAACCTTCAGGCTGCCTTCCGTGGAGATGGTGAAGACCGTGCCCTGGCCGTGGGTCCCTCCAGCGAGAGTTGTACCGTAGAAGTTGCCGTCAAAGCCCTGTGCCAGGGATACGTAATACGGTTCGTCGCCGTTAGCTTGGTTAAAATTCGCCAGTGTGGTGAAGGTCTGTGCAGGTGAGACGACCACCGTAACAAAACAAAACAGGATGAAGCGGATTTGTGTCAACTGGTTTGGTCCGTTCACAATAAACCCCAGTCGTCTGTGGTCCAGCGTAGCCGAGTGCACGCTAAGGCGTCTCTGGCGGCGGGTGAGCTTCAGTATATCGGAGCACCGGTCGCAACGCAATCCAATCGGAGGGGACAGACGAACCCCTACTTCCCCATCTGCCGCAGCAGTATCGCCCAATCCAGCCATCCCGGCGCCTGCGGCGACTTCCATCGCCCTCCCTCCACCGCCGGCAACGGCACCCATTCGCCCGTGAATGCGCTGAACCACGCTGCCGTGTAGCGTCCCGGCTCCAGCGTCACCGTTACATCCCCGCCGTGCGGCAGGTACACGGCGTAAATTTCACCCGGCTTCGCCACGCAATAGGCGCCGTTGTTCACCAGTTCGTCGTGCGGCTCCGTCTTCCACCACTCGAAGCTGGTGAAGAAATCCACCATGTGCGCGTAGCCCTTCAGCATCACCATGGTGTCGTCGCCGCGCCCGTTGATCCAGCCGCCGCCGGTATCCGGCCAGATGTTGGTGCCGCGGCGGGCGCTTTCGCCCGCGGTCCCATAAGCGCCGGCCATGGCGATATCCCAAGCCACGTGCCGCAGCGTCTCCGCCGAATCCCCTCCCATGCCCGGCGCCCACCGCGGATAATGATCCTCGTAACCGTACTCTTCATTGGTCTGCGGAATGATGCGGCCGGTCCGCAGTTGGATCTGCCTCTCCTCCAGCATCAGGGCGTGCTGCGTGCGCGACCAGTCTTGTATCGAAGTAAACCCGAACCACGCCGACGCCCGGTCCTGATGCTCGCGATGCACGGGATGGCTGGTGGCCAGATGCCGGTAAGGGTCCCAGCCTTCCAGCAGCGTGCCGGTTTCGTGCGCCCACCGCTCGTCGCGAAAGCTGTCCAGGTCGTCGCCCAAATCCCAGGTGATATTCGAGAATGCGCCCAGGCGCGCGGCGGCATAGCGCAAATAGCGGCGCTCGTCGTCGCTGCCCGCGTCCGGGTGGACGCGGCCGTCGCTGATATCCTGCACCACCGAGACAATCATGTCTCGCTCCCGCGCGAAACCCAGCATGCGCTCGAACTTCCGCCAGTATGGCGTGTCGAAGCGCGTGTAGTCGATTCCCGGGTGGTCGAAACTCTCGGGCGCCTTGGCGATCCAGGGCCGCAGAAACAGGGTGAAATTGTCGCCCGTCATAGCCGGTTCACCGTACAACGTGAACGTCGCGCCGGAGAGCAGCACGCGCATGCGGTTGATCTTCAAGCCGTGCAGCCGCTGGATGGAATTCCGGATGAATCGCTCGTCGCGCCAGCCCATCAGCCAGAAAGCCGTAGTGCCATTGAAGAAATAATGTTGGCCGGTGCCCTCCCAAATGAAATGCCGCGGGTATTGCGGGTCCACCCGGATAGGGCCGCGCCGCGCTCCGGCCACGGCCTCAAAAGCGCCTTGCCAGGTCTTCCGGAAATCACCCTGCCGGTAGACCACCGAGTAAGTGTACTGGCCCGCCGCGGACGGCATGAAGCGAATGCGAAAGACGCTGCCGTCGGGCGCGTCGCAGAACCCGTCGACTTTGATGTCTTCGGTAGCGCTGCGTTTGGAGAACGATCCTGTGAGGGAAGCGCCGGTAAAAGGATTGCCCTCGCCAGGGGACGCGATGGCGGCCGTGATTTCGACGAAGTCATACCGCTCGACGCGCGTGGCGGATTGCGAGAATGAAACTTCGCCTGGCGCGGCCGTCAATGGCATTCCCAATGGCAGGGAGAGCGTCAAAATACCGATCGGCAGGCAACGCGACATGCTCTCACTGTAGCGCGCCGCGCTGGCCTGCTATCATGAATTCCATCATGCCCGACCTCAGTTCGGTCACCGCCCCGATGTCCGAAGCCGTCACGCATAATGTCCGCGTGGAGGTGCTGTCGCGATACTCGGCCGAGAACTCGCGCCCGTTGCAGGACGAGTGGGTGTTCCAATATACGGTGCGCATCACGAATCAGGGGACCGAAACCGTGCAACTTCTCAGCCGCCACTGGATCATCACCGATGCCCTGGAGCACGTTGAAGAAGTGCGCGGTCCGGGCGTGATCGGCGAGCAGCCCGTGCTGGCGCCCGGCGAGTCGTTCAAGTACTCTTCCTGGTGCCCGCTCAAGACTCCCATGGGAATGATGCACGGCACGTATCAAATGGTACGCGCGGACGGCAGCCAGTTCGATATCGACATCGCGCCCTTTGCGCTGAAAGCGCGCTACACGGTGAATTGAGCCTCTAGGGCGGCGCCATGCGCCGCCTCTTCGGCTCTTGGGGAAACCGCTCCCTGACGGTCGCGGCTCGGTAATGCTCGCGTTGATTGCGCACGGTTAACTGAGCCGCGACCGTCAGGGAGCGGTTTCTGTTTAATTAAGCACCCGAGCTGAATTCCTCCGCTCCGCGCAACGTAGCACCATATATATAGATGGAATCGATCGAACTGCGGGCTCGCGACTTAAGAAGAGTTTACGACCCGGATAGCCTCCACTTCGAAACCACCGCCGATCTGGGCTCACAGCCTGCGGCGGCCTCGTAGGCCGCCTGCCTCGAAGCTCTGGCTGGCTTTTTTGCAGGGCTTGGTGGCATAGGCTTTAGCCTGTGGAGGCGAGCTACGCTCGCCCAAGACGAGCGAAGCTCGTCTCTGGAGACTGGCCTTTTTGAGCTGCCTTGTGGCGTACGCTTTAGCAGTGCGGCGGCAAACTTCAGCTCGCCGAAGAGCGGGCCTGCGAGGCCCGCGCAGGCTGCGAGCCTGCCCCACAACGGCGGGCAGAATCTAAGTAGTGAACTTCAGTTCGTCGTTCCGAACACAACCCTACCCCCCAGCCCCGCGTGCAAAGCGCGACGCCTGTAGACCACCGTTAGCCCCGTCCTGCCCACCTCCGCATACCCCGCCAGCCACGGCCGCAGATCCGCATACGCTCCAAGTGCGAGGCGCGGATTCAGCGGCCCCAGCCCGTCCATAATGAAGGTGGGATCCGCGCCCGCCAGTTCGGCGCGGTGCGCGCGCGTGGACTCGCTCTCCACCGGCTGCCACTCCGTCAGATGCCGGTCGGCGGGAACGCCGGTCAGCGGTTGCGAATCCAGAAACCGTGCACCGGCTGCCAGACCCGTATACACGTACAACTCCGGACGGAATCCCCATACGAAAAGCGTGTCACCCGGCGCGCTCCATCGGCGCGCGAGCTGCGCGGCCCGGCGGCTGTCCCGATCCATGTCCAGATCGACCCATTGGTGCGTCTGGCCTTCCACCCGGTCGCGGGCCAAAAGTGCATACCGCGGGCCGAACCGCACCAGCGGGACCAGCAGCAGGGCGCCCACGGCCATCGCGCGGCGGCCGCCCAGCAGCGTGAGCCCGCGCGCGCCAGCCAACGTCACCATCGGCAGAAGTTGGAAATAGTAACGCGGGAAGAAGCGTCCACCCGCAGCCACCGCGATCGCGCAGGTCGCGGCCCAGATGGCCCAGCGCGCCCGGTCCGCCTTCGCGTCGCGCCACCAGAACCACAGCGCGCCCATGACGATGGCGGCGTGGAAGCCCAGCCAGTGCGCGGTTCGCAGCACGCCATTCGCCCAGGGACTCGCCCCGAACGTGCCAGAGGCATACAGGCGGCCCCATTTCCACACCTGCTCGTAATACGCGCCTAGCGCGTCCTGGCTCCACATTGCCGTCGCGGCCAGCGCGTTGGGAATCGCAAACCCGGCCAACAGCCAGGGCAGCGCGCGCAGGTCCCAATAGGCGCAGGCTGCCAGCACGAACACGCCTTTGGAATTAACTAGGAACGCGATCCCAGCCACCACGCCGCTCCAAAATGGCCGCCTGCGCCAAGCCAGCCAGATCGCGGCGAGGTGCGGCGCCAGCATCAGCAAATCGGCCGCCAGCGGTGTAACCGCCGAAGGAATATCGAACACCAGGTAAAACGCCAGCAGCCCCGCCGCCCACAGCGCTTCCCGCCGGCCCCACAGGTCGCCCGCGAAACGCCACGCGATCCAGCACGCCAGCAGCGCGTAAAGCGCTCCCGCCAGGCGTAGCGGAAAGCCGTCGCGAGCGCCCCATGCCAGATAGGTCCAGGCCAGCAGCGGCGGCTTGTCGAACCACAGGTCGCGATACAGGACCTTGCCGTGCGCCATCTGCCCGGCCGCGGCCAGCGGCAGCGTCTCTTCGGCCCACAAGATGTCGAGATGGCACCAGCGCGCCGCCAGGAGCAGCGCGAACAGCGTCAGGAAGAACAGGAGCGTGCGCTTCATGGCAGCGAATCGGCGTCAGCTATCAGCTTACAGCGTCGGGCGCTGAAAACCGATAGCTGAGTGCTGAAAGCTGACCGCTGAAAGCTGTTATGATAGGCAAATAAAAGGCGAACAGTGGAGGATATTCAAGAACAACTCGCGGTGCTGCGGCGGCGCATCGCGCGCATCGACAAGAAGTGGACCGGCGACACGCCCGCAGCCGGCGATCGCCTTCGCCCCACAGACCTGCGCCCCGCCCGCTACTTCGTCGAAGAGCTCATCAGCGGCGAAGTCGTACACACCGCCTGCGGCGAGCACTTCGAAACCGAGAAGCTCTTCGAGCGCCATCGCCGCCACGGCAGCATGGATATCTCGAACCTGCACGACCTGCCGGCCGACCTGCTGGATTCGCTCTCCGCCGGCGCTATCGCCTCCTCGCATCCCAGCAAGTGGGCCTTCCTCGACACCGAAACCACTGGTCTGGCCGGCGGCACCGGCACTTACGCTTTTCTGATCGGAGTCGGCAACATCGAGCCCGCCGGTTTCCGCCTGCGCCAGTTCTTCATGCGCGACTATGGCGAAGAGCCCTCCCTGCTGCGCCGCCTTTCCGAGCATCTCGCGCAGTTCGACGTGCTGATCACCTACAACGGCAAGACCTACGATCAGCCGCTCCTGGAGACACGCTTCCGCATGGCGCGCGCGCGGCATCCCTTCGAACGCCTGGCGCATCTCGATCTGCTGTTCGGCGCACGGCGTCTGTGGAAGCTGCGCTTGGAGAGTTGCCGCCTGGTCGAACTGGAGAACCGCATCCTGGGTGTCGAGCGCCAGGGCGACCTGCCCGGCGAAATGATTCCCTATTACTACTTCGAATATCTGCGCACTCAACAGGCGTTCCGGCTGGTGCCGGTCTTCCATCACAATGCCATCGATATTCTGTCGCTCGCGTGTCTGACCGCGATCGTGCCGTTCGCCTTTCGCGCGCCGGAGGAGACCGCCTTCCGGCACGGCGCGGACGCGATCGGCCTGGCGCGCTGGGTGCTGCAAGCCGGCCGCCACGAGGAGGCCCTGCGGCTGCTGCGCCGCGCGGTGGATCTGGGACTGCCGGACGATCTGCTGTTCCGCACCCTTTGGGATATCGGCACGCTGGAAAAGCGTTTGGGCCGGGTGGATGCCGCCCTGGTTGTGTTCGCGGATCTGGCCGCCTCGCGCAATGCCTACCGGGCGCGCGCCCTACGCGCACTGGCCATCCATTACGAGCACCGCGAACGCAATTTTGGCATGGCTCTGGAGATGACGCGAAGCGCTCTGGCGCTAGAGGATTCTCCCGACCTCCGCCGCCGCGAGCTGCGCCTGCTCCGTGGGGCGCGCACGCGCACCGGTACAGGCTTGTAAATTCACAAATCATTTACGAATTCCGCACCACCGCCCGGCCCGCATGCGCCATAATTGGCACGTGATCGCCGGTTTCAACCGCAAATCGACTCTCTGGCTCCTTCTGAGCGGCCTGGAGCGTGTCGTCGCCCTAGGCGTCCTAATGGCTCTGGCGCCCTTCATGTTGATCGTCGCCATAGCCACTACGCTGCTCTCCCGCACATCACCATTGATCGCACACCGCCGCCTGGGCCTCGGCGGCAGTCCGTTTTGGGTGCTGAAGTTCCGCACGATGTGGCGGCGCGGTACGCGGCCGGCCAAACGCTTCGCGCTGGTCGAGTACATCGTGGACGAAAGCGGCCCGCAAAAGAAGAGCGCCCGCGACCACCGTATTTGCAGCCGCTTCGCGCGTTTTTGCCGGCGCCATTCCATCGACGAATTGCCGCAGCTCTTGCACGTGGTGCGCGGCGAAATGTCGCTGGTCGGGCCGCGGCCCATCACCGACTCCGAATGGAACCTGCACTATCGCCCCCACGCCGCTGAAGTGCTGGATGTGAAGCCGGGCCTCTCCGGCCTGTGGCAGATCAAGGGCCGCAGCCGTTTGACTTACGAGCAGCGCCGCGATCTGGATCTGGCGCTGGCGCGCAACCGTTCGGTCAAGCTCTATTTTCAGATCCTGCTCTGGACTCTGCCCGAGATCTGGAGCGGCCGTAACGCCTGGTAGCTGGCGCCTTGCCGGGGCGTCCGGACACAGCAGTACCGCGGCCTGAGTCCAATAATTGAATCTGTGTTCGGCCAACTTCCTTCCGTGCTAGAATCGGAGCCGATTAGGGAGGTTGTTACTCTATGCCGAACCGATTCGGTCTTACGGCGCGTCTCCCGCTAACTTGCGGGGGCATGCTTGCTTTGGCGCTCTGCGGCTTGGCCCTCGGGCAGTCGGCGAGCACTCCTAGCGCTACCATAACCACCTTTGACGCTCCCGGCGCCGGCACGGGTTTCCGCCAAGGCACCACCGCCACCGGCATTAACGCCGCGGGCGCCATTACCGGATACTATGTTGACGCCGGTAACGTTTATCACAGCTTTGTGCGGAGTCCCTACGGTGTCTTTGAAGTGTTCGATGCGCCCGGCGCCGGCACGGGCTACCAGGAAGGGACCGACGCCAATAGCATCAACGACGCCGGCGCCGTGACAGGATATTACATCGACGGGAACGCGGTGGGACACGGCTTCCTCCGCGATGCCTCGGGCGTTGTTACCACGTTCGATGCCCCGCCGGTCTCCGGCACCAGCGGCACGTACGCTTACAGCATCAACAATGCGGGCGCCATCGCCGGTTTTTTCATCCAGGGTGCGTTGTATTACAGTTTCGTGCGCAGCCCAACAGGCGTATTCACCACGTTCGCCGCCCCCGGTTCCGGCGGAGATGGGTTGAATGGGACTTGGGGTTACAGCATCAATGATGCGGGCGCCGTCGCCGGCAGCGCTAAATTCAATTCCCCCCGCTACAGTTCGCCTTACTGGAGCTTCGTGCGAAACCCCTTTGGCGCCATCGATCCGTTCAGCGCGCCCGGCGCCGGTTCGTCGTCTAGTGAGGGCACGCAAGCATTCGGCATCAACAACGCCGGCGCCGTCACAGGATACTATGTCGACCCCCAAGGGGTGACTCACGGGTTTGTGCGAACCCCGCGCGGCGTCTTCATCAGGGTCGACGCTCCGGGCGCAACAGAAGCCCACACGTTCGCCGTCGGCATCAACGACGCGGGCGCCGTTACGGGATACTTCAACATCGATGCGGGTCTGATGCACAGCTTCGTGCGAAGCTCCTCCGGCGTTTTTCTAGCGTTCGACGCCCCCGGCGCCGGCGGCTCCGCTTATAGCGGCACTTTCGCGGGTAGCATCAACGACGCGGGCGCCGTCACGGGATACTATATCGACGCCTATTCGACCTATCACGGATTCCTGCGGACGCCATAACCTTCGCGCTGTGAGGCGGGCTATTCAGCCGAATGTCACTTAGTTTCCAAGTGGGGCAGGACTGCAGTCCTGTCAGGATGGGCCTGCGGCCCACGAATTTGATGAAAACCCGTGTGGGGCGGCGCCATGCGCCGCCGCGGGGCTTTACCCCCACCGGGGCGAGCTTGCTCGCCGAAGAGCGGGCCTACGAGGCCCGCGCAGGCTGCGAGCCTGCCCCACGATAAGACCGGGTGGCATTGGGCTATTCAGCCCGCGCGGGCAGTCTTCTGCGCGCGCTACGGCGCCACCGCAATCGTCACCTGATTCGACGTAGTGATGCCGTTGATGCTGATCTGCAGCGGCACGGCGCTTCCCGTGGGCGTGCCGGCGCCGGGCACCACACCGATCTGATACTCGCTGACATATTGCGGAGATAGGATCGAGTAGACGAACTGCGCCTCCACGTCGCCGATCGTCACAGTCGGCTTCAGGACGGTGTTCCGCAGGGTGTAAGTGCCATCGGGGTTGAATGAGTTCGCATTGTCCGCAATGAACGGCGTGACCGCCCCCAATCCCGTGCACCAAACGATCAGGGCGTGTCCGGAACTGAGCGAGATGGGGCTGGTTGTAATACCCGCGATCGAGCCGGCTGCGGCGGCTATCAAATTGGTGGTGTTGTCGGTGGCGATCGCTTGCCCTAAGCCGCTGGCGTTGGCGGTGAAGATGCCGGGCACCGCGGGCAGGACATTCACCGTTTGCGCCGCGGACGTTCCGGCGCTCGTCGTAACCACCACGTTCACCGTGCCCGTCAGGGACTCGACCGGAAGCTGGGCATCGATCTGCTGTGTGGCGACAAAGTATAGCCCCGCCGGCACTCCGTTGAATGTCACAGATGTGACGGTATCGAGTTCGGTGGAGAGCGGGATGGTATCCCCGACGGCCACCTTACTGGCCAGGTTCGTGCCGAAGATAGCCACGATCGAACCGGGCGCCACCCCTTGTGAGGAATAGTTGCCATTGTTGACCACGCCTCCCGCATTCACCTCCGGCGCTTGACCGCGCGCCAGGGATACTATCATGGCCAATCCAAGAGCCAACCCAACCGATCGCATGACTGCCTCCGATTCGATTTTAAGCGATCCACTTACTCGAACCCAAGCTTAAAGGCAAGATTTTACTTGTGCGGCGGTTCCACGGGCGCGGCGACGCGCGCGGCGCGAATGCGTTCCAGCGTACGTGTAACTTCCGGGTGTTTGCCGCCGTCCAGGGCCACGGCCGTGGCGGCTTCCGTTTCCGCCTCTTTCAGGCGCGCCGCGGCCTGCAGCACCTGGGCCAGCATCCAGTGTGTCTTGAACCAGTTTGGCGCGTAGGAAATCGCGGCGCGCAGGCTCTGTTCAGTGCGCACGAAGTCGTTCCCGCGGGCGTAGAATGCGGCCACGTTGTAATAAGCGTTAAATGCGGCCTCCGTGGTGTGCGTGGCGCGTTGCGCGGCTATACCGGCCTGTTGGAACGCCTGCATCCGGATGAGCTGTCCAGCGCCGCTCCCGGCAATCTGCGCCAGCCGCCGCGAATACCACAGATCCGCGCTGGGGCCGGGCCCGCGCCAACGCTCGTATGCCGCGTACCGGCCCGCGGCGTCGTCTAACAGATTGGCGTCCAGAGCGCGCCGCACCGCGGCCAGCGCGGTCTCGGCCATCCACAAGCGCACGCCGAACAATATCAGTATGGCGGCGCAAGGCAGCGCGGCAGCCATGCGCATCCAGCGCCGGCCGGGCGGCCATGGTGGCAGGGCCGTACCAATGCTGAGCGACACCAGCATTGCGATGGTGACATAGTATGCCAACCCGGTGGGCAGCGTGAAGCAGGCGAATTGCTCGCTGACGGTTATGGCCGCCAGACCCGCCCCGAGCGCACCCGCGGCCGCATTCCCTTTCAACGTCCAGGCGGCCGCGAATCCGCTGGCAGCCAACGCCAGCAGCAGCACAGGCCCCGCCACGCCCTGCGCTACCAGCGCATCCAACAGAATGTTGTGCGGCGACTCGTGATAGAAATCCGGATAGGCGCGGCTGAGGTCCGCCGATTGATAAAGCGCGAAACTGGAGATGAAGGTCTCCGGTCCGTAGCCCGCCGGCCAACGCGCGGCCGCCATGCGCAGGCTGTCGCGCCACAGCAAAAAGCGCGCCCCGCCCGCCGGTTCCTGGAGCGCCCAGTGGACGCGCGCCCGCAACATGGCTCCCGCCGGCGAGAGATAGAACATCGCGCCGGCCACAACAATCGCTAAGGCCAAGAATGGCAGGCGAAAGCGCCTGCCCCACCCATGCTGTGCCGGTGGGGCTTTCGCCTGCTTGGCCGCCACTCCCCGCCGGACGCCCAAGACGCCCATGAACCCGCCACCAATCCCCAGCCCCAATATCGCCGCGCGCGTGCCGCTCAACACCATAGCCAACGCCCCAATCGCCACCGCCGCCCAAGCCAGCCATCGCCAGCCATCCCCCGGTTCCGACACTGCCAGCGCCGCCGCGGCGAACACCGCGAACAGCAGCCAATTGGCGGAGTAATCCGCATGGCCCAGCGTGGCAGGGGGCCGCACAATGGCCCATATCCCTTCCCCCACGTGGTAACCGCGCGCGTCGAGCAGCGGATCCCATCCGAAATATTGCGCGATGCCGTAGCCTGCCACCAGCAGCCCGCTAACCGCGATGCCCCGCAATATCACACGCAACCTGCCGGGCCGACCCGCGCAGCATGCCGCCACCATGTAGGCAAAGCCCAGCGCCGCCAGTTGCGTCACCAATCCCCAATAGCGCCAGTTGCCGCCCCCCAGCGACACCGCCGGATTTACGGAAGCCAGCGTGGATACGGCCAGAGACACCGCCATGCCGCACAGCGCCACCAGAAACCAGCGCGCCGCGCGCGAACCGGGGTAAAACCCCTGCGCGCCACCCGCCGCCGCCCACCAGATGGCCGCCGCCGCCGTCCCCAGCAGCAGCAAAACGACCTTAGGTGTAACATCGAAGTAAAAAAAACATCCGGGCGCGATCGCCAGCGGAATTAACCCCATGACGACGGCCAGCAGCAGGGCCATATAGGCTACACTATCTCACAGGCATGCTCACCAGCACGGCGGATTCTGTAAATACTTATCGCTATCTGAGCTTCCTCGGCTCGCGCTGGCGATTCATCGCGGCCACGTGCGCGATTGCGGTCGTTTTGGCGATGGGTGTCACCCTGACGCGGGCCAAGCAGTATACGGCCACGTGCCGCATTCTCATCGAGCCGCCCGCCGGCACAGATATCCGCAGCGCCTTGGGAGTAAGTCCCATCTATTTGGAGTCGCTTAAGACTTATGAACACTTCGCCTCCAGCGATAGCCTGTTCCTGCGCGCGCTGGAGAGGTTTCAGTTGCGGCAGCGGTTCCCCGACCGGCCCGTCGAATCGCTCAAAGCCGCCATCCTGAAAGCCGGCATGGTGCGCGATACCAAGATCCTGGAGATCGGTGTCACACTAACCGATCCGAAAATCGCGCAAGCGCTGGCGCAGTATCTGGGCGAGGAGACTGTCAAGCTGAGCCGCTCCGTCGACCAGGAAGCCGACCAGGATCTTTCACAGGCCATCGAGAAGCAGGAGGCGGAAGCGCAGGCGCGTCTGGATCGCAGCGAAGCCGCCTGGACCCGCACCATCGCGCAACAACCCATCGAGACCCTGCAACAGGACGTTCAGAGCGGCGGCGACCTGAAGAGCAGCCTGGAGCGGCAACTGTTGCGCGCCGAGGCGGATGCTTCCGAAGGCCAGCCGGGCGATGGCGCCAGCCGGGGACGCGCCGATACCTTGCGGAAGCAATTGGTCCAAGTCGATCGCGACCTGACCGCCAGGCAAGAACTGTTGGCGCGCCGTGTGGCGGACCGCGACCGCGTGGACGCCGAACGAACCGCCAGCCAGGAGGCTTACGCCACTGTCGAGACACGGCTCAGCCAGGTGCGTTCGGATCGCGGGTACCGCAGCGAGCGGCTGAAGATCATCGATCCGGGAATCGTGCCCGAGCAACCGTCGTCGCCGAATATCGCGCTCCGTTTGCTGGCGGCGCTATTGCTTGGGCTGGTGGTGCCGGTCGTCTATCTGACGCTGGAACTGAGCTATCGGACGCAGCGCGCGCTGGGGCAAGCCGGGCGGCCTGTCCAAAGCCTGCGCCCGACCGGAACCGCCGATGTTTGATCTCGTGGGGCAGGCTCGCAGCCTGCGCGGGCCTCGCAGGCCCGCTCTTCGGCGAAGCGAAGCTCGCCTGGGCCGGCGTAGACCAGCCGCAAACTGTCGACAACGCAACAGGGCGGCCTGCGAGGCCGCCGCAGGCGGCGAGCCTGCCCCACGATGATTGACCGCACACCTCATCGGTGGCGCATCGCCGCGCCGGCGCTGGCGGGCGGATATGCGGCGGCCATCGCGCTCGCACCCAAACCAGCCGTGGCACTGGCGCTGGCCGCGCCGCTGGCGGTTGTGCCATTCGCCTACTGGGCCATCCTGAAGCGCGACCGTTGGCTGACACTCTTCTTCGCCGCGGCGCTGCTGCTGCCGCCGCTGCCCTTCGGTTTGGGCAATTCCGGGCCGCATCCCGCGCTGGTCTTCGTCATCCTCGGCCTGCTGGCCGGCGTATTCAATCTGGGCGCCTGGCGCGCGCCGCACGCGCCGCTGAATCGCGCGTTCGCCATATTCTTCCTGGTCCTGCTTGGCAGTTCCGCGCTAGCCATGCTCTATTCGGGCGCCGCCGTGGGGCTGGGCAGCCTGATGCGCGTGCTGTTGTTCGGCATTTCCGTGTACGTATTCTTTTACGCGGCCCATGGCCCGGGCGCGCGCGAATCGCAGGACGCCTTCGCCCAGACGCGCTGGCTTTATTGGGTCGCCGTTGCGTCCGCGCTGTTCGCCTGCGTCGACTTCTATTTCCAGTTCCCCGCGCCCGCGGGATATGGCGCGCAGTTCATCTGGCTCCGTTCCGGCGTCTACCGGCGCGCGCAAGGCCTGTTTTACGAAGCCAGCACGCTGGGCAATTTTTGCGCATTCTTCCTCACCATGATCGCGGCGGCCCTGCTCCGGCCGCGCGGGCAAACTCCGGTTTCACGGCGCGGGCTGCTGCTGGGCGGGATGGTGTTCGCCGCCGCCTTGGTGCTCTCCTTTTCGCGCGGGTCTTTGCTGAATGTCCTGG
This sequence comes from Bryobacteraceae bacterium, assembly GCA_050008575.1. Lineage (GTDB taxonomy): Bacteria > Acidobacteriota > Terriglobia > Bryobacterales > Bryobacteraceae > Bog-159. The sequence continues at coordinate 71,425 of JBEKMJ010000020.1, forward strand.
TGGCCATCGCGGTACTGGTCTATTTAAACCGGAACCGCATCCGATTGGGCCGGTTTCTCCTGGTGCTGGCGGGCGCCGCGCTGGCCGCCGCCTTGGCGCTGCGCACCCTGCTGCCATCGTTCACAGGCGCATACTTGATGCGTGTCTCTACCACCGTCGAATACCTGTTCTCCGAGACCGAAGGCCTGCTCTCCGGCCGCGTGGCAAGCTGGCGCGCTGTTTTCGGATTCCTGGCGCAGCACCCCTGGCACGCGCTGTTCGGCATCGGCTACAAGACGCTGCCCTACTCGCAATACCTGGGGCGCACCGTGATCACCGATAATATGTACCTCAGCCTGCTGGCGGAAACCGGCCTCGTGGGCCTGGGCGCGATGTTATGGCTCAGCCTCCAAATGTTGCGCTCCGCGCGGCGTGCCGCGGCATCGCCCGACCCGCGGCGCCGCTTCTTCGGCAGTTGGATGTTTGCGTTTTGGGCCGGCCAGATGGTGCAGATGTTTACAGGCGATTTGCTGACTTACTGGCGGGTGCTGCCGCTGTACTTCTGGGTGCTGGCGATGGCGGTGCGCCATGAACATACTGCTGCTTGACCAGTTCGGCGAGTTAGGCGGCGCGCAACGATGTCTGTTGGATGAGATACCCGCCATGCACGCCCGCGGCTGGAACGTGCATCTGGCGGCGCCCGCCAACGGCCAGCTCACGGAGCGGACCGCCGCGCTAGGCGCCACCGTGGACCCCATCCGCTGCGGACCTTATTCCTCCGGTACCAAAACGCTGGCGGATATGGCGCGCTTCGCCGCCGAGGCGCCGCGCTTGTCCGGCGAAATCCGCGGCCTCGTGCGGCGGTATGGCGCAAATCTGGTTTATGTGAACGGCCCACGCCTGCTCCCCGCGGCCGCGCTGGCTGTGGCAAATGCCGCGCCCAAGAGTCCGCCGGTGCTGTTTCATTCGCACAGCCTGCTGGATGGGCCGGCCCGATGGCTGGCGGGACGCTCGATCGCTCGCGTGCGCGCCGCGACGGTGGCCGCCTGCCGCTTCGTGGCAACGCCGCTGCTGCCCTACTCCGGAGATCGCGGCATCCGGGTGGTGTACAACGGCGTGCGCCGGATCTCGCTCCCCAGCCGCCCGCCAACGGGAGAATTCCGCATTGGCTTGATCGGCCGTATCTCGCCCGAAAAAGGCCAGGCGGATTTCCTGCAGGCCGCCCGCATCCTGCACCACGCCGCGCCGCAATGCCGTTTTCTGATCTGCGGCGCGCCGCTGTTTTCCGACCCCGCGGCCATGCAATACTGCGCGGCACTGGAAGCCCTGGCCGCCGGCCTCCCCGTGGAATTCGCCGGCTGGACCGAGGAGGTAGAGTCCGTGTTCGCCACGCTGGACCTCTTGGTGGTTCCGTCTACACCGGTGGACGCCACGCCGCGCGTGATTCTGGAAGCCTTCGCCGCCGGCGTGCCCGTCCTCGCCTTCGCTTCCGGCGGCATCCCGGAGCTTATTGAGCACGGCGTGACGGGTTTCCTCGTGGAAGAGCGTTCGCCCGAGGCGTTGGCGCTCGCCATGCTCGACGCGATCGAATCGCCGATCCGCCTGCGCCAGGCAGCCGAAAAAGCTCGCGCCAAGGCCCGCACCGAATTCAGCCTGGAGCGGTATCGCGCGCAGATGATCGAGGCCATCGAAGCGGCACTGCCGAGGGAAGTTAACTAAAGCTGAGCTTCGCCGCCGCCGCTTGGCCTATATACTCGAACCATGCTGTGGATTGGCGCCGCTATTGCCGCAATCCTGGTTTTCTACCTGGTCTTCGTTCGAAGGCCGATGCGCCGCGTGGTGGCTTTGAGTTTAGCCGCACAGCGCGCGTGTGACCGGAAAGATTTCGCCGCCGCCGTAAGGTGCTGCCGGGAAAGCCATGCGGCGGCGGGCAGGCTGAAAGAACCCCACAAATCTCAAATAGAAGCGAAGATCGAGATCCAATGGGCCACCGCGCTGTACCGGCAGGGCCGGATGCGCGAGGCCGAAGATCTGCTCCAGCGCGGCTTCTCGCACACGCGGGCTGCCGGATGTTATCCGGAAATGAAACCGGCCTATCTCGTGTGGGGCGATCTCTGCGCCGATGAAGACAGGCATCCCGAAGCCAAGCGGCACTACCGCATGGCGATGCAAGGTGAAGAGCAAATCGGAAATCTCGCCGGGATGATCTTCGACCTCCAGCGATTGGGCGACTCGTTAATCCGCCAAGGGCGAAGGGATGAGGCCGAAGAGGCGATCAACCGTGCCATCGTCCTCGAAACACAGGTGGTGCACGAGCAGATGGCGCGCCAGGGCAAGAATCCCGCTAAGCATCGGGTCACTTCGTGGAGCCTGCCGGACTTGCACTTCTGCCGTGAGCAGTATGAGGATGCCAGGCGGCTCTACAGGGAAAAAGTGGAGTCTTGGGAAAAGTCGGCGACGCGTCCGGATAACATCGATCTGGGTCATCTGCAAATGCGCCTGGCGCTGGCTGAAGCCCGCACGGGACACCGCGCGGAAGCTATGGAAATGTACACCAGGGCGGAGCAGACATCCGCGCGCGAATGGGGCGAGGGGCATCCTAAAGTTGCCGCCGCGCGCGCGGCGAAGGCTGCGTTGATGGACGAGCTGGTGGAGGTCCCTGGAGACTAACCTATGGCGTTCCTGTGGCTGCCTGTAATCCTATTCCTCGCTTTCTGCGCTCTTGCGGTGCGGCGGGTCGTGCGAAAGCTCGGCATCCTCAGGGCGCAGCTCGCCGCCTACCGCCGTGGCGACTATCAGGCCCAATTGCAGATCGTCGAGGGATTCAGAATCTACGGATCCAAGCCGCCGTATTACTTGTTCCTGCATGGCGTCGCCTGCTTTGAACTCGGGCGCCTCGAAGAAGCCGAGCACGCCATTCGCCGCAGTTTGGAGAAGGAGACTAATCCCGCGCTGAAGACTATCTGCCGCGACCAACTTGGGTTGGTGCTCATGGAGCGGGGGAACTGGGACGAGGCGGCTGCCTGTTTCCGGGAATGCATTGCGGAATCTCCCAGCCGCGGGGGCGCCCATCGCGCGATGGCGGAATTGCTGCTGCGGCGCGGTGTGCAGGATGCGGCGGCTCTGGACGCCGCGCGAACGGCTGTGGCGGCCGACCGTGCTCAAAAGGTAGGGGCGGGAAAGTTGGGAAAACAGGATCATAACTACAACTTGAGTGAGTCGCTCGGATTTCTCGCCTGGGCCCTGGCCAAGAATTCGGGCCATCCGGCAGAGGTCGAGAGTACGCTGCACGAAGCGTTCGCGCTTTGCGGCGAAACCGCGAAACCGATCCTCGCCAGGCTGCACTTCTGTGCCGGTCACGCGTATGCTGTCCTCGGGAACGCGGCCGAGAGCGCTAGCCACTTCCAGTGCGCTACCGGGATCGATCCGATCGGCAACTACGGCAGACTCTCGCGGTCTGAGCAGGCACCCATCGGTCAGCCTGCCTGATTCCGGCCGCTATCGGCCACCTGCGCCCCCACCAACGCCGGCTCACTAGCGGTATCCGCTACTACCGCCCCACCCGCCGGCAACGCCCGGAACGCCACCGCCGCCACCGCCGCCAACCCGGCCGCGCAGCCCAACATCGCGGAGTATCCGAACTTCGCAATCGCCGCGCCACCCGCGAGCGACGCCACTAACTGCGCGGCGAACGACACCAGCATCATCAGCGCGGCTGCGCCGGTGCGTTCCTGCTCGCGCACGCGATCCATCAGCAGCGTGTTCACGCCCGGGTCGGTCATCCACTGGCAGGATGTGTAGGTCATGAACACCGCCGCCGCCGCCCAGCCCGTGGGACCGGCGGCCAGACCGCCCATCGCCAGCGCGGTGGCCATCAGCATGGCGGCCGTGCCGGTGACCAAGCCGATCTTTCGCAGCACAAAGGGCGCCAGCATCAGCGCCACCACCTGCGACAGTTGCGAGCCGGACATGATCAACCCGATACGCTCCACCGGCGTATGCAGGCGCGCGAAGAAGGTGGTGAAGAACGGATTGAACGATCCCGTTGCCAGGTTCCAGAGCGCCCAAACGCTCAGGAACCGCGCCACGAAACGATTGCGCGGATACAGCTTGGCCCCTTCGGCCGGCGCCGGCGCGATGCGCAGCCGCGCCGAGGGCCACAGCGCCAGCGCCGCGAGCGCGCATCCGGCCAGCATGGCGGGCCGCTTGCCTCCCATCCAACCAGGCAGATGTCCTCCCAACCAGCTACCGAAGATTCCCAAGGCGATGGAGCTGGACGTCGAGATGCTGAAGCCCATGGACCGAGTCTTATCGCTGGTTAGCCGCGCGATAGCGGGCGCCAGCGAGACGACATACAGCGAGAATGCCACACCGCTGGCCAGCGCCAGCGCCAGCAGCGGCGCGCGGCTCGTCACCATGACGCGCAGCGCCGAGATCGCGCCCACCGACGCAAACGACACGAACAGCATCTTGCCCAATCCCCAGCGCCGCGCCAGGGCCGCCGCCGGCAGAATGGCGGCCACCATGCCCGCTGTCGTGGCGCTGTTCACCTGTCCTACAAAGTCCTCGCGGAAGCCCAGGTCGAGCAGGTACAGGTTGTAGAGCAGCACGTAGATGAACATGCCCAGCACGAAGAACGAGCTGGCGCTCAGAAAGAGCCAGTAGCCGCCGCTCAGGCCGCCGGAGCGCATCCGCCAGCGCGCGCCGCTGCGCAGCAACGCGGCCAGCGCGCGCGTGTGAAACACCGCTCGCCCGGCCAGAAACCGCGCCGTGCGCGCGTACTTCAGCAAGCGGCGGCCGAGCGTAAGCTGATCTTTCGGGATGCAGACCGCATCCACCGGACCCGGCAGCGGAGGCAGCAGCCGCCGCCGCACCACCGCCAGTTTGTCGCGCGCGGAATCGAGCAGCGCCAGGTGCAGCCACAGTTCGTCTTTATTGGGATGAAACTCCGACTCGAGCGGCGAGAACGCGAATACCTCGAACCATTCCCCGACCCGCGCCGGCAGTGCGGCCACTTCCTCTTCCGCCACCAGCCCCAACGCGCAGCCGTACCACTCGCGGGCCAGTCGAAACGCGATGGCTTCGAGGCGCCGCAATTCGGGCGCGTGCAATTCCCGCCAGCGATTCCAGAATGGCGCATCGCCGGCGTGGTGCTCCAGAAACCAGGCGATCTCGTAGACATGGCACGCCCGCGCGCTGCCGCGCAGCAGGTGCCGCAGCATGTGCATTGTGGTGTATGCCAGCGCGTCCGGCGTGTCCAGGGCTTGCCCAATGCGCCGCGCCCAGAATTCTTCCACGCCGGGCGCGCGCAACCGCTCCGTGCGCTCGTCCCAAAACTGGAGATGCACTTCGATCGCCAGCGGGATTTCCGGATCGAAATGGCTCCCACCGCGCCATTCCCATCCGGTCTTGCGGACCAGGGCCGGCAGATGATCGGTCGCGTGATCGCCGGGCTTTTCCACCGGCTCGTAGCCGCGCTCGATCAGCAGATTCCAGGCGCGCCGCGCGTCATCCGGCGGGCAAAACAAATCCACATCGCCTTGCGGCCGCAGCCGCGGGTCCGAAACAAAATGGGGCGATTGTGTGGTGCCCTTCAGGAAGATGAATTGGATGCCGGCCGCCCCCAGCCACTCCGTCACCTGGTCCTGTAGGGCGCGTACGCGCCGGACGCGCTCCGTATTCTCGGTCAGGTTCACGGCGATACGTTCGCGCACAAAATCCGGCAGGGATTCGGCGGCCACCGCGCCGTACAACAGGGTTAGCGAGGAGCGGTCGCAGAAGTCCAGCACCGCGGGCCAGGGAGGCGGGGCTAAAGCCCCGCGCGGGCTTAAGTCCACCCCCCGTTTGAACTGCAGCGCCGCCATCACCGACGACACCGCGCGCGGAACTCGTGGAGTCACCTAGAAATGGTACCGAATCGCCGCATGGTGGGGCAGGACTCCAGTCCTGCGGCCGGCGTCCACGCCGGCCTGCTGGACAATCATGCCGCGCCGTCCCGCACGACTTGCTCCAGCAGGAGCGCGGCTTCCTCATAATCGGAGTAGTGCAGTTCAAAGGCCGGCGCTTCGGCCATCGACTCGACTACTTCCCTGCGCCGCGCGTCCAGCTCCGGATCGAACGCGGGCATGTCTCGCTGCAGGCGCTCCAGCGTGTCCGCACTTTCGATTCGAGTCATTCCCGCGCGGATGCCCGGGCGGCGGTCCAGGAACGCAATGTACTCTACGCGGCATTCCGGGTCCGTACGAATCGGCAGATCGGCGGTGCGCACCTCGATAGTGGGTTTTCGGTCCATTTCGTGGCCCACGGTGCGCCCACGCAACTCCGGAAACAGGTCGGGCGCCTGAGCGCGAAACCGGAACCGATGCGGCTCGCCGATCACGGTGCGTCCGCCATCCCATATGACGCTGCTGGCATCGTCGGAGACGTATGTCCACCCCCGCCGCGCGCAGGCGTAGGTCAGCGTGCTCTTGCCCACGCCGGATTCGCCGCAAAGCAGTACACCGGCGCCGTCCCAGGCCACGCAGGCGGCGTGCAGCGAGGTCAGATAGTTCAGCTCCAGCAGCATGTAAACTAACGCCTCCAGAAAGTGCCAGCGAAAGAAAACCCGGTCCGCCACGGTGGCGCGCGTCACGCAGGAATATCCGAAGCGCGCGCGCCGGTCTATGACACCGAAATTCTCCTGGTCCGACACCCACAGGATCAGGTGCCGCTGGCCGCGCAGGACAGGCGCGGGCGGCAATCCGCCGCTGCCGCCGCCAACCATCACGTGCACGCGCAGGGGCGGCCGGTCGAAACGCGGCCCGTAAGCGCCAAAACTCTCCTGTGCGGCGTCCAGCACTTCCCGCGTGTCGCTGGCGATTTCCACCGGAAATCCGTATGGATAGTAGCGGCCCACAAAGGGCAGCGGCGTCCGATACAGCAAGGGGTCGTTGACTCTGGCCTCGACGGCGTTGGTTGCGGGCATCTATTCGAGTAATAGCATACGCGCTCCGGTAAGAAGAGTAAAAACATGCCCGTGGACTACGCCGCGCGGGGCGGAAACGGTTATGCTGAATGGGGATGCGGACCGCAATCGTACATTATTGGCTGTTGAACTGGCGCGGCGGCGAAAAGGTGCTGGAATCCCTTTGCAGGCTTTTACCGGATGCCGATATTTTTACACTGTTCTACGATCCGCGCGCCGTCAGCCCGGAAATCCGACGGCACAACGTCACGGCGTCTTTCCTCAATCCTCTGCGCCGGTATTACCGCCAACTGCTTCCGCTGATGCCGCTGGCGCTCGAGCAGTTCGATTTACGCGGCTACGATCTGGTGGTCAGCAGCGAATCGGGCCCCGCCAAAGGCGTGCTTACGTCGTCCGACACGCGGCACATTTGTTACTGCCATACCCCCATGCGTTACATCTGGGACCTGTATCCCGCTTATGCCAACGAGTGGCTGCCGGCGTGGCAGCGCGCCGTGTTTGCGCCGGTAAGCAACTATCTGCGGCTTTGGGACTACGCCTCCGCCGCGCGCGTGGATGAATTCGTCGCCAACAGCGGCAATGTCCGCCGCCGCATCCAAAAAGCCTGGCGGCGGGATGCGCGCGTGGTGCATCCGCCGGTGGCCGTGGATAGCTTCTATTGGCGCGAGCCGGAGGATTACTATTTGGTGGTGTCCGAACTGGTAGCGTATAAGCGCGTGGATGTGACCGTGCGCGCGTTCTCCGGGCTGGGCCGCCGTTTGCGCGTGGCGGGCGATGGACCGGAGTTCAAGCATCTGAAACGCATGGCCGCGCCGTGTGTCGAGTTTTGCGGACGCGTGCCGGATGAGGAATTGCGCGATCTGCTGGCCCGTTCCCGCGCGCTGATCGTACCGGGCGAGGAGGATTTCGGGATGGCCCCGGTCGAGGCTCTGGCTAGCGGCAAGCCGGTGGTGGCCCTGGGGCGCGGCGGGTCGCTCGAAAGCGTGCCCACGGCCGATCCGTTCGGCGGAGTCTTTTTCGAGGAGCCGGACGAAGCCCACTTGATCGAGGCGCTCGACCGCTTCGAGCGTATGGAACGGCAGGTCCGCCCGCGCGAGCTGCAGCAATGGGCGGAGCAGTTTTCCGAGGCGCACTTTCTGGACCAGATGCAGGCGATCTTGGATTCGCCACCGGAGAAGTTCGCCGCGGAAGGGTCGCGATGGCGCGCGGTGGCACGGGGTCGCACAGGCTTCAGCCGGTGAGGCGATGCCGCGTGGGGCAGGACTCCAGCACGGACGGCCGGGGGCCGTCACCAAGGGCAGAAACCCAAAGCCTTGGGGGGGCGGGATTTATCCCGCGCGGGGCTTTAGCCCCGCAAAGGCGAGCTACGCTCGCCGAGGAGCGGGTTCTGGAGAACCCGCGCAGGCCTGGAGGCCTGCCCCACTAAAAGGCCAATCTCCCGCGCGGGGCTTTAGCCCCGCACTTCTCGAATCGACAGGTTGGCAAAAACGCAGCATAACAAATCCCGGCTTTATCAAACGGTTGGCGGAAGTTTCTCCAGAGTCCTGCGGCCGACATCCACGTCGGCCTCCGGAGAGCGGGTCCTGGAGGACCCGCGCAGACCTGGAGGTCTGCCCCACAGGGTCACTGGCGATACGGCGCGGCTTTTTCCGGATGGCCCGTCTCATCGTACAGCGCGATAAGATCCTGGCGGGCGGTCCGCAGCCAACCGATCGAGGGGCTGGTCTGCCTGGCGATGATGTCATATCCCGCCAGAAGGTGCGTTTCCGCCTCGCCGTAGCGATGCTCGCGCAAAAGAGTGCGTCCCAGCCTAAGCTGCGCGACACCGGTGTTCAGGTGATTGGCGGAGAGCGCTTCGGTGAAGCGCACGATCACTTCCCGGAGTAACTGCTCGGCGCGCGCGTACTGCTTCCTTTCCAGATAGACGCCGCCCAAGTTGCTCAAGGCGATGGCGACCGAATAGTGGCGGTCGCCATTCACCGTTCGGTAGATATCCACCGCGCGGCGGAAGCGCGCCTCCGCCTCATCCAGCTTTCCACGCTTCATCTCCACGTTGGCCAATTCGTTTAGCGCCAGGGCGACCTGGGTGTGCACCGGCCCATAAACGCGCTCCTGAATCGCCAGCGCACGCCGCAGCGCTTCTTCCGCTTCGTTATAGCGCTCTTCGCGCCCGAGCGCCTGTCCCAGAAACGTCAGGCTGGAGGCAACCTCGGGATGATCCTTGCCATACCACGATTGGTAGATATCGAGCGCCTGCCGCGCGAACGCCTCGGCCTCGGGGTAATGCCCGAGGTTGTACTGGATGGCGCTGAGGTTGATCAAATCGTCGGCGACCAGCGGGTGGCGGCCGCCGTACATCTGGCGGTGCATGGCCAGGAGCCGGCGATTCAAGGAATCCGAAATATCGTAGTGGCCGAGGTAGAACTGAGTGTTGGCCAATTCGGTCAGGCTCTCCGCCAGATCCGGAGCCGCTGCGCCGTGCGCGGATTGCAGCCGGATGGCTTCCTCAAGCACCGTGATGGCTTGCGAATACCGGCCGCGGTGTTCCAGCACTTTACCCAAGGCGGATGTGGCCTTGGCCACCGCCGGGTCGTTTGCGGGCAGTAGCCGGCGGCTCATATCAAACCCTTCGCGGACCAGCCGTTCGGCTTCATCGAGCCGTGCCTGGCGGATGCGCAGCAGACCGAGTGCGATCAAGCTCTCCGCCACTTCAGGATGTTCGCGGCCATAAATCGCCCTGCGCCGGTCGAGGGCGGAAGCGAGCAGCGCGTCGGCGCGGTCCAGCTTTCCCAATTGCTGGTAGAGCCCTCCCAGGGTCTGATAGAGCTCAGCCTGCACGGCGGGCTCACGATCGAGAATGCGCGCCTCTTCGACGCCGCGGTCGAGCAGCGTCACGACGCGCAGATCGTCCGCGGGCCCGGCGGTTTGATCGCCGAATAAGTTGAGCATGAAGCGCTGGATACGTTGTGTGCGGGCCGCCTCGGCCAGGGTGCGGGTGCGCGCCGCCGCCAGCCTTAAGGTGAAGACGGCCACCAGCGCGAGAATGGCGGTGAGCACCACAGCCGCGACGGTTAGGGCGCGGCGGTTGCGGCGTTCGAATTTACCCAATCGGTAGCGCAGGCTGTCCGGCCGAGCTTCCAGCGGTTCGCCGTTCAAGTAATGGTCGATATCCCGGATCAGCGCCTCGACGGACCGGTAACGCCGCTCGGGGTCTTTGTGCATGGCCGTGAGGCACAGCACGTCGAGGTCGGCCCAAGCCGTCTTACTCGCCGCCGCTTGGGCACCCGCTGACGGCTTATGGGGTTGACCTTCTACGATTACGGAAGCGGCTTCCGCGGGCGTCCGATTGGAGAGGTCGAATGGAAGGCGGCCGGCCAGCAATTCATAGAGGATCACTCCCAGCGAGTAAACGTCGGTGTAGACTCCCACCGGGCCATTGCGGACCTGCTCGGGCGCGGCGTAAGCGGGCGTCATCAGGCTCAAGCCCGTGAGCGTCCGATCCACAGGCTGGTCCAGGCCGCCGAGGTGTTTGGCGATGCCAAAATCGAGCAGCCGGACGGTTCCATCGGGCTTCACCAGGATGTTGGACGGCTTCAGGTCGCGGTGGATGATGGCATGCTGATGCGCGTGTTGCACGGCCTCGCAGACGGAGCGAAACGAGCGCAGCCGCTCTGGGATGGACGACTGGCGCCGCCGGCAGTACTCTGTGAGCGGGAGCCCATCGACATACTCCATAACGAACCACGGAGTTCCGTCGGCCAGGGTATCGGCGTCGTAGATCCGCGCGATGGACGGATGATTCAATTGCGCGAGGGTACGCTGCTCGCTAAGGAAGCGCTCGCGGCGGGCGGGCGAGAGCCAGGCGTCGCGCAGGATCTTGATGGCGGCCAGACTGCCGAGGTCGTCGCGCGCGGCGAGATATACCACGCCCATGCCGCCCTCGCCGAGCGGTTTCACAATACGGTACGGGCCGAAGTTGGCGGCGGGAGCCGCGGGAAGGGTACCATTACCGATGATACGCTGCGCGAGGTTGGCGACGTCGCGATCCAGCAGCGAAGCGCCCCGGGAATCCTCCCGCAGCATGGCCAGCACGTTGGCCATGAGCGGCTCGTCGCCTTGGCAGGCGTCCTGGAGGAAGTGGTCGCGTTCGCGTTCGGGAAGGTCCGCCGCTTCGTGAAACAACGTTTGGATGCGATCCCAACGCGCGCTGTCCATGTTTGCTACTTTCGCGTCCATCGCTAAGAGCGGGCCTACGAGGCCCGCGCAGGCTGCGAGCCTGCCCACTAAGACACGTTAACCCGCGCGCCGCAGTTCATTTGCCAGCCACGCTTTGGCCGAGCGCCAATCGCGTAGAACGGTGGCCTCCGACACCTCCAGCAGCTCAGCGGTTTCGCTGACGTCCAGGCCCCCGAAGAAACGGCTTTCCACCAGCATGGCTTGGCGGGGGCTCATGCGAGCCAAGTCGTCCAGCGCGGTATCGAGCGCCAGCAGGTCGTTTCCGCACGAGGCGGCTTCGTCCAGCGATTCGTCGAAGACCACCAGCAAGACGCCCTCGCCTCCGCCGCGCTTGTGGGCATGCCGGCGGCGGGCCGCCTCCACCAGGAGTTGCCGCATGGCGCGCGCGGCGATGCGTTTGAAGTGCAGGCGGGAGGTATCGGCCAGATGCGGTGAATTCGCCATCTTCAGCCAGGCTTCGTGAACCAGCGTGGTGGGGCTAAGGGTGGCGTTCGGGTCGCGGCGTTTCACGGTGGAGGCCAGGCGGCGGAGCTCCTCATAGGTCAGGCTGAACAGGTGATCGAGCGCACGCCTCGCCTCCGGAGTAGCGCCCAGTTCGCCGGGATTAAATCCGTGTGCCGTTCCAGTATTTCGAAAGCGCATGACGGTTTTTCCGGCGCGTTTGCGCAATGCGTAGTAGGTCCACTGCCCTGAGGCATCCTACCGTGCAGAACCGGCTCTTTCGGCATGCTATCACCGGAAGAGGTACGCGGGCAAGTAATGGACGTTCTACACCTGGGAGGGATTATGCCGTCTAAACGATTATTTGGAAAAGCCTGGGGGGCTTTGCCCGCCAGTTTGCTATTGGCTTTGCCGATAGCCGTTTCCATCCCTTGTGCCAACGCGCAGACCTTTGCCAAGGTGCCGGCGCTGTCTTTCACCAAGACCTTCGGCGGCGCGAACCCTCTGCCGCAGACGGTGGCGATCGCCAGTACCGGAACTAATTTCAGCTTCACATCCACGGCAACGACCTCAACGGGCGGCTCCTGGTTGCAGCTTACGCCTTCCTCCGGAGTATATTCCACGCCCGCGGCCGTGATCGTCAGCGTAAATCCCTCCGTTTCGCTGGCCGCGGGCACCTATAGCGGGCAGATCGTATTTGCAGAGTATTCCGCCGGGACCCCCAACATGACCGTGCCGGTGAGTCTGACGATTACGCCGGCGGGAGCGGCTTTCTTCGACGATACATCCGGCCAGGTCAGTTTCTCCATGGTACCCGGCGGCAAACCGCCATCCCAGATCGTACAGATCCGGAACGGGGGACCCGGGACGTTGAACTGGAGCGGGACGGTGAGCACGGCAGATGGCGGGAATTGGCTGGGCGTGTCCGCCACGGCGGGGACCGCGCCCTCGCTGGTTACGGTGAGTTTAACGCCCGCATCTTTGCCCGGCGGGGGAGCGCTGGCGGGCACGTTTGTCGGCCAGCTTAAGTTCACAGCGACCGGCTGCAGCATCACCGTTCCCGTGAGCGTAACGGTAGGAGCCAATGTTTTCGGCCAGGTGAATCCGATCAGCTTCACCATGCCTTTCGCGGGAGATAATCCGCCCCAGCAGGTGCTGCCCATCCCGAGTACGGGCACTACTTTCAATTTCTATTTTGCGATGGTGGCCACCGGCAACGGCGGCAGTTGGCTAAAGATCAATCCTTCGTCTGGCGTTTACTCCACGCCCGCGGCCGTGGCCATCAGCGTGAGCGCCTCGACCCTGGCGGCCGGCACCTATACCGGTGAAGTGATGATTTTCGAATACTCTTCGAATAACTTGTGGATCACGATCCCGGTGACTTTAACCATCGCGGAGCCGGGCGCCACATTTTTCGACAATCTCCCCGGTGAGTTGAGTTACTTCATGACTCCGGGCGGCAGCTTGCCCGCCCAAGAGCTCGAAATCCGCAATGGCGGAACGGGGACGTTGCATTGGACCGGCGCGGCAAGCACCGCCGACGGCGGGAAATGGCTGGCTTTGTCGCCTGCCAGCGGCGCGGCGCCTTCGATCGTGACGGCGACGATCACGCCTCAATCCCTTCCCGGCGAGGGGCTCATTGCGGGGACTTACTGCGGCCAATTGTTATTTGAGGCGACGGGTGACACGGGCACGGTCCCGGTATGCGTCGTGGTGGGGAATAATGTGTTCCGGCAGGTGAACCCGATCGACTTCACCATGCCGGAGGGCGGCGCGAATCCGCTGCCGCAAGTATTGACCATGGCCAGCAACGGTTCCTCTTTCAGCATTTATTTGGAGGCGGTATCCACCGGCACCGGCGGCAACTGGCTGCAGATCAGTCCATCTTCGGGCGTCTACGGCACTCCCGCGGCCTATGACGTGAGCGTGAGCGCCTCCACGCTGTCCGCCGGGACCTATACCGGAGAAATCGTTTTCTTCGAATACTCCTCGAACACGCAGGCGCTGGTGGTACCGGTAACCTTGACCGTCGCGGCGCCAGGCAGCACTTTCTTCGACAACCTGCCCGGCCAGTTGAGCTTCTTCCTGATACCGGGGGGGACGCCGCCACCGCAAACCGTGCAGGTTCGCAACGGCGGCGGCGGGGCTCTGAGTTTCACAACATCGACGAGCACCGCGGACGGCGGCGCCTGGCTGACTGCAACGCCCGCCACTGGAACGGCGCCGGCGACGGTGACCGTGTCGATCATGAGTGCGAACCTACCGGGCCAGGGACTGATTGCGGGCACTTACTGCGGCCAGGTCTTGTTACAGACGGCGGGTGACACGGGTACGGTTCCCGTGTGCGCCGTAGTAGGTCCCAATGTGTTTGTACAGGTGAATCCTATCGACTTCAACATGACGGTGGGCGGCTCCAATCCACTGCCGCAGGTGGTGACCATCGCAAGCACGGGCTCCACGTTCAGTTTCTACATTACGTCGCTGTCTACCGCTACCGGCGGCAGTTGGCTGACGATCGCTCCCTCTTCGGGCGTGTACGGCACTCCTGGGGCGTATGTAGTTGGCGTAAGTGGCGCCACGCTGGCGGCTGGAACTTATACAGGGGAAGTCGTATTTGCCGAATACTCCTCGAACACCATGGCCATCACGGTGCCGGTGACTCTAACGGTGGCGGCGATCGCGGACACCTCTTACTTCGATAGCCTGCCCGGCCAATTGACGTTCTCGCTTAAGCCAGGCGGCACGCCGCCCGCGCAGCCCCTGCAGATCAGAAACGCGGGAACCGGAACATTGAAATGGACCGGATCGACCAGCACCGCGGACGGCGGCGCCTGGCTCACGCTGTCGCCTGCCAGCGGAACCGCGCCTACGGCGGTCAGCGTCGGAGTCACAACTTCGAAGCTGCCCGGCCAGGGACTCGTAGCGGGCACTTTCTGCGGCCAGGTGCTATTTGTGACAGCTGGAGACACCGCGGCTGTCCCGGTGTGCGTGCAAGTCGGGCCGAACGTCTTCAGCCAGGTGAATCCACTAAGCTTCAATATGTTGGCCGGCGGGGCGAATCCGCTGCCGCAAGTGGTGCCTATCTTAAGCACCGGCTCCGTTTTTAGCTTTTACAATACGGCCGTGGCTACCGCCAAGGGCGGCAATTGGCTCACTCTCAACATAACTTCGGGCGTCTACGGCACGCCCGCGAATTATGCCGCCAGTGTAAACGGCGCCGGCTTGGCGGCGGGAACTTATACCGGGGAAATTACGTTCTTTGAATACTCGGGGAACACCATGTCGATCACGGTGCCGGTGACTTTGACCGTTGCATCCTGCGGCGCATTGTTCGACGACCTTCCGGGTCAAATCGGTTTTTCCTTCGTGCCCAGCATAACGAATCCGCCGTCCCAGACGGTGCAGATCCGGGCCGCCGGGTGGGGGGTGCTGCATTGGAGTGTGACGCCCACTACGGCCGATGGCGGCGCCTGGCTGACGGTGAGTGCGCATAGCGGGACGGCGCCGTCCAATGTCACTATCGGAGTGGTGAATTCAGCCCTGCCCGGGAGCGGCCTGGTGGCTGGGAGTTTCAACGGCCAGTTGTTGTTCCAATCCACGGGCGGCAATGTCAGTGTTCCTATAACCGTCACAGTCGGGGCCAGCGTTTTCAGCCCGGTAAGCCCTTTGAATTTCAGCATGACACTCGGTGGATCGAATCCAACGTCGAAGACCTTTATTTTGGCAAGTACCGGCGCCGCATTTAGCGCTTATACGATCAACGTAGCGAGCGAAGGCAATTGGCTGTCGGTCAACCCCTCGACAGGCGTATACGGCACGCCTACCACAATCACGGCGAATGTTAGCGCATCCACGTTGCCGGCGGGTATCTACGCCGGAGAGGCTGTCTACTTCCAGTATTCCGGCAATTCCATGGCGATGACAGTGCCAATGACCCTCACGGTCACCGACCCGCACGTGCCGGCGACTATCAAAACGACCAGTGGTACACCGCAGAGCGCCACTGTCGCCAAGCCGTTCGCCGAACCTTTGGTGGCCACCGTAAAGGACTCCTCGGGCGACCCCGTGTCCGGCGTGCTGGTGACGTTCACGGCTCCTACCAGCGGGGCGAGCGGGAGCTTCGCCTGTTCGGGTAACACCGCCATTACCAATAGCGCGGGGGTAGCGAGTTCGCAAGTATTTACGGCTAATACGAAATCGGGCAAATACACGGTGACCGCCACGGGAGATGCCCTCACCACCAGCCCGGGCTTTGCATTGACCAATAAATCCGGACCGCCGGCTTCCATCACGGCTACTGCCGGCACGCCGCAGACGGCGACCGTCAACACGGCCTTCGCCACGCAACTGGCGGCGACGGTGAAAGACACCTATGGCAACCCGGTGGCTGGCGCGACGGTGACCTTCACCGCTCCGGCGGGCGGCGCCAGCGGGACGTTTGCGGGCGGCGTGAATACGGCTACCACTAACGCCGCCGGTGTGGCAACCGCCGCGGTGTTTACGGCCAATACCACCGCGGGCACTTACACAGTCACGGCCAAGGTT
Source organism: Bryobacteraceae bacterium (assembly GCA_050008575.1). Taxonomy (GTDB): domain Bacteria; phylum Acidobacteriota; class Terriglobia; order Bryobacterales; family Bryobacteraceae; genus Bog-159. The sequence goes on from JBEKMJ010000020.1 coordinate 87,590, forward strand.
GGAACGTTCACCACCAGCCCAGGCTTTGAATTGACCAACGCGGCGGGGTCGCCGGCTTCCATTGCGGCGACCGCCGGTACGCCGCAGAGCGCGACCGTCAATACGGCCTTCGCCACGGATCTGGCGGCGACGGTAAAGGACACCTACGGCAACCTGGTATCCGGCGCTACGGTTACGTTCAACGCGCCGGCCAGCGGCGCCAGCGGGACGTTTGCGGGCGGCGTGAATACGGCTACCACTAACAGTGCAGGCGTGGCTACCGCGGGAACGTTTACGGCTAATGGCACGGCAGGGGGCTATACAGTCACGGCGAAGGCGGGAACCGTTAGCACCAATCCGGGCTTTGCGTTGACCAATAAAGCGAATTGAGTGGGAGGGCGGGCAATTATGCCCGCAGCCGGCTTTCAGCCGGCTCTGGCCGCCTAAAAGGCGGCTGCGGCCAGGATTGGCCGCCCTCCAATGGCCATCGCACGATCATTACATTCGTGCTATGCTGCCTTTCGCGATGCACATTCCGGATGGCTACCTCAGTCCCTCGACGTGCGCGACTCTGGCCGCCGCCGCCGCGCCATTCTGGTATGTCGCCTTGCGGCGCGTGAAATCCGCCTTGCACGCGCGGCTGATCCCGCTGATTTCGCTATTCGCCGCGTTCTCATTCGTGATTATGATGTTCAACCTGCCGCTGCCCGGAGGCACCACCGGCCACGCGGTTGGCATGGGCGTGGCCGCCATTGTCCTGGGCCCGTGGGCTTCCATCCTGGCCATCTCGATCGCGCTGACGATTCAGGCCGTGTTCTTCGGCGACGGAGGCATCACGGCCATCGGCGCGAACTGCTTCAATATGGCGATTGTCGGGTCGCTGGTGGGCTATGGCACTTATCGATTGGTCGCGTGGCGGGCGGCGCTCGGCTCGGCACGCCGCGTGGCGGCCGCCGGACTGGCCGGGTACACGGCGATCAATGTCGCGGCATTGTGCGCGGCCATCGAGTTCGGCATTCAGCCGCTGCTGTTTCGCGACACCTCCGGCGCGCCGCTTTATGCGCCGTACCCGCTGCGCATCGCAATTCCCGCCATGATGCTGGGACATCTGACGCTGGCGGGACTCGCGGAGCTGGTAATTTCTTCGGGCATGGTGGCCTACCTGCAGCGCACCGATCCCGGGCTTTTGCGCGCGACCGCGCCGGATGCCCCGCCGTCGGACGAATTGGTGCGGCCGGCGGGCCGCGACAGACGTCTGCCCACCGCGCGCAAATTATGGCTGGCGCTGGCGGCGCTTCTGATTCTGACCCCGCTCGGCATTCTGGCCGTGGGCAGCGCCTGGGGTGAATGGAGCGCGCGGGATTTTGCCGACCCGCAGGTGCGGCGGGAGATCGCGACGGCGTCCCGCAACCAGGCGCCGCCGCCCGCAGCGCCGCGCGGTCTGGAGCGGCTTTCGTCGATATGGACCGCGCCGCTTTCGCGTTACGCGCCATCCTTTGTGCGCGGCGCATCGTTCGGGTATTTAGTTTCGGCGATGGTGGGAGTGGGACTCATCATCGTGGTAGCGCCGTTGCTGAATTGGCTGCTGGCGCTGCTTCCGGCCGCCCGGCCGGGCCGACGGCGCAAGGGCTTCGTCGAAAAGACCGCGCGCGGATTGCTGGACGTCACAGAGCAAGCCCTCTTCGCGGAAGACATGGCCGCGGCTTCCGGCTTTCTGCAGCGTCTCGATCCGCGCGTGAAGTTGATCGGCATCGGCGCGTTGATTGTGGCCGCCGTGGCCGTGCATCGACTCTGGGTGCTGGCGGGCATTCTGGCTCTCGGCGTGGTTCTGGCGCTGGCCTCGCACATCCCCATCCGGCTGCTGACGGCGCGCGTCTGGCTGGCTGTGCTGGCGTTCACCGGAGCCATCGCGCTGCCCGCGATTTTTCTGACGCCGGGCGCCGCGGTCTGGCGCGTTCCTCTGCTAGGTTGGGCGGTCACGCAACAGGGAGTGCGCAGCGCCGCTTTCCTGGTACTGCGCGCTGAAACGGCGGCCACTTTATCGACGCTGCTGATTCTCACCACGCTATGGACGCGCCTGCTGCATGCGCTACGATACTTTCGCGCGCCCATTGTGATCGTCGCCATTTTGGGGATGACCTATCGTTATATGTTCCTGTTCCTGGCCGCCGCGCGCGATATGTTCGAATCTCGGGAGAGCCGCATTGTGGGCGTGCTGGCTCCGTCCGACCGCCGCCGGCTGGCCGCCGCCAGTGCCGGAGTGCTGTTGGGCAAGACGCTGCAGGTAAGCGGCGAAGTTCACATGGCTATGCAGGCGCGCGGTTTTCGCGGCGAGATTCGCCTGCTCGACGACTTGCAAATGCGCCCGAACGACTGGCTGCGGCTGGCGGCGTTCGTGGGCGCGGCCACGTTGGCGGTATGGCTGGGACGATGACCAATCTTCGAAACGAGCTGGCCTTCGACGTCCGCGAGGTGTCTTACCGCTACAACCAGGTGGCGGCTTTGAACTCGCTCTCGATGCACGTGCGGCGCGGCGAACGCGTGGCGCTGTTGGGCGCCAACGGGTCGGGCAAATCGACCTTGCTGCGCTTGCTGGCGGGGCTGTGCTTTCCGGAACGCGGCGAGATTTCGTTCTTGGGAGAAAGCCTGACCGAACACGCCTTGCGGGACGAGGAGTTCTTCTATAGGTTCCGCCGCCGCGTGGGCCTGGTCTTTCAAAATGCGGACGTACAGTTGTTCAGCCCCAGCGTGTTCGATGAGCTGGCTTTCGGTCCGTTGCAACTTCGCTGGCCGGCGCAGAAGATTCGAGACCGCGTGGGAGAAGTGCTGCGCTCGATGGACATCGCGCACTTGCAGGATCGCGCGCCGCATCGCCTGTCGGGCGGTGAGAAGAAACGCGTGGCCCTGGCGTCGGTGCTGGTGCTCGATCCGGAGGTGCTGCTGCTCGACGAGCCCAGCGGCGCGCTCGATCCCAGCAGCCAGGCGCGCATCGTCGATTTCCTGGTTTCGTGCGGCAATGGCGCGAAGACGGTGATCACCTCGACGCACGACTTGGATACGCTCGAGGATATCGCCGACCGGTGTTACGTCTTCGCCAATGGGCGGGTAGCGGCGGAAGGCGCGCCGCTCGAAATTCTGCACGACGTGGCGCTGCTGGAGCGCGCCAAGCTGATCCGGCCGCACGCGCACGTGCACGCGCATGGCGAAGGTGGCGTGCAGCCGCATCCGCATGTGCATCGGGGCGAGGGGGATTAATCGGGCTGGTGTGCCGGGTATGCTGGTGGGAGGGCCGGTCATGAGCGAAAGCGCCATTCCTTCGTACATGGAGATCGTCGATTTCATCGCTGGCGGCACCACCCCGCAAGCGGTCATCGATTATCACCCGTCCGCCGCGGCCCAACAGCGCGTCTTGGAACTGATATCGCGGGATCAAGATGGCGGGCCGACGGCGTGAATACTGTCTGACGCATGAGGAAACACGGCGGTTCTTCGGTTATCGGGAATCTGGCCTACGCCTGTGTCCTGTGCAATCGGTACAAAGGGACGGATATCGCGTCGATAGATCGCTTCGGCCGGATGCGCCTATTATTCGATCCAAGGCGAGACGCGTGGGACGAGAAACCCCTCCCCGGCCGCGGTTAACAGCTCCGGCGTGGCCGTCAAATACCAGCAGGTCTCTTCTTTGCCGAGGTGGCCGAGATAAACCGACAGATGCGGTATGAGGGCGCGCACATCCAGGTTGTCGGCGTACCACGCCACGAGCCGCCGCACGGCGAAACCGTGCCGGAACGAATGCAGCAAGGGGCCTCGCTGGCCGTCGGCATGCTCGATCCCGACAGAATGAATCAGTTGGCCGAACATTCGACGGAGTGCCGCATAGCAGAGGGGCAGCCGTCTTCCGGTAATCAAGAACGCCTTCGAGGGCCGGCGCAGCTTGGCCCGATTACGTTCCTGCAAGTACGCACGCAACTGGTCCGCCGTACTGGAATGGATGGGCACGATTCGCGACTTGTAGACCCACATTTCCGTTTTGGGTAGTTACTTGATAACCTCTTGATGGCTTCGGACGCCTTTATTCATGAGGGTTTGAACGTAATGAAGACACGCCGGAGGTCAACACCCAATGGGTGAGAGACAAAACGGGCCATTTCAGCTTTCCTTCAACGCCTCGTTGAAGGTGGATTTCCAGGGATCGCGGGTCACCTCCGACGGCGGCCTGATTCTGGTCAGCGAGTTGGACGAACGCCTGGGCTTCGGCGATCTCATCGCCCAGCACTTGACCGACTCGCGGCATGGGAAGAACACCCAGCTTCCGCTGGCGGACCTTTTGCGCCAGCCGTCTACAGTCGCATCGCCGGCTATGAGGATGTCAACGATGCCGAGCGAGTTTCGCAAGATCCGACCTTCCGGCTGATCGGTTCCGAGAAAACTTGGGATCGTGGTGCGGCGCTGACTTCCCGCCTGCAGACTTTTGAGACCGAGATGCTGGCCGAGGAGGAGAACTTCCAGAGCTTGGCCCGCATCAACCGCGAACTCATCGGCAAGGCTGAAGCCAATTCGCCACTGCGCGTAGTGCTGGACATGGACTCGACCGAGATTCCGGTGTACGGACAGCAGGAGCAAAGCGCTTACAACGGGCACTTTGAGTCCACTTGCTATCACCCCACTGCTGCTGTTCAATCGGGAAGGCGACTGCTTGGCGGCAAAGCTGCGGCCCGGTAACGTCCACAGCGCCGAGGATTGGGAAGAACTGCTGCTACCGGAGATCGAGCGGCAACAGAAGCTGGGCAAAGAGGTGGTCTTTCGCGCTGACGCAGCCTTCGCCAAGCCGGAGATCTACGAAGCGCTGGAGGAACGGGGTGTTAAGTACGCTATCCGCATCCCGGCTAACGAGAGCCTGGAGCGGGACATTGCGGAGTTGTTGACGCGGCCGGTGGGAAGGCCGAGCCATAAGCCGGTGGTCTGGTACAAGGGTTTTCTCTACCAGGCAGCGAGTTGGAAGACGGCGCGGCGGGTGGTGGCGAAGGTGGAGTTCCACTTTGGCGAGTTGTTCCCGCGCGTGGGATTCATCGTGACCAACCTGGAGACGGACAGCCGGGCGGTGGTGCGGTTCTACAACAAGCGCGGCACGGCGGAACAGTGGATCAAGGAAGGCAAGCAGGCGGTGAAGATGACGCGGCTGAGCTGCCACCGGTTCCGCTCCAACGAGGTGCGGCTCATGCTCAGCGTGATCGCCTACAACCTAGGCAACCTATGGCGGCGGCTGGTGCTGCCGAAGAAGATCGAGAACTGGTCGCTGACGAGTTTGCAGCAACGGCTGGTGAAAACGGGCGGGCGATTGGTGAAGCACGCCCGGTCCTATTGGCTGATGCTCGTGCCGTGCACCGGAACCCGGCAATAGCTGCTGTAGGACTGCTGGCAAAGAGACACCTTCCCGTCCCCCCTCCTGGCGGAGAGCCATCTGACGAGGCGGCTGTTTGGCGGCATGGTGCGGCGGCTCGATGCGCTGGGGGTACCGGCTGGGTAGAGCTTGGCGGGGCGCAGATCAAAATTCTGGGGAAGAAACGGGCAGAATGGCGGCTTGGAGGCGTCCTGTAGGTACTAAAACTCCACGAGAGGGAAATTAACTTGCTTTGAACGGCTGCAAACGAGGCGATCAGGTGTACACTTGACGCAGCCTGGTTTCCAAAATGGAAATTCTGGTTGCTATAATCTGCGCAGCCGAAGGGACCATAATGGAAATCTTGGATAATTGGCGAGTTGGCCAGAATGCGTTGATCCATGCAAATCGATCGCCAGGAATTATCCGCTCACTATGCCTCGCTCTCCGATGAGGAGCTTTTGGAGCTCGACAGGGCGGAGCTTACCGAAGTTGCGCAGAGGTTCTACGACTCGGAACTTGCGAAGCGGCACTTGACCCCGGAGGATACCGAAACCCCAGTAGAGCCGCATGGCAGGGCCGCGCGCCGGACCCGAACCCGATTGGCTCGAGGACGCCACTTGCGCCCGCTCCTACGCAGTGTTGCCGGGAGGATCTGCCGCGGATGCCGGCGACGCTCACGACGCGTTGGTTGCCGCCGGGATTCCGTGTCATATCTCTGTTAAGACCTTCGATCCGAATGACCCGAAACCGAAATACTATTACTGCGTGATGGTGCCGGGCGCGCGTAACCTGGAAGCCGCCAGCGCGCTGGCTATGGCGATCGACAACCCGAAAGAGGAAGAAATGTGGAGAGCGCATTTCGAGGAACTTTCGGATGAGGAGTTGCGCGTGCTGAAATTCGACGCGATCTGTGCCGGGCTTCGGGACCGGCTTGCGCGTTTGAAGAGAGCTTATGACGAGAAGAGAGCTTATGACGACGAGGTCGCTCGACGAAAGGTGCGGTGAGGTGGGACAGGCCGGGAGGCCTGTCCTACGTCAGTCGGAGCGGAGCGCCTTGCACGACATCCACCCGCGCGGCGCGCAACGCGGGCAGCAGCGACGCAACCACCGCCGCGGCCAGCAGCACAGCCGATCCGGCCACGACGATTGCGCCGGGCGTCCGCGCGGCCTCGAAGTAGCTGCCCGCCAGCCGGAGGCCGAACTCGCGCGTCCGCTGGCTCACCGAAAACGCCAGCACGCCCGCTACGCCGACCACCGCGATGGCCAGCGCGACTGCCGCAAAGCCTCCGAACACCAGCGTGTTCAACCGGTCGGGCG
>JBEKMJ010000200.1:0-8403 GCA_050008575.1 Bryobacteraceae bacterium
TGACGGCCTTAGCTTGCCGAATCCAATTCCATCATCGCAAACCTGTCAAGTGGAGCCCGGTTTCTGGCGCCAGAGAGGTTCCCGAAGGGACCGCCAGTGCTCTTGCCGACACAGGCGAGCGAAGCTCGCCTCCACAGGCTAAAGCCTATGCCACCAAGTGCAAAAAAGCCAGCCAGAGCTTCGAGGCAGGCGGCCTACGAGGCCGCCGCAGGCTGCGAGCCTGCCCCACCAAAAGGCCAATCTCCAGAGGCGAGCGAAGCTCGCCAAATTGACCCACGACCGAATTTACCTGACCGCGGCCGGCTGTAGCTCCCAATCGGCTCCGTCGAACGAGAATTCGTCGGATTTCAACTCGTCGGTCGTTTGGAACCCCTTGGCCAATCCCGAAGCCGCGTGATGCACGGTCCCTAGCACCGCGTGATAAAGTTCATGGGCCAGAACCCGGCCCAGCACGCGGCCCAGTGCCGCTTCGCCCAGCCGGCGATCGGCTGCGTACTCGATTTCAGGCAGCAAGCGGCGGACTGCATCGCAGCGGACCTGGCTGTAGGGCAGCACGCGGCCCGAATCCACCGCCGTGGTGCCGAGTACCAGGGTCTCGCGGGTCCGCGGCAGGAAGCCACCGCACACACAACCCCCGGTAAGCTTGACCACCACCAAACGCTCAAAGGGCTCGTTCCCCCGATTCTCGGATACCAGCCGCCATGCGATCCGGATGCCCACCCGTTCCAGGATGCTGGAGGCCTCTTTCTGCATGGCTTCCACGGCGGCATTGGAAGGGGGCTCGTCGAAGTCCAGGTAGACACCGACAGGGGAGGCTGCCATGAGGACCCGCGCAAGCAACGTGAGTAAACCACCCAGGACAGGGAGACGCAGCATGGTCGCACCCCCGCAACCAAGCAGATTGTATCACGGAAGGAGCGGCAGATCCGATTGAGCGCTCAGCGTCGGTTCAAGTTCGATCGTTTCACAGCCCGAGCCGGGCGAGAGGCCACAGATATAGGCGAGCAAAGATCCGGCGCGAGCCCTGCGGGCTTCCAAGGTGACTGTTTCGGAAACTTCCGCTTCCTCCATTTGTAAATCTACGGTGGCGGTCGAGCCTTGGTCCAGTCCGACAAACGTGCCAGGCGGCCGGTGGAAACCGGGTTTCTCCGCATCGATTCGATACTTCCCCGGGGGCAACGCGGCGATTCGGAAAAAGCCCTGAGCGTTGGACAAAACCTGGCGTCTCGATCCTGAATCCACTTGTGTCACGGTTACCACCGCAGTCGCCACCGCAGCCTGACCGGCGTCTAAGACACGGCCTGTAATGCTGCAATCTTGCCCCATGACCGGCATGGGAAGGCACAGGCAGAGCAGAACCGCCGCCTGATGGATTCGCCAAATGAGTTTACTTTTCATGCTGCACCAGAATCTGCAAGATTGTCTATAGATTTTATATACTGACAGGTTGCCTTGTCAAGCTCGCGGCATCGCCGGTTCCACACTGGCCTTCTTTGAGTTTTTCGCGCCCCTCCATTTTTTGTGGCGCACACCCGCCCCACGCAGCGCCCTGCCTGTGTTATGCTATATTCCGTAACCAAAACGAGATAAAGAGAAGACAAGGAGCAACCACTCGAGCATGGCACTGGCGACGGAAGTGAAGCGGCAGGTAATCACTGGAAATCAGCGTGGTAAAGCTGATACGGGATCGCCAGAGGTGCAAATCGCCCTGTTGAGTGAGCGCATCACGCAGCTTACGGAACATTTTAAGACCCACAAGAAGGACCATTCCTCGCGAAAGGGCCTTCTGACGATGGTCGCCAAGCGGCGCCGGATGCTGACGTATCTCCGGGACACCGATCCGGACCGCTACAAATCGCTTCTGCTAAAGCTCGGCATCCGCCGCTAGCCCGGTCCCCTTGGGGGCCACTCTGTCCTGTCAACTCCAGTCTCATTCGGCCGGTCACGAGGCCGGTCAAATTTCGTCGTTGGTCCGAAAACGGGCCGAGGCTTGGAGAAATAGAAAATGTCACACACAGTTGAAATCGATCTGGGAGGCCGCCAGATCACCCTCGAAACGGGCAGAATGGCCAAGCAGGCGAACGGCGCGGTCGTCGTGCGATCCGGCGATTCCGTAGTGCTGGTGAGCGCCTGCATGTCCGAAGAGCCGAAGCCGAACGCCGGCTTCTTCCCTCTCACGGTCGACTATCGCGAATACACTTACGCCGCCGGCAAGATTCCGGGCGGCTTTATCAAACGCGAGGGCCGGCCCTCGGAAAAAGAAATCCTCACCAGCCGGTTGATCGACCGGCCGGTCCGTCCCTTGTTCCCCGAAGGGTTTTTGAATGAAACCCAGATCATCGCCATGGTGCTCTCCGCCGATCCGGAGCAGGACCCCAACTCGCTGGCCGTAGTCGGCGCGGGCGCCGCGCTGGCCATCTCCGATATTCCGTTTCACCACGTGCTGGGCGGAGTGCGCGTGGGCATGGTGAACGGCCAATACATCGCCAACCCCACCTATTCCGAGGGCCGCGAGTCCAAACTGAATATCATCGTGGCGGCCACCGAAGGCGGTATCGTGATGGTGGAGGCGGGCGCGCAACAGGCCTCCGAGCAAGAGGTTGTGGGGGCCATCGACTTTGGCCACACCTGCTGCAAGAAGATCGCCGCGGCCATCCATGAGCTGGTTGCCAAGGTCGGAAAGCCCAAGCGCGTCTACGAAGCCAAGACGCTCGACCAGACCCTGTCCGACCAGATCGCCGCCCAGGCGCGCGAGGCGCTGATCGACGGGCTGAACACCGAAAAATATCCGAAGCTGGAGAGCCACAGCCGCGTCGCCGAATTGAAGAAGGCGGTCCTTGAAGGCCTGCCCGACGAGCAAAAGGACGAAGGCAAGAAGGTCTTCGAGGCGCTCAAGGAGCGCGTCTTCCGCGACGAGATGCTGAAGCACCACCGCCGTCCGGATGGCCGCGCTTTCGACCAGATCCGCCAGATCACCATCGAGACCAGCGTGTTGCCCCGCACCCACGGCTCCGCTCTGTTCACCCGCGGCGAGACGCAAGCCCTGGTGACCTTGACCCTGGGCACCAAGGACGATGCCCAACGGATCGAACTGCTGGAACCCGGCGAGGCTTCCAAACGGTTCATGTTGCACTATAATTTTCCGCCGTTCAGCGTTGGTGAAGTTGGCTTTATGCGTGGGCCTGGCCGTCGCGAAATCGGCCACGGCGCGCTGGCCGAACGGGCCTTGCTGCCGCTCATCCCCGCCGAGACGGTGTTCCCGTACACTTTGCGCGTGGTCAGCGACATCCTGGAGTCGAATGGATCCAGTTCCATGGCTACCGTTTGCGGAGCTTCCCTCGCTTTGATGGACGCCGGCGTCCCGATGGCCGCGCACGTGGGCGGCGTCGCCATGGGGTTGGTGAAGGAGGGCGACGACTACGCGGTGCTTACCGATATCGCCGGCGCCGAAGATCATTACGGCGACATGGATTTCAAGGTGGCCGGTACGCGCGCGGGCATCACCGGCTTGCAGATGGATATCAAGGTGCCGAACGTTACCGCCGCCATCATGACTGAGGCCCTGGAGCAGGCCCGCCGCGGCCGCCTCTACATCCTCGACAAGATGGAGGAGGCTATCGCCCAGCCGCGCACCAACATGTCGCAGTACGCGCCGCGCATCTACACCATCCACATTCCGACCGATAAGATCCGCGACGTCATCGGACCAGGCGGCAAGGTGATCCGCGGGATCATCGAGCAGACCGGCGTGAAAATCGATGTGGACGACGATGGCACGGTGCACGTTTCTTCCGCCGACGAAGCTGCGGCCAACAAGGCGCTGCAAATCATCGGCGACATCACGGCGGTAGCCGAGGTGGGCAAGACTTACCTGGGCAAAGTCGTGCGGCTGGTGGATTTCGGCGCGTTTGTCGAGATCTTCCCGGGCACCGACGGTCTGCTGCACATCAGCGAGATCGCCGAGAATCGCGTGCGCGAAGTGCGCGACGAGTTGAAGGAGGGCGACCAGATCCTGGTCAAGGTCCTGGCGCTCGAAGGCAACAAGATCAAGCTCAGCCGCAAGGCCGTGTTGCGCGAGCAGCGCGAGAAGCTGGCGAAGGCGAAGTAGGGCAGGCTCGCAGCCTGCGCGGGCCTCGCAGGCCCGCTCTTCGGCGAGTGGTTCCATCGCGAACACGGAGGCCATGGCGATTGGTCCAGGCATCCGTGTTCGCTCGTACCTTCGTAAGATCTATGGTCCCGGCCGTTGACGAAAGATGAAAGCACAACCAAAGTCGTTCGCTCTGTGTATCGACAACGACGGCTATCGGGCATCGCTCATTCTCGGTAAGGTCGATCGGATACTTTCCGATCCGACAGCAGCCAAGGACGATCTGGTGCGGATCGTGGATGAGAGCGGCGACGAGTATCTACACCACAAAGACCACTTTGTGATTGTGGATTTCCCGTCCGGAGTCCGAAAAAACTTTCTCGCCTTGCAAGGCGTTGCCTGACAGCGAGACGCCGGCGCTAGGGAATAGGGCTTAGAAAGCACCCGCCGCTGCCTGGCCTCCCGCTCGGCGTTCGCCCGGCCCGGCGAAATCGCTGAGTTCTTCCGCCAGCTTTTCTGCCCTGAAGTCGATAAACTCCTCGTATGCCTTCAAGAGGTCCTCGCGGGCTGTGAAACACAACTGGGCCGAGGCGCACTCCCTCTGGTTCGGCTTTAGCGATCGCCAGACGTCGAACGGGTCACGGTCGGCCAGTTCCGCGTTGTCCGCCTGGGAAAGGTCGCGTAATTGGCGACGGTGTTCAGCCTCTCAAGCGGGTAGTCCCGATCCTGGATCCTGCAAGATCTTCGTAGTGCCAATCGTAGCTACGCATTTGCTATACTGGACGCAGCGGAATGAATTTTGAGTGGGACGAGGGCAAGGCCGCGCTGAATGTACGAAAGCATGGCGTTCGGTTCCTGTCTGCGACGCGCGTCTTCTTCGACCCAAACCGCTTGGCATGGGAGGACACACGCGGACCGTATGGGGAGTCCCGATGGATCACCGTCGGTCTGGTCGACGGCTTCGAGATTTCCGTGGCTTACACGCTACGGGGCGATACGATCCGGCTCATCTCCGCAAGAAAGGCAGAGCGACATGAGCGTGAAGACTACTGGAATCGTTAAGTTCACTTTTGACCCCAATCGCCCGCCCAAGCTGACGAAGAAGGAAAGGGCGCGCCTGGCCGGGCTGGCTGATAAGGATATCGACCTCACGGACATACCTGCCACGTATGGCGTTGCCTGGAGCCGGCCTGGTCTATTGATCCCGGAAGCGAACAAGCGTCAAATCACCTTGCGGATCGACGCCGATGTTTTGGCTTTTTTCAGATCGACCGGCGCCCGCTATCAGACTCGCATGAACCAGGTATTGCGCTCGTATATGGCCGCTCAACGGCCGGCCGCGGGAACTCAGAGGCAGCGTGGCCGATGAGATGGCGCCTGAAGATCGCGTTGCCCGCATGCCGGGAACGGCCAGAAGATCCAACAGTAATGTGACAGTGAAGACATCGGTCATGCGAGTCAAGCTCGCTCGCATGGAGAAGCCTGGGCTCACGGCTCGCTACATCGAGATTATTACCGGCGCGCCAAGCGTTCGAACGCGGAAGCGCGGGACGTGCTCGGCTACCAGCGCATTCCATGAGTCGCGCCGGGATCTATCTCCTCAGGAAAAGAACTCCGCGGGGTCGAATTCGCTGGACGGCCTGAGGATGTCCCCGGAAAACGCTTCGCCAGCCCTATGCTCGGCGGCATGGATCCTGCCGGCAACAAGCGCAAACCGCACGATGGCCTTGCGCTTCGGGTACGCCACCCAAACAGCCTGACCTCCGCCGCGCAGGTACTGATCGATCTTGAGGTCCAATTCCTCGGCCGTATTCGCCGGTGACGCGACCTCGACGGCCAACCGTGGCGCGCCCGCCGGATAGTCGTCCGCTTCGGCGTCCTTGAGCCTGGCATCCTCAACCACCGCCACATCGGGCTGCCTCACCACGTTGGGCGCAAGCAGAAATCCGGCTTCCGAAAAGACCGTTAGGCCTGTACCTTCCAGCGCCGAGACTAAACGATCGCAAATCCTTTTCGCATCACGATCACCCGGCCACGGTCGAATTCCTGCTTGCCCAGCCGGTCCGGCAATGCCAGGATTCGGCCCGGTTGGTTTTTCGCGCCATACCTGCCACAATCCGAAATATGCGCTCAATCGCTCTTGCCTTGCTCTTCGCCGCGACCCTGCCGGCCGCCGACGACGGCTGGTCCGCTTACGGCCGCGATCCTGGCGGCACGCGCTATTCGCCGCTGAAACAAGTCACGCGCGCCAATGTCGCCAGGCTGAAGATTGCTTGGACCTACCACACCGGCGCGCTGCAGCCTGAAACCAAACTGAACGAGAAGGCCGCCTTCGAAGCCACGCCTATCCTGATCGATGGCACACTCTATCTGAGTACGCCCTACAACCAGGTGATCGCGCTCGACCCCGCTACCGGTTCTGAGAAGTGGAAGTTCGATCCCCAGATCGCCCGGAACCGCGGCTATTCGGAAGTGTCTTCGCGCGGCGTGGCGGCGTGGACGGACGCCCGCGGCGCCAAGGACGCTGCCTGCCATCTGCGGATCTTCGAAGGCACTATCGATGCGCGCCTGCTGGCGATCGACGGCCGCACCGGTAAGTTGTGCGCGGATTTTGGCGACGCCGGCCAGATCGATCTGACCCAGGATGTCGATTTCCAGAAGCTGTACCGCGGCAATTACGAAGTCACGTCCGCCCCAACAGTGGTTGGCGACGTGGTCATAACCGGCTCATCCATCGGCGACAATGTGGCCGTGAACCTGGAGCGTGGCGTGGTGCGAGGTTACGATACGCGCACGGGCAGGCTGTTGTGGACCTGGGACCCCATACCCTGGGCCAACCAGCAGAAGCTGCGCACCGGCGCGGCGAATGCATGGTCCACCATCGCCGCCGACGAGAAGCGCGGCCTGGTGTTTGTTCCCACGGGCAGCGCCAGCCCCGATTACTATGGCGGTGAAAGGCCGGGCGACAATCGCTGGGCCAATTCGGTCGTCGCCCTGAAAGCAGCCACCGGCGAGTTTGTTTGGGGCTTTCAGGTGGTGCACCACGATCTGTGGGATTACGACGTCGCCTCCGAGCCCACCCTGATCGAGTTTCGCGGCAAAGCGGCCGTGGCGGTGACAACCAAAATCGGCAACGTCTTCGTGCTGGATCGCGAGACCGGCAAGCCGCTCTCGACCGTGGAAGAGCGCGCCGTGCCCAAGAGCGACATCCCCGGCGAAGACGCCGCGCCCAGCCAGCCTATGCCCGCGTGGAGCGCCATGGTTCCGCAAACGCTGACTGCGGCGGATATGTGGGGGCCCACCCCCGAGATGCGCAAATGGTGCCAGGAGAAGCTGGCAACCTATCGCAACGACGGCCTGTTTACGCCGCCCACGTTCAAGGGCACCATTGCATTTCCGGGCAACATGGGCGGCGTGAACTGGGGCGGCGCCGCGTGGGACCCCGTGCGCAACATCCTGATCGCCAACACCAATCGCGTGGCGGCCGTGGCGAATCTGATTCCGCGCGAAGATATGGCCGCCGCCCGGCAGAACATCGAGGAAATGAAGTGGCGCGGCGAGTTCGCGCCCCAAAGAGGCACCCCTTACGGGATGCACAGGGATTGGCTGGTATCGCCCCTCGGTATGCCCTGCAACGCGCCGCCGTGGGGCGCCCTGGTGGCGTTCGATTTGAAAACCGGCAAGCTGCGGTGGGAAACGCCGGTAGGTAGCATGGGTTATCACTGGCCCGCCGGATCGATCGGCTTTGGCGGTCCCATAGCCACGGCGGGCGGGCTGGTCTTCACCGCCGCCGCGCTCGATCCGCACCTGCATGCGTTCGACGCCGATACCGGCAAGGAAGTGTGGACCGTGGAACTGCCCGCCAGCGCGCAATCGACACCCATGACGTATCAGTGGCAGGGCAAGCAATACATCGTCATCTGCGCCGGCGGGCATGGCAAGATGAAAAGCAAAATGGGCGACTCCGTGGTAGCCTTCCGCCTGGAGTAAACGCGTGGGCGGCCCTGTGGGGCGGCGCCATGCGCCGCCGCGGGGATTTATCCCCGCACTGGCGGGATGTCGGGGTCGGCGCCTTTCCAAATCCTGAGGAAATCCTCGTAAGCAGCCTTGGCCTTGGCGCGATCGCGTCATCCAGCGCCGCCAGCACGCCGCCCCCGCGTTTCGGTAGTGGATTTCGAGGGCGGGCAATCCTGTCCGCAGCCGGCTTTCAGCGTGGACGGCCGGGGCCGTCACCAGGGACAGAAACCCAAGGTCTTGGGGGGCGGGATTTATCCCGCGCGGGGCTTTAGCCCCGCACCTCGCAAATCGACAGGTTG
>JBEKMJ010000201.1:0-8354 GCA_050008575.1 Bryobacteraceae bacterium
TGTTTATCTTTTAGCTGTGGCCAAGCCGCTGCGGACCGTCGCCTACTGCGTGCAAGTGCTCGGATAAGGCATGACACGGCGTTTGCTGACTATCGCGACCCACGCGCATCGGCCGAGGTTGTCGAGCCGGCCAACGTCGGGAGCGCGTTAGCTGGACTGATGAGCAGGGTGTTAAACGATTTGCACGTACATACAAGGTTCAGAAGAAGATGCGCATCTCCTACCTCATCTGCTACGACATTTGTGACGACAAGCGACTGCGCAAAGTCTTCCAGACCATGCGCAACTACGGCGATCACTTGCAATACTCCGTCTTCGAGTGCCAGTTGACCGCCACGGACCTGGCGCGCTGCCGAAGCGACCTCGCCGCCATCATCCACCACGACGAGGACCAAGTGCTTTTCGTCAGCCTCGGGCCGGCCGAGGGCCGCGGTGACCGTGTCATCACGGCGCTGGGCAAGCCCTATACAGCCATCGACGCGCCGTGTATCGTGGTGTGATATGGGCGCCCTTCCTATCATCTCTGAACCCGCCGGGCCCGGAGGGCACCCCGAACTCCCGGATTACATGCCGGCGCGCATGGTCAACGAGTTCGTCTACTGTCCCCGGCTTTTCTACTACGAGTGGGTGGACGGTGTCTTCCGCGATAGCGTGGACACCGTCGAAGGCAAGATCCAGCACAACCGAGTGGACAAGCGGGCGACGGAGATGCCGGCCCCGGAGGCGGCGGCCACCGAACAGATCCACTCGCGCTCCGTCACGCTATCGAGCGAGCGCCTGCGCGTGATCGCCAAAATGGACCTGGTGGAAGGTTCGGAAGGCGTCGTGACTCCCGTGGACTACAAGCATGGGCGCCCGCGCGAAGGTCCCGACGGCCTGGAACTCTGGCCCGCTGACCGCGCACAGTTGGCCATCCAGGCCTGGTGCTGCGCGAAGCCGGCTATCAGTGCGAGGAAGGCATCGCGTACTACGCCAAGACGAAACAGCGCGTGCGAGTGGCGTTCGACGCCGCTCTCGTCGAGGAAACCGAGCGTACCATTCGCGCCGCTTGGGCTTTGGCCACGACGGGAAGCATACCGCCGCCGCTCGAGGATTCGCCGAAATGTCCCGGCTGTTCGTTGGTCGGCATTTGCCTTCCCGATGAAACCAACTGGCTGACTGGCGAGATGGCCGGCGCAGTCCAGCTTTCTTTGTTTGACGAAGACGCCGGCCTGCCCAGAAAGCCGGTCGCACGCGAGGTCAGGCAATTGGTTACGCCGCGCGACGATCTGCGGCCGTTGTATTTGAATTCGCAGGGCTACCGGGTGGGCAAGTCGGGCGAAGTGCTGCAGGTAAAGGACAAGGAGCAGTTGAAGCAGGAGGTGCGGCTCGGGGAGATCTGCCAGGTCAACCTCATGGGCAACGTGCAGGTTACCACGCAGGCTGTGCAAACCCTTTGCGAGGCTGCGATTCCAATCTGCTACTTCTCGCAGGGCGGCTGGTTCTATGGAATTACGACGGGGCTGAATTCGAAGAACATCTTCTTGCGGCGGACGCAGTTCCGGCTGGCGGACCAGGAGTGGTTTGCGCGATCGCTGGCGCGCCGCTTGGTGGCAGGGAAAATCCGGAACCAGAGGACCATGCTGCAACGAAACCATGTGGAGCCGCGGGGCGAGTCGCTATTAGGCATGCGGCAGATGGCGGAACAGGCTGAACGCGCCCAATCGCTGGAGGAACTGCTGGTAGTGGGTCCATTTGAAATTCCCGCCTCTTGACGGCTCGCCGCGTTTCGTGCCACGCTGGAAGTATGCCAAAGCGGACTCGCAAAAGTACTGAAACGCTCGATACCGTCCAGAACGCCCGCCGGGTGTCCTTGGAAGCCATCGCCCTGTCTGAAACCGTGGAGCTTACCGTTGTCCAGCAGGTCATGCGCCAAATGGGAGCCAAAGGGGGCCGGATCGGCGGGAAGCGCCGTCTCGAAACTATGACCGACGAACAGCGCCGCCGTAGCGCCCGGAAAGCGGCGAAAGCACGATGGGCGAACGCCAAGAAAACCGCGTAATTTCCAATCTTTTTTCGTTTGCTGATTGACTATGCGAAAGCGCTGTCGTATACTTGAATCATGGCAAACGTAATCAGCTTCGAGAAGAAGGTGGCGGTCCTTTCGGCTCTGGTGGAAGGGTGCTCCGTGCGCTCCACGGTTCGCCTTACCGGCGTATCGAAGGGCGCAGTCCTTCGGCTCCTGGTGGCGGTAGGCGCGGCCTGCACCGAATACCATGACCGCGTGGTCCGCAACGTCACCGCGAAGCGGGTGCAGGTCGATGAGATCTGGTCGTTTGTCGGGTGCAAGCAAAAGAACGTCACCCTCGCCAAGATGGAAGCTGGCATCTGTGGCGACGTGTGGACGTTCACCGCGATTGAAGCTCAGAGTAAACTGATCCTGTCTTGGATGGCAGGGCGGAGGGGCGCCGGGTGTGCGACGGAGTTCCTTCGGGACGTTGCAAGCCGGTTGGCGAATCGGGTCCAATTGACCACGGACGGCCACAAGATGTATTTGACCGCTGTTCCCGATGCCTTCGCTAACGACATTGACTATGCGCAGTTGGTCAAGGTGTACGGCAACGATCCCGAAGGAGCGACCCGTTACAGCCCGGCGCAATGTCTTGGCACCAAGAGAGAGCCTGTCATCGGTTCGCCCGACCCGGAGCATATCAGCACATCCTACGTTGAGAGACAGAACCTCAACATGCGGATGAACATGAGGCGGTTCACTCGACTGACGAATGCCTTCAGTAAAAAACTCGAAAATCACGTTGCTATGTTGGCGCTGTTCCATATGCACCACAACTTCTGCCGGATTCACCAGACTTTGCGGGTTACTCCGGCGATGGAAGCGGGTATTGCTAATCACGCTTGGCCGCTTTCTGATATTGCGGCACTCATATCCAAGGTCGATGAATTGGCTGCTTAAGATTTCCAGTTTCGCTCAGCATTCCATCTAGTCCCGAGAGAGTCTCGCACCATCAAGCACAGATTGCCATTATCATTGTAGGCGCCGGCTGCTTTCCGTTTGGACAATGCCGCATCCCGTAAAACATCCGGCCTATTATTTGGAAATCCGCTAGCCGGTTCATCCAGAGTAACGTGTTCAATTGTCCACCAGCGCACAAATCGTTTAAGCGTGACATTTTGAGTCAATGCCTCAGGAGGACTAAATGGCGGTACGCCAGACGGCGTAGGCTGGTGCTTCTCAGATAAAACCTCCGAATGTGTAATATCCTGACAGGCGACTGCCGAACCGGATGGCAAACTGACGTGAATGACACAATCATCCAGTGAGGTCTGAAAATTATTAGTGAGCAACGCAGAGAAAATGACCGTTACCGCGTGACGTATCTCGGCTGTTACGGTACCATTCCTACGGCTGAATGGATCTATCCTTACCTCACGTAAAACGGGCGCGACATCTAGGATTCGCACGGTTATGGCGGGTTGCGGTTCAGGAGGGGGAGCACTCCCAGCGTGGCTATGTACTATTTTGTTGCCATATACCTGATCGCCTCCAATGCGATCTCCCTGAAACAGATCGCGGCCTACTTTGGTTCCTTGCACTGCCCTATTGGCCCCGGAGGCATCCAGTGAAACATTTGGGTGCTGCTGTAGACCGCCGGAAACAGTTTCAAGCCTCCTGCGGGCTGCAATAATCAAGTCGTCGTATGTCGAGCAAACTGCTTGCGATCTCCAGGATAGATCATTATAATATCGCCCGCAAGCCATTCGGGAAACAAGTGAATACCTAATTGGATTTGGTGGCCCGTTGCTCAATAATTCTACCAAGCGTTCTACCTTATGGCGAAGCCGCCTGCGAAGTTCTTCCAGTTCTTCGTCCAAGAAAGCCTGGTCTGGCCCTTCTGTCTCTTTGAGGAACGTTAGCAGAAGTTGCTTTATCGACGCTGGAAACTGCTGGTGACCCCGCAATTGACCAATAGTTGATTCAGGAAGGGATGTTCTCAAATGCGATAGCGTTAATTGGTCTGACGTATTGCCAACCGATATAGGTCCGTGATGATGCTCTTCGGTCTTGTTCCCTATAATCACGTCTCCAGATTGACCGCTAGTCGTAATTGTTGGCACACCTATAGAGGCTGGTTCTTGTCGAGCGTGTCGTTGGTGCCTTAATTCTATAAATGCCAAGAACGCGAAGATGGCACCGACGATAACGATTCCCGCTTTGAAGGTCGGATTGATTGCGAGAGCGTATAGTGGAGGGAAACTGTCCCTGAGCCAATCAAGGCCGTGGAAAGACTCCAAGAGATGCAATCCTACGGAACCGGCGACTAGCAAGCCTCCTCCGATCCCAAGTTTTTGCCCTGGAGAGATCTGCATCTTCTTACCGTATCACATGCCAAACCGCCTCCGCAGACCACGGCACGTGGGTTGCCAAATCCCCGTGCTAAAGCGGATGGGCAAAATCCAAACGGACCCACTACCGAACTGCTGGGCATCGAGGGCAACGCGGCGCGGATCTATTTTGGGGAGTTCGCCGGGATGATTAAGACCGAGGAGGACGATACTGCCGCGGTGGAGCAGTTCCGCTTTGATTTTGCTGGCCGGAACCGCCGGCCGCCGCGGGATGCGGTCAATGCGCTCCTATCGCTGGCGTATAGCCTGTTGGGCAAGGACCTGACGATTGCGTGTTACGCGGTTGGTTTCGATCCGTACCTGGGCTTCTATCATCAACCGCGCTTCGGGCGGCCGGCGCTGGCGCTGGATTTGATGGAGCCTTTCCGGCCACTGATCGCGGATTCGACGGTGTTGAGCGCGATCAATACGCGGATGGTGACGCCGAGAGATTTTGTGCAGGCGGGACCGGGAGTGGCGCTAACGGCGAACGGCAGGAAGTCTTTTTTCCGGGCATACGAACTACGGATGGATACGCTGGTCACGCATCCGTTGTTCGAGTATCGGGTAAGCTACCGGCGTCTGCTGGAGATCCAGGCGCGGCTTCTGGCGCGGGTTTTGGAAGGCGAGATTGCGGAGTACCCGGTTTTTGTAACGCGCTAGTGTGCGCGAGCGGCGAAGTGATGCCGAAAGGCCGGGTACCGCTCGCGAGCAGATAAAGTGTTGTGGGGAATGAGTTTGCTGATCGGGACAGTATGACGCGTGGCTCGGCTGGGCCCCTGACAGGGTGGTCACTCGCAAACGCGGCCGTAGCTCTTTGACAACGGAAGAGTTAAGACTGAGACTAATTCCGCGCGCGCGCGCTCGCGGCCTCATTGAAGCAACTGCGCCTTGGTCCACGACCAGCCGATCTCACCAATTCCGCGCGCGCGCGCTCGCGGCCTCATTGAAGCAGGGCTCAAATCGGGCGTTGCAAACAAAGGGACCCCCAATTCCGCGCGCGCGCGCTCGCGGCCTCATTGAAGCCAAACCATCCAGGGAGTTTAGGCGTTAGTGCTAACAATTCCGCGAGCGCACGCTCGCGGCCTCATTGAAGCGCGGTGTTGCGTGGGGCATGGTATGGCAGGCGCCTGAATTCCGCGAGCGCGCGCTCGCGGCCTCATTGAAGCACTGTGATGCCGGAGGATGATGAGCCGGACTGGGTAATTCCGCGCGCGCGCGCTCGCGGCCTCATTGAAGGTGACCTTTCGGCAAGCGTGCGTGACGCCGGCTAGACCGTCCTGTTAAGTTCAGTCAGTCGCGGAGGAGCGACTGATCGTGAACCGCAAAAACACCCTATCCATTCCCGAGCCTATCGCACAACTGCAGCGCCAGTTGGATCAGTTCCGTAGCACCCAGTCGCGGCGAACGAAGCTGCCAGAGTCACTTTGGCAGGCGGCGGCCGAACTCGCCCGCCAACACGGTGTGTATGCCGTCGCGCACCCGCTACGTTTGGATTATATGGGTCTCAAGAAACGGCTCGGTGGAGTTCCCAACCTCCGACGAAAGGCAGCCAAGCCGGCATTCGTGGAGCTGATCGCGCCGCATCCGGCGACACTGGAGGACTGCGTCATCGAGTTCGAGTCCGCCGGCGGCGGCAAGATGCGCATCCATTGGAAGGCGGCCGCCCCGCCGGATTGGGCTCGCTTGCTGCGCGCCTGGCGGGATACGGAAGGATGATCCAGATCACTGCGCAGATGCGTGTGTTAGTGGCCATTGAACCGGTCGACGGACGCAAGGGGATTGACTCCTTGGCGCGGCTTTGCCAGGAGAAACTCGCCGAAGATCCATTTTCCGGATGCGTGTTCGTGTTTCGCAGCCGCCGGGGTACGGCCATTCGCCTATTCAGCTATGACGGCCAGGGATACTGGCTGGCGCAGAAGCGGCTCTCCAAGGGAAGATTCGTGTGGTGGCCGGAATCCGACGCGGCTGCCAAGCCGCTAGAAGCCTACGAGGCACAGTTGTTGATGGCGGCCGGTGACCTGTCGCGTGTGCGGGCGGCGCCGATGTGGCGGCGGGTGAACCCGATTAAGTAAGGGTTACAAGAAACATCACTACCCCCTTGCGTTCCAGAAAGAGAAGGTGCATACTGCTGTTGATGGCAGAACTCAAGTACCGGGGCCGGGCGATTACCACTACAGATATCCGCTATATAAAGGAACTGATCGCGGCGCATCCGCGCGAGAGCCGCCGCAGACTGTCCCAGAAGCTATGCGAAGCCTGGCAATGGAAACAGCCCAACGGCGCCTTGCGCGACATGGTGTGCCGGGGCCTGTTACTCACGCTGGACCGTGCCGGACAGATCGAGTTACCACCGGTGCGGTACGTGCCGCATAACCCGCTGGCGCGGCGGGTGCAGCCGGCTCCGGTGCTGATCGACACCAGGCCGGTGTAGGGCCATCTCGGCCAGTTCCAGCCCTTGGAGTTTGCGCAGGTACGACGGAGCGGGGATGAACCGCTGTTTAACAGCCTGCTGGAGGAACATCATTATCTGGGTTATGAACAGCCGGTAGGGGAGCACCTGAAGTATTTGGTATGGGCGCAAGGCCGGCCGCTGGCCTGCCTGGCGTGGTCGAGCGCACCGCGACACATTGGCGCGCGCGACCGCTACATCGGCTGGAACCAGGAGGTGCGGCGGCGTAACATTCGGTTGATCGCTTACAACACACGGTTTCTGATCCTGCCTTGGGTGCGGGTGCCGCATCTGGCGTCGCACATTCTGGGCCGCATGGCGACAAAGATCTCCGGCGACTGGCAGCGGATGTACGGGCATCCCATTTACTTTCTGGAAACGTTCGTGGATCCGGAACGATTCCGCGGGACCTGTTACCGGGCGGCCAACTGGGTGCTGCTGGGCCAGACCACGGGACGCGGCAAGCAATCCAACAGCTATGTGCCGAACCGTTCGCTCAAACAGGTGCTGGGCTATCCCCTGACGCCGCGTTTCCGCGAATATCTCACCCAGTTATGAAGATGAGACGGCGGATCGACGTGAATCTGGACGAACTGGACGAGATTATCGATCGCAGCACACGCGCGCCGCTGAGCGCATCGGAAGGCCAGCAGCTCAAAACCGCGCTGCATGCCATGGCCGAGAGACTGATGCCGAAACGGAGTATGGAGAAAACCCGCGCCGTTGTGCCGCGGGACGCAGCGCCCGCAGACCAGCCGGAGAACAGCACGCCGGCTCCGAGCGGTCATGGGCGCCATAGCGCCGCTGCGTTTCGAGGTGCAAACAGGGTTGCCGTAGCGCACGCCACGCTGGATCCGGCGACCTTTGCCCGGAATGCCGCCGCGGAAAAGTGTACCGCCAGAAAGAGCCGGCCACGCTGGTCAGATTTGTGGGGCATGCGCCGCTGGAAGCCACCGTGTTTGAGATGGAGCGACTGCGCTGCAATGCCTGTGGGCAGGTGTTCACCGCCGACGCACCGGCGACGGCGGGTCCGGACAAGTACGATGCAACGGCCGTGGCCATGATTGCCCTCATGAAGTACGGTACGGGAGTGCCCTTCAACCGGCTGGAAAGGCTGGAGCAACAACTGGGAATGCGCTTGTCCGCCGCGACGCAATGGGAACTCCTGGAGGCCGCGCAGTGGATGCGCGCGGCGCTGGGGGAGTTGATCCGGCAGGCGGCGCAAGGCGGTGTGCTGCACAACGACGACACGGGTATGCGCATTCTGCGCCTGACGCGCGAGCCCGGCGACAAGCGCACCGGCACCTTCACCAGCGGCATCGTATCGATGGTTGGAGGATGGACCATCGCGCTGTTCTTTACCGGATGGAAGCACGCAGGCGAGAACCTTGGCGAAGTATTGAAACAGCGCGCCCGCGAACTGCCGGCGCCGATCCAGATGTGCGACGCGCTGTCGCGCAACACGCCCAAGCTGGAAGGCGTCAAAACCCTACTGGCGAACTGCATCGCCCATGGCAGACGG
>JBEKMJ010000202.1:0-8016 GCA_050008575.1 Bryobacteraceae bacterium
TGCGTCGTTTCCGCCGCCCTCGCATGGTTGGGGCCAGGATGGTTCGCTATTCCTTCTCCTGTATGACTCTTTCATTCACTACTTCACGCCGGTTTATCCCGACGCTATCCAGGCTGCGAGCCTGCCCCACAAGGGCGGAATTGCTAAGTCCCTTATTCTGTGCGTGTTTGAGGTGGGGGCTTTTCGAAGGAACGGGGAATGGGCGGCGGGTCACTGGGGTTCGAGAGGGCGCGTGCTACGGGCGCGCGAGGCGTCTTGGAGGCCGTTGCGCAGGCGAGGACGGGTTTGTTAAGCCCTTTGTTCTGTGCCCGTTTTGTGGCAGGGCTTTTTGGAGGACTGGTGTGGCGTGCTTTGGGGTTGGCGGCTTTCCCTTTTGTGATCTTCGCCAGCCACTGGATATCGGGCGGCATGCGGGGGCATAGTGGCGGGGTGAGCGGCGAATGTGTGCGGCGAATGTATGGTTTATCTCCTTGCCGAGATTTGCTACGATACGTGAGATTCCGTCAACTCGATACTGGCGACATTGTCCTGCCAGAGATGTAGCGAGATTACGTGTTGCGTCCCCCAAAGGTCGAAAAGCTCCTCGACTCACTGTACAAAGGATATCCCGTTGGCGGTTTTTTCCTTTGGCGTCCTAGTAAGCGACAACCCATCAAAGATGGGGCCTCCAGGAATCTGGCGCCGGGGGAGCCGCCAAAATACCTCTTAGATGGTCAACAGCGGCTGGCCAGCCTAAGTCGGGCTATCAAGGACGCCGCCAATGATATCCTTTACCCTCGCCCGGGACGCGACGGCCAGCCGATGAGCTGGCGAGGATTTTTTAATATACATGCCGGACCCGGAGAGCAGCCCTTTATTCTGAAAGGCCACAAGAAAGGTATCGAGTCGCGAATCGAGAGCATGGACCCCTCGCTCATCGCCCTCAGTGACCTGATTCAGACGGACGACCAAATCGGCCTTCAGGGGACTTCGAAGATAACCGAGGCCCTTCGGCGACTCGTGGAAGGGCATCATCTGGAAGACACGGATGCGGCGAAGGACGCCGCTCGCACGAAGTTGCGGCGGGTCAAGGCGATGCTCGATGCTGATGTGCCGTGCCAGGAAATCGAAACGTCAAAACTGGCGTCCAACGACGCAGACGAGGTCACCGTCGCAATCGATATCTTTGGACGCCTGAACAGCGGAGGTGTCACGCTGAGTAGGGCGGACGTGGAAGCAGCCCGGCTGGCACAGGAGACCACTTCATTGATCCTTGGGCCGATGCGCAACTACGCCCGGCGCCGCGAGTCGATTGCCTTGGGACTCAACTTCGCTTTTTTGACTCGCGCCCTGGCAATGATCCGCCATGGAACGGCTCGATTCTCGAAGCTACCCAACAATTGGGCGGCAGGCCCTCCTGACATAGAACAAAGCTGGGCGCACACGGAGAATGTTCTTGACGCCTGTATCGATGTGATACGGCAGACCGGATGGAACAGTCGGCGCTGGCTGCCATCGATGAGCGCCTTGTTGCCCGTCGCATATTTCGCATACAAGAAGGGTGGGCAGATCTCGAACGCCGACCGGCCCGAAGTGGTACGCTTTCTGTGTCGCGCCGCTTGGGCGGGGGCCTTCAGCAAAGCGTCCGAAACCGCTATCGATTACTACCTACGGCCTCTCGCTAAGATGGCTAAGGGGACATCGGCAAAAATCCTTTCAGCGGCAATCCCCAAGTCGGGGCCGCACAAACTCCGGAAAATATCAGAAGATGACGTGCTCTTCGAGCGCGCGATGACGGCAGCCTCATGCAGATCTATCTGGCTTACCTGGTCTCGAAGGGTGTCGTGAGCTGGCCGAGCGGTGAACTACTGGCGGATGCCTCAAGAGTGGCGGATGGAAAACAGGGACTAGGTCCACCATTTCTTCCCTCGAAAGTACGTCGAGCACATTGAGGGTAGGTTGATGGATATATGGACGTCAATGCTATGGGCAACTTCGCCATACTCACGAAAGCCGACAACGCATCGCTCGGGGATGAAGATCCCAAGGTCGCATATGGGAAGTTGTCGGTAGAACAGAAGCGTTTCGCCAAGGCGCAGTTTATCCCATTTGGAGACGTGGACGCTCTCGTACCCGATGCCTATAAAGCGTTCGTGAAGCACGGAGGGGCAGCGGGCGAAAGAACTGGCGCATGCCCTCAACGAATTCTTAGGATTCTGAAACAGAGTCGCAACGGACCGCGCCAGACGTTCTGGACCAGGCCGAGCGAGTTAACGCTGCTTGCGGTCTACCGTCCGTTCGGTGTGGTGGCCAGTCGGCAGACTTGCCGCAATTATGATCCCGCGGGAACTTGCCTGTGACGCCCTCACCCAATCGGCATCGGTGGCGCGTGTGCCGATTCACAGCGTAACCAGCCGAAGCTCCGGAATATGCTCAAAATCGCCGCGATTGTTGGTTGCCAGCGGGGCGTCGAGCCCCAGCGCCGTTGCGGCGATCCAGGCGTCTTGCGGGCTCAGTGGCCGGCCCGCGGCTCGGGCGCCTGCGCGCAACGTCGCCCAAGCGGTGCAGAGCGCATCGTCTGCGTAGACTGCACCGAAACCTTGGATGAACTGTTCGAGGAGGGTGCGTCGACGAACGCCCCAACCCGCCGCGATCGCACCCATGCGCATCTCCGCTATCGACATGAACGAGAAGATCAGCTCCGAATCGCGCAGAGCGTTTACCCAGCGCGGCGCCGACGAGTGCCAGTTGAAGATGTAGGACGCTACATCGGTGTCAACGACAATCCGGCTCATTTGACCGGCGAATTCGCCGCATCGGATCGATCCGCGTAGATGGCTGCGACGAAACGCTCGGTCTCGTCGTCAGGCGCTGGGTCCACGTGCCGCAGGAGATCCTCGATGGAACGTGGGCCGGGATGGACGACGGCAGGTTGCCAACCAGCCTTCCGAGCAGTTTGGTTCTCGTCGCTCATCGTTCCAATCCTCTTGAGATAGTCTACCGCATCCGCGGGATCCCGCGATTCGCCGCTGCGCCAATCGAGCGTTCTAGTTGAAAGCCGAGGAGGCGAAGAATCCGACCCGGGAGCGATCTCCAGGGAATCGAAACTTGTGACTCACGCGCTGCGCGCGCTGGCGGCTTGCGAGGCCGTCCGCGGGCTGCGAGCCTGCCCCATCTGCAAATCGCGGACATTCGCGAATTCGTGAACAGCTTCGCGGAATGGTTTCGCGATAGGTCTCCATCTGAGTGCTAAGTGGCCATTTGGCAACAGACGGATGAATGGCTTCCTAAGTGCAATTAGAGCAGGCATGATATACAGACCTCTTGGACAATCCGGAATTACAGCTTCCGTCGTGGCGCACGGCACGTGGGCCATCGGCGGATGGATGTGGGGAGGCACCGATATACAGAAGTCGGTCCGCTCCATTCAAGCCTCACTCGATGCCGGCGTCAACTTCATCGACACGGCGCCGGCCTATGGGCTCGGTCTTTCCGAGCGCATTGTGGGCGAGGCGATTCGTGGGCGCCGCGATAAGGTGATTCTCGCTACCAAATGCGGCTTGGTTTGGCACACAGCGAAGGGCAACTTCTTTGTCGATCAGAATGGCACGCGTATTCACCGCTACCTCGGCGCGGAGTCCATCCGGTACGAGGTCGAACACAGTTTGCGGCGCCTCGAAACCGATTACATCGATCTCTACCAAACGCACTGGCAGGATTCCACGACGCCAATCGAAGAAACCATGGGTACCCTGCTCGACTTGAAAAGGGAGGGCAAGATTCGCGCCATTGGAGTCTCCAACTGCACGGTCGATCAGGTGCGGCAATACCGGGCGGTGGGACCGGTGGACGCCGCACAGGAAAAGTTCAGCCTGCTCCATCGTGAGTTGGAACACGAATACCTGCCATATTGCGCGCAGAACCATATGGCGGTGCTGGCGTACTCGCCGCTGGCCAACGGGCTGCTGACCGGCAAGGTCGATCCGGAGCGCGTCTTCCCGGAGGACGATTTGCGGCGCAATAACCCGATGTTCAGCCGCGAGTCGCGCCTTCGCGTAAGGGAAATGTTCGAACACTTGGCGCCGGTGACGCGGAAGTACAACTTCACGGACGGCCAGTTGGCGATCGCCTGGACCCTCGCGCAACCCGGCATTACGCACGCGCTGGTCGGCGCGCGAGACGAACGCCAGGCGGCGGAGAACGCCTGGGCGGGCAGTGTGTTGCCGGCTGCGGCCGATGTGATGCGAGTCACTGAAGCGGAGCAGACCGGAGCGTTGGTGGAGGCTTGAAATGAAGATGCTTCGTTCACACTTTCGTATCGCAACTTTCTTGTGCGCCGCGGCCGGTTTCATGGTGGGCTTCCGGGTGCTTCCTCTCCTTTCCGGGGGCACCCCAGCGGCGAGCGCCGGGCAGCCACAGGCACCCTTCACCGATTATCGCCACGAGCAACCCGGCGCGATTCACAAAGTCACGTTAGCCGACCTGCCGGAGCCGTATCGCACGCAATCGGCGGACAACCGCCCGCATATCGTCCCACGGCCGGCGGATGCCTGGCCGAAGGCTCCGCCGGGATTTACGGTGACTCTATATGCCGCCGGCCTGCGGAATCCGCGGCTCATCCGGCGCGCGCCGAACGGCGATCTGTTCGTGGCCGAGAGCGAACCGGGACGCATCCGCGTGCTGCGCGGCGTGGGCGCGGATGGCAGGGCGCGGACCGTGGAAATATACGCAACCGGTTTGACGCAACCCTTCGGCATCGCCTTCTATCCGCCTGGCCCCAACCCGCAATATGTCTATGTGGCTAACACCGGCTCGGTGGTGCGCTTTCCATACCGCAATGGCGATCTGAAAGCGCGCGGCCCGGCTCAGACCATTGTTCCGGATATCCCTTCCGGCGGGCGGTTGACCGGCGGCGGACACTGGACGCGCGATCTGGCCTTCACGCTCGATGGCGGCAAAATGTTTGTCTCGGTCGGCTCGCACTCCAATGACGACGACGCCGACAACAACCCTCAGGAATACCACCGCGCCGACATCTTGGAGTTCAACGCGGATGGCAGCGGTTGCCGGATCTATGCGTACGGCATCCGCAACGGCGTCGGGATTGCGACTCATCCCACGACGGGCGAATTGTGGGCATCGGTGAATGAGCGCGACGGACTGGGCGATAACCTGGTGCCGGATTACATCACACACATCGAGGCGGGCGGATTTTATGGTTGGCCGTGGTTTTACATGGGCGGACACCAGGATCCGCGCCAGTGGGGCAAACATCCGGAGCTGCAAAGCAAAGTGATCGGGCCGGACGTCCTGTTGCAGCCGCACAACGCGTCTCTGGAAATGACTTTCTACGACGGCCGGCAGTTCCCCTCGGAATATCGAGGCGACATCTTCGCCGGCGAACATGGCTCGTGGAACAAGGCCGTGCGCACGGGTTATGAAGTGATTCGGGTCCCACTGAAAGAGGGGCGCGCCACGGGCGAGTATGAGGACTTCCTGACCGGCTTTGTGACCGCCGATGCCGACGTATGGGGCCGGCCGGTGGGTGTTGCGGTGGCGGAGGACGGCGCGCTCATCGTGACCGACGATGGTTCGAACAGCGTGTGGCGCGTCAGCTATTCAGGCAAATAATCGCGGCGCCGAGCCCTGCTGGCTGTAGAGCGGTCCAGCGCCGTGATAGAGTAGCTCTGGTGCATCGCAGAGCTTTTTTCCGTTCGCTGGCGGCGGTTTCCGCCGCCGCCGCGAAACCTCCGCGCGCATCCGCGGCGACCTCCAAAACCAAAATCACCCGGGTGCGCGTATACACGCCGCCGGAGCGGAATCCGCTGTTCAATCAGAGCGACCTGGTCGTAACCGTCGAGACCGACGTCGGCGTCACCGGTATCGGCGAAGGCGGCTCCCCGGAAATGCTGGAACAGTGCGCCGGCCGCCTCATCGGCCAGGACCCGCAATATATCGAGCGGCTGTGGCAGGATATGTCGCGCGCGTTCTTCTATCCGCCCGGACGCGAAAAGGAACATGCGCTGGGCGCGCTCGACCTGGCGTTGTGGGATATCCGAGGAAAGGCGCTGGGCTTGCCTGTACACGCCCTGCTGGGCGGCATGGTGCGCAACTACTGCGAGTGTTACAACACGGCCGGCAACATTCCCGGCGTGCGTCCGGGCATGCGCATCAAGGAACGGGCGCAACTCACTATCGCGGCGGGCTACCGTGCTTTCCGCATGGGCGCGGCCGACGCGCCCGCCAACGCAACCTACAACACGCGCGAGCGCCTGAACCAACTCTACGACGATTGCGTCGAAGCCCGCGAAGGCGTCGGGAAAAATGGCGACTGGTGCGTCGATTTCCACCAACGCTTCGATCTCCACGAAGCGGTGCGCGGGTGCAGTCTCATCGAACCCCTGGCGCCCTTCTTCGTCGAAGACCCGGTGCGCACCGAGGCTTTCCAGGAGGATCTCCCCATCCTCCGCCGCATGGTGAAGGTGCCTATCGCGGCCGGCGAGGAGTGGGGTAATCGCTGGGACTTCAACAAGCTGGTGGAGAACCACGACATCGACTTCGTGCGCGCCACGCTGCCCAACGTCGGCGGTATCACGGAGATGATGAAGATCGCGGCCATTTGCGAAACGCACTTCGTGGGCATCGTGCCGCACTTCACCGGACCCATTGCCACAGCCGCCCTGGTCAATGCGCTGGGCACATTCTCCGGCCCCGTGTTGATGGAGTACAACTTTCAAGGCCGCACGTTTTCGCATCTGCCCGCGTGTCTGGACTTCAAGGAGGGCAAGCTCTATCCCAACGACCGGCCCGGCCTGGGCGTGGAAGTGGACTTCAAGCCCTTGCGGCAGATCGCGGAGATCACCGAGCGCACCACCAACCGCGCGCAGACTTACTTCAGGCCCGACGGCTCCATCACTAACTGGTAGTCCCGCCTATTTGGCGCCGGCGGTTAGCGTTAGCGCCAGGCCCAGCATCATCCGAACCGGCTGGCATTTCGCGGCAAAAAGACGATCGATATTCATACGATTCCCGCCTCGCGTTTTGGCCTAGCGGAGGCTGGCAAGCATACCGCGGGTGGCCCTCACGGAATACGATCACAAATATGCCGAAAATCGCGCCGCCTGGAGCTTATGCAAGACGTTTGAAATCATGCTGGCAGTACTGATAATACTAATCCGTCGAGCCGCGGCCTCAGTGCTGCCAGCCCGTGTTCCATAGCATCGAAATGGCCAGTCCTCCCGGATTCGATGGCGTGAAGAAGCTGTTGGGACTCCCATCGAAAAACACCAGGTCCGCGTACCCGGACTTGGTCTGGCCGCCATAATATCCGCTGCCCATCCATAGCATGCTGCAGGCCGCTCCGAACTCTTCGTCCGGCCCAAAGGTGCCATTGCCGTTTCCGGCGAACAGGTGTACGGCGTTGCCTCCCGAATCCATTACGGCTACGTCGGCATTGCCATCGCCATTGAAATCGCCGGCCAATATCGCGATAGGCGACACGCCGTAGCGCACCTGCAGGTAGGCGGGCGGCTGGAACGATCCGTCGGGATTGCCCAGAAAAACCGCGACCGTATTGTTCTGGCGCCCGTTGGCGCCGCTCAGGATCATGATGTCCGGATTGCCATCGCCATTCAGATCCGCGATCGCTCCGGAAGCCGGCAGATCGCCCCACGCGTAACTGACGGGGTTCTGAAAAGTGCCGTCGCCGTTCCCGGCAAAGATCAGGAGCGGCTGGCCCACGATGGCATTTTGGGGTGTTTGGAATGCCAGGTCCAGCTTGCCATCGTGGTTGAAATCGCCGGCGCCAAGCCAGACTCCGAAGGTGTTAGCCAGCGGGCTAATCGCGTAGAACATCATGGCATCCTGGAACGTCCCGTCGCCGTTCCCGAGGGCCACAAAGCCGCTCGAGGAGGCCAGGTCCAGCTTGCCGTCGCCGTTGAAATCCGCGGCGATCGTCTGCGCTCCCGCCATCGCCACGCTCAGAAAACCGCCGACGCGGAACGTCCCGTCCGCATTGCCCAGGTATACCTGAACGAA
>JBEKMJ010000203.1:0-7244 GCA_050008575.1 Bryobacteraceae bacterium
ACGCTCCCCACTGTGCCTGGGACAGTTTCTCTTCGAAGCGACCCGGATCACTGTGCGACGACCCCTCGGAACAGTCCTTTCGTAGCCCGGGTGCCCCTTTAGGGCTCCTGGCCCCTTCTTTTTTGCCCGATCGACGTCAGGCCGGAAGCGGATCCGGCCTTTCGGATAATTGCTGCTGGCGTACAGAAGCACGTGGTCAAAGGCCGAGTGCAATTCGGTCCCGATACTGGTAGCGTTCTGCTTTGGCTGGTCCACATAGTCAACGTTCAACTCTGCATCAGCATCGACTCGAAGTCTCGCCAGATTATCAGTAAGGACACGCAACGCCTGGCAATCCTCGGCGTTGTACGAAATGAGCTTCTGCTTATACGCCTCTTCGCGGCCTGCCTCCCATCGGTACCGCCAAACCAAGCTCTGTAACCCAGAAGCGTCGGGCTCCGTCCAGGAGGCGCCGAGGAATCTCCCGAGCATTTTGAGCCCGTTTGAACGGACGGGGAAATAGACCTTGCCGTACACCTGCGAACTGAGGTTGGCCAGCCGCTTGCCGATGTCCGTAACATCGGTACCGAATCGCTTGGCCAGGGACTCAATCGCCCGAACCTCGTAGCTTCCGTAATGATAGATGGGCGCATCGGGGTATTCCTTCGCCTTCGCGACAAACATGCGCCAGGCCGATTCTTCGTCATTCGCCGTGTCCGCCCAGAAAACGTGATGGGTAAGGGCTTGGTGGTCCAGTATGAGGAGACCAAACAGATAGCAGAACTGCCGATCCGGGACACCCTCTATATCGAGGAAGAGCTCGATATCACTTCTCTGGGTCTCTGGTACCGTTCGAATGTAGATCTTGCCGGTTCTGATAGCGAGCGCTTGTACTTCAAGATCGAAGTGCGGGGGCTGGGCCACACGCTGCCGCCGCCTTCGCCGTGGCCTGAATAGAAAGGAAAGCTGTTTGACCGTGAAAATTCCCTTATTGTGGTACCGCTCAATCGCCTTTGGGGTCACGCGATCCAAAAGGCTAAGGTCATCGGCTCCCTCCGCTTGCACGCTGCAGATGCTCTTGAATTGGCAGTATGGGCAGTGCTTGTTGATGACAACGGGCGGCGGGGGCGTTGGAGGCTCCCCAGACCAACCCCTAATGCGCTCCAGGATCGAACGGAGGGTCTTGTAAATTGGCTGAAGACTGACACGGTGGCACTCACAGTCAAGCGTTACAAGGCGTCCGGAGTCGGGAAGCTTGCCCTGAAGCGTTTCGAGCACATAGCCGGCAACGGCCAGATTGAGCATCTGCTCTTTTTCCGGCCGATAGGTCCCAACCACGATTGTTGGCTCGTACATGCGGCGCCTCCCGCGTTGGCCCACGACCATCAGGGCGTCGCAATACGCCGCAACATCCGCGCTTTTCAGGTTAGCTACCGTGAGAACATCCACGCCGGAGGATAGGGCTTCGTCGTTGTATGAGCGCGTTGACGCGCTTGTCTGCTGGAGCGTGGCCAAATACGATACCCTATTAACGCTGGCACGCTTATCTAGAATGCATGCATAATCGTTCGGTTTGCCACGCTCTTCGGTGCAATGAAGCAGGAAGGCTTTGCGCGGACAGTGCGAATACGCGCTCACGACTTCGGCGGGAATGACCTTGGTGGCCATGGTCCTGTATATCTAAACGCTACGCTCGAAACTTTTCTCCTGGAAGTTCTCGTTGCTGGCTCCTAGTCTACCGCCCGGCGACCGACCGTGGGCTTGTGGCGACTCGAACGCCAGACCTCTACCGTGTCAAGGTAGCGCTCCAAACCGACGCGCAAACCACCTATCGGAAGGGCCGCTCTGGCTGTCGACTGGAGGGAAGCATCACGCCACCTCCGGCAACTCCGTCGCAGAATGCGCGGCCGTCACGGCTTGCGCGGTTCCTGCGCCAGAATCACCAGCGCGGGAGCGGTGTCGTCCAGGTCGCCGGCAGAGCCGCAGTCCAGGCAGCGGTAGCCCTCGCCCGTGTCGGCGTAGCCGGTTTCCGAGTCGCAGCCGCCGTCGTAGGCGTAGTACGCCAGATTCTGGCTGTCGCACCGGGGGCAGGCGTTACCGGTTTCCGTGGGCGCTGCCACGCTCAGTTCGTGCGAAACGGGCTACCGGTCGCACACGTTTGCCCCACGTCGCGCCCAACCGCCGCCGGACGGCCCATTCTACCAGTCCGTTGTTCCGGCCGCAGTCGTTTTGAACCGTTCCTCGCTGAGGATTTGGGCACACGCGCCCCGGGCACACGGCTTTCGGCATCGACGGCCTTAATGCGCCGTGTAGTCCATCGTCACTTCGCCTGTGACCGTTTTTCCAGAAACCAACGAGAATTTATTGCTGAAAGCGAGCACGTAACGAGCTGCGGGCGGTATTCGCACATCTATGGTTCCCACCGTCCTTTTTCCGCTGTTGTAGAATTACCTGAACACGTTGCCATTACTAAAGTTCTGGAACTCGTCCTCGGTACAAAGGACGGCCTGGATGTCGTTCTTCATGCCGCCGGTCGCGGAAAACCGACCACTGATATGGATGGTGCCCATGTGGTCTGGGTCCGTGGGGAACGTAATGAAATGGATTCGACCGGCGTTCACGGCCACACTGCCGCTAAACAGGCTCACCGATTTGGGCGTTTGAAATAACGACGGCAGGGACGACGCCGGAGAGGAACCCGAGGAACTGGCGGCCGGTTCTAGTGCAGTACGGATAGAGCCTCTCGGGATCATGCTCCAAATGAGTGCAGCCAGAAGGAGAATGATAATAATGTACGGCCAACGAACCGAACGCTTTGTCGGGTGTGGTGGCACCTGCTGCACGCCAGAAGCGAGCGGCTTACCACAGCCAAGACAAAACGCCGATTCATCCGGTATCTGCTTGCCGCACGCCTGGCAGTACATGGGCAATATTATACGTCTGCGCTGGGCCTTCTGCACAATCATGGGGCACAATGGCTCGGCATACGCATCGTCTGGCGCGGGCCTTTTGCCGGAGCCCTGCCCGAAGCCCAACGGTACGCCGGGGCTAAGGCTTGGCGCTCGGCGTCGGAGCAAGATCGCGCAGTAATCGCTGAACGCCTTCTGGTAGCTGTCGTGCTCTTTCCATCCGCTGAAATCGCCGATGTGCCGGGTACGTCGTATGTCCGCCGCCCAGGGCTGCTCGGCTTCGAGAGCGCGATGGTCAGCCCGGTAGGTATCGGACCGTTCGGAGTCGGGCTGTCCGTCGAAAAGCGGGGCGAAGGATGGTAGGTCGAGTTCCGTAGCGACGCAGCCGGTTTGCCGCATCTGCGTGAGTTCGAGCGCATCGTTACACTGCGCCTGTTCCGTCCCTGTTTAACACACAGGTCGCGCATCCGGCCCGACAAACACCTTGCGCAGCACGATTTCGTCATCTATACTCGTAACAGCCTGAGCAGGAGGTGCCCGATGAAACACGGCTGTCTGAAGGCGGCGGTCGCGTTGCTGGTTTGCGGTGGCGGTGGTATCGTATGCTGCGCGCAAAATCTTACCAGTTTGGTGCAATTCGATTACACCAATGGCTATCAACCACAATATGATTTGCTGGCTCAAGGGGCGGATGGCAACTTCTACGGTACGACGAGTCTGGGCGGAGCCTCTGCCCAAGGGACCGTTTTCCGCATGAGCCCGTCAGGATCGCTGACGACCATCCATAACTTCACTTATACGGACGGAGCAGTCCCATCCGGCGCGTTGGTTGTGGCAGTGGACGGCACTCGTTGTGGAACCACTCAAGGCGGCGGCGCAAGCGGCTTCGGCACGATTTATAAGCTATCGCCGGGCGGGAGCCTAACTACTCTCTACAGCTTCGCCTCTACCGATGGCGGCCAGCCGGCGGCGGGACTGATTCGCGGCAGGAATGGAGGCTTTTATGGGACCACGTATTCAGGCGGCGCTTATGCCCGCGGGTCGATCTTCGAGGTTACGCCGGAGGGTGTGCTGACTCGGTTGGGCGCCATCCAAGCTGTTCCTGCGTTTGCGCGCTTGAAGCCGGACAGTCCAGAGCGGCGAAATGCCCAAGAAAGCCAAAATGTGTCTCCTCCGGGGACTTGGCGACGGCCGGCACATTCACGCGGCGGCCGATCACGCCAGCGATGTCTCTAAACGGAACGCCTTCGTCGCCGACGCCGTGATAGCTGACTCCTGCCGAACCATTCTCCAGCACGAGCCGGTACAGACGAGCCGCATCGAGCCGGTGCACCGCGGGCCAGCGGTCGAGCCCCTCACCTACGTAAGCCGATGCTCCCTTTTGACGCGCGATGCCGATGAGTGCAGGAACGAAGCCGTGATCGCCGTCGCCATGCACCGAGGGCGGAAGCCGAACGATTGACACGCGCACGCCCCGCGACGCGGTCGCCAGCGCCGCTTCTTCCGATTTCCTCGGGAAGTTGCCATTAGGCGCATGCTCTTCGCTAGCGAGCCGGCCCGGCGCAAGTAGCGCGGTCCCCGAGGTGACGACCAGGAGGCGGTCAGATCCAGCGAGCGCGGAGCCGAGAGCCTCGATGGCGCGTTTATCCGTCTCAGCGGGTGAAATACGACATCGAGCTCGCAAGGATCGCTGACGAAGGCGTCGCAGCGCGGCGTCCGGCCGAAGTTCTGGCTGACCTCGAACGTAGGTAGGCGATGGTGAAGTATTCGAGGCGCTGGCCTTGGCGAATGACGGCTTGACGGTTCGTTGTGGTCGTGGTTGCCATAGTTTCGAAGGCTTGGCCGACCTGCCGGCCGCGCCCAGAACCCGAACCGCTTCCGCGCCTCCCTCTTCGGATGTCATACTATTATCCGAGAGCGATTCGAAATGCCATCTACCAAAAGTCACCGGATTCGCGAAATCTTCCTTGTGTTCGCCATTATCGTGTTTACCGCCGGCGCCCCCTCCACGGCTGCCACTCGCAAGACCCTGCATGCCTTCCAGGGCGACCCGGATGCCGCCGCGCCCGAATCCAATCTCGTCATGGATGCACATGGCGATTTATACGGCACTTCCTATTCCGGCGGCGACGGCCCGTGTGAGTACGGCTGCGGGACAGTCTTTGAGTTGTCCCCCGACGGCACCGGTGGCTACGCCGAGCGCGTCATTCACACCTTTCAAGGTCCGCTGGTCGACGGGCAACAGCCGCAGGCCCCGCTGATCTTCGATGCACAAGGCAACCTATATGGAACGACCCTCGCCGGTGGCCGATCCCTTGAAGGTAACTCCGGTACAGTGTTCAGGCTCAGTCCTAGGAGCGATCGAACTTGGACGGAAACCATCCTGTACAGTTTTCGTGGTGGTGTGTCCGACAGCACAGACGGGGCCGGTCCGCTTGCCGGCTTGGTCTTCGATGCGGCGGGCAATCTTTATGGCACGACCGCCGGAGGAGGTACCGGCACCGCGTGTGGGGCCGGTATTGTTACCGGTTGCGGCACCATCTTTGAACTGTCGCCTGCGGAAAGTGGCCCTTGGCAGGAGACCATTCTGCACAACTTCACCAATAACCACACGGATGGCTGGAGTCCGCAATCCAATCTGATCATGGATAGGTCCGGAAATTTTTACGGGACAACATACTATGGCGGATCGGCGCCCGAAGGAGGGGGTACCGTGTTCCGTCTCAGTCATAGCGTCGACGGCTGGCAAGAGACGGTTCTATACAATTTCACATGCCGCTCCGATGGCTGCTCCCCCTATTCCGGCCTGTCCTTCGACGCCGTAGGCAATTTGTATGGAACCACTGCGGGCGGTGGAGATAGCACGGGCCAGGGCGTCGTTTACAAGTTGACTCGCAACGGAGCCGGCGGCTGGACGGAAAGGGTCATCCATATGTTCATGGGAAACACGGACGGCATGTATCCATACGGCAATCCGATATTGGATGCCTCCGGTAACGTCTATGGCACTACCTTGGACGGCGGTGGCGGAACCACCGATTCGTGTGCGGATGGCTGTGGCACGGTTTATAAGTTGGCGCCCGGCCCGGGTGGCAGCTATACGGAATCTATCCTGTCTCGCTTCGGCAATGGTGAGGCCGGAGGCGGTCCACTCGCGGGCCTGTTCATGGCTTCGGGCGGCAATCTGTACGGCGCCGCGGCTTTCAGCGGTCCCCATGGCGCCGGAGTGGTCTTCGAAATCCTGCCCTGATGAGCGCAGGAGAGTGACTTCGGCGCCGCAGGTTGCCGAACAAGTTGATCCGCACGGGGAGGGCGGCGATGGCTGGCTGCTTGTCCGCAGGCTTTGCGACTACTGCTGCTTCCAGCTTCGCAACGCGAGGAAAATTCTCACATGGCACGTGGCGGCCGTGCCCACGCCCGGACGCTGCCGTGGCGGAGGAGTGAATCTTCCTGGACCGCGTCTCCTCGCCGATCGCATCGCCCATCCGCCCGCCGGCGGTCGCGGCGACGGGCAACGGGCGTCTGGCGTTGGAACGGCGTCGGGCTGCGAAGCTCCGCAATGATCACCGGCTGCGCCGGCCCGAGGCCGCGGCGCTCGCGATGGGCTGCGTCCAGCGGCGGGACGGACGGTGGCGCATTGCGGAAGGGGCACGCGCGCCGGCGCGGGGGGCGTTTCGCGCGGCCTGACGGCTATGTGACTTACTTCAGCGTCCCGGCCAGGATCGCTGCCAGTGTAGGTCCATACGGGCTGCCCCAGCCGCTTGCCAGGTCATAACCAACGGTAGCCGGATAACCGTTGCTGCCACTGGTGATGTCGTGGAATGCTTTGTCGTAGTGGGGGCCCAGCCCAACGTTGTACAGTGTTGGGTTGATGAAGCCGATGGTCTTGCCAGTGGCGACGGCCAGCTCGTTTGCGAGAGCCAGGTAACCGGCCCACATGGGGGTTGAAAAGCTGGTGCCGCCGTACAGATTGGCGGTGCAAGGTTGTTGGTCGGCGCAGACGTAGAACGTATAACTCGCGTTCGCCGACACATCCGGTCCGTTCCGGAGGGTCTTGGAACAGTCGGCGCAGCCCTCGGCCGTCTTGACCTGCCAGTACGGAATGGCGATTTAACTTATACTTGCCTCCCCAGGTATGTCTTTACGCATCACCCATTGGTTAACAGGGTCGCATGAAAAACAGATCCGAGACTCATTCGGTGCCCGCGAAAGTGCAGCACGGAGTATAATCTCAGATAAGGATTAACGCGGACGTTCCGGTAGAGCGTCGAGCGATTCGCCACCGAGCTAGTGTGATGGGGCGCTATTATCGGGTTGGTCCAGAAACTCGCGTATTGCGAGATTGACCAACTCTGG
>JBEKMJ010000204.1:0-7229 GCA_050008575.1 Bryobacteraceae bacterium
GGCAGGACCCGGCGCCAGTGTTCCCGTCGCCGTATTATTCGCCAACGATGGCCGGCCGGTCAGCGGCCTGCAATTCGACCTGTCCTTAGACAATTCGGCGCTGAGCCTCTCGACCGTCATAGGCAGCGCTGCCAGGGGCTCGGGGAAATCGCTTTATGCCGCGCCGCTAGCTCCCAACAGAACACGCTTCATGATCTGGGAATTGAACCAGAACCTAGTTCTGGATGGTGCCGTCGTGAACCTATTCGTAAATGTCGCGCCGGCCGCTACGGTCGGGGTCTATAACATTCATTTTGAAGCCGCAGTCGCAACCGATCCGGATGGCCAGTCTGTCCCCGTATCTACTTCCGACGGCACGCTGACGATAACACCCTCGTACGGTGCTCCGGTCGTACCCCAAGGTGTTTTGAACGGAGCCAGCCTTCTGCCCGGAGCTGTTGCGCCAGGAGAAATCATAGCGATTATGGGCTCGGCGATCGGCTCGGTCCCGACCCCGGAAGGTATCACATTCGATGGTTTCGCCGCGCCGGTGATCTACATGTCATCCGATCAAGTCAATGCGGTCGTACCCTTCGGCATCGCGGGGCACAATACGACTACGCTCGATATACTCAATTCAGCCGGTACGGCAACTAGCCTCTCCCTTCCAGTGGTTTCGTCTACGCCGGGCATCTTCACGCTGAGCGGCAGCGGTACGGGGCCAGGCGCGATCCTGAATCAGGATTCGACGATGAACTCGCCTGACAATCCGGCAGAAAGAGGATCGATTATTGTTATTTACGCGACTGGAGCGGGCCAGACGGATCCGCCCGGCATAGATGGATTGATCGCGACCACGTTACTTCCGAAACCACTTCTCCCGGTTTCGGTCCAGGTCGGAGGTGCGCCTGCCGAGATTCTATACGCCGGTGCTGCGCCTGACGAGATTTCCGCAGTCTTGCAAGTGAATTTCCGGGTGCCGGTGCAGATCGCGGCCGGGAGTTCAGTACCCGTCCTACTCAGCGTCGGTGAGGCGACCAGCCCCCCTGTCACGGTAGCCTTGAAATAAGTGGGCCTGAGCCTCTCTTGAGGCGCGGAGCCCACAAGGGACACCGACAAACTGCAGGTTCCGATGGCAAGATCTGTGCTCTGAAAACGTCTTAGACAGTCCAAATACATTTCGTATTTGAGCAGAACCAACGCCCGGCTCAATCGGCTGCTAAGGCCCTCTGAACCGGGCGTTGTGTTTATGCCCTGTGTGAGCGTCGATCCGGCCTCCTCGTTGGCCATGCAAAGGGCCCCGCGAGAAACACTGCTTAATTCCGCCACAATAAGTTACTCTTCCCTGAACAGGAGTTACACCTGATGATGCAGAAATGCCTGCTGTTTTGCCTGCTGTTGTCGGGGCCAGTCGCGACACTACAGGCCCAGACCGATACGATCTCGGAATATCCGCTGTCCCAGGGATGCTGTCCCAACGGCATCACGAATGGGCCGGATGGCGCGCTGTGGTTCACGGCCGGTTACGTCATCGGGCGGATCACGACTTCCGGCGTCCTTTCCTACTACCCTGTGCCGTTCACGCCGCAGGGTGCCATCGCCGAAGGGTCGGACCATGCACTGTGGTTTACCGGATCCGACGCGTCGGTCGGCAGTATCGGGCGCCTGACTCCCGCAGGGCATCTAACCCAATATTCGACGCCTACCGTCAATAGCTTTCCGCAGGCGATTACCGCCGGGCCAGATGGTGCCATGTGGTTCACCGAGAGCGAAGCTAACAACATCGGCCGTGTCACGACCGCTGGAGTGATCCAGGAATATGCGATCCCCACGCCCGACAGTTATCCGATCGGCATCGCGGCCGGGCCCGACGGTGCACTATGGTTTACGGAGAGCATCGCCAACCAGATCGGGCGAATTACGACCGCTGGAGTGATCCAGGAGTTTACCCTTGGCAACGGTTTGGCCTCTCCCAACTGGATCACAACGGGACCGGACGGGGCTTTATGGTTTACCGAGTTGTCTCTCCCCGCAGCCCGGATCGGCCGCATCACTACTGCCGGTGTCGTAACGTCGTTTGTTCTGTCGCCGGAAGGAGCCACAGGTCAGATTACCGCGGGGCCGGACGGAGCGCTTTGGTTTACGGGAGGCGTATTCAACTCTGTCGGTCGTATCACCACCTCCGGTGTTGTCACCGAGTACTCTCTGCCAACTGCTAGCAGTTTCCCGACCGGGATTGCGACCGGATCGGACGGGGCGCTCTGGCTGGTGGAAAACAGCGCCGGCAACATCGCTCGCGCAACGGCCTGCGGCATTGGGCTGAGTTTGAGTTTTGCGAATAGCACGCTCACTATCAACTTTGATGTGGGCGTCACCACAGCCGCGACATGGCGTGCCTGGCTGGTTGCGGGAAGCGGCGGCAGCAGATTGTTCGAAAAACCGGTAAAGCCTCTGGTCCCGCCTCGTGCTGTGACGGATACGCTAGCGAATTTCTCCGGCCAGGGCAGTGTGGAGGTGTTCTCGACGCTGTCGTCCGCCAACGGCATTACCTGCTCCGATGAGCAGATCTTGGAAATCAATGGAAGCAGTCCGGCTGAGCAGGCCGGAATTCCGCAAGGCCTTCCATGAGAATTGTCACTAGGCGCTCGAAGATCGCCCGCAAAGCCGCAGCGGCCCGAAAGCAGGCTCGTAGGATGTGCGCTTGACGTTCGCGGTAGACACCGCCAGAATCCTCGGGGAGTTTCCGGAACTAATCGACCGTCAGTTGACTGGTTGTCGCCGCCATCGTCGGGACCCTCTCGCTGCCTCATACACAATTGGTTGGGTCGCTTCCCCTCCTTCAGCCGCTTTTGCCTCAGTACCCTCACGTGCTTCGGCCCGAGTCTGGCGGTTACCCGCCGCTTGGGATGCCTGCCGGGCTCTATGAATCATTTCTTCACAGCAGGCCGCGGCGGTTTGGAAGCCTGGTCCAGGGCAGCTCGGGCGCTGGCGGCATCTGGGAAGTGCGGATCGGCGGTGAGTGCCGCTTGCAAGGACTGTCGGGCCAGACCGAGGCGGTTATCGGCCAGATATGCCATCCCCAGGTGGTATTGATATTCGGGGTTGCGGGGAGCCTTTTTCGCGGATTCGGTCAGTTGGGCGACAGCCGCTC
Organism: Bryobacteraceae bacterium; assembly: GCA_050008575.1. GTDB lineage: Bacteria > Acidobacteriota > Terriglobia > Bryobacterales > Bryobacteraceae > Bog-159. Next base: position 3,131 of record JBEKMJ010000204.1, read on the forward strand.
TGGTAGATCCCAGTTTGTAATAGGCCCATCCCAGGGTGTCGGTGGTTACCGGGGATGCCGGCATCTTTTCCTTGGCAATTTGTGCCAGCGATACCGCGACATTGACGTCGCCGCCGTGATCCAGGTAGAGACTGGCCAAATGGTTCGCCACCACGGGCGAACTGGAGTCCACTTGGCGCGCTTTTTCAACGAGCTTCTTGGCTTCCTCCCAATTCCCTTCCCTCTCGTAGAGGGTTGCCAGAGCCAGGTAGTTGACCACGCCGCTCGGGTTGGCGTCAATCGCGGCGCGGAAGTGCGTCTTGGCCTGTTCGAATGCGCCGCGGCCCAGATCGATATTGGCCAGCAGCATATAGGCGTCCTTCGCCTTTGGATCGAGGGCTAGCGCCTGTTTCGCACCGGCTTCCGACTTGTCGAAATCCTTCAGATTGAGGTAGGCGACTCCCAATAACACGTGCAGGTCCGCGTTTTGAGGGTTCTGTTCCACCAATTTGGAAATCCGCGGCGCGATGGCCTGGGTTTTTCCCTGTCTCATGTAGAGATTGAGCAGCGTGGCCACGGCGGGGACATTCGCGCTGTCGCGTTTGAGGGCTTCTTCGAGCTTTTCTTCTGCTTTGGGCAGGTCTCCCTGGCGAATCAAGGCGCGCGCTTCCGTCACGTAGGCTGACACGAGTTCCGGGTTGGCCTGCAGGGCGGTGCCGGCCAATTTCAGGGCGTCGTCGTAATCGCCGCCGTTGGCGTCCAGATGGGCCAGCGCCGCCGTGGCGTCGGACATTTGCGGAGACAGCCTGCGGGCTTGATCCAGGGAGGCCTTGGCCAAGTTGGCTTGGCCCTGAACCGCTTGGGCGGTACCGAGAAGGTAGTAGCAGCGGGCGCAGTTCGGCTCGGATTTGATGGCTGCCTGTAAGGCCACCGCGGCTTCCTGGTACTTGCCATCTGCGATCAGCAGCCGTCCATTCGATAACAGAGCCTGCGGATCGGCCGGATTCTTGTGCAGGATTTCCTGATCGAGATCTCGTGCCTCTTTCATACGCTTCAGGTCGATCAAGACGGCAGTCAGATTCGCCTTGACTGTAGCGTCCTTGGGCTTCGTTTTGAGGACCGACTGGAACTCGGCCGCCGCCTTTTCCCTTTGTCCCCTGGATAGGTAAAACAACCCCAGGGCCTGGTAGGCTCGCGGATCGTCCGGCGCTACCGTCTTCAATTCGGTGTATAGTCTTTCTGCATCGTTGGGCCGATTCGTCGCCACCAGGATGCGGGCCAGGAAGAGCCGGGGAAGCACGGCGTGGGGATCCAGCCCCGCCGCGGTTCGCATTTCCGCCTCGGCATCCGCCATTTTGCGTTGCGAGAACCAGAACTGGCCCAACGACACATGGGCCTCCACGGACCGGGGGTTGACCTCAACGGCCTTCTTGTACGCGGCTTCCCCCTCGGCACTCTGGCCGGTTGCCAGGTAGGTGGCCCCCAGGGCGGCGTAGGCTTCGACCCGCTGCGGATCGGCGTCGACGGCTTTCCGGAGCTCCTGGATCGCCTTGTCCCGGTCGTGTGTTAGAAGGTACTTCTCGCCCAAAATGGCGTGTGCCCGGGAGCTGTTAGGCAGCACTTTGAGAGCCGCCTCGGCCGCCGCCTGGGCTTCATTATACTGGCGGCCGGTTAGCAGCAGGGCGGCCAGTTCCAATTGGGCATCCGCGTTCTTTGGTTGCAGGCTCACGGTATTAGCCAGTTCGTGGTAGGCGGCTTCGGGCTGACGCAGTTTCAGGTAGGCGCGTGCCAAGCGCCAGTGGGCTTCGGCAAACCTGGGGTCGATCTGGAGGGCGTTCCGGAATTGGATCACGGCCTCCTGGTACTTGCCGGACTGATAGTACTTATCGCCGCTGTCCAGGTATGAGTGTTTTTGCCGATTTGGGTCCCTGGAACAGGCGGCCAGCAGCACTATGAGGCTGGAAAGGCAAACCAAATGATTGATTTTAAAATACTTGATGTTCATTCGCGTTGCTCGTCGACCCGGATCTTGGCCTCTTTATATTGTTCTCGCTTTCCTACGATATCAGCAAGCACAAAAGCGCGTTGGTTCCGCGGTCGATGGTACTGCTGGTTTCATTGAAAAAAAAGGGACTTCCTTGCCCTTTGGTCCCATTGACGGCTGGAGGAAGAGACCGCATAATGTGAAGGTACGAGAGGATCCAGGCCAGTCTGGGCTTGAGATTCCGGTTGTGCGTAGTCAACGTCGGAGCGACGGGCGTAGCGTCTAGCGCTCCTCTAGAGGAGAGATGGGATCATGACTAAACCGATTCGGTATTTGGGCGTGGCGGGCTTTTTGGTATTCGCTTCTGGCGGGTTCGCGCAAGATTACACGATGGGCCTCTACAGTACGTATAACGGCCAATCGGCCGTTATCGGTGGCCAGGATGTTTACATCAGCCCATATACCGCTACCATCAATAACGGTGCCCTCGGTCAGAATGGCCCGCAGATTTTCAACGGCAGCATTATTTGCGACGACTTTACGACGGACATTCCTCTTCCCTACAGTTGGACCGCCACCGCGACGAACGCGGCCAGCGTCAACTCAAGTGACAAGTTTTACAACGGCGGCGCCGGAACGCTAGCAGGCTACACGGCGCAGGAGGACTACAATGCCGCCGCATATCTTGCGAACGAGCTGGTGGGAGCCATCGTCGAGAATCCCGACCAGGCCCAATATGACGAACAGGCCGACATTTCGGCGGCAATCTGGGATATCTTCGATCCGGCTTTGGCGAGCACGGGCGTGGACGGCCTGGCGATAACCGATTACGAGGATGTCGCTTTGGCGGCTGCTAAAGGTGGATACCAGGGAACCAACGTAACCGTATTCACGGCTGATCCGCCGACTGGTTCCCAGGAGTTCCTGGTGGTTGGCGGCGGGCCCGGTGGCGGGCCATTAATCCAAACGCCGGAGCCGACCTCTGCGGCAATTCTGGGCTTTGATCTTCTGTCCGTGCTGGCTGTTCTGTTTATTGTGCGCCGTTACCGGGTCCGAGCCTAAACTCCCAGTCGGCCACCTAAACGAGCACTTTCACTTCCGTCACTCTTCCGACTGCGGGGGCGCAGCCTCCGCAGTTCACCAGAACCGGTTGATTGACTACCGGGAGTTCCATCACAGCCTCAGTTACTGCTTTCCGCAGCGGCGGTTTTGCGGCCATTTTCCTCGCTCAGACCAGTCCTATATATATTAATAACATATGTTTAGCACTGCAATTGGGTTCGTTTTGCAATAGTGCAATATGTCTCGTGCGCCCCGCACGCGCCACTAAATACTACATAAATAGTAATTAAAAGTGGATCTGCACGAGTTCTAAGGCGGACAGCCAACACCCCGTTTGGTACCGCCCTAAACCAGGTGTGATCGTTTATGCCATTATGCTATTTTTGTAGTATGGTGGAACTGAGAGTCCTAAAGGACAAAGGACATATGGATAGACGAAATCATTCACGAAGAAGTTCACGCAAGAGCCGGTGGGACCCGGCCATCCTGGCACTGCTCCAACATGCCACCCGCGAAAAAGCCGCCGAGGCTGCCGGTATCGATCCTGCCACGCTCTACAGTTGGCAGAAAGATCCGGAATTTCAAAAGGCGCTAGGTGGAGGCCCGCCGCGAGGTCTTTGGGCAAGCCATGGGGCGTCTCCAACAAGCCGCGCATACCGCCGTCGACACGTTGATTGAGATTATGAACGACCCGGAAGCCCGCGGCCGGGTACAAGCTTCCAAATGTGTGCTGGAACTGTCCCGGAAGAGCCTGGAATTGGACGATCTGAAAATCCAAGTGGCGGAACTGCAGAACTGGCGGCTAACCAAACAGGAAAGGATCTATCCGGATGCCCAGCCTCCAGCAGTCAATTAAAATAATTGGCGAGTTGGCCAGAATGCGTTGATCCATGCAAATCGATCGCCAGGAATTATCCGCTCACTATGCCTCGCTCTCCGATGAGGAGCTTTGGGAGCTCGACAGGGCGGAGCTTACCGAAGTTGCGCAGAGGTTCTACGACTCGGAACTTGCGAAGCGGCACTTGACCCCGGAGGATACCGAAACCCCAGTAGAGCCGCATGGCAGGGCCGCGC
>JBEKMJ010000205.1:0-9554 GCA_050008575.1 Bryobacteraceae bacterium
ATGCCTGCCACGAATAATCCTTCCTCATGCAACGCATTACCAGTTCAATCCATCCTTTCCGATTCTCGAATGCGGTCCTAGCCTCCATAAGGCAGGCGCTCAAAGCCGAACTTGAGTCTTCGGGAAACTTGAACCCAGTTTGCTCATCAACGGTGTCATCAAGGCCTCAAATCTGCGGCGGGCGGTCTGGAAGCGAGACCCTTGCGCTGGGTGCACAGGAGCCTGATGAGTGCCCGTATCGGGTAGCGGTTGGGGCTTTGGTTTGCCCGACCAGTCGACTACGAGACTCCTGCCCAATCCGAACTCATCGCCGCAGCAAGCGGTCCAACCATGTCTTCTGCGCCGCCTGATCCCAACCTTCGAGCATCCAGATGTTGTATGGCCATTTCGCGATGGACGTGAGGAAGCGCTTGCCATCCGGATGCAGGCTGAATCCCGAGATTTCGTTGGTGGACGGAGGCAGATCCACAGACGCGAGCATCTTGTCCGCGCCGGTCTTGACATCAATCGAGTAGAGCTGCCACTGCGCGCCCTCGCCCGTGGTGTTGCGGACTAAGCCGTAGACCCGCGCGCCGTCTTTGGAAAACGCGAAAGCCTGTAGATTGCGAACGGTCAGTTTGCGGACCGCGTTGCCATCGGGCGAAATCATGGACATCCCCTCCGCCGATTGGTACAGGATTCCGTCTCCTGCCGGAGACCACTGGATCATCCGATAGTTCGGATGAGGTTTGGCGACGGGAGCGGCATTTACCAAAGCCACTGGGGTCGCGCCCGCCACCGGCCTGACCTTAAACAGGCGTTGCCTTCCACCCTCGATTCGCAAGAAGGCGACCCACTGACCGTCGGGCGACCAGGCGTGTGCCATTTGGAGAACGTTGTCCGCAATGGGTGTCCAGTGCCCACCTGATGCGTTCGCAATCGTCAATTGCAGTCGCCCGACCAGGCCCTGTACGAACAAGAATCGTGTGCTGTCCGAAGACCATCGCGGCGCCAGAGCATAGGTATCGTTACCCGGATCGTTAACCGGCGGGGCTTCGGCCACTCGGCGCGAGAACGCCTCTGCTGCGAAACGGTCCTCAATGCCCCCGCGACCGCCGTTACCGAACGTGGAATACAGATAGTGAGTGCCGGATGGCGCCCAATCCGGTTCCCAGGAAACCCCGCCGCCACCCACTGCGGTGTGGACTCGTCCCTCCGGCATGGAAATCTCCAGAACATCCCACTCGGCTGCGCCTCCGCTGTACACAATCTTTTTGCCGTTGGGGGAAAGCGACGGGTAGTTCAGCAAATCGGCGACGCGATAAATCACTCGCCTGCTTCCGTCGGTGGAATTGAGAACAGACAACGTGTTATTGAAGTCGCCGCCGCTCACGATCAGCCGGAGGCTGTCGGGAAACCAGCTCGCGCCCGTGCTGACCCTGCCGAGATTGCGAGGCGTGCCGGAAGGCCAAGGCAGAACCCAAAGCTGATTGCGAACATCTATAGCGAGCCTGGAGCCATCCGGAGAGAATTTCATCCATTCGGCTTTATCCTGCGGCGCGGCCGGCAATTCCCTCGGGGTGTCACCTTTCAGCGGACCGGCCCACATCTTACCATCGCGATTGAACACCAGGGTCTTCCCGTCCGGGTGGAGCGCGGGGGCCGAGACATTCTTCATCACCAGTTCCGGCGCCCCTCCCGCCGCTGGGACTGCCCACAAGTCACTAAGCGCGTTGTAGTAGATGGTTGTTCCATCCGACGACCAGAAGGGACCGATACAATCGTCGGCTGCGTGCGTGAGTTGCGCTGTGTCCCACGAATCCGGGGTCTTCGTGAATACCTGGTAAATGCCATGGATGATTGCCGTGTAAGCGATACTTTTGCCATCCGGCGACCATACCGGTGATCCTTCAGTGGCCTCGCCACGCGCGATGCGCGTAAATTTGTAGCTGGATAAATCCGCCGGCGCCGGGTGGGTCACCAGCATCGCCAGTCCCGCGCCCAACACCAGTGCCGCCGCGAGACTGGCTCCCAGAAGCGCGCGCCGCTTGATTGCCGAACCCGCCCGTCCGGGTGCTTCCGCAACCGCGGAAATCGCACTGGCGGATGCTGTTTCCGAAAGGTGGTCGCGCAACTGGCGAAGTTCGCGATACAGGTCGCGGGTGGAATCGTAGCGCTCGGTAGGTTCCTTCCGAAGCAGCCGTTCGACGACCCATCGCAGCGGCGCTGGCACGGTGCCCGGCAGCGGCTCGGCGTCCTCGCGGATGATGGCGGTCATAGTCTCGGCCGCGCTGCGGCGTTGAAACGCCCGCTTCCCCACAGCCAGTTCGTAAAGAACCAAGCCGAGCGAGAACTGATCGGATTGCGCGGTGAGATTTGTCTGTCCCCGGGCCTGCTCGGGGCTCATGTAGGCAATGGTGCCAACGGTAGTGCCGGCTTCTGTGAGGGGCGGGCCTTCCTCACGAACTGTGCGTGTCGCCTCATCGGCGCCAATCACCTCGTGCGCCTCCTTCGCAAGGCCGAAATCGAGAATCTTGACCCGGCCATCGCGCGTGATCAGGACATTGCCGGGCTTCAGGTCGCGATGGACGATGCCGGCGGCGTGAGCGGCGGCCAGGCCGTCGCTCATCTGCACCGCCATATCCAACAGCTTGCGCGTCGTATCGACCGGCGTGATCGGGGTGCCTTCGACGTATTCCATGACGATGTAGCCTGGGCCAACATCGTAAATCTGGCAGATGTTCGGATGATTCAGAGCGGCGATGGCTTTGGCTTCCCGCTCGAATCGTTCGTTGAACTGCGCGGCGGAACCTTTGATTGCGACAACCCGATCGAGGCGCCTGTCGCGGGCCTTCCAGACCTCTCCCATGCCACCCGCCCCAATCGGTGCAAGGATTTCGTACGGGCCGAGTCTGTCGCCTGCCTTGAGGGCCATTCGCTTGATCCAGTTCAGTGTAGCCGATCAGAGGGCGGTCAAGTCCTGCGTTCTGTCGCATCCGAAAGTAATCCGAACGCGGCACTTTCCGAAGTCCGGACCAGAAGGCCGACCGGTTCACCAGGCGACAAACGGCATTATCGGTGAATATCGTCTAGAGTCCGCCCGGTTGCTCCAAGCCAGACTCACGTGCTTTTCTTGGGGTGCGGCAGGTCAGGGACCCTGACGCGGCCCTTGCCGATCCAGGACTCACTTCGAAGCGATGTAATCGATAAGGCTGTCGATGTCGTGGTCGGTCAGCCAACCGCGAAATGCGGGCATCAGTGCGCCGCCGAATTTGACCCGCACCTTGATATATTCGCGGTTGGGCTTGATTTTGGCAATCGGCATTTGGGCGCGCCGGAAGAGTTGGTAGAAGCTCGGGCCGAACTTCTTCGACTGCAGCCGGTCTATGTCGTGGCAGACCGCGCAGTTTTCGCGGTACAACGCCTGGCCGATCCGCAGGTGGTGTCGCTCCCAGGGGAGCGGCCGAAGGCCGTCGCCTGCCAGCGCCGCGGCGAGAGCCAGAGCAAGTGCAGCTTTCCGGATCACGCTTCCCATCCCTGAACCGCGACGGCGCCAGCGCTGCGCATGGCTTCGGCGGCCTGTGCGGCTTCCTGACCGCGGCAGCGGACCCTCAGGCAGACCGCGCCGGGTTCTACATCCGGCACGGGCGCTTTCAGCTTGCGCCGGCGGACGAGGCCGCTTTCCCAAAGGAACCCGCCGAACGTTGACACGATTGCGCCCAACATGGTCATCTCGAACGTGATCACACCCGTTGCCCAGAACGAAAAGACCGGCATGCCCCCAGTCACCAGACGGTAGTTGTGCTGCGTCCAGCGGATGAAAGCGGTGGCGAGTATGCCGAACAGGATCGCGCCCAAAACCGACACGACCGACATACGGCTGGGCCGCTCCAGCACCCCGCGGGGAAACTCCACCGGTTCTTCGGAGAAGACATCCAGATCGGCCGGGGCAATGCCGTTCGCGCGCAGCGACTGGATGGCCGCGGCAGCTCCCTCCTTCTCGCGGAATTCGGCAACCAGATAAGTAGTCAGTTCTCCTCCTGTGGATGCGGTTTAAACTCCCACACCGCGATCATCGGGAACAACTTCGCGAAAATCATGTACAGCATGGCCATGGCGGCAAAGGTGGCGGCGGTGATCGCGGCTTCGACCCACGTGGGCGTGTAGGAACCGGACGCCGCGGCCAGCCGTGGGTTCGTGAGCGTCGGCACCACGATGACGAACCGCTCGATCCACATGCCGATCAATACCGCAACGGATGCCACCGTGGCGCTGGCGATGGTGCGCAGGCGGCGGATCCCGAGCAGCACGAACGGGACCGCGAAGTTCAGAAACATCATGGTCCAGAAGTAAGGCGCGTAATGCCCGCGCGTACGCGCGCCGAATACCGCCATCTCCTTGGGATCGTTGCCGTACCAGACGGTCAGGTTCTCGGCGAGCGTGAAGTAGCACCACAGCAGGCTCATCAGAAGCAGCAACTTGGCCAGGCGGTCGAAGTGGTGTCGGGTGAGATAGACCTCGAGGCGCAGCAGCTTGCGGATCATGGCCATGACCAGGATCAGGGCCGCGATCCCGCTGAAGATGGCGCCTGTCACAAAATACGGCCCGAAGATGGTGCTGTGCCACATGGGCGCAATCGCCATCGCGAAATCCCAGGCCACCACCGTGTGCACCGAAACCGCCACTGCCAGGATGATGCAGGCCATCAGCTTCATGGCGCGCTCCAGGGCATGCCACTCGCGGTCGCAGCCCGTCCACCCGAGAGACAGCGCACGGTAGAGCCGTTGCCGCCACGGCGAATTGTACTCGCCCAGTTGTGCCAGATCGGGGATCAGCGGCAGGTACAGATAGATGATGCTGCCGGTGACGTAGGTGACGATGGCCGTGAGATCCCAAAGTAGCGGAGAGCGGAAGTTGGGCCAGAGCATCCGTGAGTTGGGATAGGGTAGCAGCCAGTAAAACAGCCAGGCGCGGCCTAAATGGATGATGGGGAACATGCCGCCGATCATGAGCGCGAAGACCGTGATGGCCTCGGCCGCGCGCGTTACGGGCTTGCGCCAGGCCGCACCGGTGAGGCGCAGAATCGCGGAGATCAGCGTGCCGGCGTGCGAGATGCCGATCCAGAAAACGAAATCGACAATGTAGATTCCCCAGAATACCGGCCTCTGCAGGCCAGTGACGCCCATTCCCCTGTGAAGCTGAAGACCCCACGCGGCGAGGCCGGCCGCGCCTACCAGGAAGGCAATGACCGTCGCCAACACGTACCGGCCGCTGACACGCGAAAGCGGCCGGAACAGATCTTCTCGAATTTGACGATAAGGGAGAAGCTCAGGCGCGGGCGACATACCGGCTTAACCTTTTTGTAGATAAAACACCTTGGGCCTAGTCCCCAATTCCTCGAGCAGCCGGCTCGCACGCCCGTGCCCGGCAAGACGCGATACTTTGCTGCCGGGGTCATTGAGGTCGCCGAATACCATCGCCTCGGCGGGACACGACTGCACGCAGGCCGGCTGCACATCGCCGTCTTTGAGCGGACGGCCGTCCCCGGCCGCGTCCTGTTTGGTCCGCTTGATCCGCTGAATACAGAACGTGCATTTCTCCATCACGCCGGCCGGACGTACGGCGACATCTGGATTGTGCTGCAACGGAAGCGGCTCAGGCCAATCCGGGGCGAACCAGTTAAAGTACCGCACCGTATATGGGCAGTTGTTCGCGCAGTAGAATGTTCCGACACAGCGGTTGTAGACCTGAACGTTGAGCCCCTCCGGATTATGATAGGTGGCGTAAGTGGGACACACCGGCTCGCAGGGCGCGTCGTCGCAGTGCTGGCACAGCACTGGCATGTAGCGGACCTTGATGTCCGGGAACTCGCCTTCATAGTAGCGGTCGATCCGGATCCAGTGAGCGGTGCGTCCGCGAGCAGCCTGCTCGGGAGTCGAGATCGGCACGTTATTCTCGGCGTGGCATGCCACGACGCAAGCTTCGCAGCCCGTGCAGCGGTCCAAGTCGATGGCCATTCCCCAACGGTGTTCCATAATTGTCTACCTTTCGGCGAAACCTCTTTCCTGCCGGTCCTGGGTCGAGAACTGGATCAAGCCGCGCCTGCCGCCGGCGCGCGCCAGGCGAACCCGGGTAGCGCCGGAGACCAGCGCGCCCGTCGCAGGCTCCCAAACCGGCGCCAGGATGGAAAGCGGGCTGGCGCCGCGGCCGGAAGCGTAGCGCGTAAAGTGCGCATGCCCATCGCCGATCGCCATGCTGACAACCCCCGGGACGGCGCCGGGGTGGACATACGCCGACGCTTCGAGCGACCCGTGCGGAGACTCCACCCGCACCATGTCTCCGTTTGCGACCCCTAACTTTTCCGCGGTGCCCGGGTCGATCTCGGCAGGTAAGCCCCAGATCGAGCTCGATGTCGGGTCGGGCAGCTCCTGGAGCCAAGGGAGGTGCGCGCCGCTGCCATCGTGGAATTGCAGCGACTGGTAGGGCTGGAAGTGGTACGGATATTGGGCGGGATCGCCCTCGAAGCGGGCCGGCGCGAGGTCAAGGGTAATCGCATTGGGCCGCGCGGGCGTGGATGTGGGCGGGTCGAGCCAGAGACCACCTTCGCGCGCGACATCGTCATAGGTTGTGCCGCCCGCGAGCAAGGGCTCGACGATATCCTTGGGAGTCACGGGCCGGTACTCGGCGCCGATTTTGGCGGCCAGTCCGGCCAGTGTTGTTTCCACCGCGCGCGTGTCGTACAGCGGCTCGACGAATGGTGTCGATACCGCGACCCCTTGTCGAGGGGAGACCGCCGGCAACAGCGCCATCCCGGATTCGAGCTCATGGTGGTCCGGCATGATGATGTCGGCCCAGGCGGAGGAGTCGTCCGCAAAGGTTCCGAAGGAGACCACCAATTCCGCGCGTGCCAGTGCGTCCGCCACGCCTACGGAACGCGGCATGGTATAGACCGGGTTCGCGCCATCTATGAACACCACCCGCGCTTTCGAGAGTGCCTCTGCGATCGCTCGATTTCCGGGAGCCGGCGCAGTGCCGGCGGGAGCGAGCACGCCGCCGGGTTTGCCTACGTTGCCCAACATCAGGTTGAGGTAGTGAGAGACCACGATCGCTTCGACGGGATTGCCGGAGGGCTTCGTCCAGGCCGGAGATGAGCTGCTGCCGCGAGATTTCATCGGTATTCCAGCCGATCTTGTCGGAGCGCATCGGCGGATCCTGATCGCTGGTCACCGCGCGGTGATAGCTCGAAATGGGCACGTCCGGTTGGATGAGCGGGGAAGGGAAACCGTCGGCTGCCTGTAGGTCCCGGCTAAGCGCCCTTCCTCGACTCTACGCGTGGCCAGAGAATCGCGCCGACGCCCGGATGGCGGTCGTGACAGTTCTTCTCATTATATCTTCTACCACGAGGCGTGCTGGTGAGGTCAAGCAGATTTGTTGACGCCCTTCCGATACGAACGGAATAGTTCATGGAGCGTGGGTTCAAGCGCCTTCACGAACTCTACTCGATGGCGATGCCATCTTCCCGGATACGGTAATTCGATGATCTCGCCACGCCATTTCGCCAGCGAAGCGGCGTTCACAACATAGTTCACAATCGAACGCAACACCGGTGCAATCTTCTCTGGTCTAAGCCGGATGAGTTCTTCGGAAAGAAGCTGTTCGCCGGCGACGCGAGCCAACCGGCGTGATTTAGTGGCCAGGTGGTCAACGGGCTTCGGGTAGAGATCCGTCAGATAACACCCCGACGCCTGAAACAGGATCAGGAAATTGTCGTCGTTGATCCGAGGATTGACTGCTTTGAATGCGTCGCGCATGGCGCGGTACAGGCCGGAATTAGAGGAATAGAAGAACCGGCCGGACACGGGAGGAGCCTCACCGATAAAGAGGACCCGAATCCGCGCGGGGCGAAAACTTTCGCGCAGCGACTCCCGCTCCGGGCGTGTCAGCAACCTCATCTTCGAGCGACCTGCACTCCCTCATTCAAACGAATCTCGCCGCCCCGAACCACTTCGCTCGACGGCAAGCCATGCCGCGGCGCTCGCGATGGGCGCGTCGAGCGGCGGGGTGACCGGCGGTGCGTCGGGGAAGAGGCACGGCGCGGGCGGCTGGCGTGCCACGCCCGGCCGAGGCACGCGCAGTTTTCACGTCTCGACTACGCCTTCTTCGCAGCCGCCCTATCCACGTCGGAAATGTTGGCGCTCACGAAGCGGGCCGGATACCGCTCTTGTAATACGCGTTTCGTCACATAGGCCACTCCGGCGGCGCGCATACACTGCCGGCTCAGGTGACGGGAGAAATGCCAGCGAAAGAACGGTCTGAGCGGATGATCCACAGCGCCCGACGTCGGCCTGCGAAGGGCCGCGGTCATGCACCTTGAGGTAATCGTCGGCGCTGCACCGCGATGCGCCGGGAACCGGCTGTGCAATGGGAGCGTTACTAGGCGACATGACGCGGGGGAGCAAATCCGCGCGGGCCCTGTACACCGAGCGGGTGAAGCGGAGCCTGGCATTCTTCGGCTCCGTTCTTCCATCGAGCCAGCGCACGGATAAGCGCGGGCGTGCCTTGCTTATTCTGGCGGCTCTGCTTGGGGCGCTCAATCTCTCCCGTGCTGTCTCCGATCCGAACTTGTCGCGAGAGATCCTCCATGGGGTTCGCGACGAGCTGATCGGATTGGTTGAAACCGGAATCTCATAGGGTTGCGCGCGCAGGCCTTTGTCGAAAGGCGCCCGATTTGTCAATTCCAATCAACAATTTGGCGCTTCCTCGGGACTTGTTTGAAAACGGTACAGCGAGACGTGTATTCTTCAGTTAGACTGGAGGTCTCCAGCTCGAACTTGCCATGAATAAAACTCAGGGTGAACAGCATCGGGAATCGGGACTACGGCCCGAAGCTTGGCCCGAGACTCTCTTCCACAATGACGCGGCCGCCCGGAGGCATCCATGACGACTCCATCGCAGGCGGCAAGCGCCCATGGCGCGCAGATGGCGAAGTACTTCACCCTGAACCAACCGTCCCATGTTGCCATAGATTCTGCGGTTTCCGTGGTCCGGCCGCAACTGGCGATTACCCGGCTGATTGCACGGAGCGGCATCCCGGAGCGAACCGCGTCCATTCCTCCTGAAAAGGCTTACGTTGTTTCGGTTCATCTGAACCATGCGAATTCCGGGGAATGGGAACTGTGGACCGACGAAAAATACACAAAGACGGGGGCGTGGCCCGTGGGCGGAGTCGCGATGTGCGACCTCGAGTCGAATTCTAGTATTCGAAACCCGGGGCCCATCGACTGGGTCCATTTCCATGTTCCCCGAACCACTCTCAATGCCCTTACGGACGATGCTGGAATGCGTCAGGTTAAACGCCTCCACTGTGTTTACGGAACTCCCGACCCCGTTCTCCACCACCTGACTCAAGCGATTCTGCCGTGTCTGAACAGGCCGGAGATGTTCTCTCAATTGTTCGTGGACTCTTTCACCATGACGGTTTGTTCGCACCTCGTGGGGCGGTATGGTCAGCTTCGCGAACCTACCCAGCAACTCAAAGGCGGTCTGGCACCGTGGCAAATGCGGCGCGCTGTGGA
>JBEKMJ010000206.1:0-7088 GCA_050008575.1 Bryobacteraceae bacterium
TGGGGCGGACCTCCAGGTCTGCGCGGGTCCTCCAGGACCCGCTCCTCGCGTCACGAAAATGGTCACATCCGGGCACGAAGAGGCCGACGTGGACGTCGGCCGCGGGACTGGAGTCCCGCCCCACTTTGTAGTGCGGCCGCACTCCGCCATAACGCACGCGCAGTACGCCCAAGTTGGGGTAAACTGGCAGTATGAGATTCCGGCACTCACTCATGGTTTTCGCTCTGTTTGTGACTGGTCTGGCGGCTTACGCGCAACAGGTGCCGCGTCCGGCGGGCGAGTTTGCGATCAAGATGCCTAACGGCCAAATCACCCTGTTGAGCCAGTATGCGGGCAAGGTCGTGGTGCTGGCCTTCATCTCCACCACCTGCCCACACTGCCAGCACACCACGCAAGTGCTAAGCACCATTCAAAACGAATATGCCGCGCGCGGCGTACAGATCCTGGCGGCGGCATTTAATCCCGATGCCGCGCAACTCGTGCCCGGTTTTATCTCGCAGTTCAAGCCCGCATTTCCCGTGGGATCCGCGGACCGCGATTCGGTGCTGGAATACGAGCAAGCGTCGCTGGCCAAGCCGAACTACGTTCCCGAGTTGATCTTCATCGACCGCAACCGGGTGATCCGCGAGCAGCACAATGGCGGCGACGACTTCTTCAAGGAGCAGGAGAAGAATGTTCGCGAGATGTTGGATACGCTGTTGAAAGAGCCAGTGAAGAGCGCGCACGCCACGCACAAATCGCGCTCGTAGCGGGTCTTGCGAGACGGCCGGGGGCCGTCACCAAGGGCGGAAACCCAAAGCCTTGGGAGGCGGGATTTATCCCGCGCGAGGCTTTAGCCCCGCGCTACCCTTGAACGGCGGGCGCCGACTCACCCGTGAGGTCTTCGAATGCCACGGGCGGATTATAGTAGATGATGCGCGCGCAGCTTTCGCAGTACATCACCTGATCCCCCTTCTTTAGATCCTGGAAGAACTGCAGGCGGAGAGCGATCTGGCAGGCGCTGCAGCGGCCGTCGACGGCTTCTACAATGGCGATGCCGCGTCGGCCTTTGCGAATACGTTCATACTGGCGGTAGACATTCGGGTGCACGCGGGTAACGATCTGGGCGCGTTCCTGGTGGATCAGATCGAGGGCCTTCTTATCCTCGGCCGTGCGCGCCATGGCCTGCTGCTTTTCGGCCTCCACCTGGGCCTTCTCTTCCTTGAGCGCGAGTTCGGCGGCCTTTACGTTCTTGTCGAGGGGCTCGGATTCACCCATCAATTCCAGAATGTGATCCTCCGCGCGGCGAATCTCCTTCTCGCAGAACTCGATTTCGTTCTGAAACGCGCGGTACTGCTCGTTGGTCTTGGCGTCCAGCATCTGGCCGCGCAACTTGGATATCTTTTGCTCCTGAAGCTGGATATCGCCCTCGGTCTTCTTGCGATCCGTCTGGTTCGCATGGAGGGCGGCGCGATCGGCTTCCAGCTTGCGTGTGTGGCTCTCTAATTTCTTTTCGATTTCGGCGATGTGTTTGGGCAGCGCGGAGATCTCGCGGGTCAACTCGGTCACCCGATGGTCAAGCTCCTGCAACCGAACCGCCAACTCCAGATCGGGAAGCATTTCTTATGGCAGTTTAACACGGATGTGGCTCAGCGCCGCGGCAGGCCCAATCTGCGCGCCAGTGGCGCGGCCAGCGCTGCCCATGCGGCTTCCAGTTCCGCCACACGCAGGGCGCGGCAGAACGCGTAGTAGACCAACGCACCCAGCGGGATGGAAATGGCGACATCCGCGATCTGCGCGATCTTGCGCGCGCCCAGCCAGGCATGCACGCCACGGCTCGAAAAATAGCAAGCGATCCCCATGGCGGCCGACGCGCAGAGAATCTTCGCCACGCTGGCGGCCAGCGCCCGGCCGTGCATGCGGTGGATACGCCTGCGCAGCAACAGGAACAACGCTACCGATCCGAACAGCGCGACGGCGGAAGTCGACAACGCCAGGCCCAGGTGTCCGAGTCCCGCCAGTTTCACCATGGTCGACGCGGCGGCCAGGTTCACCAGAATGGAGACCAGGCTCACCAGCATGGGGGTGCGCGCATCGTTCAGCGCGTAGAACGCCGGCGCCAGGATCTTGATGGCGGAGTAGCCCGCCAGACCTACGGCATAACAGGCCAGCGCCAGGGCGGTCTGGTGCGTATCGGCGGCGCGAAACCGGCCCCACTGGTAGACCGCGCCGATCATGCTGGGGCCGAGCACCGCCAAGCCCACCGACGAAGGAATGGTCAGCAGCAAGACCATGCCCAGCGAGCGGGAGAGGGTCAAGCGGAACTCGTCCATCTTTTGGAGCGCGGCGCTGCGCGAAATCGCGGGCAGAGTGGCGGAAGCGATGGCCACGCCGAACAACCCCAGCGGCAATTGCATGAAGCGGAATGCGTAACTGAGCCAACTCACCGGACCGTTGATCACATGCCCGGCGGCGTCCGTGATGCTGGAAGCGAAGTTGGTGTTCACCAGTACATTGATCTGCACCGCGGCGTTGCCCAGAATCGCGGGCCCCATCAGGCGCAGGATGTTGCGCAGGCCCGGATGCGCGAAGTCGATGCGCGGGCGGTACGAGATCCCGGCGCGGTACAGGCTGGGCATCTGGAACAGCCATTGCACGGCCCCGCCCACCACCACGCCCCAAGCCATCGACACGATGAGGCTCAGGCCCATCCAGCGGCCCACGGTGTATCCGAAGCCCAGTCCGAAACCCACCGAGCCGATGTTGAAAAACGTCGAAGAAAGCGCCGGGATGCCGAACCGATTCAGCGCATTTAGAATGCCCATGGCCTGCGCCGCCAGTGCCACCAGCAGCAGAAACGGAAACATGATGCGGGTGAGCGTGACGGCCAGCTCGAACTTTCCGGGCACGCGCGCGAATCCCGACGCCAGCAGCCACACCAGTTGCGGGCTGAAGATCATGCCCAGCACGCAAATGCCGCCCACCACCAGCGCCAGCGCGGTGGCCACCAAGTTTGAAAGCTCAGCGGCTTCGCGCTTGCCCTTGGTGGCCAGGTATTTCGAGAAGACGGGGACGAAGGCGGAGGAAAGCGCGCCCTCGGCGAAAAGATCGCGCGCCAGATTGGGGATGCGGAACCCGAGCAGGAAGGCGTCGTACGCCACACCCGCGCCGAACAGCCGGGCCATGATCATTTCGCGCACCAGCCCGCTGATCCGGCTCAAGAAGACCGCCGCGGAAACCACGCCCGCCGAGCGCATGACGTTTTCGCTTTGGCCGCTATTGGAGGCACCGCCGGCACGGGACGCGCCGCGGGAAGAAGTGTAGGCCACGGGTTCCTATTCGATGCGGCGCACTTCCACTTGCCGGTAGACTTCCCTGGCCTGGTCGAGGGAGGCCAGGCGCAAGCCAGGCAGGGTGGCGGAAGCCGTGCCAGTGGCCACGCCCCAACGCAGCGCGTCCGTGAAATCGCCGTTGCGCTCCATGGACCACGCGAAAGCCGCGGCCAAGGCGTCGCCGGCGCCGATGGGGCAGAGCACCTCCACGCGTGGTGGGATGGCCTCGACGATGGCGTCTTCAATGGCGCCCACGGCTCCGCGGCTGCCCAGCGAGAGCACCACCGTCTCCGGTCCCATGGCGCGTATGCGGGCCACCCCATCCAGGAAGTGATTGCGGGTGACCAGTGCCCGGTTCAGCAGGCGCTCGGCCTCGTGCTGATTGGGCGAGACCACCGTGGGGGCGGCTTCGACGCCTTCGCGCAGGGAGTCGCCGTCGGTGTCCAGCAGCGTCTTCACGTTCTTGTGCCGCGCCATGGCGATGAGGCGGGCGTAGAAATCGGAGGGCACGCCGGGCGGCACGCTGCCGCAAAGCATCAGCCAGGCGGCGCCATCGAGACTCTTCTGCACCGCCTTCTCGATCCGGTCGACTTCCGCCTTTTCGAGCCGTGGGCCGCGTTCGTTCACGCTGACGGTGAGACCCTGGCGGTCCGTGATGGTGAGATTCGTGCGGATTTCGTGGCCTGTGGGAACGGCCACCGTATCGTATCCGTAGGCGGTCACGAGTTCCTTGAAGGATTCCCCGTTTTTTCCCCCGCTGGGAAAGATGGCCAAAGGCTTTCCGCCGTACGAATGGATGACGCACGCAGCGTTGATGCCGCGTCCGCCAGGCGATTTGTGCCGGGACTCGATGTAGGCGCGGTCTTCAAACGCCAGCCGGTCCACGGAGAGGGTGCGGTCGAGTGCGGGATTGACTGTGAGCGTGACGATCAAGCAACCATTGTAAGCGACCCTGACCGCCTGGTATCGCCTACTGGGCCACGCCGGGCGCCGCACCTGGCCGCGGCGTTCCGCAAACAATCGACCGCCTTGTATACTAGTACATCGTACAGATAGTCCCTTACAGGATAATGGCAGTTCGGTTGCAGCGTGGGGCGGCCAATCATGGCCGCAGCCGCCTTTCAGGCGGCTCCTGGGCGCCTCTTCACGGTCGCAGAGGCCGACTGAAAGTCGGCTGCGGGCAGGATGGCCCGCCCCACAAACGTCACACTTGGCCGCGCGATCAATCTATAAAGAACTAACTGGACGATGGACTAGACGGCTCAGGACACCATCATGCGGAGGAGAAAGATGCGCACGTTAATCCCGGTGCTGTGCTGCGCGACGCTCGCGGCGCAAACGGCCCCGGATACAGCCGGCAAGCTGACCGTAGACGGCGACATCGCCGCGCCGCTGACGCTGACGGTGGCGGACCTGGCGAAAATGCCCCGTGAAACCGCGACTCTGTCGGAAATGGACGGCTCGAAGATCGCTTACGAGGGCGTAGCCCTCACGGAGATCCTGCGGAGGGCCGGCATCCCGTTCGGGAAGGAGATGCGCGGCAAGGCGCTGGCCGGTTATCTGCTCGTCGAGGCGCGCGATGGATATCAGGTGGTCTTCAGCCTGGGTGAACTCGACCCGGGGGTGGGCGGAACCACTGTGATTGTGGCCGATCGGCGCGATGGCAAACCGTTATCCGCGCAGCAGGGGCCGATCCGGCTGGTGGTTTCGAGCGACAAGCGTCCCGCACGCTCGGTGCGGATGGTCGACCGCCTGCACGTCGTCGAGTTGCGGAAGTAGCGCCGCCGCGCACTGGATCATGGCGCGAGGTGCGGGCCGGGTTTCAGTGTGGCCGGGTCTGGCGGAGCGGGAGGCGCCGCGGCCGGCAGGCCGAATGCGTACAGAGTGTCGGGCGAAGCCGCGTACAGGATTCCGTTTGCCACGACCAGTCCGGACTCGACCGGATAGTCGGTCGCCGCGGTCCAGAGCGTTTGTCCCGTGGCCGCGTTGAACGCGTAGATGTTGGAGTTCTCCGCGCCCAGATAGACCACTCCATTGGCCACCGCCGCTGTCGAATAGACGCTCAGAAGAGGCGCGGCCCAAAGCAGGCGTCCGTTGAAGGCGTCGAAGGCGTCGAATCCCTCGTAGACCACCCCATTCGCGATGGCGGGCGAGGAACTGATGACGCTGCCGACGTTCGCCGTCCAAATCTGTTGTCCTGTGGCCGCGTTGTAGGCGTAAAAGCCGTCGTACGCCTGCCCGTAGACCACGCCATTTGCGAACGTGGTCGCGCCGCCGAAGCTTCCATCGACGAACGCGCTCTGCCAGATCTGTTGCCCGGTAGTTGCGTCGAGAGCGTACATGATTCCACCGAGCGACCCCTTGTAGACCACGCCGTTCGCCACAGCCGGCATCGATTGATCGTAGGAGTTGATGTTCGCGTTCCAGATCTGTTGTCCCGTTGCGGCATTCAGGGCGTAGAATGTCCCGGCCACGACGTAGAGTACGCCGTCCGCCACCGTCACCGCCTCGACGCTGTCGCCCGGGAAGGCGCTCCATATCAATTGCCCGGTCTCAGTGCTGAATGCATAGAGCCCATCGTTCGACCCCGTGTAGACCATGCCGTTCGCCACCGCCGGCGTCGGGTAGAAATGGTTGGGAGAGTCGCCGGTGGTAGCCATCCACAGCAGCTTCCCGTTGGCCGCATCGAAGGCGTAGAGAAAGCGGCAGTGGGAGTCCACATAAATCACGCCGTCCGCCAGCACGGGCGACGAGTTATCGCCTGGAGTGGACGCGCTCCAAAGGAGCTGCAGGCCTCCCACATTGGAGACGCTCAGGACGTTCTCCGTGGCGTTATAGCCGTGGTGCTCCGGCCCTCCCAGAAACTGCGGCCAGTCCGTCTGGACCTTAAACGTGGTTTGCGCGGCAAGCCCGCTCTGCTGCCCGACGCCCGTGATCCAGTGCGTGCCGGGAGTGGCCGATGCCGGGGATGGTCAGAGGGACGCCGACGAACGCGCCGTTGGAGCCTGCGGCCGCCAGAGCCAGGTCGCTCTTGTCAAAGTAGATATCCACGGCCTCACCGGCGGCGAATCCCGTGCCGCCGACGAAGACTTTATCGGTCGGCGGCCCGGTGGTTGGGCTCACCGTTAGGGTGGGCTGAGCGAACCCCGCCGCGGCCAGCACCGTTACGAAAGCCAGAGCTGCGGCAGGGAATGGAAACACGGTCGCCGCTTGCATTGCATGGTCCTCCCCCGACACCTCATTCTACATCAAGAGGCGGGGCGACTTGGTATATAATCGCCGGAAGGGGTACTACCCAATGCGCGAGAGTCCGGTTCCGGTCCCGATATCCGTACTGGCGGCGTTGTTCGCCGCCGCCCTCTGCGCTCCAGCGGCGGAGCCGGATTGCGGACAGAAGCTGGTGGATGGTACGGCGCCGCCAGTCACTACCTCCTACATTTACCCGCGGCAAACCGTGCAACCCTTTTATCAGTGGGAGAACAACGACGGGTATTGCGGCGAAGTATCCATGATGCAAGCCGGGCTCAACAATGGGCAGTGGATGTCGCAGTTCAATGCCCGCCTGATCTGCGGCACGGGGTTATCCCAGTCCGGACCCAATGGCGCCTGCGCCGCGCACAACGGACAGGTTAATTACAACGCCCAGTTGTTGATCGAAGACCCCGGAACCGGCGTCACCGGACCGAACACGTATGCCGACGCCGCATTGTGTCTCTCGAATTCGCGTCTGAGCGCCACCACCTATAATTACGCGCCGCAGACGCCCGGGATGGCCGG
>JBEKMJ010000207.1:0-9902 GCA_050008575.1 Bryobacteraceae bacterium
ACCGCGAACAACAGATTCGGGTCCTCACCAAAAAGGCGAAAAAGCTTGGGTTTCAATTAGTTATCCAGCAAACGGCGTAAACCTACAGGGGAAGGTTTCTGGAGAGTGCCGACACGGCACGCACGAGTGCGTGCGCCACGAGATCTCCAGAGCCGGCTAACAGCCGGCCGCGGGCATAATTGCCCGCCCCCCCAATTTGTGCAGAATCGAGTCTCATTCGCGTGTGCTACGCGAGCGACGATTGGCATGAAAATGGGAGAGACCGGTGTGGCAGTCAAGATCGTCGACGCACTGGATAGGGCGAGACCGTGACCGTGTTCGATCGGTGTTTTCGACCGTGCGCCGACGCTCCGGAACCCGCTCTTTTCTTCGGCGAGCGAACCTCGCCGCGGGGGGCGCGCGTCACAGCGGGTTCCGCGCGAACACATACTCCTCCACCGGTTGCCCGCCAATCAGGTGTTCCTGTATGATTCGCTCGATCACCTGCGGCGTCGCCGAGCGATACCAAGTCCCCTCCGGATAGACCACCGCGATGGGCCCCCCCTCGCAGACGCGCAGACAGTTTGCCTTAGTGCGGTAGACGCACCCATCGCCCGCCAGCAGGCCCAGTTCCGCCACGCGTCGCTTCAGATACTCCCACGATTCCAGGCCGGCCTCCTTCGCCGCGCACTTCGGCGTGGTCTGATCCGCGCACAGAAAAATATGGCGGCGGATGTGGCCGATGCGCAAGCCTTGCGCGATTTGAACCAGGCGTTCAGTATCCACGATCCTCGATTGTAGCGCGCACCAGTTCGACCAGTTCCGTCATAACGTCGTCCGGAAGTCGATCGTGGGTTAGGCTCTCGCAGAGGGCCGCCAGATCCACCAGCCGCGCCAGACGCCGCCAGTCATGCGGCAATCGTCCGCCGGCGCGCATGTATCCCGCGGAAAAATGCGGCTCGGCAACAGGCCGCGCGGCGCGCTCGTAACGCAGGAAACTACCCAGATCGCCCAGCGGCGAGCCGGAAACCGCAAACTCCCAGTCGAGAAGCGCAACCACCCTCCATCGGGCACCGGTGCGGCCATCGACGCGCCGCACCAGCAGGTTCCGTTTGTTGAAGTCGCCGTGGACCAGGCACGCATCGCCCGCGACGCCCGCCAACCGCGGCGCCTGTTCCCAAACCAGCGCGTGCGCGCGATCGCGCACTTCGGCCGGCATGCGCCGCTGTGGATTCTCCGACCCAAGACACAAGTCGATGAAGTGGGGCAGGGAATCGGCGCCTTCCAGCAACGGCGCCCCTACCGTTGGCCCCGGCCCGATCCAGCCCGGGGCAGAAAACCGGAAGCGGCCAATTGCGGCCAAAGTCTCGCCCGCCGCTTGCGCCGCCTGCGCAATGGCTTCCGCATCGCCGCCGCGTTTCAGATCGCGGAAGGTGATGCCTTCCACCCAACGCGTCAGCGAAAACGGCGGCAGATCTTCCCACCCGCCCGGTTTCGCGTAGATCACCTCCGGCACCGGCGCCGCGCCGCCCACCAGGCGCATTAAATCGACCTCTTTCTGGCACAGGGAAGCATCGTGTTCGTAAATGCGCAGCACCACCGGCTCGCGCGCCAGGTCGAGTTGCAGCTTGAAGTTCGCATTGCGCAAGCCACCCGCCAGCGGCTCGCACACCAGCGCGCGGCAGCCTGGAAACGCGGCCTGGACGATCCTGTCTAGAACCGGCGCGGACAGGCTGCGGCGCGGCCCGGCGCGCATCCAACGGGCTTGCTCTGGCGCGCCGCGAATCACATTACCCGCGTGCGCGCATCCGCGCCAACCTCTCCGTGAGGATCGCGGACAGGCCGGCCTCCACCTCGGGCGCGATTAGCCCTGCCACGTCGAGATCCTTAAGGTGCGCCTCGTCCTTTGCGCGAAAGCTGGTGAGCTTCATGTGAATCAGGCTTGCGAGAGGGATCAAGCGAAGCTCTCTGATTCGCCGGCCAGTTCCGAGTTCCGGAATTGGCTCCGGATCCTCCGGGCGGATTTCTCGCCCGCGAAAACGAGGTGGATGGCCCTCCGCGCGGAGGGCTGCTCAGGCCGAACCAGCATATCCACACCCGCGACATTCCGATACCGGAGACCGAACGACTCGGCAACTCTGGCAATCTTGTCCAAGTCGGCGCGGCGCACGGCGATATCGACGTCCTTGGTGAGGCGTCCGGCGTCCGGCTCCGATTCCTCAACGTATAAGTAGGTCGCCAGTCCCCCAACGACCCGATATTCCAATCCGGCGGACGAAAAAATCCGCTCCACCAGTGCCGCCAGCTCGAATAGTCGTTCCACGCGCTCGTCAAAGAAAGCGTTATACAGGACCGGCATCGCCCCATTATCGCATCGTCACGCCTTCACCTTGCGGTCCCCGCGATACGCCAGATTGGCCATGTGCGGACCGGCCACCGCCGCCGCGCCGATCTCAATCGGGCAGTTCGGCTCCTGCCGCGACCGGATGCAATCCAGGAAATTCCGCTGGGGCGCGGTGGCGCCGTCCCGATCCGCCTCCTGCGCGATCGATTCGGGCTTGCCCTTCTGCGTCCATGGCTCGGGATAAACAGCGGCGCGGCGGCCCAGCCTTGTAAAAAGGTTCCGCGGTCGGGTTCCATACGGCTAAGATTTTATCTAAATCCTGGAGGGCGGGTGCCCTGGGGCGGCGCATGGCGCCGCCCCACCCAATTCCGAGAGTATGATGAAAAGCGATGCAACGATCGGCGATAACGTTTTTATTGGCAGCCCTGGCTTTTCCCGTGCGGTCTCCTGCCGCCGATTGGCCGCGCTTCCGTGGGCCGAATGGCACCGGAGTCGCGGAAACTTCGCTGCTGCCGGATCGCCTCGGAGCGGATAAGCATGTGATGTGGAAGACAGCTTTGCCGCCCGGCCATTCCTCTCCGGTGATCAGCGGCGATCTTATCTTTCTTACGGCGTTCGAAGCAGACAAGCTCTTTACCATCGCGCTCAATCGCGGCAGCGGCAAAATCCTGTGGCGCCGCGAAGCTCCGCGCGACCGTCATGAGAAACTCGACACGCAGAACAGCCCGTCATCGCCGACTCCGGTCGCGGACGGCCGCAATGTTTACGTATTTTTTCCCGATTACGGGCTGCTCTCGTATACCTTCGACGGCAAGGAACGCTGGCGCACCCCGCTGGGGCCGTTCGACAACATGTATGGCATGGGTGTGTCACCCATTCTGGCCGGCGACAAGGTCGTTTTGATCTGCGACCAGGCGCACAACTCGTTCGCCGCCGCGTTTTCTCAAACCGGCGGCGAGCAAGTCTGGAAGACGCCGCGGCCGGAAGCTCTCAGCGGACATTCCACGCCGATCGTGTATCGGCCGCAAGGCGCGGGCAGCCAGGGCGCCGGGATTCAAATCGTTGCGCCCGGTTCATTTCGCATGGATGCCTACGATCTCGCCTCGGGCAAGAGCGTCTGGTGGGTGAACGGCCTGGCTTCGGAAATGAAATCGGTGCCCGTGCTCGATGGCGACACGATTTATCTCAACGGCTTCAATACACCCTTCAACGATCCGGGTAAGCAGATCGAGATTCCCTCGTTTGCGGACGCGCTGGCGAAATACGATATCAACCACGATGGCGCGCTGCAGCAATCGGAACTGCCCGCGGGTCCCATGCGCCTCTTTTTCCCTTTCGAAGACATCAACCAGGACGGAAAACTGGACGCCGCCGAATGGAAATCCTTCCAGGCGGTGATGGCCGCGGAGAACGGCCTGCTGGCGCTGCACGCCGGCGGCGCCGGCGACATGACCGCCACGGCGCTGCGCTGGAAGTATCAAAGCAAGGTGCCGCAACTGCCCTCCGCGCTGCTCTATCGGGGAGTGATCTACATGATCAACGATGGCGGTATTCTCACCACCGTCGATCCGGCCAACGGACAGCCGTTCAAACAGGGCCGTCTGCGCGGCGCGGTGGACAAGTATTACGCTTCGCCGGTGGCGGCCGACGGCAAGGTTTTCTTTGTCGGCAACTCCGGCGTGGTCACCATCCTGAAGGCCGGTCCGGATCAGGAGATTCTGTCCGTCAACGAACTGGACGACGAATGTTTTGCCACTCCGGCGATCGCCGATGGGCGCGTCTATATCCGCACGCGCGGGATGCTTTATTGTTTCGGCTTGTAAGGACCACCGGAATTAGGGAGCGGTTGCTCTGGCGATCGCCATCAAGCCGGCGTTCATCCATTCGTGGCGCGGCTCCGCTGCGGCGCGCGCAAAGGTCCACAGCCGAACGCGCTCGCGATCAACCTCAAGCAGGTCCGCAACGCGGAGGATTACTCCGTCCGGGTCCGCGCTCAATCTCACCTCACAATTGAACAGATGTTGGGTCGCATCATATGCCGGATCGCCGACAAACGGCTTCGGGTCGATTACCAGCCACGGTTCCCGTGCCGATCGAAGAACGTTGCCCGCATGCAGGTCAGTCGCGAGCAGCACTTCAATGGGCGCCGTGTTCGGCAACTCCTTGAAGAGGCGCAGTCCCTCGCGGACGAGTCCCGCATCGGGCCATTGGTCGACGTCTCCCAACGTCTCCTCGGTCCAAAACTTCATCAAAGCCGATAGCGGTCGAAACGGGTGCGCCGCGGGTGGCGACCGCCAAAGCCGGCGAAGAAGTCCGGTAATCGCCACGTCCTGACCGGCCTCCGGCAGTGCGCGCAACGGCGTTCCTGGTTCACAACGCTCCAGGAGCATGGCGCCTGTATGATCGTCGGCGAGAAGCACTCTTACCGTGGGGTCCCCATTCCAGAAGCGCAACCCCTCGAGTTCATGCTCCGCTTCCATATGTGGCATCGCGACCTTCAGCACCGCGGAAGAGCCGTTGACCAGTGCTGCAGGTGCCACCCACGAGCAACTGACATCTTCCGTGTCGAAGGGTGCTCCCAGCATCAGTGACCACCGACCTTCCAGATTTCGGAGCGTATCGGGTAACCGATCAAGCCACGCTGCCCGCTCGGCCGACTTCCGGCAGTTAGCCGCAAGGCGTGACGGGATGCTTATCGCCATGCCCTCATTATCGCCGCGAAGCCCATTTGTCCGATCATCGGCCAGCCTGAAAAAGGTGCAACGGCGCTTTCAGGTTCGCCACGGGAAACGGTTCCGATCCTTTCAACATCAACCAGAGAATGTTGTTGAACACCACGTCGTTCACCCGATCCGGTCCGCTGAAATCAAGCGCTTCCGACATTCTCGCCGCCGCCGTCGTGGATAGGTTCATTTCATGCATGTCGACCTGGGGTGCTATCGCCGTCCATGACGACATATCCGGAGTTGCGGCAAAGATATCCGCCAGGGACCGGCTGAAGTAGTCGTACTTGGATAAGCGGCTCAATCCCAAAGTGTCCTCAATAGCCGCGACGACGTCGGTCGTGTTAATGAACCGGTGAATCGTCCCTGGACGGTTGTAAGCGGAAATCGCAAAGAATACGGAACGGTGGCAATCCACGTGGTCCGGGCCCGCCTGCGAATCGTCCTCAAGCACGAAAACAACCGTGTCCCGCCAGAACGGAGATTTTGATAGCGCTTCCACAATCCGGCCCAGGGCCAGATCGTTATCCGCCATGTAGGCCCGCGGCGTAGGATAGCCGGCGCGCCCGCCGGAGGTGTGGTCGCTGGGCAGATGCATCACCTCAAGTTCCGGCATCTTTCCATCGTTAACGAACTTGTTCAGCTCGGCGATCCAGGCGTCCGCGCGGGCCTGATCTGCGATCTTCAAGTCGAAAACCGGGTACGTCGGACTCACGTCGGAGCCTAGCTCCCGTTGTGTCACCGGCCAGCCTTCAGGGGCCTGCATCATTTCGCCATAGTCGCGAAAGCGGACCCCTTTCTTTCTCGCCAGGGTCCAGAGAAATCCGTTGATCGGTTCATCCACTTCTTCGCCGTCCACACCTTCCCGTCTATCTGAATAGGCTGAAGGAACCATCTTCTCCCCGAAATCGGTCACGTACGCGGCCGTCGACCAGATATGACCTTGTGAACTTACTTCGGCATTGGTGAAAAACCGGTCGAATATTCCAAAGCGTTCCGCGAGGCCATGATGGTTGGGCGATACGTCCCGCCCGAAGAAAACCAGGTGGGGATCGCCGTCGCCTTCCGTCAGGTCGCCTAACACCTGGTCATACGTGCGATTCTCCTTGATGATGTAGATCACATGCTTGAACGGCGGATACACCTTCGTGGACCGGCGCTCTCTCCAGTTGTTGGCGTCGGCGACGCGCCGCGAGTATCCCGCCAGGCCATCCGCGGACAGATGGCCGGGCAAGATTCGCAGCGTCCCGTTCAGTTGACCCAGATCGTATCCAAAAGGTCTCCGGATGCCTTCGCCGGGGGTGGGACCGTCGGGGTTCGCATGGCTGCCATGTCCCTTGCCGCATAACATCAGCAGTTGACCGCCGGTATCCAGAACCGCCGTTGGGTACCAATCGGTGGGGATCCGCCCTGCGAGAGGCGGTTTAGCCGGCTCCGAGCGTACGGCGCGATTCTCGGATACATCCAGGACCGCTATCGCATTATTGTCCGCCTCGGCGGCGAACAGTTTCGATTCATCAATGGAAAGCGCCAGGGCATTCGGAGTGCTGCCCTCGGAGGGACCCGCCGGCGCGGCGTCGCTCAAATACCGCAAGACTTTCTTTTTTCCGGTATCCACCACCGCGACTTGATCCGCGGCGGCCAGGGCCACGAACAAGCGCGATCCGGACGCATTCGAGAGAAGCGCCGAGGGTCGCGGGCCAACCCGCAACTTGCCCGCCGCCACAAGCGTCCCATCGGCTCGCGTTTGAAAGATCGAGATCGTATTCGCTCCCCAGGCGGAAACGTAAACTCTGTCGTTCGAGGCGGCTGCCACCGCATACGGATAGCGATCGGTGGGAAAGCGTCCTACCACTCGTGAGCTCGCCACATCGACGACCGCCAGGGTGTCACTCAGGTTTTCCGCAACATACAGGTAATCTCCACGCCGTGAAACGGCGATCCCGGCCGGATATCGGATCGAGCGTCGCGGCGCCGTCTTTCCACGTGTAGCAATAGACCGAGTCGGCGTTGCCGCCGGACACGTAGATCTCCCTTCCGTTCCAGGCGAAGGCGATTCCAAAGAACGCCGCTTCCTGCGGCAATGTCTGTAGGGCGCGGCGGGACTTGAGGTCGACGATCTGCAACCCCTGCTCGCGCCAACCGCTAAGGACCACGGCGGCTCTCTCTCCACCGGGCGCAAGGGCCATCGCCATCGGCATACTTCCCAACTCGATGGCATCCCCGGCGGGGTCCAGGCGCAGCCCCGTGGACAGGAAGCCCGGGGAGGCCAGCCCTGCCTTCTGAACCTGGGCGCCGCAGGTTGCCGTGAAAAGTCCGAGGGTCGCAGACAGCCATCGGTTAGCTAAAACACGAGACATTTATCTTGAGCATATCAGCGCCTGGAAAGGATGGCGCGCAGCAACGGCAAATGGGCGGCGGAATCTGCTGTGCACAGTCTGAATGCGATCGAGTGGGGCAGGCGTCTACGCCTGCGGCGGGTCTCCAGACCCGCCCCTTCCCCGCAGCTCGCAGCCGGTTTTCCGACCATGCGCGGGTCCTTCAGGCCCCGTTCTTCCCGTCACGAAATCAGCCCTGACTGGAGGGCGCCGCTGCGGCGGGGCTAAAGCCCCGCGCGGGATAAATCCCGCCCCCCAGAGGTTGCAGGCCCATCCTGACAGGAAAGCAAATGCCCGCCCACGGGCTTCAGACCCGCCCTGTCCGCTTTCTGGATTATGCCGGTTGCGCATGCGAGTATAATCAGACTTGGCGGTCCGGTAAAGCTCAACTGCGCCCCGTCCGGCCGAGCCGCCTCAAACGCCATGGTCACCACGAAACGAGGTCTATTGAAATTCCTGCCGCGCGAAGAGAAGTTTTTCGCGCTGTTCGTAAGCCAGGTGAAGCTGATCGTGGAATCCTCCCGGCTGCTGCTGGAAGCAGTGCGGAACGGCAACGCGTACATGGCGCGGGCCAGCGAGGAGATCCGCACCTTGGAGGCTAAGGGCGACGAAATCATTCACGACACGTTCACCCGCCTGAACCAGACATTCATCACGCCGCTCGACCCGGAGGATATCCATGCGCTGGCCTCCAGCCTGGACGACGTCTTGGACGGCATCGAAGATGCCGCGCATCGCATCTTCGCTTATCGCCTGGATCCGCTTCCGCCGGCCATGGTGCAATTATGCGCTCTCATATACGACTGCGCCGAGAGCCTGCGGAAATGTTTTCAGGCGCTCAACGACAAGCAGCAGGTGGCGGAGCACTGCATCGAAATCAATCGGCTGGAGGACGTGGCCGACGGTGTCGTGCGCAGAGCCATTTCCGAACTCTTCGACAATGAAAAAGACCCCATCGCCCTGATGAAACTGAAAGAAGTTTACGAATTTCTGGAGGCCACCACCGACCGCTGCGAGGACGTCGCCGATGTGCTGCAAGGCGTCGTGATTAAGAACAGTTGAGATGAGCCCCATCCTGCTGCTGACGATGGCGATCATCGCGATCGCCCTGATATTCGACTTCATCAACGGCTTCCACGATGCGGCCAATTCCGTGGCTACAGTTGTATCCACCCGCGTGCTGTCGCCAGGACAGGCGGTTTTGTGGGCCGCGTTTTTCAATTTTGTGGCGGCCTTCGTCTTCGGAACCGGGGTTGCGCAGACCGTCGGCCAGGGGATGGTGGACCTGCGCATCGTGACGCCTTACGTGATCCTGGGCGGACTGCTGGGCGCCATCGTCTGGGACCTGTTGACCTGGTACTGGGGGTTGCCCACCAGTTCATCGCATGCACTGATGGGCGGTTACACGGGCGCCGCGATCGCCCGCGTGGCACACTTGAAAGGCGTGCGGCACATGTTCGACGCCGTGCTTTGGGCCGGGTGGACGAAGACGGTCGTCTCCATTTTCGCGGCGCCGCTGTTGGGTATGGTGCTGGCTTACGGATTGATGATCGCCGTCCACTGGATGTTCCGCCGGTCCAGCCCGCGGACCATGGACGTGTATTTCCGCAAGCTGCAACTAGTGTCGGCCGCATTTTTCAGCTTCGAACACGGCCGCAACGACGCGCAGAAAACCATGGGGATCATTACCAGTTTGTTGGTGACTTCCGGCTACCAGGCGACATTCAAGGTTCCCATTTGGGTGATTCTCTCCGCGCATGCGGCCATCGGGTTGGGCACCATGAGCGGCGGGTGGCGCATCGTGCGCACCATGGGCACGCGGCTCACCAAGCTCAAGCCCCGCGGCGGATTCTGCGCGGAAACCGGCGCCGCGATCTCGATTCTGGTGGCCACCGCCGTAAACCAGCCGGTCTCCACCACGCATGTGATTGCCGGCGCCATCGCGGGGGTCGGCTCGGTGCAGCGCTTGAAAGCCGTGCGTTGGGGGCTGGCCGCCAATATCGCGTGGGCCTGGATCCTTACAATCCCCGCCTCCGCGCTGGTGGCCTGGCTGTGTTTCGAGATCGTCCGGATGTTCGCGCGCTCAGCTTGAATTGAGTCGACTTCGCGCGCACCCGTTCGTGGCGCGGGCCGGTTGCGCTTGGGCGCCTCTCGGCGCGTTTAACCTTCCTCAGAACCGATAATCGACAGGTTTGATATTCTTGGCGCGCAAATATACGATGCACTGTCCGCGGTGGTGCGCGGTGTGATCGGTTGCCAGCAGCAATAATTCCATTCCAGTCATCTTGCCCGCCGGCGAATCGAAGGTTTCGTGGAGCCGCTCGAGTTCCAGGTTTTCGAGCGCGGAGATGACGAAATCGTAAGACGTGTTGAGCAGCTTCAACACGGATACTTTATCGAAATCCTTGGGCTTGCCGATCGGGTCCTTCTGTCCGGACAGCGTGGCGAAGAAGAACGAGTTGGCGCCGGCAATGTGGG
>JBEKMJ010000208.1:0-13542 GCA_050008575.1 Bryobacteraceae bacterium
GATCCCCCCTATCGCCCAAAGGGGCTCACATACGCAAAATACTAAGTCTGGCATAGACTCCTCACGAGCGCCGCCTCGTTTCGTTCCTGCAGGACTCAAGACCGAATTCTTAGCAATTGATCCCGTTGCATAAGCCGCGCACCGTGAATTGGAATTCGGGGCGCTGGGTTAACATCGTAAGCGTATGAACAACAGTGGTGGGCCCGTGGCGACTCGAACGCCAGACCTCTACCGTGTCAATGTAGCACTCTAACAAAGTTGAGGCGGAATCGAGAGCACTCCAGAACGATCCTGACGCCAAGTTTCATCCAAGATGCGAATCTCAGCAGACCGAAGTTTTTGGAATCAAACGGAATGAAACTGGTTTTGGGAAGTCCTGTAAGTGATTGATTCTATGGTGGCCAGGGACGGAATCGAACCGCCGCCGCCAGCCTTTTCAGGGCGGCGCTCTCCCATCCTGACCTGCTGCCGGAAATTGCAGTCGATCACCACATCCATGAACGCTCCCCGCTGTATTGTTTTGGTGCGATGAATACCGGTCGAGCGATCTTCGGTCGGCTCAGAAGGAGTCGTTTAGCTCCCTGACTCCAGGCGTCTACTTAGTCATCATTCGCCCCATTTGGAAAAGCCGGGCATTCCCCAATGAATGCTTCCACCCACGCTTTGGCATGGGATGAGGCAGATACCAATTGTCGATGCAAGCCACCGATTTGATGTTTTGGTGACTGGACGACGGCGGGTCCGTTCGCCTTGTCCTCCACCAGTTTCAGGTGAGCGTCCGGCCATTGGGCGCTGAGCCGCCAAACAGACAGGGAGCGTTGCGGGAAGGGGTTCAGCCGATCCCGAATCTGATCCAGCGGGTAACCATCCGCGCCGTGCGCCGTCTGCACCGGTCCCACCACGAAATCGGAAGTCTTGGTGTCCTTGAACGGCATGTCCCAGCTTTGGATTTGACAGTCGAAACCGACCGGGAGTTCCACCGCTGTACGCTGTTCGGTAGTGCCGTCCGGCAGTTTCACTCCAACCGGCGGCAAGTTCGCCCCACGGGGCTGCCAATATCGCCACCAGTGTCGCTTCAGCATGCCGCCATCGGCTGGCGCGGGCCGTTGTTGGCACTGCCCAGCGTAGCGCTAACTGCCGAGTGCCTTCCTGAACTCGTCCAGCGCAGCATGACCGAATCTCTGGGGCCGAAGCAATTCACCCGCCTCCGTGCGTGGGTCGTTCCAGTCGATCGACGTGCAGCAGCGACGATCCGGTTCAAACTCCGCCGGCAAGCACCGGTGCTCGTACTCTCCGCGCAGCGACAGATCGCCGGTGAGGTCGGCCTCGTGCAGGCGTTGTTGGACAACCGCTTTGTGGCCTTTAGACGGTTCGTTGAGCCGCGCATTCTACTGCCGCAGTTCGCTCCGCATCCGAAGCCGCCTGGCCGACACTGTGTGGGTCATCGACTACCACATAGTCACCGCGCTCCCCTGTTCCGGCTGACACCGGCACAACCACCCGATAGCCGGTGCGGTCGTTTTCAAACCGTTGCTTCTGGTTTTGATCTTTCCGGATTGGAACCGGTTACCCCAGCGCTGTTGATACCAATCCGACTCGATCAAACTGCGGCACTTCACGCTGTCCCGGACCGCCAGTGGCTCGCGATAAGTGGCGAACAGCCATCTGGATTCCGGGTGCTCGATCCATACCCAGGCGGGCCAGAACACGCCCACCAGCAGCGATTTGGCATCCCGGGCGGAACGTTAATGATGAGGTGCGCGATTCGTCCCTCCGCGACCGCCTGCAGATGGGCACAGATCGCATCCATGGGAATGCCGTCCACGAACTCATTGGTCGGTTCGAGTACATGCCACGCCTGCATCACGAATTCCTTAAATTAAGGTTGCGGCGCGCCTGCTCGGCCTTCACTAGTTCCAACTGGAACTGTGGCTCGTTCCATGAGCCCTCGGAGTTGTTCGAGTTCTTGTCTGCTGAGCCGGACTACGCCAATCCTCATTGACAGCGCCGGCCCAGCCAGAGTACCATCGTTGCTGCACGAAAGGAGTCGCATCCCATGACGGACCAACTTTCGCTTTGCGGGCTGACGCTTGGGGCCATGCTGTTACTCGCTAACGGTGGGCCTCTTCGCGCACAGGGGACCGCGCCGCCCTTTCGGGTGTGCAAAGGCACCTATGCATTGTGTACGAAGGCCAAGTGCGTAGACAGAGGCGACAGCTTCTTCGCCTGTAAGTGCGATGTCATACAGGGTTCGTCGGCAGGCAGCGGCACGCAAGCGTGCGCGTGGGTGCCGACCGTCAACCCGCCCGTGGCGGGGTCCTGGATCCCGTCGCGCTACCATCCGATCAAGAGCTACGTCCAATGTCCCATCTCGAAGCCGGCGGAACCCCGCGCCTGGGCTTTTTGCTTGGACTCGCCCTGCGTGGTCGACAAAAACAAGACAACCGCGGAGTGTCTTTGCGGCAAAGCGAACGGCGCACCGTATGTCTTCACCACTGACAAATACAACCCGGCCGGCTGTGAGGAAAATATCTCGTCGGCTACCGTGGACGCCGTCAACCAGATCACGGAATTCCTGAAGGCCACGCCTCCAGTCGTGCTGGAGGCTCAGAAATAGCCCCGCTCGCCTGGGGCGACATGGCCGCATCGATATGTCGGAGCACGCCGGATATCTTGTGCGCGTTGAGGGCCGGTTGGGCGGCGTCCTTCTCCGATTCCAGCGCCGCGCTGCTGGGGTGCAGCGTCACTCGAAAGCTTCCGTCCTATCGTCGGCCTCAAATAGCTCCTGGTCGTCCGCCACGTACCGAAGGGTTGGAAGTAGCTCACGGCGCGATTTGCCGGCGCACCCAGAGGCGGCAAAAGTGAGTTGGCGACTTTCCCCATCGAGCCGTTTCGAACAGGTTGGCCCCGCGTCCTTTCCGTGCCGTCGCGCTCCGCCGACGCAACTTTCAGCCAGCCCCGGTGTTTACAATAGTACGAGCGGTTTTCCTTCACCCCTACGCACAGTTCAACGGTAAATCACGGTTCATATGCTTTGGTGAGGTTGGACCGGTCTGCCCGTACTGCGTTCGCGTCAAACAGACGCGACCTATGATGACGCCGCGACCATCCCAGATCGCTTTCGGAGATTCCGTGAAATCCGCACGCGCGGAACAAGAGCCAAAGACAGTTCTTGGCGTTGCCGCCGATCTCCCTCGTATTCTGGTCCTGGACGACGAACCCGCCGTGCGAGCTTTATTTGACCAATTCCTGGCCGAGGACGGCTACCAGGTGACCGCGATGGGAAACTACCGCGAGGCCTGGGCGGCAGCTAAGGAAACCATGTACGAGGTAATCGTGGTTGATCTGAGTCTGCTGGATATCGATGGCATCGAAGCCATCCGCAACTTCCGCTCGGCCTTTCCCCGGATGAAGATCCTGGCGGTTTCAGGGTACATGACCGGATGCGTGCCCAGTTTGGCTTTGCGTGCCGGCGCAACGTCCACCTTGGGGAAGCCGGCCACGTCATGGCAATTGCGCGAAGCCGTATATCGCCTCCTCAATCCCACCGCGGCTTGGACTTGATTTCCCAGTCCGCTGATCGGCGGCCCCAGCGAGGCGCCCGCTCTCTCTGCGTCAAGTGTTCATCGCAATACAACGATCCGGAGCCGTTGTCCAGCCCGATTTCTCTCCGGGTCGCCGTGCCGGCTATTTCGCTTCCGGATCGTGCCCGCCAATCTTTCGGCTGTACCTTTGCGCTTGCTTGTGGGGCAGGCGTCTACGCCTGCGGCGGGTCTCCAGACCCGCCCCATTCCCTGCGGCTTGCGGTAGGTTTTCGACCGTGAGCGCGGCCGGCATGCAGGCCGCACCCGCCAGTGCCCAGCCTTTCCCGAGCGCGCATACCACCGAGAGACTTCCGAACCGTGAACTCCCTTCCCCGTCCTGTGACCCGCGTCCTTAGATCCAGGGCCGAACTTCATCCCGCTGGCTTTATTTGTCCGAATCGGACGCGGCGGTGGGTAGTCTGGCGGCGGACTCCACGGAGCGGTTCCAGTGAACGGCCGAAAGATAAGAATGGGAGAGATCAATTGGCGATCAGCCTCGCATCCGCATACTCAGCGTTGACGACCATCCCCTACTGCGGGAAGGGATTGCCACCGTCATCAACAGTCAAGCGGATATGTTGCTGGTATCCCAAGCGGCGAGCGGCAACGAAGCCATTCAGCGATACCGCGAGCACCAACCCGACGTCACGCTGATGGACCTCAGACTCCCGGATCTGAGAGGCATCGACGCCTTGCGCGCGATCCGAGTGGAGTTCCGGGACGCCCGCATCATCATGCTCACCACGTTCGAAGGCGATGTCGAGATTCAGCGGGCGCTGCAGGCCGGCGCGCGCGGGTACCTGCTCAAGAACATGCCGCCCAGCGACCTGGTTGAGGCGATCCGTCAGGTGCATGCCGGAAAGAAGCGCGTGCCGGCCCAGGTGGCGGCGCATCTCGCGGAGCATATGAGCGACGAGGATCTCACGGCCCGGGAAATTGAAGTGCTGCGGCATCTCGGCGACGGCAATCGGAATCGGGATATCGGGGAACGCCTGTTTATCTCCGAGGAGACGGTTAAGGTCCATATCAAACACATCATGGACAAACTCGGCGCGAAGGACCGTACCCAGGCCATCGCCATCGCCGTACGGCGGGGAATCATTCAGCTCTGACTATTTGACAACTCTTGCGTGTTCGATGTGCGGCGGGCGTCCACGCCTGCGCGGGACGTCCACGTCCCGCAGGGCTGCCCCACAGTCATTGTAGCTGGTGCGTAGAGAATCCCCCGAGAGAGTTAGGAAAAGATTCCGGTACCTGGGGATTCTAGTTACGAAACCATCGCGTACACTACACTCAGATGCGTTTCGAGAGCGCCAAGTAACGAGGAGATCCCGCTGCAACGGTTATATTCCGGTTTCCCTGACGGATTGCCAGGAATCGTCCTGCTTCTGCTACGAGCGGTATTCGGCATAACACTACTGATTCAGGGGGGATTCTATCTGCGCGAACCGGATCCCGCGCCGGGTGCAAGGTTCGCCGGCTTGACGGCGCTCGCCGCAGGCGGTCTCTTGCCGATCGGCTTTCTCACGCCAATTGCCGGCGCGGTGGCCGCCGTTAGCGCCATCGGCATCGGGCTTTCACTGCTACCTGTTTGCGCACCGACTCTGTTCGATGCCCCAACGCGGGTCGTTTTTGCGTTAACGATATTGCTGGCCATTATCGTGCTTGGGCCGGGAGCGGTTTCCGTCGATGCGCGCATCTTTGGACGCCGTGAGATTATCATTCCGTCCGCGAGTTCCAAGCTGCAAAGATAGTTCTTGCAAGAACACAGGGAGGGCGGCATCCACTCGCAACTTACCGAGCTGCGACCGTGAGGGAGCGGTCTGGTGGAGCCGTTTTCCCGCAGCCCGCTACAGAGAGAGAAAGTGTGTTTCTGTACGGTGGACCCGCCGCCGGAGCGTCCGGACTTGCGGTTGCTCCCTGCAGTTGTGCGAAAGTGACAAGATGAAAGCGACACAACTTCTACACAACCTGGGTCAGAGCATCTGGCTCGATAACATCACCCGCGACCTGCTGCACAGCGGTACGCTCGAACGCTACATCGGCGAGCTGTCGGTAACCGGGCTTACCTCGAATCCGACCATCTTCGATCACGCCATCAAAAACAGCACTGCCTACGACCCGGCCATCCGCGAAAAGGTGAGAAACGGCACATCGGGCGAGGCGCTGTTCTTTGAACTGGCGTTGGACGACATCACCCGCGCCGCTGCCCTGTTTCAGCCGGTCCACGACCGGACGGACGGCGTGGACGGCTG
Organism: Bryobacteraceae bacterium; assembly: GCA_050008575.1. Classification (GTDB taxonomy): domain Bacteria; phylum Acidobacteriota; class Terriglobia; order Bryobacterales; family Bryobacteraceae; genus Bog-159. Next base: position 5,840 of record JBEKMJ010000208.1, read on the forward strand.
GGTGTCGCTGGAAGTGTCGCCCTTGCTGGCCCACGACACACCCAGCACGCTGGCCGCGGCCAAGGAACTCCACGCCCGCGGCGGACGGACTAACCTGTTTATCAAGATTCCCGGCACCGCCGAAGGCCTGCCGGCGATCGAGGAGGCGATCTTTGCCGGCATCCCGGTCAACGTTACCCTGCTGTTTTCGCGCGAGCAGTACGTGGCGGCCGCCGACGCATACTTGCGCGGGGTCGAGCGCCGCATCGACGCGGGGCTGAATCCCAATGTCGGCTCGGTGGCCTCGGTGTTTATCAGCCGTTGGGACGCCGCGGTGATGGGCAAAACGCCCGAGGCGCTGCGTGACGGACTCGGCATCGCCATAGCCAAGCGCACGTATCGGGCATATCGCTCCTTGCTGGCTTCCCCGCGATGGCAAACCGTCTTTAACGCCGGCGCGCGGCCGCAGCGGCTTTTGTGGGCCAGCACCGGAACCAAGGACCCGCTCGCGTCCGACGTGCTTTACATCAAGGCCCTGGCGGCCCCGTTTACCGTCAACACCATGCCGGAGGGCACCTTGACAGCCCTTGCCGATCACGGCGAATTGGGCGCGATCCTGCCGGCGGACGGCGGCGATTGCGAGGAGGTGTTGGCGCAGTTTGCCAAGGCCGGCATCGATGTCGCCGCCCTGGCTGCCCAGCTTCAAGATGAAGGGGCGAAATCCTTTGTGAAGTCGTGGAACGAATTAATGGCGGTGATCGTTTCCAAGAGCGCCGCGCTCGCCACGGCGGCGGCGCGTTAGAGAGATGGCCCTTGTGGCGCAGGCACGCAGCCTGCGTGGGCCTCGCAGGCCCGCTCTTCGGCGAGCTGCGCTCGCCTCTGGAGATTGGCCCTTTGGTGGGGCAGGCTCGCAGCCTGCGGCGGCCTCGTAGGCCGCCTGCCTCGAAGCTCTGGCCGGCTTTTTTGCAGGGCTTGGTGGCATAGGCTTTAGCCTGTGGAAGTTTTTTGCAGGGCTTGGTGGCATAGGCTTTAGCCTGTGGAAGGGAGCGAAGCTCGCCCTCAAAGCCGGCTGGCGGTGCATGGCGCCACCCCACGAGGTGTTGGCCGATTCCAACGGCAAACCTGGGCGTCTACTCATCGTCCCGCCGGGTCACGCCCATAGGCGAGCTGCGCTCGCCTGCGCTGACACGAGTGTCAGCGCGGCAGGCAATGAGTGCCTGCGCCACGTCCCGGCGTCAGTTCTCCGATCTTGGTAACGACCCGCAGGGTCGTTCGGGCTGAAGCCTGTGCAAAGCGGGGCTGGAAGCCCCGCGGCAGCGCATGGCGCGGCCCCACAAGGCCTATCAAATGGCCGAATCGAGTCGGAATGATTGACGCCGGCCGTGCGGCGGACTAATCTATGTGCAGGCACATTGGCCCGTGTCCCAATGCCACTTGAGAGAGTTCTTAGAAACCTTCCGTTCCGAAAGACGCTGCTCCTGAGCATAGCGGCCGCGACGATGTTATGCGGCGCGGACATGCCGGACACTTTCCTGGTGCGGCACCGGACCGGCTCTTTGTGGGCCGCGGGCGGCCTGATCCTGCTCATCGTGGCGAATTCCTTTCTGTACCTGAATTTCAGCCGGCGCAAACAAGCCGAGGAGGCGCTGCGCGGACACCAGCGGCACCTCGAGGACCTGGTCCGCGAGCGGTCCGCGCAGTTGGAAACCTTGAATAGCCAGTTGCGTCTGGATATCCTGGAGCGCGAGCGGACGGAGAGGGCCTTACGGCAGGCGGAGGCCAGCTTTCGCGACCTCTTCGAAAATGCCGCCGAGGGCATTTATCAAACCACGCCGGACGGCAAGCTGCTGGCGGTCAACCCCGCTTTGTCGCGCATGGCCGGCTTCGACAGCCCTGCCCAGATGATCGCGGAAATCGGCGACGTCCGGCGGGATTTTTTCGTGTATTCCGAGCGGCGCCAGGACTTTGAGGAGATGTTGCGCAGCCAGGGCGAAGTACAAGGGTTCGAAACCTGCGTCCGCCGCCGGGGAGGAGAGGTAATCTGGGTGCTCGAAAACGCCCGCGCCACCCACGACGAAACCGGCAAGGTGGCCCACTATGAAGGCATCCTGCAGGACATCACGGAACGCAAGCGAGCCCTGGAAGCATTGCGCGAGTCCCAGCAATTGTTGAACAAGACCTTCGCCAGCTTGCGCGACGCGCTGCTCATCGTGAACGCCGGCACGCGCGCCATACTCGATTGCAACCCGGCCATCACCAAACTCTTCGGTTACGAGCGCGCGGAGGTGCTGGGCCAATCCGCGCGGATGCTGCACGTGGATGCGGCGGCTTTCGAACAGTTCCGGGACAGTGCCCTCGCCGCCATTCGCGAGCGCGGCTATCTGGACCTCTCCAACTTCCGCATGAAGCGCAAGGACGGCGAGACCTTCATCACCCGGCACACGGTCCTGCCTCTTTACGCCGAGGACGGCGCCCTGGTGAGTTGGGTGAGCGTCATCCGGGACATCACCGAATCCAAGCGGAACGAGGAGAAGCTGGAGCAGTATCAGCGCAAGCTGCGGGCGCTGGCGGCGGAATTGACCGTGGTGGAAGCCAGGGAGCGGCGAGCGATTGCGGCGCAGCTTCACGAAAATGTCGGGCAGATCCTAGCCACTTCCAAGATGAAGATTGCATACCTGCGCACGGCCGCCGGGGCTCCCACGCTGCAAGCCGGGGTAGCCGAGATCCAGGAACTGGTGGAGGAAGCTTTGCAGGCGACGCGCTCGCTCACTTACCAGTTGAGCCCGCCGATCCTCTATCAACTGGGGCTAGAGGCGGCGCTGAAGTGGTTGGGTGAGAATGCCGAGAAGCAGCACGGCTTCCGCGTGCTTTTCTCCCGCCAGGGCGAATCCGGAAGTTTGGACGAAGAGAGCCGGGTTTTTCTGTTCTCGGCGGTGCGCGAGCTGCTGGTGAACGTGGCCAAACATGCCGGCGCCAGCGAGGTAGGCATCCGCCTGCGCTGGCATGAGGATCGCGTGGATGTGTTGGTGCGCGACAATGGAAGGGGATTTCAGCGGGCCAACGGCACCGCTTTTCCGGAATCGCCGGACGGCTTCGGCCTGTTCAATATCCAGGAACGGGTGTCGGATATGGGCGGCCAGGTGTGGGTACACGCGGAGCCGCTGCGGGGAACGGCGGTAAAGATCGAGCTTCCCTGCGAGCCGGCCGCGCCGCTGGTCGAGGCCCACACATGAGTGTAAGAATTCTGCTGGCGGACGATCATCGAATCTTGCGGGAAGGGTTGCGCAGCCTGCTGGCGCAGCAGCCCGACATGGTGGTCGTCGGAGAGGCGGCCGACGGCGAAGAAGCGGTGGCTCTAGCCGGTCAACTGCGCCCGGACCTGGTCATTATGGATGTGGTGATGCCCGGCCTGGATGGGGTGGCGGCCACCCGCCGGATTCGCGCCGAAATCCCCGCTACCAGGGTGATTGCGCTCTCTATGCACGCCGACCGCCGCTTCGTCAGCGAGATGCTGCGGGCGGGCGCTCTGGGCTACCTGTTAAAGGATAGCGCCTTCGAGGAACTGCATCAGGCGGTGCGCACCGTGATGGACGGCCGCCCGTATCTCAGCGCGGTGATCACCGGTTCCATCGTAGAGGATTTTGTGCGCCAGACCAGCGCGCCCGAGAGGTCGCCCGCATCGCCTCTGGAGATGCTCACGGCCCGCGAGTTGGAGGTGCTCCGCTTGCTGGCCGACGGCAAACGCGTCAAGGAGGTCGCCCATTTGCTGGCGATCAGCGCCAAGACGGTCGAGTCGCACCGGCAGAACATCATGGATAAGCTCGAAATCCACAGTACGGTGGACTTGACCAGGTACGCATTGCGCGAAGGGTTGACTTCAGTCTAGCAGCCGGCGCTAAAACCGGTACTGGGTCGATTTGGTTTTGGAGGGCGGCCAATCTTGGCCGCAGCCGCCTTTAAGGCGGCCAGAGCCGGCTGAAAGCCGGCTGCGGGCAGAATTGCCCGCCCTCCATTTTGTGAACAACGTGGCGTTGGGCAGGATTATCCGCGGCACAAAACCAAACTGACCCACTACCTGAAAACCGCACCCTGACGGTCGCGGCCCGGCAACACAACCTCACTGCAGCGGCGCGTAGTAACCGGGACGCCACGCCACGCGCAGGGCCCGCGATCCGCTGGGAGCGGCCACCTTCACCTGCACCTTGTGATACTTGCCGTCGCGCTGCAGATTGGACGGGGCGTACTCGATCAGGTAATGCTGGCGCAACTCGAGGCCGATTTTCGAGGCCACCTCAGGCAGGTCGTTCAGGTTTTCGATGGGGAACAGACGCCCCCCGGTTCCTTCGGTGATGTCGTTCAACAGATCGGGCCCGTTCACTTCTTCCGGGAACAGATGGCGCAGGCCGGACGAGTCGAAAATTCCGATGGCGTAGATCATGACATCGCTCTCCTTCACCAGGTTGCGCACCTCGGTCTCCGTGTAACGGCTGCAATTGTCGCCACCATCGGACAGGATGAGCAGCGCCTTGCGCGGTTTAGGCGATTTGCGCAGTTGCTGGATCCCGAGATAAATGGCGTCCAGCAGGGCGGTCCGGCCGTGGCCGGCGGCCAGCGCCAGCCGCGCCTGAATTTCTTGCGGGCTGGCGGTGGATGGATACGCCAGTTGGGCATGGTCGTTAAACTCCACCAGGAAGAATTCGTCTTCCGGGTTGGCGGCCTTGAAGAACTCGGCGGCCGCGGCCACGGACTTCCGCAGCTTCTTTTTCATGCTGCCGCTGGTGTCGAACACCAAGCCAACGGCCATCGGTTCGTCCTCGCGGGCCAAGTGCACCACGCGCTGCTCGACTTTGTTCTCGAACACCTTGAAATTCTCTTTGTCCAGATTCGTTACCGGCCGGTTCAACGGGTCGGTTACGCTGACTGGAATTCGCACGAGAGTGGCATCCACCCGGATTGGCGGACTCGCGGATGGATCTCCGCCGCGCTTCGCGCGCGGCTCGATGGATACTGGTGAATCGGCCAGAAGCACGGCCAGACCCAGAACTGGCCATGCCGCCCACGCATGCAATCGTACGCCCACGATTTCCCCTCCGCCTCAAACACCATGAGGCGTTTCTCGACCAAGTGCCGCGCCAGACATGCACGGCTGCGGTTTTCCCAAACCGCCTTCGTTAAATCATATAGGAACGGCGTTCAAAAAGAAAGCGCCCATTCCCGCCACCCCGGAGGCCTCGTGCTATCGTCTAAGTGTTTTACCCGACTAGAATCTTTCCTTGCACTGTGGTAATTAACAGCTTTAAGGTCCTAATATCTTTAAAAGCGAACGGTCTCGGCGGAAATGCCGGGAGACCCGATACGCCGCGAAGCTGCCAGTTTCGCGGAACCGCACGAAAAGAGGTCCGCGCAATGGAAACGCCGCGCAAGGCTGCACCCAAGAAATTCTATCGCACCCTGTATTTTCGCGTCATCGTCGGCATCCTTCTGGGAATCATACTGGGAGTCGTGGCCCCCACCACGGCCGGGAAGATGGAGCCGTTGGGTGTGGGCTTTATCAAGTTGATCCGCATGATGATCGGGCCGATCATCTTTTTCACGGTGGTAGTGGGAATCGCCAGCATCGGCGATATGCGCAAACTGGGGCGCGTGGGCATCAAGGCCCTGTTGTACTTTGAAGTCGTCACTTCGATCGCGCTGTTGATCGGGCTGTTGGTGGTGAATGTCATCCAGCCGGGCGCGGGGATGAATGTGGACGCCAGTAAGCTGGACTCTACGGCCATCCAAGCCTACGCCTCCCAGGCAAAGCATCTGGGCTCGGTCGACTTTGTGATGAACATCATCCCGAAGACGTTCATCGGGGCCTTTGCGGAGGGCGAGATCCTGCAGGTGCTGCTGCTGGCCATCCTGGTGGGGCTGGCGCTGGCCGCGCTGGGCCAAGGCAAAACGCTGATCGCGGGGTGCGACAAGGTAGCCCATTTGATGTTCGGCGTGATCGGCCTGATCATGCAGGCGGCGCCCATCGGGGCGTTTGGGGCCATGGCGTTTACGGTGGGCCACTACGGGCTGAAGACCCTGATTCCGCTGGCCAAGCTGATGGCCTGCGTCTACATCACCAGCATTTTATTCGTATTCATTGTCCTTGGGACCATCGCCTTCGCGCACGGGTTCAGCGTTTGGAAGTTCATCAAGTACATCAAGGAAGAGCTGCTCATCGTGCTGGGCACTTCGTCTTCGGAGTCGGTGCTGCCGCGCATCATGGTGAAGATGGAGGCTCTGGGCTGCTCGAAATCCGTAGTGGGGCTGGTGATACCATCGGGCTATTCCTTTAATCTGGACGGAACCTCCATTTATCTGACGATTGCCGCTATTTTCGTCGCGCAAGCTACCAACACGCACCTGACCGGAGCGCAAGAGGCTTTCCTGCTGCTGATCCTGATGCTCAGCTCCAAGGGAGCGGCGGCGGTGACCGGCGGCGGGTTCATTACGCTGGCCGCGACGCTGCAGGCGGTTGGAACAGTTCCCATGGCGGGTCTCACCCTGCTGCTGGGCGTGGACCGATTCATGTCGGAAATGCGCGCTCTGACGAACCTGGTAGGTAATGGCGTGGCAACAATCGTGGTCGCCAAATGGGAGCGGGAGCTCGACGAAGGCCGCATGACGCGCGTGCTGAGTGGCGCACAGCGGATTGACGACGACAATCTGATGGAGGCAGCGGCGGCCATTGAGACGGTTCCCTTCGTCGATCATCCCGAAGTCGCCCTGTCTCCCGAAGTAGCGCTTTCTAAGAGTGTGTAGACGGGTATCGCGGAGCTACCACTCCTTACGGTCGTGGCTCTGTACGGAGCCGCGCGCGTGCGGTATGGGCTCGGTCCGAAGCCGCGCGCGTGAGCCAGCGGTTGCCTCCGCGAAACTAGTTGTTTTACCCGATAGCGACGGTGTTTTACCCGTGAGAATATTTTAGTAAAGAAGAGTTGCGGTTCTTAAATTATGAATTGGACCCAGGTTTACACTCCCGTAGCCGGCAGCCTGGCGCTGTCGGCGCTGGTCGCCGCCCTCCCGGTAGTGGTCCTGTTGGGACTCCTCGCATTCGGCCATGTGAAGGCTCACTGGGCCGCGTTATCGGGGCTGGCTGCTTCGCTTGCCGTGGCCATACTGGTCTTCGGAATGCCGGCGCAACTAGCCGCCGCGGCAGCCCTCATGGGCGCCGCCTATGGTCTCTTTCCCATCGGCTGGATCGTTCTGGGCGCCATCTTCGTTTATGACGTAACCGTAAAATCCGGCGATTTCGAGGTTGTAAAAGATACCATCGCGGGCGTCGGCAGCGACCGCCGCGTGCAAGTCCTGCTGATCGCCTTTTGCTTCGGCGCATTCATCGAAGGCGCGGCGGGATTCGGAACCCCCGTGGCGATTTCCGCGGCCATGTTGATCGGCCTGGGCTTCCGGCCCTTGCAGGCCGCCGGCCTGGCGCTGATCGCCAATACCGCCCCGGTGGCTTTCGGCGCCCTAGGCATACCAGTGATTACGCTGGCCACCGTGACCGGATTGCCGCTCGACTTGCTGAGCGCGATGGCGGGCCGCATCCTGGTGCTGTTCTGCGTCGCGGTGCCGTTCTGGGTGGTCTGGACCATGTGCGGCCGCAAGAAGATGATGGAAGTCTGGCCTGCGTGCCTCACCACCGGCATCACATTCGGCGCCACGCAGTTTGTGATCAGCAACTACATCGGACC
>JBEKMJ010000209.1:0-6685 GCA_050008575.1 Bryobacteraceae bacterium
CCGTCGGGATACATACGAGCCGCTCGGGCACCGTCCACGAGCAGATTCGTGTGCAACGGAAGGTAGAGGTCCGGCGCCGCCGCCGGATCGACTCCGAAGAATTCCGGCGGCGCCACGCCGATCACCGTAAAGGGCACATTATCGACGAGAACCGGTTGTCCAATCGCACTCGACGGTCCCCCAAAGCGCTGCTGGCTGGTTGCAAAGCTGATGACTGCGACCGGCGCTGCGCCTGGACGGTCGTCTTCGGAGTCGATCAGACGTCCCGCAGCCGGCGACACGGCCAGGCCGCGAAAATACTCGCCGGTGACGTACTCCGTGCTGGCGCTCGTGGCCTGCCCGCGGATGGCCAGGGTACGGTTTAATCCGTTGAAGTATCCGAAAAGCGTGGAAAAGGCGGGATTCTCCTCGCGAAGCGTCTCGAACGCGCCGTACGGGAACATCCCGCTGACCATGGCGCCTTTGTCGCCCGGCCAGAGAATGCCTTGTACCCCGTGAATGACGTGGACCCATTGCTTGCTGCCGTCCCGGGGCGGCCGGCTATGCCAATTCAAGACCACCAGCGACTCGGGATCGGCCACCGGCAGCGAGCGCAATAGGATCGACTCCATCAAGCTGTAGATCGTAGTATTGGCGCCGATGCCGAGCGCCAGCGACAAGACCGCCAGGGCGCTGAATGCCTTGTTGGCGGTCATGGTGCGACATCCATAGTGGACATCCTGGCCAAGTTCCGACCAAAACCGCTTGATCCAAATCTCCCGTGACTCTTCGTGCTTCAGGCCGACGTTCCCAAATCGCCGGCGCGCTTCAGCCCGGGCGCGCTCCGCCGTCATACCGTCTGCTTGCAGTTCCGCGGCTTTTTCCGCAAGGTGGAGTTCCATTTCCTCGCGCAGCGCCTCGCTGCGCCTGGCGCTCTCCATCCAATACCTCAGCCGTCGTATCAACATGTCCGTCACTTCGCTCCCATCACGCGCGCGATAGCCAGCGTGAGTTTGGCGTACTTCCGGGTTTCAAGCGCCAGTTGTTTGCGGCCGGCCGCTGTGATCTTATAGATCCTCGCCCGCCGATTATTCGACGTCACGCCCCAGACACCGTCGATCCAGCCGTTTAGCTCCAGCCGCTGGAGAGCGGGGTACAGCGAGCCCTCCTCGACCAGGAGCTCGTTGTCGGACGATTGCTGAATGAACTGGACTATGCCGTAACCGTGGAGATCTCGTCGCGACAGCGTCCGCAGAATCAACATGTCCAGTGAACCGGGTAACGAATCGTTCTTTTTCGCCTTACGCCCCATGCCAAGAATTCTTAGCTTATTCGCGATACCGGTCGCGTGTCAAGTTCGAGATGTCAAGCCCCGCGAGACCAACGTGGCTTGCTCGCGCGCGAGGCGCCTGTGGGGCGACAGAGAATCGCCGGAAAACAGCAACCGGGAATGAGACGGCCCAAGATCGACCTGTCTGCCATACCGAGAAGGCATTGACAGACTCCGGTTGAGGGCGGTTAACGCACCACTCGGAAACAGGGCGGAGGCGACCGAAGCCAATCCTGTTGCAAACAGCCCTTCGCACCATCAGACTACCGTGATTGGCCAAGCACAGGCATTCTGACAAGCGACACAGCAGCCTGGGTCGATGGATCGGCCACAACAGGTCGTACACCGGCAAAGCCCCTTTGGAGGACGTTGTTTACTAATATCGTCCAAACCCACTTGGCCGTGAAAACTAGCAACTTAGCGCAACTCTTAGCAATCGTTGGCAACGCCCGTAAGTCGCTGATAATACGAGGGCCACTGGCTACGAACCAGACCTCGGGCGCACCATAAGAATTAACCACATACGGCGCGCGGGCGGCCTGAGAGGCCGCCGGCGGGCCACGGGCCTGCGCCACGCGGAAACCGTTAAAATACTGACTCTGGGAGATTTCGAGGCAGGTTTTTTCGAAGGAACCAATGCTGCGGCGCGTTTCGACTGATCGCTTCCGCCGGATCGCCCGCGGACATGGCGCCTAAAACGAGGCTGAAGGGATTCCGACTGGTACCGCCGACGGTCATTTCGACGGTGCCGGAACTTTCTCGGGTATCCATTGCGTAACTCTAATCGGGCCCCTGGAGGATCCACCATCGTGAAACGATCGTCGGCCGGCGGTTCTAGACGCACTATCGCCCTGAGAACGAGAAAACGGGCTTTGCCGCTCTTGGCTGTGCTTTCCGCTGCCTTCTGCCTTCCCGTCGCGAGTGTTGCACAAACGATACCCGATGGCGCCGCCATCGACGCCGCGGTGAGCAGGATCATGACCCTCACTCATGCCAAGGGGATGGCCGTTGCGGTCATCGATCACGGCGAGGTCGCCTATGCCCACGCCTACGGCATCCGCGACGCCAAGGGAGATCCGCTGACCGCGGACACTGTCATGTATGGCGCGTCGCTCACCAAGACGGTGTTTGCCTACACGGTGATGCAGCTGGTCGATCGGGGCAAGCTCAACCTCGACACTCCCCTCAAGGAGGATCTCGACAAGCCCCTGCCGAGCTATGGCCCCGATCCGGTTTTCCCGGACAAGTACGGGCCATATAAGGATCTAACCGGCGATTCGCGTTGGGAGAAGATCACGCCGCGCATGTGCCTGACGCATTCCACCGGCTTCAGCAACTTCTGGTTCATCGAGCCCGACCAGAAGCTGCACATCCATTTTGATCCGGGCACGCGCTTCAGCTATTCGGGTGAAGGTTTCATCTTGCTGCAATTCGTCATCGAACACGGCCGCAAGGCGCAGGGGTTGGGGCTCGACGTCGGCGATCTGACCAAGGCCAACTTCGACCGGCTGGGGATGACCCGCACGAGCCTGGTGTGGCATAACGGTCCCGAAACCAATGTCGCCGACGGGTGGAACGACCAGGGCCACCCGCAGGCTCATGATAAGCGCAGCAAGGTGCGCGTGGCGGGCTCAATGAATACCACAATTTCCGACCTGTCGAAGTTTGCCGCCGCCCTGGTGCGCGGTGACGGCCTGAGTGCGGCCTCACGCGCCGAAATGACCAAGCCGCACCTGCATATCGCCACTGCCCACCTGTTCCCTCTTTTCCTCCCCGACTCGCCGCTGAGTGAGCAGCGCAAGGACTTGTACTCCGGCCTGGGAGTCACCCTCTTCGACGGGCCGCAGGGCCACGGTTTCTACAAAGGCGGCCACGACGGCCAGACCGCCAACACCATGGTCTGCATCGAGGCCGGTCAGCGTTGCGTCGTGATCCTGTCGAACGACGTTCGCTCCGAGGCGGGTTTCGGCGATCTGGTCGGGTTCATCCTCGGCAACACGGGCGTGCCCTATGACTGGGAATATGGGGACCACGCTGGAAAGTCGTGAATTCATTCGATCTTCCTGTATTGGACATGCCTCGCGCCTGGCGAGAGTGCAGGGCGCGGCGGGCAGCTTTCGTTAAGCTACCTACTACTGCTTGACGAATTCCACGCGGCGGTCCTGCAAGCACGGAGGGAACAGTTTCGGAGGCCTTCTCGCCGCTGCGGAGCAGTACATCCCCTAGTTCCGGCCGTTCCGTGCGAAGGATTGGCAACGCTGCGCGGGCGACCTGAACAACTGTCTTAATCGTGAGGGAACGTGGCGACCCAGGCGCCGGGTTCCGCTTCGGTTAGCTCGCACCGGTCGCCGCTCGCGCCAAACACCGCGCTTTCGAACCCAGGGCCATTCGGCCAGATTGTTCCGCGGCACGTGGCGTTCGCGAAAAGCCTAGAGTCTGCTGGCAGCAAGGGAGAGCGCCTTGACCTTTTGGATGTTCCTTTGGACTCCCGTCAGGCCGCCCGACGTCGCGCAACCGGTTTGATCTTGCTTGCCCGCTGGACCGCCGGATCTGAAATGACGGGCCAGCAGGCACTGTGGCTGTGGACTGGAACGGCTGCCTGGGGCACGGTGACCCCGAAGCGCTGTTGCCGGAGAAGCCGGCCGGCCGGCCAAAGGCCCGCTGGAAGAGCGGTTGGCGAGAGCGCTCGTTGTGTCCAACCCTCGCGTTCAATCACGCGCCCGTCTTACTCAACATCCGGCCGAGGGCTTTCACGAGCTGCGGAAGAGATCGAACCTGATCCGGCCCTCCGACGATGCCGGAGGGCCCGATTTATCGAATTACCGCTACTGGTCGCCATCGTCTTCGTCGGCGCCGGCTTGGTCGTCGCCTATGTTTTGTACAAAGGTAAGCTGGACTGCCACGTCGGGAAACTGCGCATCGTACAGGTAGTAGTTCCCGTCGCCGCCAACGCCTATATAGAGATAGTCTGTCTGGTAGGCCCAATTTCCGGGCATCGGGCTCACGATGCCGAACCAGCCGCCGTTAAAGTCGAAATACCATTCCCCGCCGAACTGTCTGAGGCCGCAGTCGCCGATGCAGGCCCCCCCTGCATAATTCGCGAAATGGAACCCGTGGGCATATCCGTAGTGGGTACCGAAGTACTCAGGATTGATACGCAACCCGCCATTGTTGTGTGGACGATTCCCGGCTGCAACGCGGTGTGAGGGGCGCTCGGACCTGTTCTCACGCTCGGGCTCGGGACGCCGCTGTTCGGACTCGGGCTCCTGATGGCGCTGTTGAGGCTGCACGCGGGCTTCCCGGGCTTCCATCGCTCCGGCTGCCGACAGCATCACTGCCGTTAATGCTACCAACATTCTATTCGTCATCGTCGTTTCTCCTTTTTCTGGGCCGTCGCTTGCCAGCCGCACCCTGAGATGCGCAGGGCGCGCCAACAAAGGGCAAGATTTTCTCCTATTTTTTTGGCGCCCAGACTGGTGTTGCAGATTGCCCCTCACGCCTCCTTCTTACGCATATCAAGTGCGGCCCCATGCGGGCCACCTGGAGAGGAGACGTCATGAAAACGAGAGTGCAAGTGGTAATCGTACTTGAATCCGCCGCCGCGGCAGCGGCCGTGGGCGTAGCTTATGTGGGTATACGGATCACGCTCAGCCTCGTGGATTCCATGATCAAAGTCTTAACGCTTCTTTAAGGACCTCAACGCTTTGAGTGCATGGCGGACCGAGGAGAGGATCGTGCACACACATGGCTCGCTCGCTTCCCGCCTGCCACCGCCCGTCAGAGCCCAGCGCCCGTCGGGGGAAAGGGCCACGCAAGCGATCAGGTCGGAATGCCCTTCCAGGCGCCGGACTCCCCGCGCGGCCGCCACGTCCCCAACTGCCTGCCAGCGCCAATCTCCCATAGGGGAGAAGGACCCGCGCGTAGATCGCCGCCTTCATTCGACTCTGCTTCCGCGATTTTGTTGCCTGCGGTTTCGCCCGTTTCAGCCGGACGCTCTATAAACAAAGTGCCCGCGAAGAATCTGCGCTTATTGATCGATGAGTCCGTGACGGAGGCCCCAGCAAGAAACATGCTGGCGCTTGCCCTTCCGCCTGGCGCTTTGATAACTCCGCCGGCATGCTCCCGATGCCCGCTTGGCGTGGTTAGTCAAGTAATCTATTGCCCTGAATTGCCGGATCTCCTGGCCTCGCCACATCCCGCGCTCTGGCAGTATGGCCGTTAGCGGCCAGCGTCCGCGACCGCCGCGCCAGCCACGCAAATCCCACCACTACCTCCATCAAATCCCGGCTGCGCCGCGCCAACGCCAGCGCCAATCCGGATGCGGACGGCAGACCGAATGCCAAAAACGCCGCCGCCATGCCGCTCTCATCCGTCCCGATCCGTGCCGGAACCCATCCGCCCATCGCCTTCACCACCCGGTTGGCCGCCTCCAGCGCCAAGATCGTTCCCACGTGAATCGGCATTTTCAAGAACCAGAAGACTGCCACCACCTCGGCGGCCACCAGCACCTGGCACACCATGCCCAGCCAGAACATCTTGCGCACCGTGCCCGGGTGTTCGCGCTTGAAGTCGTGCATCGCCACTTCCACCTCCTGGCCGTGCCGCAGCCACGCCGGCGCGCGCGCGCCCAGCTTGCGGGCCAGCGCCGGCAACATCGGCTTCGACCGCGCGATCAGCACCATGCCGGCCACCGTCGTCAGCGCCAGTCCGATCAACGATTTGGTATGCGGTTGCGCGCCCATGCATCCCGCGGCGCACAAGCATCCCACGATGGTGAAGATTCCGGAGCTGAACCAGGCCACGCCCGAATCAATCAATGTAGGCGCCGCGGCCGCCCCGCGACCGGCCAGCAGACCGATGCGCATCGGCTCCGACACCAGCGGCCCGAACACCGACAGATAGCCCATGCCGTGAGACGACGCGCGCGCGCCCATGAGCTCTCCGACGCCGGCATGGATGCCGTTCGCTGCCAGCGCCGCGGACCACGACATGGTCTGCAGCCAAAGCCGCAAGCAACTGAGACCAGCCAGGATCGGCAAGGCGATCCAGACCGCCTTCAACTCGTAGAGCATGGCGCTCCAACCCATCTTCGCGGCCACGAATGTGAACAGCCCGATTCCGGCGGCGGCGATCGCGACGTTTTTCTTGTGCATGTCTCCCTCTCCGCTGGGATGTGCGCATTCGCACGCGGAAAGGGGCAAAAACGTTCCTCCCTTATTTATTTAGGCGCCTTTTATTTGGTTGCCCTTTTTTATGGCGCCTTTCGCATGCCGGGGTGAAGGAGCGAAACCGATGAAAGCCCCCACCGTGATGTTGATTTCAGCCTGCACCGCGCTTGCCGGCCAGGCGCCGACCGCCGCAGAAATCGTCGGCCGC
>JBEKMJ010000021.1:0-89454 GCA_050008575.1 Bryobacteraceae bacterium
CGCCGGCATCGTCGGCTCCAACGGCACCGGCAAATCCACCCTCCTCAAAATCCTCGCCGGCATGGACTCGCTCGACGCCGGCTCCATCGTCACCATGAAGGGCGCCAGCGTCGGCTACCTGCCCCAGGAAGGGCTCTCCCTCTCCGGCCGCACCGTCTTCGCCGAATGCATGACCGTCTTCGCCGATCTCCTGGCCCTCGAACAGGAACAGCAAACCCTCGCCCACAAGCTCTCCGAGCTCGACCCCGCCAGCCCCGAATACACCCAGGTCGCCAACCGTTTCCATCAGGCCGAAGGCGAATTCCGCGCGCGCGACGGCTTCGCCATCGAGGCCCAGGTCGGCATGGTGCTCTCCGGCCTCGGCTTTCCCCAGCGCCAATGGACCAAGCGCACCGAAGAGTTCTCCGGCGGCTGGCAGATGCGCATCGCCCTCGCCAAGCTGCTGCTCGAAAAGCCCAACCTGCTGCTGCTCGACGAGCCTACCAATCACCTCGATCTGGAAGCCCGCAACTGGCTGGAAGGCTATCTGGCCGCCTACCCGCACGCCTTCGTGCTGGTCTCCCACGACCGCTATTTCCTCGACGTCACCGTGCGCAAGCTGCTCGAGCTGTGGAACAAGGGCGTGCACTTCTACACCGGCGGCTACTCCCGTTACGAGCAGCAGAAGGCCGAGCGCCTCGCGCAGCTCGAAGCCGCCTACGCCAACCAGCAGGACCGCATCACCCAGCTCGAAGCTTTCATCAGCCGCTTCCGCGCGCAGGCCACCAAGGCCAAGCAGGTGCAAAGCCGCATCAAGGAGTTGGAGCGCATCGAGCGCATCGAAATCCCGCCCGCCGAGAAGACCATCCACTTCCGTTTTCCGCAGCCCAAGCCCAGCGGCCGCATCGTGGCCGAGTTCAAGAACGTGGCCAAAAGCTACGGCGATACGCCGGTCTTCGCGGGCGTGAACTTCGCCATCGAGCGTGGCGACCGCGTGGCGCTGGTCGGCGTGAATGGCGCGGGCAAGTCCACCCTGATCAAGATCCTCGCAGGCGCCGAACCCCTCACCTCCGGCGAATACATCCTCGGCCACAACGCCCAGCCCGACTACTTCGCGCAGGACCAGTACAAGGAGCTGAACGTCAACGCGCGCCTCCTAGACGATCTAGGAGAAGTCGCCCCGCGCGCCACCTCGACCGAGCTGCGCTCCATCCTGGGCAGCTTCCTGTTTTCCGAGGACGATGTCTTTAAGACCATCGGCGTGCTCTCCGGCGGCGAGCGCAACCGTTACGCGCTGGCGCGCATGCTGATGATGCCGTCCAACTTCCTGCTGCTCGACGAGCCGACGAACCACCTGGACCTGCGCGCCAAAGACGTCCTCCTCAACGCCCTCCAGGAATTCACGGGCACGGTGCTGTTCGTCTCACACGACCGCTACTTCATCGACAAACTCGCCACGCGCGTCTTCGAAGTCGCCGACGGCGGCATGCAAGTCTTCCCCGGCAACTACGAAGACTACATCTGGCGCAAAGAAGGCAAGCAGGTAGAATCCGCCAAACCCGCTGAGCCTCCCCCGCCACCGGCTAAACAAAACCACCAGCCACCAGCCACTACCCACCAGCCACCAGCCCGCGCGGGCCGCCTCAATCCCATCAAGCTCCGCGCCCTCAAACAGCGCCGCCGCGAAATCGAAGACGAAGTCACCCGCCTGGAAGTCGAAATCGCCGACTACGAAAGCGCGCTCGTGCACTTCACCAGCGCCGACGAAACCGTGCGCGTCCACGATCTCCTGACTGCCCGCCGCACCGACCTGCTCAACCTGATGGCGGAGTGGGAAGACGTGGCCCAGACGATCGAAACGAACAAGTAACTTCCGGCCCTCATGTTGCACTTAACATAAGGAATCCGTTAAAATCTGCGCTCAGCGGCCCCTGTAGCCGGCGGCGGCAGCGGCAGAGTCACGATAGCGATGCAGATCACGGATCTTTTGCGGCGTGTCCACGATGGCGACGCCGAGGCTATGAACGCCGTCGCCCCGCTGGTCTATCAGGAGCTCAAGCAGCTTGCCATGGGTCATCTCCGGTATGAGCGGGCGCCCGCGGCGATCGAAGCCACCGCGTTGGTCCACGAGGCCTTTCTGCGGTTGGCGGGCTCGCCGCTGCCCGAGTTCGAGAACCGGTCCCATTTCTACGGCATCGCGGCGCGCGTCATGCGCCAGGTGCTGGTCGATCTGGCGCGCGCCCGCCGCGCCGGCAAACGCGGAGAGGATCTGCAGGTCACGCTCAGCGGCTTCGAGGATCTGGGCGCGCCGGCGGGCGATGCGTTTCTGGTCTTGAACGACGCCCTGGACCGCTTGGCCCGGGACCATCCGTTGAAAGGCCAACTGATCGAATTGCGCTTCTTCGCCGGCCTCACGGCCGAAGAGTCCGCGGCGGCGCTCGCCATCCCGGTGCATAACGTGCGCCACCAACTGCGCCTGGGCCTCGCCTGGCTGCGGCGCGAGCTGGCGGAGGAGCGCGTATGAGCCCGGAAGTGGAAAATCTCTTCGAGCAGCTTGCCGATAGGGACGCCGCCGCGCGGGAATCTTATTTCGCCGCGCACTCGATTGACCCGTCCGTCCGAAGGGAAGTCGAATCCTTGCTCGCGCACGATACAGTGTCGACTGACACCCTGCAGTCGCCCATCGCGAAACTGGCGGCGGCCGCGCTGCCCGACTCCGCCACGCCCGCCCAACCGCGCCGCTGCGGCCCGTATGAATTGGTGCAGTTGATCGGCCGCGGCGGCATGGGCGCCGTCTTCCGGGCGGAGCGCGTGGATGGAGAAGTCCGCCAGCAGGTAGCGGTCAAGGTGATGCAAGGCGGCGCCGGCGACCCGCTCCAGCGGCAGCGGTTCCTGCAGGAGCGCCAGATCTTGGCGGGCCTGTCGCATCCCAACATCGCCGGCCTTCTGGACGCCGGCCACGCCGCGGACGGCCAGCCCTACTTCGTCATGGAGCTGGTGGAAGGGCTGCCTATCGACGAATTCTGCGAGGGACTGACCGCGCGCCGCAAAATCGAGTTGTTTCTGCAAGTCTGTGACGCGGTGTCGTTCGCGCACACCAGATTCGTGGTGCACCGGGATATCAAGCCGGGCAACATCCTGGTGACCGCCGGCGGCGTGCCCAAATTGCTCGATTTCGGTATTGCCAAAATGCTGGGCTTCGACGCCGGCGTTACGCTCACCTGGCAGCGCGTGATGACGCCGGCCTATGGCAGCCCCGAGCAGGCCACCGGTGGCCAGATCACTACCGCGTCGGATACATACTCGTTGGGAGCGGTGCTTTACAAATTGCTCACCGGGCATGCGCCGCTTGAGATCGACGGCGCCTCGCCGCAAGCGCTGTTGGCGGCTGTGCGCACGCACGACGTCGCGCGCGCCAGCCGATGGAATCCGGAACTGAAGGGCGATCTCGACGCCATCCTTTCCAAGGCGCTGCGCAAGGAGCCGCGGCAGCGCTACGCCACCGTCGACCAGCTTTCGAGCGACCTGCGCAGCTACCTGTGCTGGATGCCGATCCGTGCCCGCCAGGGAGAGCTTCTGTACCGCGCCGGAAAGTTCGTTCGGCGCGCCTGGATTCCGTTGACCGCGGCGCTGTTGGTGGTCGCTGCGCTGGCTGTGGGGTTGGTGGTCGCCCTGCGTGCGCGGCAGCTCGCCGAGCGGCGCTTCAAGATCGCGCGCGAATTGGCCGGCGATCTATTCGGCGTCGAAGACCGCGTGCGCAATCTTCCGGGTTCCACCGCCGCGCGCCAGTATATCGCCGATAAAGCTCTCCACTACCTCAACGACCTCAGCGCCGAAGCGAGCGAGCGCGATCTGCAACTGGAACTGGCCGAAGCCTATCAGCGCACCGCCGATGTGCTCAGCCGCCGCGGCGATTCCAGTCTGGGCCGGGACGCCGACGCTTTCGCCGCATTGGATCGCGGCGACCGGCTGCTCGCCAAAGCGTTGGCCGCGCAGCCCCGCGACCGCGCCGCACTGCGCGCCAGGATCGAGAACCGGCTGGATACGTTGATGCTCCGGACGGACAAGAGCCAAAAGCCGCGGACCGCCGAATTGGCCGGCGAGTTGGCCCCGCTGGTAGACCAATTCGCGGCTGGGAATCCCGAGACCGCCGATCTCAAACTGGCGGCCAGCGCTTATGCCAGCCTGCGCCGCGCGTTAACCAACCTGGATCGGAACGAGGAGGCGCGCCGGTACGCCGAGTTGAGTATCCAATTTGCCCGGCGCTATGCGGAAACCGCGCGCACACCGGAGGCCTTCCTGAATTACGCGTCCATGTCGCGGAGCTATGCTTCTTTCCTGCGCTATGACGGCCAGTTGGAGAAATCCCTTGCCCAGCTCGACGATGCGCGGCGTACGCTCGAAAAGCTGCCCGAGGGAAAACGCCGCCAGATCGAATTGAGCGCGGTGTTCTACTACATCGGTTTGGTGAATGGCGAATCCGATTCCTTGGGACTGGGCCGCCTCGCCGCCGCCCTTCCCGCCCTCGAGCAAAGCGCCGCCATCAGCCGCCAGCTCATGTCCACGGATCCCAAGGATCATGGCGCGCGCGTCGATTTCGCGCAGAGCCAACTCTGGATCGCCAGCCTCTTGCGCCTGAGCCACCCGGCGGCCGCCCTGCCGCTGTTCGACGAAGTCTGGGAAGTGATGCGGGCCGAGCCCGAGGGGTCTTTCCTAAGGGTCGAGTATATGACCCGCGCGGCCGCCGCGTCCACCTACGCGCTGCGGGATCTCGGACGGACTGCCGAGGCGCGCCGGCGTCTGGCGCAAGTCCGGGCTATGTTTTATAAGGATGCGGCGATCGAAAGCATGCCCCTCACGGCATCTTCGCCGGAAGAGACCCTGGTGTGCGCCCAGGCGGAACTGGATGCGGCCGGCGGAAATCCGCAAGCGGCGATCGCCACCTATCGCATGCTTTTGCGCAAGTATGAATCCCGCGGCTACCGTCCGCGGGAGAGCCTTACCGACGCGCTGGCGCTTTCCGTGGCTCAGGCTCGCCTGGCCCGGCTTTGCCGCCGGGCTGGCGATCCGTCCGCGGCCGATCGCTACGCAGCGGATCGCCTCGCGTTATGGCAGGCGTGGAACCTGCGCCTGCCAGACAATTCGTTTGTTCTGCGCCAACTGGCCGAGGCCAAGCCCAGGAGGTAGCACAGGCTTCAGCCGGGCTTCAGCCTGTGTGCGACAGGCTAAAGCCTGTCCCACCAAGAGCGGGCCTGCGAGGCCCGCGCAGGCTGCGAGCCTGCCCCACTACGGCGGACAGAATGTAGAAACTCAAGGCACAGGCTTCAGCCTGTGTTTGGAGGGCGGGCAATATTGCCCGCAGCCGGCTTTCAAGCCGGCTTAGGCGAGCGAAGCTCGCCCACCGGCGGGTGCGGTTACCGCCCCGAAAACCGGCGTAGAATGAGGCTGCTAAAGCTAAAGCAGAGCTTGCTGTCGGGCTATACAGCAAGCTCTCCATCTTGGCTTCGCGGCCGGGTATCACGCCATCACTGCAATGTGACCAGCACCTGGATCACCCCGCTCCCCTTCTCCAACGGTTCGAGCGCCTTGCCCACCACCGCGCCCAGCATCCGCCGCCGGTTGGTCCCCTTCATGGCGTAGCCGGGCCGCGACGAGGTCACCAGCAGATCGCCCCGCGCGATGGTTCCGTTTTCGGTGCTGACTTTGCAGGGCACGATCCCGACCACGGCCAGCGGCACTTCGCTCGACGCGATGGCAGGGTCGTCCATGTTGTGTTCGGTGGCCAGCACTCCCGGTTTGGTGGAGTAGATACCGGCGACCAGCGTGGCATAGGCGTGGTGCGACAGCGTCAGGTGCCGGTTGGCACTTTGATCGATCTCCAGCACATCCCCCGGCTCGTAGAGTGAACGCTGCCCGCCCACCGCCACCGACTCGGCGAAGTCCGCACCGCCCGTCTGGGTTCCCCCGTTGAAGAAGCCCTTGCCGGTGTAATCCACGCGGAACTCATGCGTGCCGCTGGTCATGCCCAGATAGAGATTCCCACCGCCGCCATTTACCACCACGCCGCCGGTGATTCCCTCGGTGGGGGAATCCTCGACATCCAGCGCATAGTCGAAATACGGAGTGGCCGTGCCGATCCCTATATTCACCGCCCATTCCGCTGTGCCGCCCAGGGCCATGGCATAATTTTGGTTGACGACCGCGCCGGCGCCGATGGCCGTGACGTTGAAGAATTGGGTTTGGCTGCCGGGACCGGCCGCATACCCAAGGTACGTGTTGTACTCTCCCGTGACCTCATAGTTGATCGACGTGCCTGAACCTGCGACATAGCCCACGGCCGTGTTGTAGGCCCCGGTGGTGTTTGCCCCGAGCGCCCCTGTGCCAAGGGCGGTGTTGCCGTATCCACTGGTGTTGCCATATAACGTCCCGTTGCCCATGGCAACGTTGTAGTAGCCGGTATTGTTGGTGAACATCGCCGAAGAGCCATTGGCGGTGTTGTATGTGCCGTTTTCGTTGGCGGCGAGCGCTCCGTAGCCGATGGCGGTATTGCCATCGCCCCCGTTTTGGCTGAGCGTACCCGACCCGACTGCAGTGTTGTAGCTGCCCGTATAGTTCGCACGCAGCGCGTTTAGGCCGACCCCGGTGTTGTTGGTGCCGGTCATCGTGGAGTTACCCCCAAAACCGAGGAACGCGTTCTGATTCGTATAGTTACCGAAGGCGAACAGGGTGTTGCCGATCTGATAGCTGCTGCCCGAGACCACTCCCGTGGCACTTAGGTTTCCGTTCACCGTTTCGTTGCCGGTGAAGGTGTTGGCGGTGTTCAACTGGGGTACTTTGGTGGTGTCCAGGTTTAAGGTCACGCTGCCGCTGGTGCCGCCGCCGGTCAGGTCCGTGCCTGCGGTCACCCCGGTAATGCCGCCCCCGCCCGAACCTCCCGCGGCGCAGGCCCACGCACTTCCATTCCACTGCAACACCTGTCCGCTGGCGCAAGTGTTAGTCAGGCCCACCGTCACGTCGCCGGTGACGCCGCCTCCCATCAGACCGGATCCGGCGGTGACCCCGGTGATGGTGCCCGCGCCGGGAAATGTCTGCCCGGTGGCGAACTCGATCTGCCCGTTGCTCGCCAGCTTCAGTCCCGTTTCCGCAGGCGTCGCGGCGCCCGATCCGTACAGCAGATTCAGCGTCGCGCTGGGGCTGGTGGTGTCGTTGCCGGCGGCCTCAGTCTGCAGCCGGAAGGTCTGCGCCACTGCGCTGCTGGTGCCGCTATTGAACGCCGAACCCGCGAAATCCAGCGGCTGGGATTTCTTTCCCCCTTTCGTGGTGGCTACGCCGATCGCAGCCATCACCGTGTCTCCGCGCAACGTCGCGGTTCCGTTTACGTCCAAGGTAGTTGCCGGCGTGGTGGTATTGATTCCGACCGTGGCCGTGGCCCCGCTGCCGGACTGGAACAATACCGAGTTCCCCAGCGTCCCGGTGCTATCCGTCCAGAGGGGGACGAAGTCGGTGGTGCCGGTACCTGTGACCGCTGG
Organism: Bryobacteraceae bacterium; assembly: GCA_050008575.1. Lineage (GTDB taxonomy): Bacteria > Acidobacteriota > Terriglobia > Bryobacterales > Bryobacteraceae > Bog-159. Next base: position 7,509 of record JBEKMJ010000021.1, read on the forward strand.
CGTCGCGGAAGCGGATGCGGACGCCGCCACATCGCGGCCGCTCATCGCACCCGTCTCGCCGTTCGCCGTGGTCGCCGCCAATACGAAGGCCGAAGGCGGCAGGCCGCCGATGGTTTCCGCGTCCGCCGCTTTCAGCGCGTAGGGCACGCTCACCAGCAATACCCGCGGCGCGGTAACTTCATCCGGCAAATGAAATTTCACTTGCAGCCAGCGGGCCTCGCCAGCCGCGAATAGTTCCATCGGCACGCCTCCGTTCTTGGTCGATCCGAGTAGCACCGCGTAATTGCCATTGGCATCCAGCGCGACGTTCTGGTCCTCGCTCCACAGCGCCGCACCGCCGTCTTGTTCTCCGTATATCGCGAAAGTAGCGCCTACCGGTCCAGTGGGCTGATCTGCCGGAGGATGGAACGACCCGGCAAAATGCACCAGCCTGGGAACGGCCGTCGCACCGGCGGCGCCCCCCGTTTGTTGCGCGCTGGCGATCGTGAGCGATCCCAGCAGACCCATGGCCAGCAAGCCGCTCGCATAGAGTGAGCGCAGGTGGCCTCCATTCCGTTTTCCTGTATCGTTTTTCATAAAATGTTTTCCTCTGCCACCGCGGCTTCCCCGGCCGAGGTAGATTCTGTGTGCAGCTTCTCCTGCCCAACCTGCGCGATGCGCACGGAAATTTAGCGCGCGCCGGAAACTTTATTTTTGAACCTGGAGATTTGCGATGATCGGAATATGCTCTACCTGACCGAGCGCGAGGTGCGCGGCCTGCTGCCGATGGCGGATTGCATCGATCTGATGGAGACGGCCTTTCAGCGCTTGGCCTCGGGCGAGGCGATCAATCAACCGCGCCGCCGCTTGATCCTGCCTACCGGCTCGCTGCTGCACTACATGGCCGCCAGCGACGGCCAATACTACGGCGCGAAGATCTACGCGACCAATCCCCGCTACGGCGCGAATTTCCTGTTCCTGCTCTACCAAGCCGCGGATGCGCAACCGCTGGCGATCGTCGAGGCCAATCACCTGGGGCAAATCCGTACCGGAGCGGCCAGCGGATTGGCGACAAAGTTCATGGCCCGGGCCGACGCCTCGACCCTCGCCATCATCGGCAGCGGTTTTCAAGCGCGTACACAGTTGGAAGCGATGCTTGCAGCGCGGAAGATATGGGAAGTGCGTGTGTGGAGCCGCGATCCCGCTAAGCGGGCCGCTTTCGCCGCGGAAGCCCCTGCTTCAATCGAGGCCCGCGCCGTCGAAACCGCCGAACAAGCCGTCCGCGGCGCACAAATTATAGTCACCGCCACCTACGCCAAGGAACCAGTGTTATCCGGCGAATGGGTCGAGCCGGGCGCGCACATCAACGCCATGGGATCCAACCAGGCGACGCGCCGTGAGATTCCAGCCGACCTGATAAGGCGCGCCGGCCTGATCGCAGTGGATTCCATAGAGCAGGCGCGCATGGAGTCCGGCGACCTGTTGATGGCCCTCGACGAACAGGATTGGGCCAGTCCACGGATCGTGGAATTGAAGGACGTGGTAGCGGGCCGAGTGGAGGCGCGCACCGCGCCGGGTCAAGTCACGTTATTTAAGTCGGTCGGATTGGCGGTGGAAGATGTGATTGCCGCCGCTTTTGTCTACGAACGGGCGCTGGCGGCGGGAATTGGGAGTACGGTCCCTCACTCTTGAGCGGGCATCTGCTGTTCGCTGTCGCGCCACGCGCTGATCTTCAGACGCCGGCATACCCAGCACAACGGCTCGCCCAGTCCGAGCGAAGTCTCCGCCCCGCAAACCGAGCATTTCGCCGGTTTTCTCAGATTGTCGCTCACCAGCGACCTCTTGGCTTGCTCCAGAATCTCGGGGGCGATCACCGGTTCGGATTTGAGTGGCATCTTCCTTTTCATCTCGGACCCAATCTGACTACACTATAGCGCGCATTCGCCCCGCGTGCCAATCCAAAAAAGTACTGCACCGGTCAGGCGGCTTCTAGCGCCTGTACTACGATGGCTACGTCCAGCGACGACGCACACCGGGGGCAGCGCTGTCCGGGCGATACCCGCGCCCGTTTCCCTATCATATCGATGGCCGCTGGTACCGTGTGGGTGCAAATCGGACAATGTGCCAATCCGCTCACGCCTTTCGCCACGACTAGTTTCATGGTCTTCTTCCCTCTCACCACATCGGACGCGAAAACCAGGGCCCAGGTTGTACCAATTTACAAACTTTTTCAAATCCATCCACCAGCCACTGTCCACCGGCCACCAGCCACCGGGTTTGTGTCACCATGTCCATATGAACCAACCCCTACCGCCCAAGATCCAGATGAGCAACCTGCCGGAATACCGGGAGGGCTACGCCAACAGCGTGCAGATCCGCGTAAACCTCTGGGACTTTTTCCTGCTCTTCGGCTTGGTCAACCAAACGGCGCCCGATAACGTCAATATCCAGAATTTTCAGGGAGTTTACCTCAGCCCGCAACAGGCCAAGGCATTGCTCAACGTCCTCACGCAGAACGTCAACCAGTACGAAACCGCGTTCGGCGAGATCAAGCTCGAGCCGCACCCGCCGGCCGGGACCGTCCAGTGACCGCGGAGCCCGCCCGCCGCCGGCGCATCCGTCCTGAAACCTACCTTTTCTTCCTGGCGCTGTTTGCCTTCGTCGTTTTGCTCTCGCACGCGCCGCTGCTGCGCCTGCCCTACTATTGGGATGAACTGGGACAGTTCATACCAGCCGCGCTGGATCTATTTCACGGGGGTGGTGGCGCCGCCGCCTGGATTCCGCATTCCACCGTCCCCAACGCGCATCCGCCGGGTGTGATGGCGTACCTCGCCGCCTTTTGGACCGTGGCCGGATATTCGGTAGTGTCGACGCGCATCGCCATGCTGCTGGTGGCGTCCGTGGCCGTCCTGGTAGCGTTCCTGCTGGCTATCGAGTTGTGCCGCAACGTGCGCGGCGCGCCAGCCTTCATGGCCGTGTTCCTGCTGTGCTGCTCGCCGCTGTTCTTCGCCCAGGCCATGCTGGCGCAACTGGATATGCCGGCCATGCTCTTCACTTGCCTGGCGCTGCTGCTGTTCCTGCAGGATAAAACGCGTCTGGCCGCCATGGCGTGCGTGGCATTGGTTCTCGTTAAGGAAACCGGACTGCTGGCGCCGCTCCTGTTCGGCGTATACCTCTTATACGAAAAGCGGCGCCGCGACGCCGCCTGGTTTCTGCTGCCCGCCGCCGCATTGGGTTGCTGGCTGCTGGTCCTGGCACGCGGCACCGGACACCTGTTCGGCAACACCGAATTCACCCGTTACAACCTGTACTATCCGTTCCACCCGGTGCGCTTCGCCTTCGCGCTCGGCCGGCGCCTCTATTACCTGTTCTTTCAGGATTTCCACTGGATCGGGACCATCGCCATCCTGCTGGCCTGGCGCCGCGGCATCTTCGGCGCCCGCGCCTGGCGCGTCGCTTGGCTCCTGATCGGCATCCACGTGCTATTCCTCAGCGCCGTCGGCGGAGCCATGCTGGAGCGCTACCTGCTCCCGGTGCTGCCGGTGGTCTACACGGCGATGGTGGCGGCTATGTCGATCTACAAAGGCCCCTTGAAAATTGCCTGCCAGGTTGCGCTCCTGGCCGGGTTGATCGCCGGCAATTTTTGGAACCCGCCCTATCCGTTTCCTTTCGAAAACAACCTGGCCTTCACCGACTTCGTGGGGTTGCAGCAGACTGCCGCGGAATTCGTCTCACGAAACTATCCAGGCGAGCGGATCGCCACCGTGTGGCCCCTCACCTCCGCGCTCAGCCGCCCCGAATTCGGTTACGTCCGTCGCGCCATTCCGGTCCACAGCCTGCCGGATTTCACCGCAATCGGCGTGGACCGCACCGGTTGGCAACGCGACGCGCGCATCCTGGTGTTCTTCTCGCGCATGTGGGAGCCGCCCTGGAGCTGGACCCACATCGAGCTGGTGCGCAAGATCTGGCGCCACTTCTATGGCTATGAGCCGGAACTCACGAGTCCCGAAATGCGGAGCCGGCCGCTCACGCCGGTGGCCCGCTGGCAGCGTCGCGGCCAGTGGATTGAAGTCTACGAAGTCAGCCCGCCCATTCCACCAGCCACCAGCCACTAACCACCAGCCACTAACCACCAGCCACTAACCACCAGCCACGGCGGGCTATGCCCGCAAGGCGAGCTATGCTCGCACCGGCGCGTTAGGGTCGAACAAAGGAATCGCGCGCCCGTCGATATCGGTGAAGCCATACTCCTTCGCCAGTTCCGCCGCCCAGAGCAACTGGCCCGTCTTGCCAACCACCTCCGGGTCGGCCGCCAAAGCGGCCGCCGCGCGACCGATATATTCCACAGACTCGCTCAAATCGAAGCGGAATTGCTTCTTAATCGCCTCGGTGGTCATGTGCATGAGCACCCTCTCGGTACGCATGAAGCCCGGATTGAGTCCCACCACCGCTACCTGCGATTTTTCCAAGTCCCGGCCCATATCCGCGACCAGCCGGTTCAGAAACTCGTGGCCCAGATCCCACAGAACCTGTCCACGATACGCCGACGGATCGGGATGCAGATTGTCGGTCACGTGAACGATCAGTCCGCTGCGCTGCTTCACCATGATCCGCGCGGCATGTACGCTGGTGAGCCACGCGGCGTTGATCGTCGAGGCAGTGTCGCGCCAGATACCGGCGCTCAGATCCCAAAACGGCTTCGACCATTCCGGCATGAAATTCGCGCCCCAGGCGGAATCGACCATCAGGTCGAGCCGCCCCTGCTCCTCTTTCACGCGCCGGAACAACGCAGCCGTCTCCTCTTCGTTACCCAAATCGGCGCGCACCGGGATGCCCTGGCCGCCGCGCGCGCGGACTTCCTCGGCGGTATCTTCCACGGTGCCCGGCGCGCCGTCCGCGGGCTTGGGTCCCAGGCGCGAGCTGCGCGCCGCGACATACACGGTGGCGCCGGCATCGCCGAGCGCCAGCGCGATGCCTCTGCCCGCGCCGCGGCTGGCGCCCCCGACCACGGCGATCTTCCCTTGTAATGGTTTCATGTCGGTAATGTAACCGGGCATTCCTGACACCTTTTGTCATATTTGCCTGCTAGAGTTTTTCTATGCGCGCCGACCGGCTGCTTTCAATCCTTCTTCTGCTGCAAGTACACCGCAGAGTCACCGCCCGCGACCTTGCCAAACGTCTGGAGGTGTCTGAACGCACCGTGCTCCGCGACATGGATGCGCTCAGCGGAGCGGGCGTTCCGGTGCTGGCCGAGCGCGGCGCCGGCGGCGGCTGGAGCCTGGTCGAAGGCTATCAGACCAAGCTCACCGGGTTGAGCGCGGCCGAAATCCAGTCGCTGTTTCTGGCGCGCCCCCCTCGGCTGATGGCCGATCTGGGGCTGGCGCAGGAGGCCGACGCGGCCATGATCAAGCTGCAGGCCTCGCTGCCGGCCGGTTCCCGCCAGTACGCCGATTTTGCGCGGCAGCGGATTCTGGTGGATACCCGCGGCTGGCGCGATCCCGCGGAATCGGTGGCCTGCCTGCCGGTGCTGTTGGATGCGCTCTGGCGCGAGCGCCAGGTGCGCTTCGTCTACAGCCGCGTGCTGGGCGAAGCGGGCGAACGCACCGCCCATCCGCTGGGTCTGGTGGCCAAGGGGAGTACCTGGTATCTGGTGGCGCGCGTGGAGCGCCCCGCGGACGACCTGCGCACCTATCGTGTGTCGCGCATTCGCGAAGCGGCCATTCTCGAGCAACCCGCCGCCCGCCCGCCCGGATTCGATCTGGCCGCCTATTGGGAGCGCTCGGCCACGGAGTTCCGCGACAAGCTGCCGCGGTATTACGCCACTTTCCGGGCCGGCTCCGGCGTGATGCAATGGGTGCGCTACCGCGGCTGGCGATTGGAAGAAGAAAGTGTGGAAGGGGAATTGGTGCGTATACGGCTGCGCTTCGACGCGGAAGACGAAGCCATCCAGTTTGCGCTGAGTTTCGGCGGTCGCATCGAAGTGATTGAGCCGCCCGAACTGCGGGACAAAGTCGTTGCCGGCGCGCAGGCTACCGTGGCACTATATCGAATCGTGGGGCAGGACTCCAGTCCTGCGGCCGACGTCCACGTCGGCCTGGGCGCGCCGCGAAAAGGGGGCCGGTCTGGAGACCCGCCGCAGGCGTAGACGCCTGCCCCACGGCGGCTCACGCCCCCAGCATCTGCTGATACGTGCGCTGGAAGAATCCGTCGGTCATCCCGGCGATGTAATCGCAGACCACGCGGTAGGCAGGCTCCCCTGGAATCAGTTCGCCGTATGAAGCCGGCAGCCGCTCCGGGTATTCCAAGAAAAAATCGAAGAGTTGCGCGATCATGCCGGCCGCGCGGTCGCGCTCCTCGCACAATGCCGGCGCGGTATATACGTGCCGGTGCAGGAATCGCTTCAAATCGCGATTGGCCGTCCCCGTTTCCGGTGTGAACGCAGCCAAACGCTCGGAATGCCGCCGCACGTCCTCCACGGTCCCGACTCCGGCTTCGGAGGCCCGGCGCACCGTGCCATTGATCAGGCCGGATACCAGGGCGTCGATCAGGGAGCGCAGCGTCTCGTGAAAGCGGGCGTTCTCCGGCGCGCCGGGGAACTGCTGCTCGGCCGCCTCGTAGAGTTCCGCGTAGTAGGGCGCCTCCGCGGCCACCTCCTCGGAGCACAGCAGGCCGGCGGACACGGCATCGTCCAGGTCGGCGGTATTATAGGCGATCTCATCGGCCAGATCGATGAGCTGCGCTTCCAGCGGCGGCCGCAAGCCCGGCAGATACTCCTCCAACTCGGGACTCTCGCCAGGGCCGAAATCGCGCGAATGCTTGGCAATGCCTTCGCGCACTTCGAAAGACAGGTTCAGTCCCGGAAATCGCGCGTAACGTTGTTCGAAACTCTCCACGATGCGCACCGCGTGCAGGTTGTGGTCGAAGCGCGCACCGAAGCGTTTCATCTGCTCATCCAGGGCGTCCTCGCCGGCGTGAGAGAAAGGCGGATGGCCGATGTCGTGGGCCAGCGCCAGAGCTTCGGTCAGATCCTCATCGAGACCCAGAACGGCGGCCACCGTGCGCGCGATCTGCGCCACTTCGATGGTGTGTGTCAGCCGGTTCCGGAAATGGTCGCACAGGCCGGGCGTGAACACTTGCGTCTTGGCTTCCAACCGGCGGAAGGCGCGCGCATGTACCACGCGGTCGCGGTCGCGCTGAAACGCGTTACGGTAAGGATGCGCGGCTTCCGGGTAGCGCCGCCCCAAGCTGCGCTCCACCGGAAACCGGAGATGGCCCAGCATGGCTGACCCGGCTACTGGGGCGGCAGTTCGGCATAAGCCTGAATAGCCATCTGGCTTATCGGACCGGGCTTGGCGCGCAGGGGATCCAGCAGTTTCCGCGCTTCGGCGGGCTTGGTGTGCGCCAGCAATTTTGCCAGCACCACTGCCGCCTGGTCCTTGGACACGAAAACGGTAGGATCGGCCATCAGGGATCGCAGCGTTTTCTCGCCCAAATCGAGCCTGCCCTCGGCGAACTGAACTTGGCCGAGCGAAAGCTTGGCGAGCGAGGCATACTTCTTGCCGGCGGAATCGGCCACCGCGCCGAAGCGCTTGTCGGCTTCGCCCAGCTTGCCTTCGTCGGCGGCGGTGCAACCCAGATAATATTCCGCGATGTAGCCTTCGTCCGTGCCTGAATATTTGGCGGCCAGTTCGCTGAATGCCTTGACGGCTTCCTTGTCTTTGGCCTCTTGCGTCGGGAACGTGAGGGTTGCGCCCGGAGACGCCTGGCCGACGGCGGCTTCCTCGACGGCCATGGCTTTCGCCAGCGCATCCTGGCGCACGACATGCTGATGGTTCCGGTAAACGAAGATGAGAACCACGAGAGCGGCTACCGCCAGCGCCACCGCGCCATAGCGGACGATCTCGGTCCGGTGTTCTTCAAAAAAATCGACTGTGTGCCCGACTTCGAGCGCAAACTTGTCGGACTTCAACTCTTTACGGGTGATTCTGGCCACGAAAACCTCAGGTTGGAAAGCCCTATCTTAGCACAGTGGGACGGGCCTCCCGGCCAGTATCCCCGAAGCTCCCCCCAAAAGATCTGCAATTGCCTATTGACACCGCCCGCCACTAAAGTACAATCCAGAATGGCGGCTATTTTTCCAAACCGAAAGCGGGGCGAAATGTTCAAAACAAAAAAACTGCGGACTGCTGCATTGCCCGGCAGCGACCAATACACCAGCACCGATGTGGCCCGGATCTGCGGCGTGAGCCTGCGCCAGTTGCAATGGTGGGACGAGCGGAGCGTTGTCTCCCCGCGCCAGGACGGCCATAAACGCGTTTACCTGGCGCAGGAAGTTCTGGAGGTTTCCGTGATCGCCGAGCTGCGGCGGAAGGGGTTTTCGCTCCAGAAAATCCGGCGGGTGCTGCGTTTCCTGCAGAAGGACATGGGCAAGCGCTTGAGCGACGCTCTCCAGAGCGAATCGGAAACGCATTTGCTGACCGACGGCAAATCCATCTATTTGGAAGAAGCGCCGGACCGCATCATCGATCTGCTGAAGAACGCGCGCCAGCCCATGTTTCTGGTGTGCGTCAGCGATCAGGTGCGGCGGCTCGCGCAAGGCTTGAAGAAGCCGGCGCGTTCCGAAGTGGGCCGCCCCGTCCGTAAAGCCCGCGCCATATAAGGCGGCACAGGCGGTAGCACAGGCTTCAGCCGGCGGAGGCCACGTTTGACCCGCGGCTATCCGATTTCCTATACTATAGGAACGCGATGTTGATTCTTCTAACGATTATCCACGTAATAGTTTGCGTCTTCCTGATCATTGTGGTGCTGCTGCAAAGCGGGAAGGCGGCCGATCTGGCGGGTGCGTTTGGCGGCATGGGCTCGCAGACGGCTTTCGGTCCGCGCGGCTCGGCGACCCTGCTTTCGAGAGTGACCACGGCGTCGGCCATCGTTTTCATGATCACGTCGCTATCGCTTTCGATCCTGGCTACGCGCGGGTCGTCCGGCGGCGCCAAGACGGTTCTGGATTCAGCGCCCGCGGGCACGCAGACCGCGCCGGCTAAGGCGCCCGCTCCGGCGAAGGGCCCGGCCCTGCAACTGCCGAACGGCAAGTCCGTACCGTTGAACATCCCCGCCCGGCCGCCGCAAGGCCGGCCGGCGCCGGCCCCAGCGAAGAAGTAGCGCCCCTGCGGAGGTGGCGGAATTGGCAGACGCACTAGCTTGAGGTGCTAGCGGGAGCAATCTCGTGGGGGTTCAAGTCCCCCTCTCCGCACCAGATTCATTTTAAAGTAGTTAATAGCGCTGTTCAGAGATGGGCGGCGTTGCTGGTTTGGCGCCACTGTAACAGGAATTGTAACAAGTGGTAGAAGATTCACGGCTTACGCTGCTCGCGATGTGCAAGGCTTTATTTTGCCAGCTTCCTGCGGGCTTCCTCTAATACTGTGCCGGGCTTGTTCCGGCAGTTCCCGAATCCGGAACGCTTCCGCGATGGCGCGTGTACCGCATACAGGCGGCTGGCATATAAATTCCGTTCTCATGTCGATTCGGCTACACCCCGTTCGACGTATCAGCAGAGAGCCAGTACGAAAGCGAGCAACAGCGATCCAACTGGCTCTCAATCTGAGTTCACTGGTTAGCCAACGAATAGCTGAACCCGAAAACAAGCCACACAACCATCGCTCAACCCAAAGGAGATTTCGCAATGCGATTCATGGTCATCGTCAAAGCAACCGCAGAGTCGGAAAAAGAAGGCGCCCTCCCCGATCCACAGCTCATGGCCGAGATGGGCAAGTACAACGAAGAGCTCAGCAAGGCTGGCGTCCTGCTCGCCCTCGATGGCCTCCATCCAAGCTCCAAAGGCGCACGCGTCAAATTCTCCGGCAAGTCTCGTACCGTCGTCGACGGCCCCTTCACCGAGGCCAAGGAGCTCATCGCCGGTTTCTCGATCTTGCAGGTCAAGTCCCTCGAAGAGGCCATCGAGTGGGTCAAGCGTGGCCCCAACTGCGGCGCCGGCGACTACGAAGTCGAAATCCGCCAGGTCTTTGAGATGGAAGACTTCGCACCCATCCTGTCCGAAGAGCAGATCCAGCACAAAGTAGAGCGCCGAGCTCAGTTGCCAAATCAGACCGCCAACAAATAGCCGCACTTGCATCCATGGATCGAAGCTGGTGTGATCGGTAGCAGTGTCCGCTACCGATCCACATCAGGCCGAACATCAAGCCCTGCATCGCACCATCGAAGCCGTCTGGCGCATCGAGTCCGCGCGCGTCATCGCCGGACTCACCCGCCTCACCCGTGACGTCGGCCTCGCCGAAGACCTCGCACAAGAGGCGCTTCTCGCCGCACTCGAGCAGTGGCCGCAGTCTGGCGTTCCCGATAATCCCGCGGCATGGCTCACCGCCACCGCCAAACGCCGCGCCATCGATCTCTTCCGCCGCAACGCCGTCGCCCAGCGCAAACACGAAGAGCTCGGCCGCGAACTCGAAGCCCTCGAACAAACCTCGCCCGACCTCGACTCCACTCTCGACAACACCATCGGCGACGACCTCCTCCGCCTCGTCTTCATCGCCTGCGATCCCATCCTCCCCACCGAGTCCCGCGCCGCCCTCACCCTCCGTCTCCTCGGCGGCCTCACCACCGATGAGATCGCCCGCGCCTTCCTCACCACCGAACCCGCCATCGCCCAGCGCATCGTCCGCGCCAAACGCACCCTCGCCGACAAACACATCCCCTTCGAGGTCCCCCGCGGCCTCGAGTTCGCCGCCCGCCTCTCCTCCGTCCTCGAGGTCATCTACCTCATCTTCAACGAGGGCTACTCCGCCACCACCGGCGACGACCTCATGCGCCCCACCCTCTGCGAAGACGCGCTCCGCCTCGGCCGCATCCTAGCCGAACTCACACCCGCGGAGCCCGAGGTCCACGGCCTAGTCGCCCTCATGGAAATCCAGGCCTCCCGCATCCGCGCCCGCATCACCTCCACCGGCGAACTAGTCTTACTCTTCGATCAAAACCGCACCCAATGGGATCAACTCCTAATCCATCGCGGCCTAAATGCCATCGAACGCGCTCATAAAATCGACACCACCCGCGGCCCCTATCTCCTCCAAGCCGAGATCGCCGCCTGCCACGCCCGCGCCCGCACGCCATCCGAAACCGATTGGCAACGCATCGTCATCCTCTACACCGAGCTCGCCCAGGTCATCCCCTCCCCTGTCATCGAGCTCAACCGCGCCGTAGCCGTCTCCATGGCCCACGGCCCCCAGGCCGGTCTCACACTCGTAGACGCCCTCGCTTCCGAACCCTCTCTGGCGCGCTACCATCTTCTCCCCAGCGTCCGCGCCGACCTCCTCTACAAACTAGGCCGCCACCCCGAAGCCCGCACCGAGTTCGAACGCGCCGCCGCCCTTACCCGCAACATCCGCGAACGCGGTCTCCTCCTTACCCGCGCCGCATCCTGCGAGACTGACCCAACGCACTCTTCGGAAAAATAACAAACGGCTCATCCCACAGAAACGCGGGCCTATTCCCTGCCGCCGCAAACTGCAGGAACTGCCCGCGGAAATCAGGCCGCTGTTCGTTTGTGGGTACGAGACGGGAATGCGGAAGGGGGAACTGTTGGCTATCCAATGGCCACAGGTCGATTTCGATGCCGGTCTTACCGCTGGAAAAGGGCGAGACGAAGAATGACGATGCCCGGTCAGTTCCGATCCTCGAAAGCGACATGCGCGAGTTGATTGCCGACAAAAAGGAGCGGGATACGAAATGGCCGGGTTCGCCCTGGGTGTTCAACCGTGGCGGCGAACCGATAAGGGATTTCCGTGGGGCATGGGAGGAAGCCTGCAAGAGAGCAAAGATCGAAGCGCTGAAATTCCATGATCTGCGGAGAACAGATGTGCTGAACATGCGCCGGGCGGGGGTTCCTCAGGTCGTGCGCATGAAAATCTCGCGGCACAAAACGGACAGCATGGAGCGCCGCCACGAAAACCGGGGATACCTGGCTACACCGGCACCAAAGAATCAGCAATTTAAGCCCTGACGATACCCCAGGATACCGGCGATTTTGGCTTGAAGTGCTAGCGGGAGCAATCTCGTGGAGTTCAAGTCCCCCTCTCCGGACCATAGATTACAACGTACTTACGGGTCATCCGAGCGAAGGATGGCCCGATGTGTTTTAGCCCGCCTTAGCCGTCAGCAGCTCTAGTCTGGTTAGCGCAGATTCCCCTGCTCATCAAGCACGGCTGCCGAAACCTCCCGCCCAGGAATTACGATGCGATAGCGCGCATGGCGGAGCTCGTCACGCGGAGCAGCGCGCTTTTGTCCACCAGATCCGCAAGATCGCGGGTCGCCGTCGCTGGCGACGCGCCGGTGATGGCGGCGTAGTTGCCGGCGCTCAAGCCTCCTTTGAAGCCCTCCGGCCCATCCCGCAACATGCGCAGCAGTGCTTTCTCTTGCCGCGCATTCAGTTCGCCCCGAAGCCGATCCAGCAGGCGCGTTTTTTCAATCGCGAAGTGCGACAGCGCAACATCTCCACAATCCGCCGGCCGGCACTGGCGGTAACTTTCGCGTTGGCGGCGATGGGGACCGCACCCGTGCCGGCACAGACTTATTCTGTGCTGCACAGTTTCACGGATACCGCCGACGGAGCATACCCTCAAGGGGGCGTGATCCGCGACTCGGCGGGCAACTTGTACGGCACCGCTAATGAAGCGGGCGCGCATGGTTACGGAGTCGTGTTCCGTCTGAGCCCCGCTGGGAGCCTGACGGTTTTGCATAATTTTGCCGGCCCCCCCGGCGATGGCGGTGGTCCCACGGCAGGCGTGATCCGAGACTCCGCCGGCAACCTCTATGGCACCACCGCCTACGGCGGGATCTACAATTCCGACTGCATCGACACTTCGGCTTGCGGCGTGGTCTTCAAGCTGGACCCGGCCGGCAACGAGACCGTGCTCTACAATTTCACCGGCGGCACCGACGGGGCATTTCCAAATGGGGTGGTCCGGGACTCATCGGGCAATCTTTACGGCGCCACAGGCGGCGTCGGCAGCGACCCGGACAACGGCGGGATATTCGAACTGGACCCGGCTGGGACCCTGACGGTGCTGCACAGTTTCGCCGGCCCACCCGCCGACGGCCGGGATCCTAATGCCGCCCCAATCCGCGACGCGGCGGGCAACCTTTACGGCACAACCAGCGTGGGCGGCGCGCTGAAAAACCTCTACTGCCCATACCAATGTGGCATCGTGTTCAAGCTGGACCCGGCTGGGCAGGAAACCATTCTACACAACTCCGCCGGCTACCCCAGTGACGGGGAGTCCCCCTGGCCGGGCGTGATCGGGGATGCGGCGGGCAATCTCTATGGCACCACCCAGGTCGGCGGCGCTTCCAATCAGGGAGTGGTGTTCAAGCTCGATCCGTCCGGAAACGTCACACTGCTGCATAGCTTCGCCGGACCTCCCCACGATGGGACGGACCCCTTAGGAGGCGTGACCCGAGACGCGGCGGGCAATCTCTACGGCACTACCAATCTCGGCGGAATCGTCTCCCGAGCCTGCACTAACCTCGGATGCGGAATCGTGTACAAGCTCGACCCGGCTGGAAATTTGACCGTGCTGCACCGCTTCTCCGGCTCCGACGGACGAAATCCCTACGCAGGGGTGACACTGGATTCAGCCGGCAACCTCTACGGCACTACCTTCTACGGCGGTGCCTATGATCTTGGGGTGGTGTTCAAGATTACGCCTTAATCTTCCCGGCCGGTGAACCAGTTAACATTGGCGCACTTGTTTTGTCTTCACTGTCGGTGTTAAGCCGATAAGGAAGACGAAAGGAGTGGTGTGTGACATTCTGTAACAAGCTCTTGGCGCTGGCAGCCGCGCTGCCCGGTCTGGCGGCCGCCGCCGATCCCGACATGATGAAGCTGGTGATGCCGGACGCCAGCATGGTGATGGAGGTCAACATTGCCAAGATTATGGCCTCGCCCATCGGGTCGGCTATGCGTGAGGCGGTGCACCAGGGGGTCGCGAGCCAGGTACAGGCGAAGCTGGCGCAGGAGAAGCCGGAACTCCAGGAGCGGATCGCCTTGCTCACCAGCATCGACTGGAGCCAGCAGGTGCAGGATGTCGTGTTGGCCGGCGGCGCCGGCAAGTCGGCACCGGCGCTAATCATCGTGCGGACCTCGCTCGACCCGGCCCGGATTCAGGCTCTGAAGGCATTCACGGGCAATATGACCGAGTACCAAGGCGTGCCGATACTGGTCTCCGACAAGCCCGGCAACGGGGTCTTCGCGTTTCTGGACAATTCCATCGTGTTGGTCGGACAGATGGCCGATGTGCAGTCCGCCATTCGCCGCCGCGGCCAACATGCGGCGTTGCCGGCGGCCCTGGCCGCGCAAGTGGCCAGGTACAGTGGTTATGACATCTGGGCGGCGCAGGCGGGGATTCTCCCGCAGCCATTGAGCGGCTCCGCGGCGGCGTCCCCGGCCGAAGCGAAGGTGGCGGAATTCCTGGCGAAGGTGGCAGGATTCAATGGCGGGCTGCGTTTAAGCCCGGATTTCGACCTTTCCGCCGACATTGAAGCGCGCACGGAAAAAGGCGCCGCCGAAATGGCCGAAGGGCTGCGCTCGCTGACCAGCATGGCGCGCTCCCAGGTGAGAAACGCGAACCAAGGCGTGAGCGGCCTGGAGGGTTTCAGATACCACGTGAACGGCAAGCACGTTATGCTGGCGCTGCATGTGCCGGAAGAGCAAATGCGCGCGGGGCTACGGCAGATGCGCGCGACCCCGGCAGGCCGCATGGCGGTCGCCGCGCGACAGGCGCCGCCGGCGTCGATCTCGACCCCACCTTCGAGCGGCCTGCCCCCACCGCCGGCCGGCACCATACGCGTGCAGTCTGCCGAGGGGACCACACTGATTCCGGTGGGGAAGGACCAGTAGGCGGCAGCGGACCGGCCGCGTGGCGCACGCCCCCGGCGTGCCGTGTCGGCACTCTGCCGACACAGGCGAGCGCAGCTCGCCGCAGAGCGGGCCTGCGAGGCCCGCGCAGGCTGCGAGCCAGGCTGCGAGCCTGCCCCACTACGGCGGACAGAATGTAGAAACTCCAGGCACAGGCTGAAGCCGTGCTACCAGCGGGCTGAAGCCCCGCGACGGCTAAAGCCCGCCCTCCAATTCCAGCTCTCCAGCAAATGTAGAAACTCCAGTGGCGCGCGAAGCGCGCCTATCGCGTGACGTTAGTCAGCACCGTAACGCCATATTCCGCGACCACCGCCAGGTCAACCTTGCCATCCAAATTGAAATCGCCTCGCGCCATCGAAACCGGAAAAGGCGCGATGGCGAACGCGGCCTCGTCCGTCTCGCTCCGGAAGCCGCCCGTTCCATCGCCCAACAGGATTGCCACACTGCACGCATAGCTGATCGCCACCGCCAGGTCCGGCGTACCGTCGCCATTGAAATCCCCCACCGCCAGCGCAATCGCCGGGCCGCCTGCGACGGCATGATACACGGCCGCTTGAAACGAGCCATCGCCCTTTCCCAGCAAAATCGCTACGCTGCCCGTCGCCTGATCCGCCACCGCCAGGTCCGCGATGCCATCGCCATTGAAATCCGCCACCGCGACCCAATCGGGCTTCAGGCCCACGGGATAGCTCGACCCGCCTTCGAAGCCGCCCGCGCCATTGCCCAGCAGAATCGAGACTGTGTGCGCGTCCCGGTTAACCACCGCCAAGTCGAGCTTCCTATCGCCGTTGAAATCCCCAACCGCTACGGCATACGAGTCCTTACCTGTCGGAAATTCCTGCGCCGGCTGAAAGGTTCCATCGCCATTGCCCAGTAGTATCGCCACGCTCGCGAATTGCGTCACCGCCAAATCCGGCTTGCCGTCGCCGTTGAAGTCGCCAATCGCCGCAGCCTCCGGACCGCCATTGGCGCCCGTTGACAAACTCGTGGGGGCCTGGAAAGTTCCATCGCCGTTGCCGAGCAATATCGAAATTGGACCGGTCAAAAGCGCCAGGTCGAGTTTCCCGTCTCCATTGAAATCCGCCGCGGCCACTCCACTCGCGCCATTTCCAAACGAATAAGTTACCGGCGGCTGGAACGATCCATCGCCGTTGCCTATCAGAATCGAGAATGTGTTCGTATAGTATCCGTCGCTCACCGCCAGGTCCGGCTTCCCGTCACCGTTAAAATCTCCCACGGCGACGGCGCTTGGGTCGTATCCGGCCGCGTAATTCGACGTGTGTTGGAAGACGCCTTTACCATCGCCAAGCAGAATAATGACACCGGAGCCGCCCACCGCTATATCCATTTTGCCGTCGCCGTTGAAATCCGCCAGCGCGACCTCTGTCAGCGCGGACCCCGCATCGGATGTCTGGGCCAGTGAGAATGTGCCATCGCCGGCGTTCAGCAGCACGGCCACGCCGCCGTATGTGCCGGCAACCACCACATCGGGTTTGCCATCGCCATTCACATCCCCGGCGGCCACCCGCATCGGCGATAATCCAACGTCGTAGCTGACGGCCGGCTGGAAGGTGCCGTCGCCATTGCCTGCCAGGATTCCCACGTCTTCGTTGCCATCGGTTAGCGCCAAATCCGTTTTTCCGTCGCCATTGAAATCCGCCGCCGTCACCGAAAAGATCTCGATATCTCCGGCGCTGAAGGGCAAGGGCGGCTGAAATGTGCCATCGCGATTCCCTAGCAGCACCACTCCCCCTTGGAAACCCGGCAGGACCAGGTCCGGCCTCCCATCCCCGTTCAGATCCGCCGCCAAAACAGCCCACGGATCCAAAGGCACAGTCAGAATATCGGGCGGCTTGAATGTCCCATCGCCATTGCCCAGCACGATCGACACACTGCTGCTCGTCTGGCCCGCGACCCAGCCATTGGCCACCGCCAGATCCGGCACGCCATCGCCGTTGAAGTCCGCCACGGCCAGCGACAGCGGCGCATTTCCCGCGGCGTAATACACCGGCATTTGAAACGTGCCGTCGCCGTTGCCCAGCAGGACCGCAACGGTCCAATTTGCGGCCGCGTCTTCCGCGATCAGCGCCAGGTCCAGCTTGCCGTCGCCATTGAAATCCGCCGCTACAATCGGGGTGGCATATCCGGGTCCGCCTTCGAGCGCATACTGCGCGCCCGCATCGAAAACCCCATTACCGCGGCCCAGCAGAATGGAAACTTCGGTATCCGACAGCACCGCCAGATCCACATTCCCGTCGCGATTGAAATCGCCGGCCGCAAATGCCGGACCGCCTCCCTGCCAGAAGACCCGCGGGGAATTGAAGATGGCCGGCGTCGCGCCCCGTGCCGCCCAGCCGATGCCCGCCATAAGCGAGAGTATCCGTAGCGTTCGTGTGAAGCTTCGTGTGGGCATCCCTGCCTCCCTGCTAAGTGCGATCACTAACAGAGTCTAGCAGTCACGCTCGCCGAAGACGGCTCGCATGGTACCGAAATTACTCAACCCGGTACTACCTACGGGCGCGGTAATATTGATAGGCTGCATGCCCACCATCCGAATCGCGCTCGCTAACATCCCTTTCCCGGCCACTCCCGAGGAGTCGGTCACGCTGGCCGAACACGCCATCGCCCAAGCTGGCCTCGCGCGCGCCGCCATCGTCTGCTTTCCGGAATGCTTCATTCCCGGCTACCGCGCAACAGGCAAGGCCGTGCCCCCCGCCGATCCGGTGTTCCTCGAACGCGCCTGGACCGTCATTGCATCGGCTGCCGCAGAGGCTAACCTCGCAGTCGTGCTCGGCACCGAACGCGTCGTAAATGGTGCGCTCCTGATCACCGCGCTCATCGTCGACCGCGACGGCGCCATAGCCGGCTTCCAAGACAAAGTGCAGCTTGATCCCTCCGAGGAGGGTACCTACTCACCCGGCACGGGAAGGCGCGTCTTTCAAACCGGCGCCCTCACATTCGGCGTAGCCATTTGCCATGAAGGGTGGCGCTATCCTGAAACCGTCCGCTGGGCCGTGCGCCGCGGCGCGCACATCGTCTTCCATCCCCATTTCCACCAAGCCGAACCCGGCAGTTACGTGCCCTCCACATTCGCCGATCCCGCCAACTCGTTCCACGAGAAAGCCGCCTTGTGCCGGGCCGCCGAGAACACCTGCTTCTTCGCCACCGTAAACTACGCCAGCCCCGGCTCCCCGACCACTTCCGCCGTCGTCCGCGCCGATGGGACGCTGCTCGCCTACCAGCCTTACGGCAAGCCGGGGTTGCTTATCGCGGACGTCGACCTAGCCCAAGCCACCGGCCTCCTCGCGTCCCGCTGCAAGTCGCTCTAGAGTGGGGCAGGCTCGAAGCCTGCGCGGGCCTCGCAGGCCCGCCCTTCGGCGTCCCTTCGCAAAACTAAGTGGAACCTGTTGTCAGGTTCGACCGGACAGGACACGCTAGCCGCGCGCCACTAACGAACCTTCCCCGCCGCATTTTCCAAAACCACATTCCCAATCACCGCCGTATCCACCTTCTCCGGCAGATGCGAGCAAAACCCGATCCCCACATAGAACGGTCCGTCAAAGTGCAAATCGAGCGGTGGACCGAACTGGTGCATCGCCTCGCCTTCCAAACTGACAAACAGCGCAAACGAATCGCCATGCTTCTCGATCCCGATGCGCTTGGCCATCACACCCACCAGGCTGTCCGGATTCGCCCCGCCCGGACGGCCGCGTCCCCCCACCCGATACTCCATGTCCGTCACCCGCGCGCCCTTCTCCGCACGCTGCGCTAAGTGGATCATTCCCAGCCCGTGCAGCGCCGCGATCGCCTCCTTCGAATCGTCCTCCAGATCCTGACGAATCGCCAGCACCGCCTTGCGGTCGCCGTAGCCGTCCGGGTCCGGAAACTCGATATCGGCCGCCAGCGACACATCGCCCGACATCTTCTTCCACAGATACCGGAACTCGTCGCGCGTGTACCAGATGTTATAACCGGCCGAGTTAATGGTGTACTGCTTCGTGCCTGCGTCGTAAATGCCGCTGCCTGGCGCGAGCGCGCTTCCAATGTCGGACTGCCCCTCGAATATGCCGATCGGCATCTCGAAATTCCTGCTGGACCTGTGAAAGTCCGCCGGCGGCGCCACCTGTTTGTGCTTCGCCGAACCTGGCTGCGCCCATGCCGGCGCGGACGATGCGCCCGTTGCCGCCTCGGCGGGATGCGGCGCCGGATCTGCATGCTTCCCCGCGATGGTCCGGATAATGCCGTTCGGAGTGACTTTGCAGACCCGATCGAGTACGGTGATATACAGATTACCCGCGCCATCCAGTGCACCTTCATCCCGCTGCTTGCCAGTGCGGCGCTCGTGGCCGGACCTCCGTCTCCGGGGAAAGCCATACCCCCGCCCGCGGCCGGCGTCACCGCCCCGCTCTGGTCCACTCTCAGTATCCGCCCTCCCTCCGCTATATAAATGTTCCCGCCTCCGTCCACCGCGATAGACTCCGGTCCCAACCCCGCGGGGATGGCTGGTCGGTTCGCGCCCACGATGGTTCTAACCATGCCGTCCGATCCCACCCGCAGCAGGCGCGTATCGCCCGCCACGCCGGTTTGCGCGTCGCCTTGGTCCGCGATCAGCAGGTTGCCCGCCAAGTCCAAAGCCAGGCCCTCCGGAACCGTCAGGTGGACCGAAGTCGCCGCGCAGCTCTCGCACATCGACGCGCCGCCGCCCGCGACCGTGCCGATCGTGCCGTTAGTAGCTATCTTGCGCACCCGTCCGATAGTCCGGCCCCGTCCTCCGCTGTTGACGCCGATGTAGACGTTCCCTGCGGCGTCTACCGCCACCGATCTTGGCCAGCACAACTCCGCCTCCGCCGCCGGACCGGAATCGCCCGCATTGCCGCATTTTCCAGTGCCCGCGATGGTCGCGATCGTGCCGTCCACCGCCACCTTGCGCACGCGATAATTGAGTAAGTCCGCGGTGTACAGGTTGCCGGACTTATCGAAAGCGATGCCCGTGGGCATGTAAAGGCGCGCGCTGGTAGCCGGTCCTCCATCCCCGGAAAATCCTTTCTCGCCAGTCCCCGCGACGCGCGTCAACGTGCCGGTCGTGGCGTCCAACCGCACCACCGCATTGTAGTCGTGCAGGGAAAGGAAAACGTTGCCCGCCGAATCCACCGCGATGCCGAATACCCTATCCAGCCGCGCGCCAAGCGCGGGAACGTTCTCGGGCACCTGCGCCCATGCCGCCATCGCCAAAAGGAATCCGGCCACGCGCATAACTCAGCATACATCCCGGCTTAGTGGGGCAGGCTCGCAGCCTGCGGCGGCCTCGTAGGCCGCCATCGCCCGCCACCTGATATAACGGTACAAAGGAAAAGCACCATGCTCCCCAAACAAAATCTCGTCCCGAGTAGCCGCCGCGCCTGGATGAAGGGCGCTACCGCCCTCATGGGAGGCATAGCCGCCGCCGATGTGGCCGCCCCCTTAGCAAACGCCGCGCGGCCCCGTGAAACCACCAAGACCGCCCCGGACGCAATCGCCGTTAGCGACACGCAGAACGTCGTCGAAACCGCCGCCGGCAAGGTTCGCGGCTTCTATCGCAACAGTGTCCACATCTTCAAGGGCATTCCCTATGCGGCCTCCACCGCCGGCAAAAACCGCTTCATGCCCCCGCTGCCCCCCCAGCCCTGGACCGGCGTGCGCAGTTCCCTCTACTTCGGCAAGGTCTGCCCTTTCTTTCCGCGCACCGGCTGGAACAGCGACGAGAACGCCTTCATGTTCCAGTGGAACGACGGCCAGCCCGGCGAAGACTGTCTCCGCGTCAACATCTGGACTCCCGGCATCAACGATAACCGCAAACGTCCGGTGATGGTCTGGCTGCATGGCGGCGGCTTCTCCGCTGGCTCCGGCCAGGAGTTGCTCTCCTATGACGGCGAAAATCTCGCCCGTCGCGGCGACGTCGTGGTGCTCTCCCTCAACCATCGCCTCAACACTTTCGGCTTCTTGAATCTGGCCGAATTCGGCGGCCCATACGCGCGCTCCGCCAACGTCGGCATGCTCGACCTCGTCGCCGCCCTCCGATGGGTCCGCGACAACGTCTCGAATTTCGGCGGGGACCCGTCTCGCGTCATGATCTTCGGCCAATCCGGTGGCGGCGGCAAGGTCGGCGCTCTGATGGCCATGCCTTCCGCCAAAGGATTGTTCCACCGCGCCGCCATTCAAAGCGGATCCATGCTGCGCGTGGCGGAGTCGGCGGATACCGCCAAACTCGCCGCCGCCGTGCTCCAGGAGCTGTCCATCTCAAAAGCGGATGTGGCCCAAATCCAGGACGTTCCCGTGGAGCGTCTGCTGGGCGCCGCCCTCGCCGCGCAGCACAAGCTCTCCCCGCCGCCTTCCGGCCCGCCGGATTTCCGCCGCATGGCCCGCTCGCTCGGCTGGTCGCCCTGCGTGGACGGCGCCGACATCCCGGCCCAGACGTTCGACCCGCGCGCCCCTGAAATTTCCGCGGATGTGCCCCTCGTCGTCGGTACCGTGCTCAATGAGTTCGTCAATGGCATCGACCATCCGGACGCGTTTTCCCTGACCGCCGGACAGCTCTCCGCGCGCATCGCCGAGCGCTACCCAGGTAAGGCCGCCGAGATCGTCGACGCGGTTCGGCAAACCCATCCGCGGGCGCGGCCCTTCGAACTGTATTCGATCGTAATGGCGTCCTCGGTGCGCGGCAATGCCGTGAAGCAGGCCGCGCTGAAGGCCGCGCAGGGTAAAGCGCCGGCGTATCTCTACTGGTTCACCTGGCAGACGCCGGTGCTCGACGCCAGACCCATGGCCTTCCACTGCGCGGAGTTGAGTTTCTGTTTCGACAACACCGATCGCTGCGAAACCATGACCGGCGGAGGCCCGCGCGCCCGCGCGCTAGGCGCAAAGATGAGCGACGCCTGGATCGCCTTTGCGCGCACCGGCGATCCCAACCATGCCGGCCTTCCCAAGTGGTCCGCCTGCGACGCCGGGAATGTCCAAACCATGATCTTCGACGACCGTTGCGAGGTGCAGAACGACCCCGACGGAGCCGCCCGCCGCCTCCTGGAGTCACTCGGTTAGAGTGGGGCAGGCTTCGTAGCGCAGGCCCGTGGCCAGCCAGCGGTCTCTCAGGCCGCCAGCGCGCGTCTTTGTCATACCCCGTTGTGGCCGGCGCTCCGCGCGGGTGCAATCCGTCATTGACATATACCGGAGCGCGAGCCGGACGATCGCTGTCGTGGAGACGGAAGAGTTCCTGGCCGACGTGCCGCGCGTACTTTCCGAAGACGAACATGACGCTCTCATTTTGTACGTCGCCCAGCAACCCGAGGCGGGTGTTCTTGATGGCGATTTACGCGGAAAACGTGCAGACCGGTTTGTCGGCGACCCAGCGGACGGACGTCGTCTGGCAACTGCGCAGTGCGCAACAGGCGCGCGACTGGGCGAATGGTAGAAAGGGCGCGGCCGAGTTACTTATGTGCGCGTGCCGCACGTCGACGTCCGAAAGCTTCGGGCCAAGATCGGGTTAAGTCAAACGCAGTTCGCCGCGAAGTTCGGTTTTTCGCTGGATTCGATTCAAAACTGGGAACCGGGCAATCGCCAAGCATTTTCCGCGGAAGACGAAGCTCAACCCCCGTTCCGTCGTGCAACGAGTGTCGGCGCTACGATCCCTTTTCGTGAAGACATTGAAGCGTCATTACATGCTGGAGCACATCCCGTTTTCCAAACCATGGCAGTACGGCGGCTTCCGATCGCGCTGAGCCAGGAGGAGATGTGCCAACTCATCGATTCCGCCAGCAACTTGCTAAACCGTACGATGCCGATGACGCTCTATTCGACCGGGGTTCGACGAGCCGAGTTGTGCCGTCTGCACCGGCGGTCACTGGTTCGAGTCCTGTCGCGCCCACCATCGTCGTCAAGCAGGTACGATTCACCGCTCGGGGGTCGCGACTTTCTCAACGGAATGCGTCGCCGGCTTCATCATGCCGCTTCGCGCCAACCGCCTCTAGAGAGGCGCCCAATGCGCCGCCTTCTGCCAATGTTGCATGCCGGGAGGTCCGTGCCTATCGGGCGCAAACAACTCGGAAGCAACTCGGAAGCAACTCGGAAGTCGATGGCTTCCGAGTGCTCAGCCGGTTCAACTCCTCGCTCGTGTGGCACTCCAGTACGGACGGCCGGGGCCGTAACCAGGGGCAGAACCCCCCAAAGCCTTGGGGGGTGGGATTTATCCCGCGCGGGGCTTTAGCCCCGCACTTCGCAAATCGACAGGTTGGCGAGTGGGTTTCCGGAGAGCCACGTTCAACACTCAATTTAAACTCAGATGAGACATCCACGCGGCGGGAAATTATGCTTGACAGCGCGGCGTGGCCGGATTAACATCTTGAGGTGGTCGTCCAACATCGTTTTATTCATTAATATACCGGACAAGGCAGAGAATCCGACAATGAATGACATCAAAACGATTGGCATATTGGGCAACAAATCGAGATCCTTCCGGCGGAACATCCGCCGAAATCGTCAAGAACCGGATTTCCCCAAATGGAGTCCCATACGGCGCGGCCAGTTCCAGCGGCTCAAGGTTGGCCCATGCTACAAATCGAGTTTCCGGCCGCGGCGATCCAACGAGTTGTCTGACTCACAACAACAAGGAGAAAGAACGTGCAACTTAGCGCGATGGGCGATGACGGAAAGCCGGTGGATTGGTGGTTCATGTACAAAGTGGCCGGAAAGTCCAAGACGGCCGACGGAAGCAAAGAGAAGGGAACCGAGTACGTTTACTTTGACGCCCATACGCCGGAGAGCGGCAAACTCACACTTTCCCCGGATCGGGTGGACACAGATGGAGCGCTGCCCAACACACTGAAGCAATTGTATGGCGAGGAAGGTGCGTCCACCCAGCACCTCGGCTGGTTTTTCTACAACGACGAGAACCCCGTCAACGGCAAAGTCAATGGCTCGCGCGGCCACACCAAGGGCGTCCTGGCCTTCGACCTCGGAAGCAATACCGCCTTCTGGCTGGTGCAGTCCACGCCCAAGTTTCCCCCGCAAGGCCATTACGGTTTTCCGTCCACAGGCATGCCCAACGCGCAAACCCTGCTCTGCATTACCTTGCACGATGCCGGTGTGGCACGGTCCATCGCGGGCCAGATGTACGCGGCCCAGCAGCCCAATGTGTATCTGGCTTCGAAGGTTCCCGTTGAGTTGGAAAATGAGCCAGGCGATCCGCGCGTGGAGTTGATGCGGAATCAGGTGGCCGCCGGCACTACGCCTGTTACAGCTACGGTTCCTTTCAACTCCAAGGCCGGCCTGAAATTCATGTCCATAGCCAAGAACAAGTATTGGGACCTGGATTTCTACAACGATTTAGTGGGACCCAGCCTGCACGATAACCTGGACGTGGAAACGTGGGAGCACGGCAAAACGCCGCCCTCGCTGGACAGCGACAAGATTCACACGGTTGTGGATATGACGGGGATCGATCTCACGCCGCTGGGAATCGACATCTCCTGGCCCGAGCCGGACGACCATGCCAAGCTGGCTATTTCCGCCAGGAGCGAAGTGACTCACTACGTTTGCATCGGCGACATGAATTTCACGGTGGCGATGCGCAAGCGCAGCGGAGGGACGGTGGCCTTCCAATGCGAACCGCTTTGGGCCAGCATTTCGGCGATTCTCGTGGGCGTTACCACGCACCTCAAACCCGGATCGAAAGCTGAGAAGATGCAGGCGGCGCGCCAGTCCAAGAGCGCGGCGCAGGCTAAAAGCACAACGAAGAAGGCCTAACCATGAATCTGATTTCCGCCGCCAGCGAAAGCAGCCCCATACTGACTCGACGCACTGACGTTGCGGCACAACCCTCTTTTTCGCCCGCGGCGGTTCTCCCTCCAGTCAATTGGTCGGCTATGGGCCAGGTGGCGCCCGTACGGGTCCCCATTGGCGCACGGAAACCGGAAGATGCTTTACCACTCGCCGATGTCGTGATCCTCACATGGACCAGCGCCGAGTGGTTTGCGCTGGACCACGTCTTCCTCAACAGCGGGGCGCCCGGTTCAATTAACGATCACTCGTGGAGGACAACTTGGCTGCCGTATAGCCGCGGAGCCTCGGCTTACACGGCGGATCCCGGCTCGGGCAGCCTGTGGGGTTCGTTTCAATTAGTCGAGATCGCGGACCTGTCCGGCCGGCCCTGGCGCGTGCTGCTGTTCAAGTGCAATTCCCATCTGGCTCACCCGCCTTGGATCGAAGGTCTTACCGCGATGCTGCGCGCGATCCTGGAAGACGCCAAACCGGACCGTATCTACACGATTGGGACCGCGGGCGGTGCGCGGTTGGACCAGCGGTTGGGCGATTCCGTCGTTACCAACTCCGCCCTGCTCACTCTGCAGCGGCCCCAGAACACGGTCGATCCCGATAACGGCAACATGTACCGCTGCCCGACTTGGTTTCCGCCGCCGGCGCTGATAGACGATGTGGAGCGCACTCTCTTATACCGGATGAACCAGGCCGTGACGGAGCAATCCCTGCAAAGTCTCTTCGCGCAACTGAAAGCGAAACATCCCGACGACCAGGGTCTCGCGGAACTGACACTCGCGGACTTACTCAACGATGCCATCCTGCCTGAGTCTCTCGGCTCGCCCAAAGTGTCGGCTCTAAGAGACACGCCTCTGCTTACAACCGACTTTTATTACATCGCCGGAGGCGACAGCGCCGATGCCTATGCGTTCCTGGAGATGGATGACGCCATCATCGGCCGCGAGGCCAACCGGCTGGGCGTACGGTTCGCGTGCCTGCGAAATATTTCGGACCCGGTGGTGCCCAAGCTCTCGAAAAAAAGCGCGCCAATTTCCGATGGCGTGCGCGCCGATTGGTCCGGGTTGATTTACACTACTTTCGGCACGCTAACCAGTTACAACGGCGCTCTGGCCACTTGGGCCACCATCGCCGGCGAAGGCAGGGCCGGTTATAATCCTCCCCGCGAAAGCCCGGTTCCGGATCCGGACGACCCGCTGGAGGTTAAGCTCGCTTTCCAGGTTCGCGCTTGCGGCACTTGCTCCTTCTTCTGGCCCACTGAAAGAAACCAGCAGCCCTATGGGCCATACACGGCTTTCGATTTCGACGTCAACGTACCTTATCCAGCCACACCCGGCGCGGGCCCCGGACCTCAACCCTGGGTCACCGGGCGCACCCGTCCGCCTTCCTTCCCCAACGGCGAAGTCATCGATGGTTGCCGCAAAGCGCCCATCATGACCATAGGCATCAATCCAAATCTGACCGCCTTTCTGCCTGGGCAGACGGGCGCCGCGTGGTGTTACCCCAACTTTTCCTCGGACAACGATACGAACGCCTGGGCCAAATACGCGTGGTACTACCGCTACCGGTCGGTTTATCAGGAGCGGTTTACGTTGGATTTCGCCAAGAATTTCATTTTGGCGGAAGGCCGAATCTACGCCACCCGCAACGGCTATGTGGTGTCGGGCAACCGTCCCGACGACAATCCGGCTTGGACCCTAACGGTGCGCTATGAAGGCGACGCGGCCGACACCGTCTTATCGCTGCCCGGCAAACTCGGCGATTTTCCTTACGTCATGCTCTTCGACGCTTACCCGCCTAACAACGCGTTCAAGGCGGGCGATGTGATCGCGGGCCGCGTGGCCGTCCCCCAAGGCATCCAGGCTGAAGTCATGCAGCAGCAGCAAGGCTACTACATGCAGTTTGTTCCGGTGCTCCAGCAGTTACAGGATACCCTTCACCGGGACGGCCATCCCAGTGCTTCGCTGCGCATTGGCGAGGACGTCTGCCAACTCGATATGGTGGCGTGCGCCTCGCCGCATTGGAACGCGGGCTTTCTGGGCGGATCCAAGGAAAGCATCGCCAAGATCGTGGACAATTGCGTGAGCCACAACGCTTGGGCGATCAAGCAGATGGTCCAGACGCGCCCGGCCATCCTCTATATCGTGAGCGTGCAGAGTTGGAACATGTTCCACGCGAGCTTCGGCGCGCATGTGCGCCGCGACCCTCCGCTGTCCCAATACCCAATTGACAACGATTTCACCCTCCTGCGGGAAACGGTCGATCCCGAACATCCGGCTTTTATCGACTTTGACGCGACTATCGACGGGCAGCAATACAAGAGCCGCACGCGTCTGGTCGTTACACCGCATTTCTCCTACAACACCAACTTCCTGCCACAATATCGTATAAGTCCAGCGCAGTGGCAGATCCTTCAGCAGACCGAGCCGGGCTTGGTAAACGCATTGACCGCCGCTAATGGCTTTACCATCGTGCCGCCGGACCCGAAGTACCCGAACAGTTACCTCGTCGTGCAGCTCCCGGCCGACGCAACCAGGGCCGCCGTAGTGCGCGCCTGGCTGCAGCAGCAGTTCCCGTCCGCGTACGAGGCGCTGCAGCCGGATTATTACGATCCGCATGCGATGATGGCGTCCGTGCTGGAGGGTATGTACTCACAGGGCGTGCTGTCGTGGAAGGACAAAGGCGACGGCACGGGTTACTTGGATCGCACCGAGGGAGCCTGCCGGTTCTGTGTCAACCGGCATTGGCAATTTCCCAACGAGTGCCGCTACAGTAAGACACAAGAGCCCCCGCCGCCTTCGGGTTTTCTCGAAAAGGTGGCCGAGCGGATTGTCGCAACCGGGAAACCCGACCATCCAGCAGGGCAAAGTCTCTTGAATCCACCCATCCCCACCGAAGGACCGATATGACAACACAAAACTCTTCGCTGGTTCCACCGAATGCGGTTCGTGTGTGGCGCGGCTTCCGTCTGCCCACGCTCACACCCGATCAGTTCTACAGCAAGCTGGGCACGGTCTTTGTGCCGGCCACCGTGCTGATGCAGATCGACGCTGGGCTGAATGCCTACGTTCCGACCGTCCCGGCGGGCCTGGCCGGCAAGCCGGACGCCGTGCCCGATGAGACGGCGATCCTGTTCTGGAGATCTCAGGAAACCTATTGGAATGGCTTCACCAGATTGTCCGTGCGCACTTACACGCTCACCCACGGTGGGGTCTACGTGACCCAGAACAACCAAAGCCGCGCCGACTTCCCTGTGCTTTTTTCCGGCTCTCTGACGGTCGATCAACCGGTGTTTCTCTTCGATAAACCGGCCGACTGGATGCATGGCGGCGTCAACCACCTGGTGGCCGCGCGTCCGGCGAATATGGATCCAGCGGCGTTCCAGGCGGCCGCCGCGGAGGTACTTTCTACCATTCAAACCCAAGCGCTGGTCGAGGGCGCGATCGCCTGTGTGGGCAACGACTATCTGGTCTATTGGGAGCTGGGACTTCTGGCGCCCGGTATGCCGCAACCCCCCAGCGGCATTCCGCTGTTGCAAGCGGTGTTGACGGATTGGCAGCAGGCATTCTCGCCTTGGCCCACATTTCTGCCCATCGGTTTGTGGGACGAATGGGCCGGCATGGACGTACGAGCCGGCAGCAGCTTCAACATGCAATTCAACCGGCAGGCCGACTGATGACGACTAAGACCAAATCTTACCCGGTAGCTCCCGGCTCGGTTTACGTCTGGCGCGGATTCAAGTCCGCGTCGATTACCTACGATCAGTTCGCGCAGTTTCTGGGCGCCGTATTCGTGCCGGCGTGCGCCCTTCTCCAGCCGGCTGTCGGTCTGCGGGCCTATCTGCCCATGATGGTGCCGCAATCCAACAAGCCGGCCGCGGTGCCGGATCAGACAGCGCTCATGTTTTGGGCTACGCCGCAATCGCACGATCTGGCGGCCGAAGCCATCGCCGTGCGCATTTACCAGAATCTGCACGGCGACGCTTACGATATGACCCGCAGCAAGCTGCCGGAAGTGCCGTTGTCGCTTTCCACGGTAGGGCCGCTGCAGCCCGAGCAGCCGTATTATCTTCTTGACCAGCCGGCCGACTGGATGCTCGGCAAGGTGTATCATTTGGTGGGCGCACGCCGTGCCGATCTCACTCCGGAAGCCTTTCTTGCAGCCGCGGGGGCTTGGGCTTGGGGGTTCCACAACCAGCCACCCGCCGGTGTGGATGCGGCGCTGGTTTGCTGCGGCAACGATTATGGCGCCGCCTGGGTACATGGACCGCGTAGCACGCCGAAACTGGGCACAGCCCTGGATGGGTTGGCCGCGTTGACCGTGCCTGTGTTGCAGGTGGCCCCTCTTTCACAGCCGCTGCCCGCGGGGTTGTGGGACGACTGGCCGGGCTTGGATCTGACCAAAACCCCTTGCCTGAACATGCAATTTCATCGGCCGCCGGCCGCGCGCGCCGCGCCCCGAAAGTCAGGCCGCAAATGACCGCGATTGAGCACTTCGAGGTTCCCCACCTGGCGCTATGGAAGTCGTGTGTCGCCGAGGTGCTGGCCAAGAGTTTGGGGCAGAGCCGCACCAATGCGGCCGGCATCGACATACCGCATCCCTTGATGCTGGCGACCGACCGTTATTGCCGCACGATGCTGCAGAACGCGCCGCTGCCTCCGCCCCCCACCGATAGCGACGACGAAGCGGCGGTGCTGGAGTACCTTTCCTACCTGCATCACCGCCGTGCGCACGCCCGCATCGCCGACGACCCCGCGCTGGAAGCTCAGATTGAAGCACAGACGCAGGAGTACAAATTCGGCAATCCGCTTTGGCAGCAGATGTTCGTGCAGTATTTCAAGTATTACTGGCAGTATCCTTACCACAAAGGACGCAAGCCCCAATACCGTTCGTGGCAGGCGCCGGCTTTTGGAAATGGAAATCCGGAGTACGGCGTTATCGCGTGGCGGCTGCCGGCGCGCGCGCGTGTGGCCATCGTCGGCGACCTCGCCACCGGCACCGACGAAGCCGCCGCTGTGTTAGTTGCGGCGCTCAAATTCAACCCCGACGCCATCCTGCACTTAGGCGATGTCTATTTTTCCGGAACGGCATTTGAGACGGACCACCGCCTGATCGGGTTAGTCCGCTCCGTGCTGAAGAGCGAACGCCGCCGGGTGCCGTTTTTCACCGTGCCGGGCAATCATGAGTATTTTACCGGCTGCGTCTCATTCCTGCGCGCGCTCGATTCGGAAAAACTCGTCGTCGATTCCAGCCAGCGGCAATCCGCCAGCTACTTCTGTCTGCGCACCGCCGACGATGGATGGCAGTTTCTGGGGCTGGATACGGGCTACAACGGCCACTACATGAATGTGCCCGCTTCCGCCCAGCAGGCCGTACTGGATCGGCTGCAAGTTGGCAAAGTGGAAACGTCTGACGATACCTCCGATCCGCATTGGCCCAGCGGTTACAACCCTTTTTTCCGGCGCGCTTCCGGCGCGAACTTGCCCGTTCACGACCCGACCGCGCCCGCCGCCCAGGTGACGGTGCGCGGCGACGAAGTCGCGTGGCACCAGGATAAGCTGGCGAAATTCCCGGGCCGTTCGATTCTGTTGTCACACCATCAGCTCTACTCCGCGCTGGACGTGTGCGGGGTTTCGCAAACGCAGTTGCCGGGCGTAGGCGGTCAGTCCACACCCGATCCGTCCGATTTCAATCGCGCCTGGATCGACACGGGGCTGTGGCGCCAGTTTGGGCCGGCATTCCAGGATCGTGTGGCCGCATGGATTTGGGGACATGAACACAACCTGGGAATTTTTCAGGACAATTATCGTCCGGCCGATTGGCCCACAGATACTCCTGACGCCACCCAGGTTTTCAAAACATTGCCCAAGGGCCGCTGTGCCGGCCATAGCGCCATCCCTGTGCAGCAGCAGGAAGCGCCCTACGCGCAAAAGTTTCCGGTATCTCTCAAACAACCGGATTTGACTCTGGGGTTGACCGACGACTGGTATAACCACGGATTTGAAATCGTGGAAATCGTGGGCGCCGGGCAGCCTGCCCGCTTAAGTTATTTCCAAGTCTCCGGGGCGGATCCAATCCCACTGCCGCTTTTTGTGGAGGAGGTCGTCTAACCGGGACCTGGCAACTCACATGATGAAAGGAGCAAAATGAACAGCATCTATTGCATTAACCCCGCGTCCGGCGCGGTGACGCTCGACCAAGTCTGGAAGCAGGGCGACACCGGCGGGCTCGCCGCGGGTTACACTAGCCTCGTCACTGTCCAAGTTGGCGGAAGCGTGGCTCTCTTCGCTTATAACAAGGCTACGCAGAAGACGGACGTTTATACACTGTCCGGTGGCGCCCCGTGGGTGGTTAGCGCCGGCGCCCAGCCAAATCTCTCCGGAGGCCCGTGGGACTCACTAAGCACCTTTGTGCTGGGCAACGAGCCGTACTTGCTCACGTACCGGCGGGACAATGGCACCTTCGGCTTTTATCGCGTGGGCGCGGATTTATCGGTGTCGCCGCCCTACCTGTTCGCGCTGCCCCGCAATACGCCGTCGCATGGATTCACCTCCATCGGAGCGTTTACGTCACTCAGCCAGCAGTATGTGTTGGGGTACGATTTCGATACGGGCTATGTCTCGAATTTCAGCGTAGTAGTGACCCCGTCCTCCACCGGCGGCGTGCCGCCCCTGCTGGCGTTGAATGTCTGGTACCACCAATGGGCCCAAGGATGGACGCGTTTTGCGTTTTTCCAGCTCGGCGGCGCCAACTTCTTTTTCAAGATTAATACCAAGAAACTCAATGTCAATATCGACCACATTCAGGACAATCCCGCCATGGGCACCGTCGAAGTCGGCAGCTACCTGCAGGCGCAACTGCCGGACGCTCTGACGATCGACCTCACCGCGCCCGTGCCCTGGGACAATGGCGAGCCGTACCTGCTGACCTACATCGCGGCCAGCGGCGCCACGGTCGTCTATCGCATCCACGCCGATTGCCAGGGATGGACCAGCCTCTTCGCCGGCGCCACCGTGACGGGCGCCACGCAAGCGGTGCCCTATCGCATCGGCAATACCACCTATACGCTCTTCTATCAAGCGTGACCTGCCCATAAACTTATGACGCTAACTACTCCACCAGCCGCCACTAGGGACCTTGCCTGGATCAAGCAAGCCCTCCAAACCGCCATCGAATTGGAATACTCGACTTTGCCGCTATACCTCTCCGCGATGTTCTCACTGGAGGTGCAGAACTATTCGGCCTACAATGCGATCCGCAGCGTGGCCATGGAAGAGATGGTCCACATGGCCATCGCCGGCAACCTCTTAGCCGCGCTCGGCGAATCGCCGCGCCTCAAAAACATCCGGATTCCGTACCCCGTGCACGGGCTGCCCGGCGGGGCGGAACCCGATCTGCACGTGGGACTCGCCCAATTCTCCAAGAAACAGCTCAAGAACTTCCTGCGCATCGAAATGCCGGACTTTCTGCTGCGCGGCCTGAAACGGGGAGAAACGTATCCGACCATCGCGGCGTTTTATAAGGGAATTCGCCAGGCGATTCACGATAATGCCGACGCGGTGCGCGCCGCGGTTGTGGCCATGGCGCAGAAAGGGGGTCCTCCCAACCAGGTGGGCGACGACATCGGCTTTGCCACCGTCAAATACCAGCCTGGCGTCGACCCGGTGCCCGCGTTCGAAAACGGCATCGATGAAATCCTGCAGCAGGGCGAGGGCGCTTCCACGGAATCCCTGATCGCCAGCAAAGAGTTCGAGTCCGAGGAATCGCACTACGCAAAGTTTGCCGAACTTCACTACGGCGCCAGCTACGAAGAACCCAAACCGTCGATTCCACTCACTCCGGAGACCGAGCCGCTTTTCTTCAAGGGGAGAGCCATTGGCTGGCCGGTGGTGGTGAATACGCTTGCGGTGCCGTCCGACGGTTACGCCAAGATCCTGGCCCTGGACCCGAACGCCGCCGCGGTCTCGAACGATCTGAACGCGTTCGACACCGGCTTTTCCGCGATTCTGGCGGAGTTGGACGCCGTCTGGAACGGTCCGGCGGCGGCTTCGTGGAAAACGCTGGGCGGCGCGGTGCACGGAATGGTGGATCTGCGCGTGCTTTCGTGCTTCAATATTCTGCGCTACCAGATACCCGCCGGCATCGTCGCCCAGCTTCCGGAGCTTTACCCAGCGGAAATCGACCGCCTGCGTGCTTATACCGATCTGTCCCAGCCCGTCTTTTACGGCCCGCGCTTCTTGAACACGAATCAATGAATGCCAGTGGGGCAGGACTCCAGTCCGCGTGGGGCGGCGCCATGCGCCGCCCAGGGGGCTTTAGCCCCGCCGGGGCGAGCTTGCTCGCCGAAGAGCGGGCCTGCGAGGCCCGCGCAGGCTGCGAGCCTGCCCCACGGCGGCGTAAAGGACCCGCTCTTCATACAGGCCGACGTGGACGTCGGCCCGCAGGACTGGAGTCCGGCCCCACAATCGACGCAGATGCCCGGCCGCCTGCGCTCCGCCTTCCGTCTGTTACAATCGTTTTTCCCGCGATGGCGAAGACCGAGCAAGAGTACCGGCAGGATATCGTAGATATCGGGCGGTTGGTGTATCAGAAGGGTTGGGTGGCGGCCAACGACGGCAACATCACGATACGTCTGGATGCCGCGCGCATCCTGGCCACGCCCACCGGCGTGAGCAAGGGTATGATGCATCCCGACGATCTGATCGTGGTGGATATGCAGGGAAGGAAGCTGAGTGGCCGGAAGGAATGCACCTCCGAAGTCGCCATGCACATGAAGGTTTACGAGATGCGTCCGGACGTTCATGCCGTGTTGCATGCGCATCCGCCTGTTGCTACGGGGTTCGCGGCGGCGGGCCGCCCGCTGAACCTGGCGCTGTTGCCGGAAGTGGTCATCGGACTGGGCTGTGTGCCGCTGGCGGAATACGGCCTGCCCGGTACCCCGGCGCTAACCGAGCCGTTGATCCCGTACATCCCCAAATACGATGCCATTATGATGGGGAATCACGGCGCGGTGAGTTATGGCGACGACGTTTACAAAGCGTTCTTCCGCATGGAAACCGTGGAGCACTTCGCGCGAATTTCGCTGGTGGCGGAACTATTGGGCGGCCCCACGGTGCTGCCCAAAGTGGAAGTGGAGAAGCTGTTCGATTCCAGAACGCGTTATGGCGTGAAGGCGCGCGCGGCCCTGGAGCCGGGTTGTCCGGTGTATGCTGAACAAATGCCGCGGCAGGAAAGATTCTACGTGACGCGCGAAGAACTGATCGGCATGGTGGACGAAGCGCTGCGCGCGCGCGGCGTGAACTGAACCGATTTCAGGGCCGCGACCGTCAGGGAGCGGTGAGGGAGAGTCTAGATGGGTGAAGCGTTAGGATTGATCGAGACACGCGGACTGGTGGCCATGATCGAGGCGTGCGACGCCATGGTGAAGGCCGCCAAAGTATCGCTGGTCGGCTGGGAGAAGATCGGCTCGGGGTACGTTACGGCGATGGTCCGCGGCGATGTAGCGGCCGTGAAAGCGGCCACCGATGCGGGAGCGGCCGCGGCGCGCCGCGTGGGCGAATTGATCGCCGTGCATGTGATCGCGCGCCCGCACCAGAGCCTGGAAGACATTCTGCCGATCGGCAAGACACAGAATGCCGCGGCCGGCAAATAGCCGGCTGATAAGGTCAAAATGATTTTGGCCCGTGTAGTGGGCACCGTGGTGGCGACACGGAAAGACCCGCGTCTGGAAGGCAAGAAGCTGCTGGTCGTGAAGCCGGTGTCGCCCGAAGGCAAGGACGAAGCCGGCTACCTGGTGGCCGTGGACACGGTCAGCGCCGGATTCAAGGAGCGCGTCCTGGTGGTCTCAGGCAGCTCGGCGCGCATGGCGGACGGCTGCAAGGATCTGCCCGTGGACACCGCTATCGTGGGCATCGTGGACGACGTGCGGCTGGATTGATATGCTGCTGGGCCGCGTAGTCGGGTGCGTCTGGTCGACTGTCAAGGACAGGAATCTGGAGGGCCAGCGCTTGCTCTTCGTGCAACCCTTGACGCCTGAACTCAAACCCACCGGCAAGCGTCTGGTGTGCGCCGATTCGACCGGCGCCGGCGCGGGCGAACTGGTCTACTGGACGCGCAGCAAGGAAGCCAGCTACGCGTTCCTGCCCGCGGAAGTGCCCGTCGACGCTACCATCACCGGAATTGTGGATTCCATCCACCTGAAGAGGGCTTGAAGCATGCTGATCGCACGCGTCGTGGGTGACATGGTGGCCACCCGGAAACACGCCAGCCATGAGGGCCGCAATCTGCTGCTGGTGCAGCCGCTCGATCTGGACGGATCGAATCGGGGCGACGCGGTGGTCGCGCTGGACGCCATCGGCGCGGGCATCGGCGACAAGGTGCTGCTGACGACCGATGGCTTTGCGGCCATGAGCAGCGTGGGGCGCATGCAGTCGCCTATCGATATGGCGGTGATCGGATTCATCGACCGCATCGATCTGGCCTGAGTGGCTGTGGGGCAGGCTCGCAGCCTGCGGCGGCCTCGCAGGCCGCCCACGCGCGCCAGCGCGTTATAGTTCCGCATCCTGCTCTCCAGGGCGTCTTCTCCTGCGGAAAAGCAGCTTGCCCGTCAAGAACACACCCAACGCCCAGTTCAACATCTCCAATCCCACGAAGGCGTTGTGCAGCATCCAGAAGCGCGAGCGTTCAGGCGACGGCTGGTCGATGGGAATCCAGTCGATGATGCGCCCCAGCACCACCATCTGCGGCGTCAACGCGAATCGTTGCACGACGGCGATCAGCAGCATCAGCAGCGCAACCAACAGGGAGAAATTCTTTTCGGTGCTGCCGAAAATCAGGATCAGTAGCAGCGCCGCGCCGATCCCGGCCCCGATCAATCCCCAGGTTTCGAAATACCAGCGGTTCTGCTCGGAGACCTGATGCCGCAGGAAGACGCGCGCGGCGTCCGGCCCCAGCTTGGCAATCTGTTCCGCGGCGAGCGGCGCGGGCTTGGCCAACAGCCGGTCCACCGACCGGAAGTTCTGGGTGACCACCATGTCCATGAAGAGGCCGCCCCCCAGCCAGAGCCCCAGCAGGAAGCAAGCGAATCTACGGAAGTGCACGACTCATCCTAACGCGAATCGCCGTCTCCGAAGAAGCCCGAAAACTCTCCTTGACAGATTAGGAGAGCGCCCTTATACTTCTCCTAAGGAGCTTAGAGGAGAATATGGGCGAAACCGCCAAGCCGGCCGAACTGCTGCCGGGCACTCTGGATTTGCTGATCCTGAAGGCCGTTTCACTGGGACCTCTGCACGGTTACGGCGTACTGCTGCGCATCGGCCAAATTTCGGGAGGCGCGCTGAGCGTCGAACAAGGCGCGCTGTACCCGGCCCTGTATCGCCTCGAAGTCCAGGGTCTGCTCGACGCCGAATGGGGCACCTCGGAGAACAATCGCCGCGCCAAGTTCTATACGCTGACGCCCGCCGGCCGCAAGCGCCTGCGCGCGGAGACTGAAAGTTGGAACCGCTCGGCATCGGCCGTGGCGGCGGCCCTCGGCGCCAAGCCGCGGGAGGTTTGACATGCTGCGGCGTTTGACGAAGCGGGTGCGATTGTTCTGGCGGGCGCTCTCCGGACGCGCCACGCTCGAGCGCGACATGGCCGACGAACTGCGCTTCCACCTGGAGAGCCGCGCGGCCGACCTGGCTCGCTCCGGCTTGCCGCCCGCCGAAGCCGCCCGCCGTGCGCGCATCGAGTTTGGCGCGGTGGAAGGCTACAAGGAGGTGTGCCGCGACGCGCGCGGCTTGCGTCTTTTCGATGAACTGCGCGGCGATGTGCGCTATGCGTGCCGGGTCCTGTGCAAGAGTCCTTCGTTCGCGCTCACCGCAGTGGCCACGCTGGCGCTGGGCATCGGCGCGAATACGGCTATTTTCAGCGCGGTGAAGGCCGTGCTGCTCGATCAACTGCCATATCGCGATCCGGCCCGGCTGGTGAAGTTGGGCGAGGCCGATTCGGGTGAAACGACCGCCAGCACCATTGGCTACACGACGGCCTACGATTGGCGCAGGCTGAGCCATTCGTTCGAGAGCATGTCCCTTTATCGCACCGCGGCGGGCGCCATCGTGGAGCGGGGCGAGCCCGAATTGCTGAACGGCTTGCGCGTGAACTACGATTTCTTCGATACGCTCGGCATCCGCCTGCAGATCGGCCGCGGCTTCCTGCCGGAGGAGGACAGCCCCGGCCGCCGCTTCGAAGTGATCCTCGCCCACGGGCTCTGGATGCGGCGTTTCGGCGGCGACCCTAAGATCGTCGGCCGCGTCATCCGCTTGAGCGATGCTTCGTTCACGGTGGTGGGTATACTGCCCGCCAGCTTCCGGCCGCTCGAAATCGAGGGTTTCGGCGCGCCCGAGATCTTCGAACCGCTGGGTTACGCCTTGACCGATCCGTTTGCCTGCCGCGACTGCCAGCACCTGCAACTGATCGCCCGGCTGAAGCCGGGAGTGCCGGCTGAGCGCGCGCATGCGGAGCTGAACACCATCATGGCCGATCTGGTGCGGCACTACCGGGGATCGTATCCTCCGCAGGCCAAGGTCGCGTTTGAGCCGCTGCGCGACTACCTCGTCGGCAGCGTCAGCACGGCGCTGTGGGTGCTGATGGGCGCCGTCGGATTTGTGTTGCTGATCGCGTGCGTGAACGTGGCCAACCTGATGCTGGCGCGCGCCGCCGGCCGCGCCAAAGAGATGGCATTACGCGCCGCGTTGGGCGCCGCGCGATGGCGGTTGATCCGGCAATTGCTCACCGAAAGCCTTCTGCTGGCCGTGGCCGGCGGGATGGCCGGCGTGCTGCTGGGCTGGTGGTGTACGTCGCGGCTGGCCGCGATCGCTCCCAGCGAAATCCCCCGCCTCAACGACATTCATATGGATGCCACGGTGCTCTGGTTCGGCCTGGCGACGAGCTTGTTCACCGGCGTCCTGTTCGGGCTGATGCCCGCGTTGCGGTACGCGGGCGCCGATGCGAATCACGCGCTGAAGGAGTCGGGCAAGTCCACCGGCAGCCGCTCCCGGCGCAGTCTGCGCGACTTGCTGGTGATGGGCGAACTGGCGCTGGCCTTTGTGCTGGCCGTGGGCGCGGGGCTGCTGGGCAAAAGCCTGCTGCGTCTGATAAATGTGGATCCCGGCTTCGATCCGCACAACGTGCTGACGCTCAAGACCTACGTATATGGCGCGCGTTATCACCAGCCGGAAGCCGAGCTGGGCTACTATGAGCACGTGTTCGCACGCTTGCGCGCCACACCCGGCATAGAGAGCGTGGCGATGAGCAGTCTGCTTCCGATGGAAAGCTTCGACCGGTCGGGTTTCCACATCCGCGACCGCCGCCCGGCGCACGATTCAGAGGATCCCAGCGCCGACAGATACTCCGTAACGCCGGACTATTTCCGTGTCATGCGAATTCCGCTGAAGCGCGGCCGCGTGTTTACCGCTCAGGACGCGGCGGCCGCGCCCCAAGTGGCGGTGATCAGCGAGGCATGTGCGCGCGACCGGTTCCCGGACCGCGACCCGATCGGCCAACAGATCCAGTTGGGCGGCCGCAACGACGCCAAGCCGTGGATGACCATCGTGGGTATCGTGGGCAGCGTGCGTCAATACGGCCTGGATGCGGCGCCCAGTATGGCGGCCTACATTCCACAGGCGCAGGATCTTTCGTTCGGCTACGCGCTGGTGGCGCGGACCAGCGTCGATCCACGCGGTTTGGAGCGGACCGTGCGCGCGGCATTTCTGGCCGTCGATGCCACACAGCCGGTGTTCCATGTGCAACCCTTGGAGAGCTACCTGGCATCCTCGCTGGCGCAGCGGCGGTTCACTGTGGCGCTGCTGGCACTCTTCGGCGGATTGGCGCTGGCGCTGGCGGCGGTTGGGATTTACGGCGTAGTCTCGTGCGCGGTGACGTCGCGGACGCGGGAAATGGGTATCCGCATGGCGCTGGGCGCGGAGCGGCGTGATGTGCTGGCGATGGTTCTGCGGCAAGCCGGCGTGCTGGCGTGCGCCGGCCTCGCGGCGGGACTCGCGGCATCGCTGGCGCTGACCCGCTTTCTGGCGAGCCTGCTGTTCGAGGTGCGCACAACGGATGCGGCCACGCTGGCGGCGATCGCCGCGCTGCTGGCGTTGGTGGCGCTGGGCGCCAGCTATCTGCCGGCAAGGCGCGCGGCCAGCCTGGATCCGACGGTGGCCCTCCGCTACGAGTGAAGTGAGAGTGGGAGGGCGGCTTTCGCATGGCTTTAGCATGGTGGCATAGGCTTTAGCCTGTGGTAGCCATGCGAAGCCTCCCGTGTTAGCCAGCTAGCTCGATCTTAGCGCGGTGCCCGTGGCGGAAGCCATCCGGCGATTCGCCCGTAATGAAGGTCCAAGCCACATCGTGCGGTTCCGGCTACTTTCGAAGCGTTAGCTTCGGTTCTCATCGCCAGCGCTCAATCTGAGCGCGATGGACTGCGCGACACAATTTCGCGTCTCCTGCGAACGGCCGATGTTATTTCGCTCGACGCCGCGATTCTGACGTCGGCGGTAAATATACAGTTGGAATTTGGCATGTCGGGTCAAGATGCCATTGTGCTGGCATCGGTGCTGGCCCACATGGACCTCCGCCGCCCACCTGAAAGTTGCTTCCTCAATCGCAATACCAAAGATTTTGACGATCCTGACATTCGCGAGAGGCTCGAAGCTCGCGGTTGCAGGTTCTTTGGGAAGTTCGAAGACGGCCTCCGTTACGTAGTGGCTCGAATCGGTACCAGTTAAGGCCGCTTCGTCTAGCCTGCAAAGCAGGCGGCTAGCTATTAGCTAGCTAAGCTAGACCCCGCATGAGACAGTCGCCGATGTTGCCGTCCAACCTGCTACTCGCAGAACTGAGCCCACGCGGCCGGAAGTCCAGTTATGGGAAGTCACTTGGCCGGCTGCCAAGTCGCCATCAAACCAACTCCCGCAAATCCCCCACCCAATAATCCGGCGCCCACCGCGCCAACTCATCCGCCTTCCCATACCCATACCGCACCGCGCACGTCCGCACTCCCGCGCGCCGTCCCGCCTCCATATCCGCCGGGGAATCGCCTACGAACAGACAATCTTCCGGCCGCGCGCCCAGCGCCGCCAGCGCGGTCAGCACCACATCCGGCGCGGGCTTGCAAGGGAAGCCGTCGGTGCCTTGCACATGGTCGAAGTAGCGGATCAGTCCGAATTGCTCCAGCACCGCGCGCGTGGTGGGCGACCCTTTGGTCGTCGCGGTGGCCTTGCGCCCGCCCAGCGCCGCCAGCCCTTCCGCCACACCCGGATACACATGCGTTTGCGTATGCCCGCGCGACAGATAGTTGGTCCGGTATTGCTGGATGAGTCCGTCGATCTGTTCCGCAGAATAATCGGGATACACATCGGTGAACAGATCGATCAGGTGCAGCCCGATGAAGCCCTTCAGATACTCGAACGGACGCTCCCGCGGAGTCGGCGTGGAAGCCAACACATACCGCACCGCGCCGCAAATATCCGCGGCGCTATCGAGCAGGGTGCCATCGATATCGAACAGATAGACGGGGAATCGCGGAATCACGCCGGCTGCGGCCGTTCGCCTTCCGACAGCCCCGGCAAGCGGCGGCTCGGTTGCGGACTCAGCACCTGCTGCGTGCCGTCGCCGGAATCCTTGGGCGGCGGCAGAGTGGCCGCCGGCAGCGTGTCGCCCCGGATGATCTGCATCACTTCCGCGCCATCCAGGATTTCGCGTTCCAGCAGCGCCTCGGCGATGCGCACCAGCGCGTCGGAATGCTCTTCGATGATTTTCACCGCGGTGTCGTAGCCGCCCTGCACCAGCTTCCTCACTTGTTCGTCGATGCGGATAGCGGTCTCTTCGCTGTAGTCGCGGTGCTGCGCGATCTCCCGGCCCAGGAAGATCTGCTCTTCCTTCTTGCCGAAGCTCAGCGGGCCAAGCTCGCTCATGCCCCACTCGCAGACCATTTTGCGCGCCATGTCGGTGGCGCGCTCGATGTCGTTGCCGGCGCCGGTGGTCATGTGGTGCATGTAGCGCTCTTCGGCGATGCGGCCGGCCATCAGGATGGCGAGGCGCGCTTCCAGATAATCCTTGTTGTAGGAATGCTTGTCGTCGATGGGCAACTGCATGGTTACGCCCAGCGCCATGCCGCGCGGAATGATGGTCACCTTGTGCAGCGGATCGGCGTCCGGAATAATCGCCGCCACCAGCGCGTGGCCCGCCTCGTGATAGGCCGTATTGCGCTTCTCGGCGTCGCTGAGGATCATCGACTTGCGCTCGGCGCCCATCAGGATCTTGTCTTTGGCCAGTTCGAAGTCGATCATCATCACGACTTTGCGGTTTTGGCGCGCGGCGTTCAGCGCGGCCTCGTTCACCAGGTTGGCCAGATCCGCGCCCGCCAGGCCCGGCGTGCCGCGGCCCAACACGGAAAGATCGACATTATCGCCCAGGGGAATTTTTTTGGTGTGCACGCGCAGGATCGCTTCGCGCCCGCCCACGTCTGGCAGCCCCACCACCACGCGCCGGTCGAAACGGCCGGGGCGCAGCAGCGCCGGATCCAGCACGTCGGGCCGGTTCGTGGCAGCCACCAGGATCACGCCTTCGTTGGATTCAAAACCATCCATCTCGACGAGCAACTGGTTCAGAGTCTGTTCGCGCTCGTCGTGCCCGCCGCCCAGGCCCGCGCCGCGATGGCGGCCCACGGCGTCGATCTCGTCAATGAAGATAATGCACGGAGCGTTCTTCTTGCCCTGCTCGAACAGATCGCGCACGCGGCTGGCGCCCACGCCCACGAACATTTCCACGAAGTCCGAACCGGAGATGGAGAAAAACGGCACGCTGGCTTCGCCGGCAATCGCGCGCGCCAGCAGGGTCTTGCCGGTGCCCGGAGGGCCGATCAGCAATACGCCCTTGGGAATGCGGCCGCCCAGCTTTTGAAACTTCTGCGGCTCGCGCAGGAATTCGATGATCTCCTGCAACTCCTCCTTGGCCTCCTCCACGCCGGCCACGTCCTTGAACGTGACTTTTTTCTGCTGCGTGGAATGCAGGCGCGCGCGGCTCTTGCCGAAGCTGAGCGCTTTGTTGCCGCCGCTTTGCATCTGCCGCATCATGAAAATCCAGAATGCCAGCAGCAGGATGAAAGGCGATGCCTGCACCAGCAGCGAGAACCAGGGATTGGAGTTGGTATCCTTAATTTCGACCTTGACGCCGTTCTGCTGCAGCAGATCGTAAATAGCCGGATAGTTGGTGGGGATCAGCGTACGCAGGCCGCCTCGGCTTTTTTCCACGTAGTTGCCGTGTACTTCGTTGGCGGCGATATTCACATCACTCACCTTCTTGTCTTTCACCTGATCGATGAAGTCGGTGAAGGCGATCTGCTCCTCGGCGGGGTGTTTGCCCGTGCGGACGATGGTCCACAAGAGCACCGCCAAACAGATTAGAACTACCCAAAAGATTGCTGTCTTGATGTTAGAATTCACGAAACCTCCCGCCGCTCACGCCCATGAGGCCAGACAGGCTGAAGCCTATCCCACCTAAAGCCCGCCCTACCAGCATAGACGTTCCAAACATGCCACTCGATTCCAAATACGTTACGCGCCCGTTTCCCGGATGCGCAGGACCAGGCTCGAACCGGAGTTCGCGACGAACTCCGCCGCCGGACCGAAGCGGCGCGTCCACAGGATCGCATCGCCCATCGTGACTACAGGCCAATGCCGACGCTCCCACAACGGAATGCGCGCCTGGTGGAATAGGACTTTGATATTCTCCGCCCCCGAATGCCCCACTGGCTGGTACCGGTCGCCTGGCCGCCAGTTCCGAACCTCCAGGGAACCGGAGAGCCGATTCCAGTCCAAACACCCCACGCATCCATTATATACGTCCTTTGACGTTTCCGTTACGTTCGTATTTTCAAATAGTTCCGTATGTACTAGCATCTTTTGGCCAGGCAGCCGGACGGCGCCGGGCACCGGTAAAGGCAAGCGATAGTTGCGATTGTCCAGATTATCGAGCGCCGGCGGGGCGATCCGCAGCCAGTTGAAGGAGCGCAAAACATCGATTCCGGGGATCTGGAGACGGCCGTGGCCTTCGGCCGAAGCGGCCAATTCCAGGATGCCTGCGAGGTGTTCAAAGCCGATTCCGCGCAGGTCGCCCTTGGCCGTTTCGACGGCGCGGCGCACCAACCGGCGGGCGACGGCCAGCGGGAGTGCGGCCAATGGGACGGTGTGCAATAGCACGGCGGGCGGCTCGATGATCACGTGGCTCGGCGCGAGGCGGGCCAGTTCGGATGCCCAGTACGCCTCTTCCGCCTGCGCCCAATTGGCGGTATGCGCCAGGGTATCGGCCAGGGCGGGGTTCCATTCGCGGGCCAATTGCGGCAGCAGTTCGTGGCGGATGCGATTGCGGGCGAAGGCGGTCGAGTCGTTGGTGGAATCGTTGCGCCATGTGATGCCGCGCTCGCGGAGATAACGCTCGACTTCCGCCCGATCGACTTCCAGCAGCGGCCGCACGATGCCGTCGCCGGTGACGGGGCGAATGCCGGCCAGGCCGGCGGTCCCTGCGCCGCGCAGGAAGCGGAAAAGCACGGTTTCCGCCTGATCGGAGCGGGTATGGCCGGTGGCGATACGGTCCAGGCCTCCGGCTTCGATCAGTCGCGTGAAGAATTCCAGGCGGGCGGCGCGCGCGGCTTGTTCCAGATTGTCGCCCGTCTCGCGGCAGAGCGCCGCCACCTCGGTCTCCTGCAATTCGAAGGGCAGATCGAAGGCGGCGGCCAAGTCGCGAACGAAAGCGGCATCCGCGCGCGACTCTTCGCCACGCAGCCGGTGATCCAGGTGGAGCACGGTGAATCGCAGATTCCAGCGCGGGCCGAGCTCGCGCAAAACGTGCAGCAGACACACGGAGTCCGCGCCTCCGGAAACCGCTACGCCCACCCGTTGGTCCCGCTGAAACATGCTATAACGTGCTATAGTTTTCGCGACTTGCTCGATCATTACTGGGGCCGTTAATCCTATTCTACTCATGACCACTGAAACAACCCAACTGGCTGCCAAGATCCGTCTGTTATTGATGGATGTAGATGGCGTACTGACCGACGGCAAGCTGCTTAACGTGCCCGATGCGGCCGGCAACATGGTTGAGACCAAGGGCTTCGATTCGCAGGACGGCATCAGCCTGCAGTGGATGAGTTGGAAGGGCATCGCCACGGGTCTGATCAGCGGGCGCGTGTCGCCGGCCACTGTGGAGCGTGCCAAGCAATGTAAGTTCCGCTACGTCTACCAGGGGCACATCGAGAAAATCCCGATCCTCGAAGAGATCATGGCGGACGCCGGCATCGCCAAGGATCAGGTGGCGTACATCGGCGACGATTTGACCGACGTGGTGGTGATGCACCGCGTGGGCTTGGCCATCGCCACCGCCAATGCCCGGCCGGAAGTGAAGGCGCAGGCGCATTACGTGACCGAGGCGCCGGGCGGCAGCGGGGCCGTACGCGAGGTGGTGGAACTGATCATGAAGGCGCAGGGGTATTGGGAGGAGATACTGCGCAAGTACGAGATCGGATAGTACCGCTCTGCCCCAATTGCATAGACCCCGCGCCGCCAAAATGTTAGGGTGATAGGCATTATGCCGTCTGCCCGCCTGCTCGCCGCCCTGCTGACCGCAACGCTCGGCTTGGCCCAGCCCCGCCCAGCGCAGTTCGCGGCGCCGCCTCAGTTCCCGACCGCCGTTCCGGACCCTGGCTTTCCATTGGTCGCCAGCGGGGATTTCAACCACGATGGCTACAAGGATCTTGCCATTCCCTATCGCTCCACTATTTATCTGATCCTGGGTGGCCCAACCGGGTTTACCAACGGAGCGCAATACCAGGTGGGCAATTACGTGACTTCTATAGCGGCGGCCGACTTCAATGGCGACGGCAACCTCGATCTCGCCGTGATCACCGACGGAGCACAGGATGCCTATATCTTCTTCGGCAAAGGAGACGGCACGTTTGGCGTTACAGTGTCCGTGCCGACCCCCGAATATATGCTATACATGACCGCCGGAGACTTTAATGGCGACGGCAAAGCCGATCTGGCATTCACCTCCGGCGGCTACCTGTATACTTGTCTGGGACACGGTGACGGCGCCTTCGGACCCGTCTCCATTGCCAGCGGCGCACTTCTCGCCGGGGCCCAGGTGCTCGTGGCCGGCGATTTTCATGGCACAGGCAAGGACGATCTCCTGGTCGGAGGAGAGATCTTCGGGGGCTATGGTTGTTCG
The DNA here is from genome assembly GCA_050008575.1 of Bryobacteraceae bacterium. Lineage (GTDB taxonomy): Bacteria > Acidobacteriota > Terriglobia > Bryobacterales > Bryobacteraceae > Bog-159. The sequence continues at coordinate 52,471 of JBEKMJ010000021.1, forward strand.
ACGTCCTATCCCTGTTTCACATTGGACCTGTTTGCCAACACGGGCAGCGCGACGTTTGCATTCGATCAACTGCTCGTAGGCACTATGGGGACGAACGTTCCTTCTGTCGCGGTCGCGGACCTGAACCACGACGGGGCGCTGGATTTGGTAATGGATCGTCTGGGAGAAGTCGGAGACTCCGTGGTCGCCGTTTTCCTGAACGACGGCAGCGGCCACCTGACGCGAACCTCCCAGTACCTGGTGGAGTCAAGCCCCTGGAACATCGCGGCCGCCGATATCAATGGCGATGGCATCCCGGACATCGTCACCGCCAATTCGATCGGCAGCGTGTCGGTGCTCCTGGGAAATGGCGATGGCACGTTCGGCAAGAGCACCAGCTATGCCGCCAATTCCTCGCCGGTCTGGGTGGATGTGGGTCCCTACTACGCAGACGATCAACGCGACATAGCGGTGTTCAACCTGGTGGACAACGCCCAACCCGCGTCCACCGCGCTTTCCCTCATCCGCACGAGTAGCTCCGGAAAGCCGCAAGCGCCGGTCACGACCTACCTTCCCGCGCTTGGCGGGGGCGCTCTGGCGGACATGAATGGCGATGGGATCCCCGATCTGTTGGTCAACACCGAGAACGTCATAACCGTTTTGCCGGGCTCGGCTAACGGTTTCTTCGGCGCGCCTTTGGCAACGGTCGGCGTGACAGGAGGAATGGTCGTAGCGGACTTCAACCGCGACGGGCGGCCCGACTTCGCAGTGTGCGACGAGTTCACCGGTGACCTGCACATCGAGTTACAGGAAGCTAGCGGGAGATACTCCGACCTGGTAACGGCGGAGAATGGATGCGCGGTGGCCTGGGCAGGCGATTTGAACGGCGACGGAATTCCCGATCTTATTATGCTGACCGATCCGCAGGACTTTCGGTTGACGAACATGTCCGTCCTGCTGGGCAAAGGCAATGGCATGTTTGCGCCGCCGGTGAGCATAGGTCCCGCGCCCTACACTTACACCATCGGGGACTTCAACGGCGATGGCCAATGGGACATTGCGTTCTGCAATCCGTTTGAAGGGCAGCCGGCCTGTCCGGGCATCATGTTCGGCAATGGCGACGGAACCTTCCGCCCTCCCGTTTACCAGGCCGTGACTACGCAAGGCTATCTCATTTCTTCGGGCGATTTCAATAACGATGGCAAACTCGACCTGGCCATCGCGGCGCAGCAACCGATCGGCACGATCGTTCTGCTGAACAAAGGCGATGGCACGTTCACAGTGTTACCCATCATTCCTTCGTATGACGTGCCCAGTCAGATCGTCCCAGGCGATTTCAACGGCGACGGTAACCTCGACCTGCTGTTGGTCACGCCTGCTTTACAGATGCTGCTGGGCCAAGGCGACGGTCAATTCACGGTCCAGGCGGGATACCTGCCCGGCATCTTTCTGGTGGATTGTCAGGCGTTCGCCGGCGACATGAACGGCGACGGCAAGCTCGACATCGTGACGCTCGACATCAGGGATGGAGCGGGTCCCGGAGCGATCGATGTCTTGCTGAACAGAACCCCGTAGTAGACTATGCAAGTGCTTGCGCGAAAACAGGCGGCCTGGATGTTCTTGGCTCTGGCGGCCACCGTGTATACGGCTGTGTTTTGCATCGCGCGGGCGCACGCCGCCGCGGTGAATGCGGGCGCGGTCGGGCTGGGCGCGGCCTGCGACCTCACGATCACCGTGCCGGTGCTGTACTATCTGCTGCTGGTGCGGCCGGGGCATTCTTCGTGGATGGCGCTGATCGCCGTAACACTGACCGGGGCCCGTTTGGCGGGGTTTCTGTTGTCCGCCGCGGAGCAGACCTATTTGCCTCCGTTACGTTGGATCGGCGTGCCCCTGGAGATTTGGGTGCTGGTCAACGTGGCGCGGGGCAGGCGGTACGGATGGGCAACCAAGCTGGCCGCCGCCGAAATCGCGGTGTTCTACTACGCGTTCGCATGGGGCGCACGGCCGCAATCGGTGCCTGGTTCGCGAGCGTTTGGCCTGGCGCAAGCGAGCGGCTACGGGATGTTTTCGATCCTGATCGTGATCGCCGTGATCGTGGAGGGCGTGCCGGTACACATGCTTCTGTCGAAATGGAGTCATACGGCCGCGTGGATACTTACCGGCGTCGGGATCTACAGCCTCCTATGGATGGTGGCGTTGTACCGGTCCCTGGCGCTGCGGCCGGTGCTGGTTGGCAGCGAGAACGTGGTCCTGCAGGTGGGCTTTCTATGGCGCGCGGAGTTCCGGCGCGACCAGATCCGCGGCATCACGCACTTCTCGGCGACAGATACGGATTACCTGTCTCTGGTAGTCGTGAACGAACCGCAATGGCTCATCGAATTAACCGAACCGGTCGCTGTTATCGGGCCGTTCGGGCGCCGTACGACAGCCACGCGGATCGCCGTGGCTGTGGACGACAGCGCCGGGCTCGCCACCGCTCTCGGCTAACTCATTTTGTTCTTATCCGCGTTCATCTGCGTTCATCTGCGGCCAATATTAAGGTTTGAAAAGTCCCGGCAAACACAAACCCAATATTGGCCGCAGATGAACGCAGATGAACGCGGATAAGAACAAGAGTCACACACCCAAGGTCTCGTCTAACCAGTTATAAATACAGTAGTCGCGATACCCCGGCGCAGCCACCTCGCAGTGCTGGTCCGCGCCTTGCTCGTGCGTGAAGTGGACTATCTGCTTCGGACACACCAGCGCGTCGTACAATTTCCGCGCCTGCCCCGGAAAGAACTGCTCGCCGCCAGGATCTGTAATCAACATAGGGCACTGAATCCGGCCGGCCACTTCCGCCAAATTGTATTCCCGCACGGCGTGAAAGGCGTCGTAGTAAGACGCCATGCCGAACGGACGCATGCGAAACCGCAGCATCGCTTTGGCGCGCGCATTGGAGGCAGTGCCCACTTGGATCAACTGATCGAACTGCGCCTTGTTCCCGCCGTCCAGCACGTCGCGCACGAATTTGGGCAGGTTGCGCATCCACGGGTCGGACACATCCCAGACACCCGGATCCGCCACTCCCGCCGCGATGCGATGCTCGAACGCCAGCGCGCGCGGCACCCAGTAACCGCCCTGGCTGACCCCCAGCAGCGCGATGCGTTTCGGATCGACCTCGCGATGCCGCAGCATGGCATCCACCACGGGCGCGATCGCTTTCTCCCAATCCGGCCGGAAGTACAGCTTGCGCACCCACAGCGAATCGCCTTGCCCCGGACCGTTGAAGATCAGGCAATTATATCCGCGCGCCAACGCGCCGGCGCCGCCCAAAACGTACATGCTGTTTTCCAGACCGTCGGCGCCGGTGTTCAGAATCGCCAGTGGGCGGCGGCGGCGCGATCCGTCGACCCGCAGGAACCAGCCTGTGAGAGCGCCGCCTTCGTAAGGGATCTCCAGACGCTCCACCGGCGGGTCGAACAACGCTGCCGCGGCGGACCAACAGGCGTTATAGTCCTGCCAGCAGGCAAGTATGCGGTCGGGGTCTTTAGTGCCGTCGAGGAAACGCATGGCCGCGCTGAAATAGCCGGCGGCCCACAGGTAAGCCTCGCGCGCGCTCACATTATGGCGCTTGGCGGCAGCCTGCGCGGCTAGCGTGCGGGCTTCCGCGCCGGCGTCCCGATATGCCAGCCACGCCGACTCGAAATCCCCGGTCCGGATCCCCGATACGATAGCCAGCAGCTTCCCAGGATTGCCTCCGCGATAATAAGAGCCGCCCAAGGCAATCAGAGCGGTGAAGCCAAAGTCCGGATCGGCAAACGGCGAGACGGATTTGGCGGGTTCTTCCGCGGCGGGAGGAGCGGGAGTTTGCGCGGCGGCAGCGGTAGCTCCGAAAGCCAGGAATGCACGGCGGTCGATCATCACCTTACTCTAGACCATAAGTGGGGCGGACGATTGGCCGTTTGGTGGGGCAGGCGTCTACGCCGGCGGCGGGTCTCCAGACCCGCCCGAGGGCGCGCTACGCTCGCCAAACGCGCGACCCCTTGGTCGCGCTGCTCCCCTTTCGCCAAAATGCTCTGCATGAGCTGGTTAATTAATTGGCGCCGGCTAGACTCTCTACGGTGCGGGCGCCGTTGCCACGGCTTTCCAGGCAGCAGTCCCCCTCCGGAATCGGACTGCCATGCGGACAAGTCCGCGGGTGCCCCAGAAACGTACAAATCCGGTCGGTGACTTCCGGGCTCAAAATGTGTTCAAACGTGCACGCATTCTTCTCAATCGACCCTTCGTCGCGAATCGCCAGCACATCCATAAACAGCCGCTCCGCCAACCGGTGGCGCCGGATCACGCTGCGCGCCCGCTCCTCGCCGCGCGGCGTAAACGCAATCTCTCCCCCACGCCACTCCACCAGCCCGATGCGCGCCATCATGGCGCAGACTTTTCTATGCTGCGCGGCCGTGAAGTGCTCGGGCTCCTCGTGAAAAACGTCTTCGCGCGCGGCCCATAACTGTTCCAGCACTTCGTCGAAATCCTGGTTTACCTCCATGCTGAAATGCGTCGTCTCGACGATGCGTCCGTGTTCCAGGTCCAGCCGGATATCGGCGCAGCGGCCCACCTGTTCGTCGTGCGTCACCATCAGTATAGTGCGGCCCTGCTGGTGCAGTTCGCCGAGCAGGTCCAGGACGATGTGCTCGTTGGCCGCGTCCAGGTTGCCGGTGGGTTCGTCGGCCAAAATGATCTTGGGATCGTTCACCAGCGCGCGCGCGATGGCCACGCGCTGTTGCTCGCCGCCGGAAAGTTGCGATGGCAGATGGCGCGCGCGATCCGACAGTCCCACGCGCGCGAGCGCGCGGCGCGCTTCGTCCTCATCCGTCATGCTGTGGAAATACTGCGCCAGCATCACGTTTTCGAGCGCCGTCAGGTGCGGGATCAGATGGAATTGCTGGAAAACGAATCCCACCGTCTCGGAGCGAAAACGGGCCAGCTCGGCGCGCGTCAAAGTGGAGGTGTCCACGCCATCGATGCGCACCGCGCCTTCCGTCGCCTGGTCGAGACAGCCCAGAATATTCAACAGCGTGGTCTTGCCCGATCCCGACGGACCCATGATCGCGATCCACTGTCCGGCCTCGGCAATCAGGCTGACGCGGTCGAGCGCCTTCACCGGCGCAGCCCCGCCGCTGTCGTAAGCCTTCGTGACGTTCTCCAGTTCGACGAATGCCATGCTTCTATTCTCCCCGCAAAATCACGGCCGGCCGGATGCGCCAGATACGCGCGGCCGCGGCCAGCGTAGCCGTCGTGGCCATCGCCAGCGTGACTCCCGCTACGGGCAGGAACACGCCATAGTTTACACCCACGCCGGCGGCCGCGGATTCGGGAAAGATCTGATGCCCGATCCACCACGCCACCAACAGGCCCACGCCATAGCCCACACCGGCGGAAGCGACTCCCAGGATCAGCGACTCCGAAAGAAACAGGGCGGCGATCTTCCGCTCCGCCGCGCCGATGGCTTTCAGGATTCCGATTTCCTTGCTGCGCTCCATCACCAGGGCGCTGAAATTGGTGCTGACGCACAAGGTAGTGATGGCCAGGATGAGCGCGGTCAGCAGGAACAGGGTCGAACGCACCTTCAACACCACGTTGGCTTCGGTCTCCGCCACGGCGTGCAGCAGACGCACATCCGCGCCGGGGAGTTGCTGCGCCAGCGCGGCCTGGATGGCCGCCAGCCGCGCACCATCGGCGCGCACCTGCACCAGGCTGGCGGCATCGTGCAACCCGGCCAATTGCGCCGCGACGTCGAACGGCACCATCACCTGCGCATCCTCCGCGCCGCCGCTCGATATTATGCCGCGGATGGCGCAGGGCGCGCCCTCCAGCTCCAGCTTCTGGCCCAGTTTCAGGCGGAAGTGCGCGGCCACATGGTTGCCCACCAGGCATTCGCTTGCGCCCGCGGCGCGCACGCCATCCACGCGCCAGTAATTGGTGAGCGGACCGGCGCGCCGGAAGTCGGTGCCCGCCACCACCACAGGCTCGCTTTCCACGCGGCCCACGGTGTAGATGAAAGGCGCCGCGACGGCGCCTTGCCGCTCGGCCAACGCGACCGCGGCCATGGGAACAGTCTGCGCCCCGCCTGCCGGTGCGATCACAATGTTCGCCCCGAAGCCGCGAAACTGCACCCGCATCTTGCGCTCGATATCGGAATAGACGGAGAATAGCGCGGTAGCCAGGGTCGCGGAAACCGCCAGTGCCGCGAAAGCCAGCGCCAGCCGCCGCTTCCGGAACTGCACAGCGCGCAAAACAAAGTTCCAGAACATTAGTGGGGCGGACCTCCAGGTCTGCGCGGGTCCTCCAGGACCCGCTCTTGGCCCGCAGCCAGCCGTGGACGCCGGCCGCAGGACTGGAGTCCTGCCCCACGAGTCATCACTCACCCCCTCGCAGCGTGACCGCCGGCTCCAACATCAGTGCCCGCCGCAAAGGCTGCGCCGCGCCCGCCACCGATGCCAATACCGCCGCTCCCACCACTACCGGACCCAGCATCGCGGGCGTCTCCAGCGCTGTCTGAAACACGGCGCGGCCTACCCATGCGGCCATCAAGAGCCCCACCCACGATCCGATCAGTCCGCCGGCCGCGCCCTCCAGCGCCACCTCCGTCGAAAATAATGCCGCCACCAGCCCGTTGCCTGCGCCGGTCGCCTGCATGATGGCGATCTCGCCGCGGCGTTCCAGCACCGTAGTCGCCATCACGCTCCACACCGTCAGTCCCGCCGAAGCCAGCGCCGCTAGCGTGATCAGCAGCATCAGCCCGCGAATCTTGCCTAACACTTTGCCTTCGTTATCCGCCACACGCCAGATGGGACGCGCGGCGGCCATGGGCAATACTTCCTCGATCTGGTGCGCGATGGAGCTGATATACGGCGTGCAATACCAGCGGTCGTATTCCTTGGGCGTCATCTTGGCCGGGTTCTTGCGCGCGAATTCGTCCTCCGGCTTGGTCAGCGCCCCCACCTGCACCGCATCCACCTGGTTCGGCCGGCCAACCAGGCGCTGCAAAACTTCCAGCCGCACGAAGATCCGGTCCTCTTCATCGCCGCCCGTGGAAACGATGCCCGCCACCGTGAACGGCTGTCCGAACAGTTCCAGCGTATCGCCCGGTTTCACGCCGAGCCGGCGCGCCACCGCGCCCCCCAGCATGGCATCGTGGGCGTCGTCGTTGCGGTCCCCATCGTCGATCCAGCGGCCATCCACCTTCCACTCGCCGTTGACGGTGCGCAGACCGGCTTCCAGCATAGATCCGTCCGCGCCGCGAAACCTGCGCCGGAACCATACGCCTTCCACCGGCACGTTCCGTCCGCCCAACGAAGCCACGGACTGCAGCGATGGCGAGAAGCCGGTGATATTCAGTTGCCAGAAAGTGGACTTGATTTTCCGCACCTGATCTTCGGGAATATAATCCTGGCTGGACACCGGACGGTAGCTGATGCCGCCAATCTCCACCGGCAGCGACTGCGCCTTCGGCGTCACCATCAGGTTTGCGCCCAGGCTGCGCAACTCGCGATTCACGCGGTCGCCGATATCCAGCATCACGCCGAGCATGGCCGTGGCCACCGCTGTACCCATGGCTACCGCCGCGACCGTCATGGCCTTGCGGCGTGGCGACCGGCGGATGGATTGGCTGACGAAGCGGAGGAACATGCGGCTAACTGGGATCGTGGAATATTTTTTGGCCGGGAATGAGCTTGTCGCCGGAAATCACCAGTTGGCCGCCTTCGACAAGCGAAGCGATAGGGATGGGATTGCATCCGCCGTGCACCCCGATGCTGGGAATGAAGATAGCGGACGCGCAATTCTTGCAGATCACGTTGGGGCCCTTCTGATAGTAGCCCTGATTGCCGCAAATCTCACACGCATCGAAGGCCGCTACCAGGGACTGGTCGGGGCGGCGGATCACGATGAAGCGTACATGTACGCCGGCCTCTTCGATGGCGAAGCGATGCAGGTTGCCGTCGTTCACCGCGGCCACCGGGATGCGCACCTGGCCGTCCACCACCGAGACCGGAATGGCCGCGGATAGCTCGGTTGTCGATTTGGCGTAAATGAACTCGGCTGTGATACTTAGGATGAAAAGGCCGGTGGCCAGGCAGGATGCGGTCATCCACACCCGCTCGCGGTGCACGGTCCAACGGGCTTTACGCAGCGCCGCGCCTTCCAGGCCATCCAGCATCGGCGCGCGGCGCTTGCGATATTCCATCAGCAGCATGGCGCCCGCCAGCGCCAGAATGGCCACGAAGAAGAACACTTCGTTGCCGACAATCGGACCGATCAAAGCCATTTCCCGGCGGCTGCTTGGCAGCACCTGGCTTTCCGACAACTCATGCAGGCCGGTGATGGCCAGTTGCACGACGATGACTATCAGGATGACGGTGGTCATCCGGAAAAAGCTGCGCAGATCGATACGGATGGTGCCGCGCACAAAGCTCACGCCGAACAGCACGGCCAGCCCCAAACCGATCGCTACCCCTGCAATATCCAGGACTCCGGAGGTATCGAACTTCACCGCGGTGAGCATCAAGACGGTCTCCACGCCTTCGCGGAAGACCATCAGGAAGACGAACAGGAAGATGCCCCAGCGGCTGCCCGCGCCGCTTCGTTGTTGCAACTGAGTTTCAATTTCGCCCTTCATGCCGCGCGCGTGACGGTTCATCCAGAGCACCATGGAGAGCACGAAAACGGCGCTCACCAGCAGGGTCCAGCCCTCGTAAGCGTCCTCGCCGAGGCCTAGGCGGGAAAGCAGCCAGGCGAAGGCAAAGCTAGCAATGACAGCGCTTCCGAAGGCCTTTTGCACGGCCGGCAGCAGATCGCGGCGACCGATTTTTCTCAGGTAGGCGATGGCGATGGCCACCACCAGGGCGGCCTCGACGCCTTCGCGGAGGGTGATGATCAGTGTCTGCAACATAGTTGCAAGTGGCTACGAACATATTGTAATGCATTTTCCCCCTGGGAGGGCGGGCTTGAGGCGGCGCGAGGCTTCCGCCCCGCTCTCCAAGTTCAGCAAATCGAAACACTGTGATATTTTGCCCGGCCTGTTCCCACCCTATTCCCAGAGGTAGGTCGGGAGTATGCCATTGCAGATCGGTCCAAAGAGCATTTCCTTGCGCGCACGCGAAACCCAGGTTTTCCAGGCATCCGGAGCAGCCGGGACGGTGGTTTGGTCGATCCAGCCGGAGAGCGGGCGAATCGATCCGAACGGCGTCTATACAGCGCCCGTGCTGGTGCCGCGCAATACCAATGTGACCGTGTGCGCGCATTATGGAACCCAGTTCGATACAGCGAATATCACGCTGGACCCGGGCTGGTTCTGGCTGCACCTTCTGGGCGTCTACTGGCTGGTGTGGGCCGCCATCCTGCTAGCCGTGTTGCTGGGGCGATGGGACCTGCTGTGCCCGAATTGCGCGCCCGGTGCGGGGAGCCTGAATACGCTGATCGCCATGGCGGGCGCGCTGGGCGGCTTGGTCCACGGCGCATCGTCCTTCGCCATCTTCGCCGGAACCCGGCAATTCAAATCGAGCTGGACTTGGTGGTACGTGCTCAGGCCGGTCTTGGGCGCGGCCGTGGCCCTGATCGTCTACCTGGTGGTACACAGCGGTCTGGGAACCGGGGCCCCGGCGCTTTCGGGCGCGGATTGCCTCAAGACCGCGGGGTTCGCCGGGCTTATCGGGCTGTTCGCTGAGCCGGCCACGCGGAAACTCAAGGACGTCTTCGATACAGTCTTCACGCCCAGGGAGGACCCGCGGAGGGATAAGAATGTGTCCCCATAGGTCGGGTGGGGCAGGACTCTAGTCCTGCGCGGGTTCTCCAGAACCCGCTCTGGGCCAGCGTGCCTCGCGCGGGTCTGGAAACCCGCCACAGGCGTAGACGCCTGCCCCACCAAATGGCCAATCTCCAGTGGCGGCCTTCAGTCCGCCGAACACAGGCTGAAACCTGTGCTACCAGCGGGGCTGAAGCCCGCCCTCAATTCCAGCTCGGTTTTCGACCGTGCCAACCTGTCCTCACTGGATCTGAATCTGCACCGTATTGCTGGCCTGGCCATCCGCGGTCAGCGTCACATTAATCACGCCCGCGCCCTGCAGCGACTGCGGCAACAGCACGTTGATCTGGTCCTCCCCCACATAAGCGCCCTGCGCGCCCGAATAAGCCACCGGCAATCCGGTTTGGGCGCCTAAGTTCACCGTAACCGACGCGGCATGCCGGATGCCGGTGCCATACATCAGGAGATAAACCACGCCGGTCGACACATCGATCGGCAGCGGCGTGATCGCGCCAGTGGCCGCCACCTGAAATGCCAACGCAGACCCGGTCATAGTCCCATTCTGAAATGTCTCTACATTCGCCGCCGCGATCCCATCCACCGCGAAAATGCCTGGCAGCACGGAGGCAATCTGCTGGTCGGCGGTCGCCGTGTGAGCACCGTTCGCGACAGTAATAACCGCCTGGCCCGTGGCAGTTCCCGCGGGCATGGCGTAGTTGATTTGCGTGGGAGATACGTAAAACAACTCGGCCTGGCGGCTGGCTCCGGCCGAGTCCTTCACGGTCACCGTGACGCCGCCCAGGCTGGTGGTCAGCGTCGCAGGTTGCGCGGTAGTAGATGCCAGACCGCTCCCGAACGCAGCCACGATCGAGTCTTGCGCCATGGCCCCACGCTGGAATCCCGCGGCATTCGTATTGGTGAAAGTGGTTGCCGGAGTGGTGTTCAGCAGCACTTCGGCGGAGCCGTCGGGAAGAGCTCCCAGAATTTCCGCGGCATCGTCCTGCAAGCTGCCGGTATTCTTGCCGGGGATATTCGCCTCCACGCCGGCTATGGGAATCGCCGTAAACGCCACGTCGGGACGGCCGTCGCCGTTGAAATCGCCGCAGACCAATCCCACCGGGAGATCCTGGCTGGACGGGACTACGTTAACCGGATTCTGAAACGTCCCGTCGCCGTTCCCCGCCAGTAACGCGATGCTGCCCTCGATCGTGCTCACCGTTTTGGCGCCTTCTATACCGGCCCATTGTGCTACGACAATATCCGGATGCCCGGTCCCCCGCACATCCGCCAAGCAAGTGTTCGAGAGAAAGCTGCTACCCTCAAGGGAAACGCTGCCGGCCAGTTTGAAAGTGCCGTCGCCGTTCCCCGTGAACACTCCGAGTCCCGCTGTCGCATCTTTTAACGCTACCGAGCTCGGAAGAGAAAAACCGGACACCACCAGGTCCGGAATGCCATCCCCGTTGACATCGGCTGCGGTTAAGTTGAAACCGAAATCTATGGGGTAAGATTCCGCGATCTTAAACGTCCCGTCGCCCTGGCCGAGAGCGATGGTCAGAGTCACGCCTTTCTCGGTATTGGAACCGACTTCTCCTACGGACAAGGCCGCCAGGTCGGGCCTCCCGTCGCCATTGAAATCCGCGGCCACGAAGGCAAGGGCTACGGTTCCGGCGAAGGCGGTAACCGGTTGGGGTGTCTGAAAGGTACCGTCGCCGCGCCCGCGAAGAAGGTAAACCGCGCCGTCTTCAATACCGTTGGTGCCGTTGGTTTCCGTATACGCGGTTCCGCCCAGCAGGACGATGTCGAGGTTGCCATCGCCGTCGAAATCGGCTACCGCAGGTTGCAGGACAAGCAGGATTTGTCCCGTAACAGTGACGATCGGCAGTTGCGTGGCGATGGCGGACTCGAACGTTCCATCGCCCCTGCCGGGAAACACGAACACTTCGCTGCCCGCCAGGCAAGCCGCCAGCAGGTCCTGTTTGCCGTCGTTGTTGAAGTCGCCGGCGGCCAGATAGTTGACGGCGCAAGTTGAGCCGGTGCTGTACGGCACGGCGGTCCGGAAGGTGCCATCGCCGTTGCCCAGAGACACCGCCACCGTTTGCGAGCCGCCGTTGGCCACGGCCAGATCCAGCTTGCCGTCGCCGTTGAAGTCCCCGGTCGCCATCCATATAGGACCCTTCTGGGTGGCGGAGGCGGTGGGCGTCGCGAAAGAAACCTGCGCGCGGGCGGCGTGCGAGCCGAAAACCGCGGCCAGCAGGGGCCAGTAGGCCCAAATGCGTTTTGGCGGTCTCATGATTACCTCACATCATTGTAGGCGCAAAACACCGCCGGCAACCCTCTCATTCCAAGTGGGCGGGCGCAGCCTGCGGCGGCCTCGCAGGCCGTCACCGGGGGTTCAGAATTACGAAGCGAACCCAATTTGACCCTTTGTTTTCAAGATCGCCTCTCGCAAGCCACTCACCCAGGCAGTACCATCCACCCCACCCACCGTTCTTGCGGGCCGCATCCCGTTGCGACAAAATATAGTGAGTGGCTGACCCAGCCGATGTCACGGATATCACCAGCCTGCTCCGGCAGTGGCAGGCCGGCGATTCGCACGCCTACGACCTGGTCATGAGCTGGGCCTACCAACGCATGCTGGCCATCGCTACCGGGTTCGTGGCGCACGAGCGCGTGGCCACCGAGCCGGCCGCCCTGGTCAACGAAGCCTACCTCCGCCTGCGCAAGCTGCAACATATGGAGTGGCAAGACCGCCACCACTTCTTCTCCGTGGTAGCCGGCGAGCTGCGCCGCATCCTGATCGACCAGGCCCGCCTGCGCATCGCCCAAAAGCGCGAAGGCAGCCAGCAACGCGTGCCGCTGTCGGAAGACTTGAGCTGGATTGACGCCCGCGGTCAGGATATGCTCGACCTGGATCGCGCCTTGAACGATCTCGAACGTTTCGACGCCGATAAAGTGCGCCTGGTCGAGCTACGCTACGTGATGGGCTGCACAGTGCCGGAAATTTGCGAGTTGCGCGGCGTTTCCGACGCCACTATCGAAAGGCAATTGCGCTTCGCGCGCACTTGGCTGTACGATAGGCTGCATTCCACACCCGTATGATCGACTCCTGGCAGGACCTGGAAGAAATCTTCGACGATGTCTGCGCGCTGGACGACGACAGCCGCCGCGCCGCGCTGGATGCCAGATGCGCCGGCAATCCGGAGCTGCGCAGCCAGGCCGAGCGCATGGTGCGGGCATACGACGAGGAGCGCGCCGCTAATGCCGAAGCCCAAACGGCATCCGCCGGCAGGCGTTTCGGCGCATGGCAGACCGTCCGGCTGCTCGGGCGCGGCGGCATGGGCGAGGTCTGGCTGGCGGAACGCGCCGACGGCCAGCATGAACAGCAGGCCGCCCTCAAGATTCTCTCTCCTTATCTCGCCGCGCCGGATTCGTTGAAGCGCTTCCGCCGCGAGCGCCAGTTGCTGGCCCGCCTGGAGCATCCCAACATCGCCCGGCTGCTGGATGGCGGCATGAGTTCCCAGGGCGAGCCTTATCTGGTAATGGAATACGTCGAGGGAATTCGCCTCGACCGCTACTGCGAAGAGAAAAAGCTGCCGGTCCGCGACCGCCTGGAGTTGCTGGTCAAAGTGTGCGCGGCGGTGAACTCCGCGCACCAATATCTGATCGTCCATCGAGACCTGAAACCCGGCAACATCCTGGTAACCGAGGAAGGCGAGCCCAAGCTGCTGGATTTCGGCATCGCCAAAGTGCTCGACAACGATGCCACGCTGGAGCACACCGCCACCGCCAATGTATTCCTGACCCCCATGTACGCCAGCCCGGAGATTCTGCGCGGACAACCGGCCACGGTATCGAGCGACGTCTACTCGCTGGGGGTAGTGCTCTACGAACTGCTGACCGGGCGCCGTCCGTTCGACGCCTCCAAACTCGGTCCCGCGGGGCTGGTGCAGGCGATCACCACCAAGGATGCACCGCCGCCCGGCGCCGATCGCGATCTGGACAGCATTACGCTCAAGGCGCTGGCCCGGAATCCGAAAGAACGCTACGCCTCCGCGGCCCAGTTCGCCGACGATATTCGCCGCTATTTGGACGGGCTGCCCGTGGCCGCGGTGGCGCGCAGCCGTCTGTATGTGGCGCGCAAATTCGTGCGGCGCAATCGGGTGGCGGTGGCCGCGGCCGCCGTGCTGGCGCTGTCTCTGGCCGCCGGTCTGGCCGGCACTCTATGGCAGGCGCGCATCGCCCGGCGGGAACGGGCCAACGCCGAGCAGCGCTTCAACGATGCGCGCAAGCTGGCCAACTATCTGCTGTTCGAGCTGTACGATTCGGTCGGCAAGGTTCCCGGCACACTGCCAGTGCAGGCGGACATGTCGCGCCGCGCGCTGCAATACCTCGACCGCCTGGCCGCCAGCAAGAGCGACGATCCCGCGCTGCGGCAGGAATTGGCCGACGGCTACCTGCAACTCGGCACGATCTTCGGCCGCCGCCTGGGCTTGGGCGACCGGCTGGGCGATACGGCGCAGGCTATCGCCATCGACCGCAAGGCGCTGGCGATCGTCGAGCCTTTGTTGCAGGAGCATCCGGATAATATCTCCGCCCGGCGTACGTTCGCGTCTATCCAGGAGCAGCTTGGCGGCTCGCTGGCCATCGCCGGCCAATACAGCGAAGGGTTCACCCGGCTGCGCCAGGCGGCGGAGGCGTTCGAGCGAATCGCGGTTTCCAATCCGCACGACGTCCGCAGCCTGCGGGACGCGGGCACGGGCTGGTATTTCTTCGGCAAACAACTCAGCGAGAAGAGCGGTTATGTCAGCTTCAACGCGGACGCGCCTTTGGCCTATTTGCGGAAATCCGTGGGCGAGTTTGAAGCGGCCCTGCGCATCGACCCCGCCAACCCTGCCGTCCTCAAATTGCTGGCCGCCGCTTACGAATCCATTGGCCGGATCGACTCGACGCCTAATCCAAGCGAGGGAATCAAAGATTACACAGCGGCGTTGGACACGCTGGCGCGGCTGCCGGAGCCGGAGCAACAGACTGCCGACGTGCGCCAACTCAAGGCCATCATGCTGGTCCACGTCGGCTGGAACCAGGGTCAGTTGCACGATCTCAATGCGGGGCTGGCCAGTGTGGAGCAGGCCGTTCCGGTCCTAGATGAGCTGGCGGCGGCGGATCCGGAAAACGTGGGCGCGGCCTTCCGGCGCTTCGATGCTTTTCGCTCGCTGGGCCTGATTCACGGCTACGCCGGGCACAACGCCGAGTCGCTCGAAAACCTGCGCAAAGCGGCCGAAATCCTGGATGGGATCGTGCAGCGCGATACCGCCAACACCATTTATCCGCTGCTGCGCGCGGAGATGCAAGGGCGCGTGGCCAACCTGCTGGTAGAGGGTAAACGCGAGGCCGAGGCGCGCCCGTATGCCGAAGCCAGCGTGGCGTATTTCAGGCGCATCGGAGATAGTCCGGATGCCACGCCGCAGCAACTGATCGAAGCCGTGAAAAGCGCCGCCGAGACGGGCGTCAAATCGCTGCGCGATTATCCCGCCGCGCTGCGCTTCGCCTTGCGTGCCGATGAGTTGGCCAAAGGCAGGAATCCCGGCGCGCTGGGATATCTGGCGGAAGCCTACGCGCTGAATGACAATTTCCCCAAGGCAATAGAGGCCGCCCAGAAAGGGCTGGCCCTTACGCCCGACTCTCCGTCGCAACTGCGCACGTGGCTGCAGAACGAGGTGCAGGAGTATCAGGGCAAGGCGCAGTAGGGCGGCGCCATGCGCCGCCGGCGGGGATTTTAGCCTGGATTTCAGCCCCGCTTGGGCGAGCTTCGCTCGCCGAAGAGCGGGCCTGCGAGGCCCGCGCAGGCTGCGATTCTGCCCCCCTACGGCGGCGCATACAAATCCAAATCCTGCCCCGTATCCGTGGCTTCAGACAAAGTCACCGGCCGCGCGCCGGCGGCGGTCATGCTATCCGCCTCCGGCTTCTCATATTCAAACGTGCTCAGTATCCGATACAACCCCGGCGCCAGACCGTTGAAATGGTACTGGCCGCGCAGGTCGGTGCGGACCGTGCGCAGTTCCCCCAACCGCTTTTGGGTGTCCTTATCGAAAGCCTCCAAATACACCGGCGCGCCGGGCGCCGGCTCCTGCCCCGGACCGTTGACCAGGCCATGCATCGTCGCCGGACGCGAAGAGAGCTTGATCGTAACCGAGTCGTTGCCGCGCAACATCACCTCGCTCCAGCCGTCGCCGCGGCCCGGCACATCCGCAATGCTGTAAATGCCGGTCAATTGGACTGTATAGTAACCCGGCGGCGAAACCACGGACATCTCCCAGCGTCCCGGCCCGAGCGGCGCGCGGCCGTCCACCAGCTTTAGAACCTCGGGGCGCCCGCCGCCATCCAGGTCCTTGCGCCGCGCGGTGATCTTCGCGTTCGCCACATCCACCGCCTTGCCCTTCTCATCCTGCATGTGGAATTCGGTTTCGCGCCAGGAAGTGGCTTGCAGTGACAGTTCCGTGTCCTTATCCACCGCGATCTCCTGGTAGGATCCGATTTTGCCGCGGCCGAAAGGATCGTCGCCGTCGAGGATCAGCTCATAGGTCCCCGGCGCAACTTGCTCGAAGGCGAACGCACTGGCAGTCTTCGTCTGCACCCGGCCGACATCCGATATCAGACTTACAGTTACCGGCGCGGGGGGCCTCACCACGTGGCCGAAGACGCGAAACAGCTTGCCGGGCAGGGGGCGAACGTCGATATCGTCGGCTTGCTGGTCGAGTTCCACATCCACGGTCATGGCCTGGTCCACCGACATGGTCTCTTTGTGGAAGGTGGGCAGCAAGCCGGAGCCATCCTCCAGTTGCTTGGCGGCGGCGCGCACATAGTAAGTGCCCGGCTCCAGGCCGTGAATGCGATAGATGCCGCGGTCGTCGGTGGTGGCGGATGCCGCGATGCGCAGCGGCTGCGTGGCTGGATAGGCGACCACCTTCTGGTCGGGGATGCCGATTTCGTTTTCGTCGAGCAACGTGCCGGAAATCGCCGCGTAACGCCGCAGGCGGATATCGAGATAGAGGGTACCGTCCTGGGCGACGGACATGGGCCTGCCGGCCGATTTCCACTCCTTCTGCCCGTATTGGAAAGGCGCGAAACCGTCGCGCGAAGCACGCAGCAGGTACATGCCGGCGCTCACGTTAAATGAGAACTGTCCGGTGCGGCCGGCGCGCGCGGACTGCGGCTTGCCGCCGGTGCCGTCGATCGGGCGCAACGTCACCAGCGAGCGCGCCAGCGCACGCCCCGTGGCATGATCGAGCACCACGCCGCCGATCACCGCGGCGTGCGCGGCCGAGCAGCAGACCGCCGCCAGGAGCAGTGTGCGCACGCACCGGGGCACCGTCAAAAACCAACTGGAGGGCGGCCAATCTTGGCCGCAGCCGCCTTTTAGGCGGCCAGAGCCGGCGGAAAGCCGGCTGCGGGCAGAATTGCCCGCCCTCCAGTTGGTTTCGAACGGAGACTCTGCCATGGCTACTCGAATATGACGCACGGCTCGACGGAAACGCGCATATGATAGATTAAACCGCAGGAAATCATGCTCCGTAACCTCGCCATTTTCTTGCTGCTGGCCCCGGCTGCCTGGCCCGCGGCCCCGGACTTCAACGGGCGCTGGGACATCACCGTACAGCATTCGCCCGCAGGGCGGGCTTGGTGGCTGGAAGTGGAGGGCGCCGGCACGGACCACATCAAAGGCAGGTTCGTCGGCTTTCCGGGCGGCGACCTGAACGATATCCAGCATATTTGGATCGAGAACAACGAGCTGCGGTTCACTTACGACGGCCACGGCGTGCATCGGGATTACCGCGCTCATCTTGCCGGCGGCAAGCTGCAGGGCGCCTTCGCGTCGGGAGACACCAGGCTCGAATGGACCGCCGCCCGCGCTCCGGAACTTACCGACACCGACGATGGCACCTGGCACGCCTGGCGGTCGATCGACCTGTTCAACGGCCGCGATATTTCCAACTGGCACGGGCTCACTGCCGACCCGGCCTCCGGCTGGAGCGTGGAGGGCGGCATCCTGAAGGGCAATGGCGCGGCCACCGACCTTTTGAGCAACGTCGACTTCCGCAACTTCAAGCTGCACGTCGAATTCCGCACGCCGGCCCATAGCAACAGCGGCATCGGCCTGCGCGGGCGCTACGAAGTGCAGATTCTGGAAGATTACGGCCGGCCGGTCGACACACACTCCAACGGGGCGCTATATAGCCGCATCGCGCCCAATGAGAATGCGAGCAAGCCGGCGGGTGAATGGCAGACTCTCGACATACG
Source organism: Bryobacteraceae bacterium (assembly GCA_050008575.1). Taxonomy (GTDB): domain Bacteria; phylum Acidobacteriota; class Terriglobia; order Bryobacterales; family Bryobacteraceae; genus Bog-159. The sequence continues at coordinate 70,529 of JBEKMJ010000021.1, forward strand.
GCTGGTGGGACGCCACGTGACGGTCACGCTGAACGACAAGACGGTGACTTACGGGATCGTCGAGGGGCTGACCGCGATCGCCTGCGACGCCAACGAAGGCGAGCCCGGACCGATCCTGCTGCAGGGCGATCGTGGTCCCGTGGAATTCCGTAACATCGTGGTCACTCTGCTGGTAAAATAACGCAAAATGACGCAGCCTTTTTCCGGCGTGATCGCGGCCGCGGTGACGCCCCACAAGCGGGGTACCGAGCCCGATATAGGCGCCACGCTCGAATTGATCGATTTTCTGTGCGCGGCGGGCGTGCAAGGCATCGCCTTGCTGGGCTCCACGGGCGAGTTCGTCAATCTGAGTTGCGACGATCGCGTGCGGCTCGTTTACCTGGCGGTGAAGCGCAGCCGCGTGCCGGTGCTGGCGGGCGTTTCGCACTCGGCTTTGGACGGCGCGCTGGCGTTGGGAAGCGAGGCCAGTGCGGCGGGCGCGGCCGGCCTGCTGCTGATGCCGCCTTACTTCTTCCGTTACAGGCAGCCGGAAATCCGCGAGTTTTACATGCGGTTCGCGGAGATGAGCCGCGGAGCGCCTATTTATCTGTACAATATTCCAGCGTTCACCAGCGGGATCGACGGAGAAACGGCGTTGCAATTACTTGCTACCGGCCGCTTCGCGGGCATCAAGGACTCGAGCGGCGATTGGGATAACTTCGAAGTCTTGAGCCGGCATAAGCGGGAGCATCCGTATACGCTGCTGGTGGGACACGACGCCATTTTCGCGCGGGCGCGCCGTGCGGGCGCCGACGGCGTGGTTTCAGGCGTGGCATGCGCCGTGCCCGAGCTATTGCTGGGCCTTGATCGGGCCATCGCGCGGCACGACGAAGCCGAAACCGCACGGCTGGACGCCCGCCTGCACGAATTTCTGGAACGTATCGACAGTTTCCCGACGCCGGTCGCCATTAAGGCCGCGCTGGCCGCGCGCGGCATCAAGACCGGTCCGCCGCCCGTGCCGCTGGCGCGGGAAACGCAAGCCGCGCTGGACGAGTTTCGCGAGTGGTTCCGCGCCTGGGTGTAAACCCCCGCTGACGTTCCGGCGCCTTGTGGGGCAGGCTCGCAGCCTGCGCGGGCCTCGCAGGCCCGCTCTTCGGGAAACGAAGTTCGCCGTACGCCGGACCTGGAGGCCCGGCGCAGTCCTGGAGGACTGCCCCACAGTCATTGTCAGTTCTTGGCGGGTGGCCTCCCCCTCACCGCGCCGCCAGATCCCGCAGAAAGATCCCCCGCGCCTGCTTGAATTCGTCCGGCAGCATCGGACCCAATTGCGCCGACTGCGACGCCGCCAGGCGCTCTTCGGCGAAGGTGCCCGCCAGCGATTGGAACGCAAGCACGCAGGCTTCCACCACGTCGCTCGCATACGCGCCGGCTGCGTCGATCACGTGATTCGCGCTCTCCAAAATCGATTCGGCGGTGCGCAGGCGCGCGGGCGCTTCCGCCACGATGCCGGGATAGCGGCTGAGCGTCATATGTGCGCCGAACGCGGCCACCAGCGCGCCCCACCGATCCAGCACCGTCAGCGCCCCGTAGCGGTGCCGGTCGAGCGACATCTCATAAGCGAAGGCGGCGCCTTTGGCTTGGCCCTCCAGCTTGCGCAGGTACATGGCGGCGGAGTTCAACTCACCGGTCAGCGCATCGGTGAATGCGCTCACGCACCCCAGAAACTGCTGCTCGGAGAGGCTGGCGTAGCGGGTAATCTGCACCGGATTCTCAGGCGGCGTGGTCGCCCAGCGCGCGCTCGATCTCCAGCGGTTCCACTGCTTCGCCGCCGTTCAACCGCGTCAGGCAGTCCTCGATGATCTGCTTGGCCTCGTCCTTGCGGTAGTTCTTGATGAAGCCGTCGTAGTAATGCTCGCCGTTCAGCGCGTGGTTGATTTCGGATTCCTTGTTATGATCCTGCAGTTCGGTAAAGTAGACCACCCGGTATTTGCCGGAATACTGGGTCTCCCGGTAGATCTCGAACATGACTTTATCGGACTCGAATGCCATAGATAGAAGTTACCACGGAGTCCGGTGAAGAAGGCTGGACGTTCAAAAAGGCCTGGCACTGGTTCTCGAGACGAGATCTCAGCGATGGAAGACACTCCCGAGGGCGAGGCTAAGAGGGAGGCTGATAAGTTGGCGCCATCGGAAACATCTGTGGCCTACGTAGTGGGTCAGTTTGGTTTTGGGGCGGCCAATCTTGGCCGCAGCCGCCTTTTAGGCGGCCAGGGCCGGCTGAAAGCCGGCTGCGGGCAGAATTGCCCGCCCCCCAAAACCGTAGTACTTAAAGGGCGACGTGTTGGCCGCCCCGAGGCGGTTTCCAAGTTGCTCCGGGCCAAGCTACTGAGTCTCAAGTCGGTAGGCCGTACCGATTTGCACGTTATTGTCGAGCGTCGCCCCGGTAGTGCCGTAAACCACGCCGTTTTCGTCCATGACGAGCGGACCGAAGGGATTTTGGCCATCGGTGAACTCATGCAGGTATTTCACGGTCCAGGCGCCGCCGGACGCGGCTGGCGGTTGCAGCTCGAACACCACCCCTCCCGATGGCGTGAAATACGTGCCGTAGAGATTGCCGCCGCGCAGCACCAGCGGCGAGTCCAGGGTAGCATCGTGGACGAGAAACAGCACGGTGTAGGTCCAGTCTCCGTCTCCGGATGCGGGCGGTGTGAGTTGGAAGACGACGCTTTGCCCCAAGCCGCCAAACTGGTTGGGGCCGTACGTTATTCCGTATAGCGTGCCGTCGCTGGCGGGGGTTAGCGCGATAGGATCGCCGGCGCCGCGGCCCGCATAGGCGCCGAAGTTGTGGAGTATCTTCAAATTCCAGCCGGCGCCACTGGCCGGGGGGGACAACTGGAAGGCCGTTCCATACCCCCCAATGCTGCTGCCGAACGTGGAAGTGCCGTAGAGCAGGCCGTCAGGGCCAGCAACCAGGCTGTTCAGGGCCAGCGCGCTATGACCGCCCGGGAAGTCGAAGAGGTCTGTGCCCATCCATGATCCGCCGGGTGCTGCAGGGGGCGTCAGTTGCAACAGGTCCCCGTCGAAATAAATGCCCCCGTCCACATTCAGCGCGTAAAAAGAACCCGCCGGCCCGTAAACAAGGCTGCTAACCGGTGCGCTTAGGCTATAGTCAACCGACTCGGTCCAGGTGCCGCCTGGCTCGGCGGGCGGTTGCAGCTCGTACAATGCGCTTGCGAGGCCGTACAGAGCACCGCCTGGGCCGGGAATCGGAGCGGTAGTGGGCTCGCAGGCGTCGCCGCTGTCGGGAAAGTGATAGAGCACGGTCTCCTTCCACTGCTCGCCGGATGCAACCCCGCTGCTGGGCTCCAGCGAAAAGACGAGGCCGCACGTATAGAAGCTATTCACCCTTTTCTGGAACGCGCCGTAGATCACGCCTCCGATGCGGGAAATCGCCAGCGGAAATCCGTCCGTAAAATTATATATCGTGCTGAAACGGGGTTGCCCCGCGGCCGGCGCGCCGCCTGCGGAGGCAACCGCCGCGGTGGCCGCTAACAACGCTAAAGGTGCTTTCATGCTGTCCTCCTCCTACGGGAAAATGCCCGTGTCGATTAGAGAATAAAGGTTGTAAAGAGCGGGGGGCTGAGCGAGCCGTTTACGAGGTGCCGCACGATTACGATGCCGGTGTTAGACGCCGGCTCCTAGGTGCAGCCATTCGAACCTTGCTCCTCGGTCGTACCGTTCGGTACGTCGGTATCGTAATCCTCCGCGATGGCGGCTACGCTGGTAAAGGGGCTACCGCTGCCGAGGAGGTTTAGATTTACGGCCCAGCATCCATATTGGAAGGTCGGGTTGTCGCCGACGTTGAAGGGTGTATCGACCGCGACCACTGAGTTATCCGCAGCAGGCGGGTTACTAAAGCTGAGCGATATTGTTGGGGCGGGGAAGTAGTTGTCAGGATTGGCGGTGCGATTCTGCGCCAGAGCCCCGGGCTGGGCGATGGCGAGGACGGGCAAAATCAGGAACAAGAAGCGTTGCGGACACATAAGAGATTAATACCCGTATAGAGGATAATACGAGCCGCCCGGCTCGTCAAGCGCCTTAGCGCCATCGGCTATGCCCGATGCTCAAGAAATCGGATAATCACCAGGCGAATCTTCCGGCTTGTTGGCGGATTTTCCACCATAAGTGTGGAACCCCGCATTGCCGGCCGCGTTTTTGGGGGAGCTTCTATCAGCTCGACGAAGGGCACGTGGCGACAATCCGTAAAGCTATTGGAAATCGCGAACGAATCGAGTGTCAGCGCGGGAGTAGTGCGCGAAGCGGCCGGCAACCTCTACCGAACCATTTCCATCGCGGCGGACTCCACCTACCGCCCTGTACCCCCGGAGCCCGTGGCATAGTGTCGAGATCATGCTTCCATAGCGTCCACGGTCAGTACTTGGTTGTGGTTTTTGCCAAGAGACCGGTCGGGGTCGCCAGCTTGCCGGGAGTATTCTCGGCTGCTACCGGTTTGTGGCTGTGCGTGGATAGCGCCGGCTGAAAGCCGGCTGCGGGCAAAATTGCCCGCCCCACAAATTTCTGCAGGGTTTATTCAATGCATGGCGGCGGCGACGATCATGCAGATGCCGATGGCCACCGCGCCGGCGAAAATGGCCACCGCCACATTGCGCTCTTCCACCAGTTCCCGCCACAGTTTCAGCGGCGTCACCTTCAGCAAAATCGCGCCGGCGAGAGCGAACACGGCGACCCCCAGCGAGGCGAAGATCAGGGCGTTCAACAGGGGGTACTCGGTCATGAACCCGCCAGAATACCAGGATTTGCGCCGAACTGCCGATGAGAGTGACAGGACGGCTGTCCCCAGTGGACGTGTATGAACGAGACGGAACTGTCTGCGACCCGGCAAAAGAAGCTGGAGTCCTGTGTCGAGCGCATTTCCCGCGAGGAAGGCGTGCCGCCGTTTGGCCAGCACGCCACTGAAGTCGTAGCGCGCACCCTAGATTTGGACGGCGGCAGTTCCAGCGCCCTGGCGCGCGTAGTGCTCAAGGATCTGGGCCTCACTTCGCAAATCCTGCGCGCGGCCAATTCCGCGTTGTATAACCGCTCGGGCCGGCCCATCCTGAGCGTGCCGCACGGTATCGTGCTAATGGGTTGGGATACGCTGCGCAACCTGGTTAGCACTATCCGGTATATCGAGCACTATGCGAACCGCTCGCCGGGCCTGCGCGAATTGATGCTCCTTTCGTTGCTGAGCGCCGTGCATAGCCGGGAGATCGCGGCGTCCATCGGCTATCCGCGCCCCGATGAGGCGCATATCTGCGGCCTGTTCCGCAATTTGGGCGAAGTGCTGATCGCCTGCCATAGTCCGGAGAAGTATTCGAAAATCATCCTGACCATGCACGAGGAAAACATCGGTGAGCGCGCGGCATGCCTGCGGGTGCTGGATTTCTCATGGGACGAGGTTGGATTGCATGTGGCCACCGGCTGGAACATGCCGCCCAAAATCTATGTGTGCCTGCGCGGTTTGGGCGGGCTGGTGGGATCTCCCATGGACCGCTCGCTGGCTTCCATCACGGACTGCGCGCACGGCCTGACGCACGCCATGTACCGGGACGGCGCCGCTATCGACGGACCGTCGGTCTTGGGGCATGCTTGCGTAATCAATCCGCAAGGGCGGCAGGCGTCGGTCCCGGCCGGCGATCTGCGCCGCATGGCGGACGCCGCGCTGCGGGAAACGCAGACCACGTTCGCGGCGCTGGGCATCCCCAGCGGCAGCCTGCGGCTCGACCGGCAGGCCGAGCGGGCGCGCCGCCTGTTGGCGTCGGCGCCGGTGTTTGACGCGGCCGGCTGGCGCTCGCTGGATGAGGCCGCTGAAACTGCCGGCCGCGCGTTGTGCGGCGGGTTCGAACTGACGGCGGTCATTAGCGCGCTGCTCGATGCACTGCTTGGCGCCGGCTTCGATCGCGCGGTGTTCGGCATGCTGAATGACGATCACACCTCCATTCGCGGCCGGCTGGCGAGCGGGGGAGCGGTCGAAAACGTTCTCAGCCGGTTTGATTTTCCGGTGGACCGCCTGGATGGACCGGTGCGCGCGGCTCTGCATTATAAGAGCGATGTGCTGATCGATTGTTCGCGCGACGGACGGTACGACCGCAGCGCGCTGGTGACTGCCATGGAGCCCGCCGCCTTTGCGCTTTTTCCCATCGTGGTGGACCACAAGCCGGTGGGATGCCTGTACGCGGACCGCCAGAACGCCGCACCGGATCTGGACACAGCGCGTCTGCCGCTCAGCCGGGTGCGCGACAAGATGGCCGAGGCGATCAAGGCCCGGAGATAGGTGGGGCAGGCTCGCAGCCTGCGGCGGCCTCGCAGGCCGCCTGCCGCGGAAGCTCTGGCTTTAGCTCCGCCGAAGAGCGGGCCTCCGAGGCCCGCGCAGGCTGCGAGCCTGCCCCACTTCGGGCCCGCAAGGCACGGTATACTTGCGTCAAGATGCGATTGGGAATTCTCTCCCTCATGGCGCTCGTGGCCCAGGCGCAGTCCGCATACGTGCGTGTCAGCCAGGCCGGTTACGAAGTGGGCAGTCCGCCGTTTCGGGCCTATCTGATGTCCACCGCCGCGGAAACGGGCGCGACGTTTAGCGTTCTAAACTCGGGCGGCCAGACCGTGTATTCGGGGCCGATCGGCGCACTGCTGGGCACGTGGAGCGACAGCGCCACTTTAACCTACTCGGTGTACGCGCTGGATTTTACGGTTCCGGCCGGAAACGGCTATAGCATCTCGGTGGCGGGTCCGGCAGCGGCCGTCTCGCCTGTCTTTCCCGTGCAGGATCCCGCCACACTCTACCCCGGGCTGCTGCTGAACACGAGGTTCTTCTACGAGACGGAACGGGACGGACCCGACTATATCCCCAATGCGCTGCGCACGGCGCCCGGCCATTTGAACGACGCGAAGGCCAGCGTCTTTCAAACTCCGCCATTGAATAGCGACGATTCGATCGCGACCACCGGCACGCCTCTGACCCCCACCGGCGCGGTGATTGACGCGTCCGGCGGCTGGTGGGATGCGGGCGACTATATGAAATACGTTGAGACCGTCAGTTACACGGTCGCACTGCAAGAAATAGGGATTCGCGATTTTCCCAATCAGATGGGCGCGCAGGCTCCCGTGAATCCGCCCGCGCCGCCCAATTCCATTTCGTACGCCGGGACCGCCTCCGGCGCGCCCACCTCGGCGAACTTCGTGCCGGAGGCCAGCTTCGGCATCGAGTTTCTGATGAAGATGTGGAACGATACTACGAAGACGCTCTACTATCAGGTCGGCAACAGCCAAAGCTGGGTCAACTTTCGCAACCTCCTGAGCGACTACGATATCTGGCGGCTGCCCCAGGCGGACGACGATTGGGACGGTTGTAACAGCGCGGCGCAGTACATCTGTCATCGTCCGGTATTTGTCGCCGGACCGGCGGGATCGCCTATCAGTCCGAATCTGGCGGGGCGCCTGGCGGCGGCGTTTGCGGAGTGCTACCAACTGAATCGCAAATCTAATGCGGGCTTGGCCGATCGGTGTCTCAAGAACGCGGAAGATATTTTCGCGCTGGCGGACACGTCCTATGCCGACCCGGCCGCGTCGGTGGGCAGTGGCACTTGCGGCGCCGGGTGCCTGCTCACGATCATGCCGTTTGACGGATATCCCGAGACGGTGTGGGACGATGACATGGAGTTAGGCGCCACGGAGCTGTACTTCGCACTACAGGCCAGCGGCGGGAATCTGCCGCCCGGGTTGCCTGTTACCGATCCCATGACTTACTTGGCGCAGGCGGCGCAATTTGCAAGTAACTACATAGCTAAGATCTACGATGCAGGTTACGCCGACACTTTGAATCTGTACGATGTCAGCGGGCTGGCGCACTTCGAGTTGTATCGGGCGTTGGTCCTGGCCGGCAATCCGGGCGGCCTGCCGGTTACTGAAGCCAGTATTCGCGGCCAACTGCTGGCGCAGGTCGGCGATGCCATCGCACAAGCCGGTAACGATGCGTGGGGTTTCGGCGACGCCTGGAACAGCGATACGACGTCACACGGCGCGGGCATTTCCGTGATGGCCGGCGAAGCTCATTATCTGACCGGCGAAAGCTCCTATGACACTTACTCGCGCCAATGGCTGGCCAACATCCTGGGCGCGAACCCCTGGGGATCGTCATTCATTGTGGGCGAGGGTTCCGCCACGTTTCCCAACTGCATCCAGCACCAGGTCGCCAACCTGGCCGGAGCGCTGAACGGCACGTCGGGTGGCGTACCGGTGTTGTGGGGCGCGGCGACGGAAGGCCCGTCCTACGCGGCTACCGCGGGCACTCTTCCGGGCATGCATCTCTGTCCGGCCAACGGCATCGATACATTCAAGATATTCAATGGCAATGACGGACCGTATAATCCATCGCGAAAGGCCGTCTACCGCGACAATGTGCAGTCTTACAGCACTACCGAGCCGGCTATCGATCTGACTTCGACTTCGTTCCTGATGTGGTCGTGGCGGATGGCTGGCCAGCCAGCGCATCCCTAAGATCTTCGTGCTCGAAGCTCGACGACATGCGGTCGATTTCCGGCGCGGTGAGGCCGAGCTTCCTCGCTTCCCGCCGCCAGGCCGACACCGCCTGTCCCACTTCGGCTGCGGTTTTGCGCGCCTCGTTCCGATCCAGCTCGAAATACGCGGCGACTTCCAGCGCTAACTTAAGCGAAGCGGTACAGTCGCTCAGATCGATGGCTGTCGCCAGAATGCGCGGATTGATATCGGTGGGCACCGGATTGAGATCGTAGGCCGGGGACAGCCGCCACCCCGCGGGCCCGGCATAGAGAAAGCCGTGATTGCGCAGATGGTCGTCGGTGTTCGAGATCATGATGCTGAAAACGATCCGCCGCCATAGGGCGCGCATGTCCTGTTGGGGCGAGGCCCCGTGCCGGCGGAGGGCATCCACGAACTCCAGGTAGCTGCGAGTCTCATGGTCTGTGGCGTCAAGCATGCTCATTGCCGACAAAAACGGCACGCGCATGCCGCGCTCGCGGTCGAAACGGGGCAGCAGGAGCACCTGCTTGCCGGCGACGGTTTTCAGTTTCCAGGCGGGTAGCGCGATGCCAGCCTTCGCCGCGAGCGTGAGAGCCACGGCCTCCCACAGCACCGCATTGATTTCGTCTCTTTTGTTCGGGAATTTGGCGATGGCCAGATGGCCGTCGCGGTCGCGGATAGATGCCTTGGGACGTGCGCCGCCGAGCGACGAGCCGGGCGCCAGAAGCAGGCGCAAATCTTCATCCGTGTCGCTATCGGCCGTGACATGCTCGGCCGCCGTAAGCAAGCGCGGCAGTTCGATCAGCGGCGGTATCTTCGCGGATCCCTACGCGGCAAGGAAGGGTCCTCCTTCGCGCCCGGCGAAGCGCAGTGCGCCCTGCCGCGCTTCGTCGTCCACCATAAGCAGGTAGTCGATTTCTCGAACGGTACGCGGCGTCTCACCATCGCGCTGCGCGCGGCGGCGCTCGGCGCGCCGCATCAAGGCCCGTCCCCACCGGTACGGTGCGGAGTCGCCGATGGCGCCAAACAGCGGCTTGCCGGATGACGCGTGGAAAGGGCCGGGTCCGAGTGTCAGGGCAGGCTCCAGGGAGAAGCGAGCGGGATGCGCGAGCCAGTTCTTATCGTATTCAAAGGTGGCGCTCTCCCTGCCCTTGCGCATGCGCCCCCACAACCGGCCCACGAGGTGCGGCGTGCCCTGGAGGTCCACATGGACGAGAACCTCCTTATCCATGTTTGTTCCCGCGCGCGAGCCGGACGCGCTGTGGCAGGCGCTCCTCTTCCAGTTCCATGCCCACGGCGTCGTGTTTGGGATCCGCCAGATCGGCCAGGCGGTCGGCCATACCCAGAACGAAGAGCACGGTGGCGTAAGTGCCCAGCGAGACGCCCGGGTCTCCCTGCTCCACTTTGTGCAGGGTCGTCCGGCTGATCGAGGCGCGCTGGGCCAGGATCGCGGCGGGTATGCGCCGCCGCCGCCGGGCATCGCGCACATCGTGGCCCAGCTTGCGGACGGCGCGTGTCACCGGTATGGGCGCTTTCAAAGACGCTTGCGATTTCTTCATAACACCCAGGATAATAGCCTTTATGAGCTTTACGGTACACGATGATGAACGTTAAGTCAATTCGTTAACACTCGCGGGCGCGGCGGCGTCCTATTCGCATGAACGCTTTCTTCCAGGATGTGCGGTTCGCTGTGCGGATGCTGCGGCGGAGTCCTTTTTTCACCGTGGCGGCGGCGCTGGCGCTGGGAGTCGGAATCGCGGCCAACACTGCCGTCTTCAGCCTGATCGACGCCGTGCTGCTGCGCCCCATGCCCGGCGTGAAAGATCCCAGCGCATTGGCCGTCTTCGAACGCTGGCAAGCCGGCCAGTTCCTGGGCAACATGGGCTATCCCGATTACCGGGATTACCGCGATCGATTGCGCAGCTTCTCCGGGGTGGCGGCCGAAGCCGGCGCGCGCGTCAGCCTCGCAAAGGGCGTCGCGAGCGAGCGGGTGGCCGTGGCGCTCGTCTCCGGAAACTACTTCGCGGTCCTGGGAGCAATCCCGGCTGCCGGCCGCTTGCTTACCGACGCTGACGAAAGCGAAGCCGGGCCGGCCATCGCCGTGATCGGCCACGCATTTTGGGAGCGCGCGTTCGGCGGCGATCCGCGCGTAGTGGGAAGCGCGATTCACCTGAACGGCCACGCTATCACTGTGGTTGGGGTGGCGCCGCGCGAGCTGCGCGGCACCAGCATGCAGTTTCAACCCGATGTGTGGGCGCCCGTCACGTTGCAACCGATACTCATGCCACGTATGACGCCGGGCACGCTACGGAACCGCGCCAGCGGATGGCTGCGCATCTTCGGACGGCTGAGGCCCGGCGTCACGCTGGCGGCGGCGCAGGCGGAAACGACGACGGTAGCGGCGCGTCTGGCGGAGGCTTATCCGGCCACCAACCATAGGCGCACGGTGGCCCTGGTCTCCGGCCTGGGACTGGACTCCGACGACCGCGCGGAGTTGCGCCGCTTGCTGGGACTGCTGCTGGCCTGCGTGGCGCTATTGCAGCTTATTGCCTGCGCGAATGTCGCGAATCTGACGTTGGCGCGGTCGGCGGCGCGCCGGCGCGAGGTGGCCGTCCGGGTCGCGCTGGGCGCGGGCCGCGCGCGCCTGATGCGACTGTTCCTGACGGAAGGCGCGCTGCTGGCGGCGTGCGCTGGCTTGCTCGGAATCCTGATGGCGCCCGTGGTTGCGCAACTGGCGGTGTCGGTGAACCAGAACGCCTACACCATGCGCGGCGTGGATGTGCAACTTGACGTTCGCGTACTCGGCTTCGGGTTGCTGCTGACGCTGATTTCCGGGCTGCTGTTCGCATTGGCGCCGGCGCGGCGGGCCGCGCAGGTGGACCTGACCGCGTCGCTGAAGGACGGATCGCCGGGCGCGGGCCGCGCCGGTTCGCGCGTGCGCGGAGGCCTGATCGCCGTACAGACCGCGCTCTCGCTGGTGTTGCTGGCCGGCGCGGGGACCGGCATCGCCACCATGCGCCGGGCGCTCAGTGCGAATCCCGTGGCGCAGCCGGAAGACGTGTTGCTGGCGTCGGTGGATTTGGACGTTCAAGGATATTCATCCGCCCAAGGGGTGAGCTTCTACGCGGCCCTTTTGGAACGCGCGCGCGCGCTGCCCGGAGTCGCCGCGGCGAGTCTGGGACTGACCGTCCCGCCGGAGGAATTCTTTGGCCGCCGCGCCATTTTCCATGCGGGCGCGGAGCCGCCGCTGCGGGAGTTCCAGGGCAACGAGTTCGAGTTCGGCTTGCGTGTGGACGACGATGCGATCGCGCCCGGCTTCTTTCGCACGCTGCACATCCCTCTCGTCGCAGGGCGCGAATTCACCGCCGAAGACCGCGCTGGCGCGCCTCGCGTGGGAATCGTGAATGAACGGCTGGCGCGGCGCCTTTGGCCGGGCGGCAACGCGATCGGCCAGCGCATTGCCGCGCCGGATTTCAGCGGACCGGCGCGTCCCCCGATCGCCATCGTGGGAGTGGTGAAGGATGCCGTGGTGCGATCCCTGGCGGGCGAAGCGACGCTGCAACTCTACTTGCCGCTGGCGCAAGAGTACAGCGGTCGCGCGACCTTGATCGTGCGGTGCGGGGCTGGCACGCCGGGCTTAGCGGGCGCGTTGCGGGCGGCGATTGCGCGGCTCGACCCAAGCCTGCCGCTTTTCGCCGTCGAGACCATGCCCGAGCGGCCGTTTGGGAGAACATCAGATGGCACAAGACCGCCAGAAATATCACTAATGATGAAGTCTTGATTCTGATACCCACCCTCGCCTCGACCCCCTTCATTTGACAGACGAATAGCGCCGGGAAAAGAACCGGATTAGCCAATAACTATCGGTGTTCTGGCACGGTCGAAAGTAGGCGTGCATAGAACCCGGCGTGGAACATTTTCGCCGGCTTTCGTCGCTGCCCGAAAAACGTCTCCCGATTTCATGCTGCGGGAATCCCGTTCTGGCCCGCATTTCAACAGGTCCGATCGTAATGGCGGCAGACGATCCTTTCCGGCCAGGCTGGATTTATCATATTATGCGGCAGCGGGCGTGGCGGGCCGCGCCAGCGTCTCTCGGTAACTCCAGGGCATCCACTCCGCGGGACTTCGCTTCAACTCCTCGGCGTGCCTTTGCAGCTCGGTTAGATAATCGAACGGATTGGCTCCGTTCAGCTCGCGGGTGTGGATCAGACTCATGAACAGATCGCCCACTGCGGCGCCATTCACCGTCTTGTGGAAGAGTGCGTTCTTGCGGTTCAGGATGGCTTTCTTCAGGGCACGCTCGACAATGTTATTGTCGATTGGCGCGTCCGGTTGCTGCGAGAAAGAGAGTCGGCTTCGGCCAGTGATTCAGCAGGTAAGAGATGGCTTTGCCCAGTCCGGAATTCGGTTCGCCAGCCCATCATAGCGATAAACACCGCCCGGCGTCTCCAGCACATAACGGCATTCTTCAGGAAAATGATCGGCCACTTCCACAAACTGCCGTCTTCATGGGCGATGCAGTTCGCCAGTAGGGTTTTGACGCCTTCCAGCTTGGGCGTGTTGCGCGGCAGCGCATCGCACATCTGCTTCCAACCGCCGCTGGTGAAGGTGCCCGTCCGCTTGTCACCCGGTTCGCGGGCCAGACGTAGAATGCGCATGCCCGTGTCGTCGTTGTGCAGCACGCCGCCTTGCGCCGCCTGCCGGATCAACTCCTCCAGCGCCGGGCGGATCCCGCCGGACCTGGGGCGCCAGCGCCATTTTGTGGGGCAGGCTCGCAGCCTGCGCGGGCCTCGCAGGCCCGCTCTTCTGCCCTAGCTCACGCGCGCCGCAGCGACCACCGCATCGGTGTTCCAGGCGCGCTCTTGCCGTGCAGCTCTGTCACGCCCTCCGGCAGTTTCAGACGGACGCGCCATTCGCCCGCCTTCGATGGCGCGTACCAACCTTCGTAGCCGCCCGGCCCTTTCACAAAACCCAGCAGCGGCGAATCGAAACGGTACGATTCGAGCGGCAGCCGCGGCGCCAGCTCCACCCCGGCTTCGGTGAATTCCAGCCCCAGCAGCTTGGCCGCCGAATACAGCGTGCACGCGTGCGAATGCAAATTCGCAATCGGAAAATCCGTGTAGCGCAGAAACCCTGCATTCACCGTTTCCCCAGGATGCTTACTCACCGTGGAATTGAGAGTGTCCGGTCCGCTCCAGGTGTTGTACCAAACGTCCGGATACACCTCCGCATGCCGCGCCAGCGTGTTCTTCTTCCATTCGTCCCACGCCATTTCGCCGTTCGATTGCGCCAGCGCCCAAACCAGCGTCGCGTTCAGCGAAGGCCAGATACCGCCGCTGATCGATGTGCCCGGTTCCGCCATGGTTTGCGACGCGATGTCCGGACTCTGATTCATCTGCATGGCGCCGATCGGCGAATCGCGGCGCAGCAACTCATCCATCGTTGCGATCAGTTGCTTGGTCCGCTCCGCGTCCGTCGCGCCGCCGATGATGGCCCACGGCTGCGGCTCCAGCCACAACCCCTTCTCGCCCAGCCATCCCGCGGTGGGGCCCAGCCATGCGCGGCGCAGCCATTTGCCGGTCCACTGGGCGCGCGCGGCCTCGCGGTTTTCCCCGGCGCGCTGCCGCGCATGCGCGATCGTCTCGGCGTCCCCGCCCGCGTAAGCCAGCATGCGCGCGTAATAGTCGAACACCCAGGCCGCCATAGCCGAGTTCAGCACGCTTTCACCCTTCACCACGGTTTCTTTCAAGGTGCGCTGCCCCCAGAACGCGACCAGCGCGTCGTTCCAATCGTCGTTGAGCATGCGCATTACGCCATGCTCGCCCACGCCCACGTCTTCCACCAGATGCTTGTAACAGCGCGCCAGCAGCTTGCGCACCGGCTCCTGGCCCGCCGCCGGACCCCGCAGCGGCCACGTGGCGATTTGCTCGTCCAGGAACGCCGTGTCGCGCGTGGCCAGCACATACTCGCTAGCCGCCCACAGCAGCCAAAACGGCATATCGCTGGAATTGTCCGAGACCGCCGGCATGATAACGCCGTGTCCCACGATGCCGTACGGGATGGACCCGTTTGCGCGCACTTCCTTCAGCGTGTAGCGCAAAATCTCCTTCACGATTTCCGGGTCGCTGAACAGAAACGGCAGCGCGTGTTGCAGCGGATCGCGCGCGGCGCCCTGAAATCCCATCGAGTATTGATAGATGCCGCCTTGCGATAGGATATGTTCGCCGAAGAAATCGTCGTAAGTCAGGCTGCTGCGCAGGTAGTAATAATGCCAGGCGGTCTCACGCTTCACCCACGGCTCGGCTGGGGTTTCGAATCGCAGTCCCCTGCCCTTCCACTGTTGGCTCGAATCCTTCCAGGCAGTGGTGGCGCTGCCCCGGTACTTCTTCACCAGAGGCTCGACTGCGGTCCCCTGCGGAAGATACCCGTACAGGAAATAGAGGGTGCGCCGTTCACCGGGCGCCAGCGCGATCCGGCGCTCCAGGATCAATCCGCTTCCCGGCCCGCCGACGCTCAGGCTGCCGTCTAGCGCGCGCCCCATGCCGCTCGGCTGGCCCACTCCTCCCGCGCCGAAGAAGCTCTTGGCATCCGTGGTGAAGCCGTCCGCGGGCGCATCCAGCGAAACCAGAAACGTCGCCGGCGGATTCAGATCGTCGAAGTCGGCTTCCGGCGCCGGCTCTTCTATAGCTGCCAGAAACGGGTTGGAGCGGGTCGCCAAACCCGTCTTCATGCGCTGAAATACCTGCTCTTCCTCGGGCGCGCGGCCCGTGAACCGCTTGCTCTCCAGCAGTCCGGCATTCGTTCCCAAGGCGCGAAACGTGTGCGCGAACCGGTCGCCGAACTTGCGGCGCAACTCCACCACGCTGCCGCCGCCGAACTGCTCGATGTACGAGCGGAACGAGAACTGATACACCAGGCATCCCCAATATTCGATCCAGCGCAGGTCCGCGCGCGATTGCCTGTGGTTCGCGATGGTCACTTGGGACAGCAGCACCGGATCGTCGCCGAACGGCGCGACAATCGCCTGATCGATGGCGTAGCTGCCGCTCACGGCCTTCTTGCGAAAGTAGCCCGCGCCGAAAATCCGCTCGAACCCGTGCGCGCCGCCCGCATAAACCGTGCTCAGCGTTTCCGTCCCATCGGTGAGGTAGCCAATGCCGCCGCCGAATTGGTTGCGCTCCGGCGCGTATGCGTTGAGATACTTCGGCGCGCCTTCGTCCTGCCGCACCTGCACGTGGCCGTAGTTGGAAACGATCGCGATCAGGCGGTCGTTGCCCACCTGGTGCACGTGCTCGGTCGGCGAGAGAATGCCCGGGCCCAGCTGCGTGACGGCTCTCGGGTCGCGCGTCTGGTCGCACGTATAGCGAAACGCGGGAAGACCGAATTCATCCTCCGTCCATTCGCCAAAGGAACCCGACCCGTAAGGCTTCTGGCCTGGGCTGGCTTGCGCGGGAAGCCACCCGCATGCGCCGGCGGCGGCCAGCGTCGATCCGAACGCGGCGACGAATTCTCTGCGGTCAATGGGCATCTACCCAAATAGATTACCAGTGAGCCATCGTCGAAAACGCAGCCAAACTGCCCCGGCCTCCCAGGCTGCCCCGCTGCACCCTCGAGCCGCGCCATCGAGCCTCCACCCCCTACCGAGCCGCCACCGTCAGGGAGCGGTTTCCCAAGAAAGCGAAGCACCCCATCCTGAAATTGATTGGCCACTCAGCTAGTCGTTAGGAATGGCGGAGAGGGGGGCATTCGAACCCCCGGTAGAGCTTTTGACCCTACGACGGTTTAGCAACCGGTGGATGGCCATTCCGATTCAGTTCGCCTCAGGTCGGCTCATCCCCGTTAGTGCCGGATAGTAAAAGACTTACCTGCTGATTCGTGCTGGTTCGTGATCGCTTCAGTTCGGTTGGTTATCCGAAATTTGGGTGCCAATTGGGTGCCAATTCGGTGCCGAACCACCGGAGGCGAACGGCAAAGCGCGCCAGAGCCGACCCGATTGGGCTCGAACGCCGGACTGATGGTGCACCTGCCGCAGGTGGAATGCGCCCGCCGAAATGACGTTAAGATAAGCGTTCCCGAACCGCGCCGGAGGGCGTCCATGGCACTCTACGAACTCACCAAGACCGCGATCATCGCGCTCGACCGGACCACGTTCGCCGCCCAAGAGATAGTGGAACGCTTCGATCTCCAACGGCTGCTGAAGCAGCACATCGACGTGATCGCGCCGGACACGCTCGTCATCGCCGAGGAATTCTGCGAGTGGGACGAGAGCAAGCGCCGCGTCGATCTCCTCGGCGTTGACCGCGACGCCAACCTAGTCGTGATCGAACTGAAGCGGACGGAGGACGGCGGGCACATGGAATTGCAGGCCGTCCGGTACGCCGCGATGGTCTCTGCCATGACGTTCGCCAAGGCGGTGGAGGTGTACGGCAGGTATCTGGCGCAGAACAACAGCACCGACGACCCGGAAACCGGCCTGCTGCAATTTCTCAACTGGGACGCCGCCGACGAGGATGTTTTCGGGCGCGACGTTCGGATCGTCCTGGTGTCGGCCGAATTCTCCAAGGAGATCACAACCTCGGTGCTGTGGCTCAACGAGCACGAGCTCGACATCCGCTGCGTCCGGCTGCGACCCTATGCGCTGGAGGCCCGCGTCCTATTGGATGTGCAGCAGGTGATTCCACTACCCGAGGCCGACGCCTATACCGTCCAACTGAAGAAGAAAGCCGAGGAGAGCCGGAAGGCCAAGCAGTTCGAGTTCGATTTCTCGAAGTACGATCTCACGGTCGATGGCGTGGTCCACCCGCACCTGACGAAGCGCCGGCTGGTGTTCGAGGTCGTCAAGGCCGCGCTCGCCACGGGCCTCCCTCTCGATCAGATCGCGGCGTTGGTGCCGCCGAACAAATGGATCTCCGTGGACGGCGAGCTCACCGCCGAGGAGTTTCAGGAGAAGGCCGCAACGCTACAGGCGAAGCTTGGCGGCAAGTACAATCTGCGCCGGTACTTCTGCGATGACGGCGACCTCTTCCACATCGGCGGCCGGACGTATGCGCTCAGCAATCCGTGGAGCGTGAACACGATGCCGGTGGTGGACGAGGTGATCGCGAAGCTGCCCGACGGCGGTGTCAGCTACGTGAAGGAAGCGAGCGCCACCTGATTCGAACCGCTCGTGTTGAGCCCGTGCGATGGTTGTGCCAATAGCGCCGTCAGAACAGATCCGAGTGCGTTCCGGTGCGGACGAGGTGCAGGTCGTCGCCGTCGATCTTGTAAACCAGCAACCAGTCCGGTTCGATGTGGCAGTCGCGGAAGTGCTTCCACTCGCCGCCCAGCGGGTGGTCCTTGTATCGCGGCGGCAGCGGACTTCCCTCGATCAGCAGCAGGATCGCCTCGCGCAGCTTCGCCATGTCCTTGCCGCGCTTCCGGGCGAGTTTCACATCGCGCCGGAATTGCGCTCCGCGTACCGGGTTCCGCACCGCTTCAGATTCCCAGATCCTTCAGCATTGCGCCTGCGGACTTCAGCCGCTTGCCCTTGCCGCGGTCGGCGGCGCGCATCGCCTTCACGGTCGTTGCGTTGGGAACCTTCACATCGAACGGCAGCGCCTTCTCGGCGGCGACGCGGACCAGCAGCATACGGACGGCATCGGACACGGAGATGCCCATCCCGGCCAGAGCCTTCGTGGCCCTCAGCCTGATCTTCTCGTCCACGCGAACGTGAACCATCGTGGTCGCCATGATATCGCTCCTGAGATACATTGTATCGCAGGGCCTGCGCTCGATGCCCGCGCGCCACCGGTCCGGTCGCCGGCAGAGACGCGCGACGGCGTGCGGTATTCATCCGCCCACTCGCTTACGTCGAGGTCGGGATCGGGCAGCAGCGCGGTTTCGAACGGCGCGTCCACCGCCGAGGAGATAGACTCCGGTACGTCGAGCGGTCTGATCGAGGTTGCCATCTGGCCTTTTCTATTTCGGCGGGCCCCATCGGTTTGGCAAAACGACATAATGTCGTTTTGCCAAAACACCCCATGGGCGCACGCGCCGGCCACCGCTCGCTTCTATTCGCTGCCGAGCGCGTGCGACAACGCTTCCAACTCGCGGTTGAGTTCCGCCTTCAGTAAGACGTGGACCTTGCGCTGGTCGGTCTCGGCTGCCAGGGTGCTGGCCAGCCGGTCGGGGAGGCCGAGCAGCCCGTCGCGCAGCGCCCGGACGTTGATTGCTGGCCAGCAGATGGCTGCTGCCCGCGTCGACATCCGCGATGTGCAGTTCGTGGCGAAGACGAATAAGTCGCCACCGTGGCGACTTATTCGAGGGAGCGGTTTCCCAAGAAAGCGAAGCACCCCATCCTGAAATTGATTGGCCACTCAGCTAGTCGTTAGGAATGGCGGAGAGGGGGGGATTCG
>JBEKMJ010000210.1:0-6591 GCA_050008575.1 Bryobacteraceae bacterium
CTGGCGCGACTGGCGCAACCGGATCGATGGGGCCGTCCGGACCGCAGGGTCCGCAAGGCGCGACTGGGGCGATAGGCGCTACCGGGCCGCAGGGGCTGACATGGCAAGGTGTCTGGAACGTCTCGACGCCTTACAATCTGAACGACGCTGTTAGCTTCAACGGTTCCAGTTACATCAGCCTAAGCGGCAACAATACCGGCAACGAGCCTGACAACGTTCCAGCCGCATGGAGCATGGTTGCCAGCGTTGGCGCCGCAGGGCCGGCGGGCACCGCGGGAGTTACGGGCGCCACCGGTCCGCAAGGGCCTTCCGGACCGCAGGGGCCGCAAGGCGCAACGGGCGCCACTGGCGCGACAGGTCCGATGGGCCTAACCGGGGCACAGGGTCCACAGGGTCCGCAAGGCGCGACCGGAGCCGCGGGTGCAACAGGGCCGCAAGGTCTCACCTGGCAGGGCGCCTGGAGCAATTCCAAGGCTTATAACCTGAACGACGCGGTCAGCTACGACGGTTCGAGTTACATTAGCCTAGTCGCCAGCAACACGGGCAACACGCCCAGCGGCGCTCCATCGGACTGGAGTCTAGTGGCTAGTGTCGGCTCTACGGGCGCAACCGGGGCTACGGGCGCGACGGGACCTGCCGGTCCAACCGGACCGCAAGGCAATACGGGAGCGACTGGCGCACAGGGGCCGCAAGGCAATACTGGCGCAACCGGCGCGCAAGGGCCTCAAGGGCCGACCGGCGCCACGGGAGCCACCGGCGCGACTGGACCACAAGGCCCTGCCGGACCGGTAACCGCTTATTACAATGCTCCCAACTCGAATGGGACGCCTATCCTTATCTCCGTCAGCAACCAGTATTACACCATTGGGACACTTAGTCTTCCCGCCGGTAACTATTTGATTCAAGCGCAGGCCGTTCTGAGCAACGACAGCACGGCGTCCACCGTCGAGACATTGTGCGAACTCGTCGGCGGCCCGATTACGGGAGCGTACGCCATTGCGGACCTCAGTCCCGACAACAGCACTGTCGGAATCTGGTCGGCCACGCTTCCCATAATGACGTATGCCACCTTGACCGGTACTACAACGATCACTCTTGAGTGTGTCGCCGCGCCGAACCCGACCGTATACCTTTACTACCCGCAGATTTCCGCGATTCCGGTGACTAACATCACCTATCAATAAACTATCCCGCCGGGGCTGGTCGCGCGGCCTCGGCTTGTTCGGCCACGCACACGGCGTGTCGCATGATGCGCTCCAGGTGACGGCAGATCAGCAGCAAATTCACATAAGCCGTCACATCGCCCGGAGCCGAAGTCAACAGAGAGACTTTGTCGGCCAGGGCTTGGCATTCGGCGCGGATCGCAGCTTCGCGAGGCCGCGCCGAAAGGGCCAGCCCCCGATCTTCATGACGCCAACTGTCGATGGCGGCCGCCAGAATTTCCTGGATCTTGGCGCCGACGTCGGATATCTGGTTCAGGATCTGAGACGGCAGCCGGCCCTGCCTCGCGGAACCCAGGCCCGCCATTTCGTACGCATAATCGCCGATCAGCTCCAGATCGACGATGGCGTCCAACGCTCCGGTGATCAGCCGCGCGTCGCGCGCGACCGGCGATTGCAGCGTGATCAGGTTCAAGCACTGATCGTGGATCAGGCGGTGCTGATGATCTGTCTGGGCTTCAAGCTCACTGGCTTTTTCGGCGCATCCGGCGTTCGGATCCAGCACCGCACGGAGCCCTTCGGCCAACAGCGCCCTGGTGGTTTCCCCCATCGCGATCAGATTCTGGCGGACCGCTTCCAGTTCGCCGGCATAATGCGCGCGCATCATTGAGTGCGGCGCCCACAAGCTACATCCACGGGGAAACGCACGTCCAGGAACCGCTGGATCCAGCGGCTGGCACAGCGCACCACGAGTTTCGTTTTCGTCCGCATGTCTTGCCTCCCTCCAGGCGGCCGAGCCGGCTGTTCTACATTCGCTGGAGCTAGAATTGGGGGGCGGGCTTGAGCCCGCGCGGGGTTTCAGCCCCGCTTTGAGCCGGCTGAAAGCCGGCTGCGGCCAAGATTGGCCGCCCTCCAAGCTACCGCGCCAGCATCATCACGTGATACACCACCATCAGGACCATCAGAATCAGGTAGGCGCGCAGGCTGAGCAGCGAGAACCGCACGCTGCGCGTCATGGCCATGGGACCCAGGGCCTCCGTATCCACTTTCGTTTCGAATACGTCATCCAGGGGATGAACCACTACGTAACGGTCGTTTTTCGTCGTCATTTTCGTTTCCTCCCTAAGTGGACGGGAATAAATTTGGCGCGGTCACCTGCGCCGCCAGGATCAGGGACAAAATGAACAGGACCACAATAATCGTCCAGTTCACCCAGTTATTCCAGGGCTTGTTGGCGTACTCGCCCAGGAGTTCTTTATCGTTCAGCAAGAGCTGCAAGAAGATGATCGCCGACGGCAGGATCACGCCGGCCAGCACCTGCACGCCGAGAATAATCAGTTGCAGCGGCGCGCGCGGAATCAGCACGATGCCCGCCGCGGCGGCGACAGAAAGCAGGTAGAGCGCGTAGAAACCGCGCGCCTCGCGCCAGGGCAACTGCAGGCTGTGCGGCCAACCGCGCACTTCGCCATATGCCCAGGCGCTCGAAAGCGAGATCGCCGTTGTGCCCAGCACGGCCGCGTTGATCATCATCAGCAGGATCAGATCGCGCATCGCCGGCCCGGCATACGTGCCGATATCGGCCGCCATCTGCGCCGGGTCGGTGAAGTGGAAGCCATGCGCGTGCGAAGCCGCCCCGGCGATCATCATGCACACGGCGGCGGTGACGGTCACGCAAGCGCCCAGGAACGTGTCCAGGCGCGCCCACCTCAGGTCGGCAAAACGCAGCCGCTTGTCGGCGATGCAGCTTTGCTGGAAGAAGAGCTGCCAGGGCGCGATGGTGGTGCCCACGATGGCGATCACCAGAAACATCAGATCAGGCGTGATCCCGCCTGCCGGCATGGATGGCACCAGGGCGTGCTTCACGATCTGCCCGATCGGCGGCCCCAACCGGAATGCGATCCAGAACCAGGCGAAATCCAGCAGGCAGAGAAACACTACGATGCGCTCCCACCGCCGGTAACTGCCCGTCAGCACCAGCATGATCAGGCAGGCCGCCGCCAGCGGCACGCCGTAGCGCGGGTCCACCCCCATCTTGCTCAATGCCAGGTTGATGGCCGCAAACTCCGTCACCAGGGTCAGAAAGTTGACCAACTGCAAATCCACCAGCGAGAACAGGCCCCACCACTTGCCAAAGCGCTGATAGATCATGGCGGCGTGGCCTTTGCCCGTCGCGATGCCCAACCGCACCACCATTTCCTGTATGAAGTAGCAGACCGGCAATAAGAGCAGAACGATCCAGAGAAGATGAGTGCCGTATTGCGCGCCAGCCTGGCTATAGGTGGATACCGCGCCTGCGTCGTTGTCCGCGACCATGACGATCAGGCCGGGCCCGAAGACCATCAGGAAAGTCAGCAGGTCGCGCGTCCATTTGGATTTCACCACGCGGCCGCGTACGGGTGTGGCTTCGGTTTCCACGCCGGCTCCTGCGACGGCAGTGGGCATGATCAGTGTCTTGTTGGTCATGGCCTTCTCCTCCTTTCCTTTCATGGAACCGCTCCCTTACGGTCGCGGCTCGGCATGCGCAACTCGCCAGATGCGTGAAGGCATCGTGCGCAGCGGCAAAACCGCAACGCAAAATACCACGGCGAGCTACCGGATCAATTGGTTTAGAGGGAGAAGGGAACTGCGCCTCCACCCCCGCGTTCACCACCGATTCAAGCGTGTGGAAGAAGCGCGGGCGAGGCGATAGGGGAGATTACCGCTACCGGGTCACTACCGTTTCTTCCACGATTTGCCCGTCCGTACTAGGAGGGCGATCGTCTTTAGGTTCCATATACCTTTCTGGAGGCGAGAAAAGCTGGCGGGAAATGAAAAAGCCATTTCCCCCGGCGCAGAGAAATGGCCAACTATCGCGAACGATCGCTGACGGATTCCCCAACGGGTCCAAGCTTCAGCACCGCGCGCCGTGAGAGATCCGAAGACCTCAGCCACCTTAGAAAAACCCTTAACCCGGGAATTCCTGGTCTACCCTGATTGCCAGCATCTTTGGACGCTTTAGGGCAGTGGCTTGTTTGCCGCGCGGACGCCTCGCCTACCGAGGATCCATGCAATACAACTACCAATTCCAAGTTAGCGCTTATGTTGTAAAGCTGTCAACAAAAAAATGATAAAAAGTTTCTCATGATCCCCGTGGGGCAGGCTCGCAGCCTGCGCGGGCCTCGCAGGCCCGCTGTTCGGGGAGCAAAGCTCGCCTGTGTTGGCAGAGTGCCAACACGGCACGCCGGGGGCGTGCGCCACGAGGGCTCCCAATTGAAATGGCCAATCTCCAGTCGGCGAGCAAAGCTCGCCAAGCGGGGCCTCAGCCCCGTAGCACTAAACACCACGCGATCGCGCACGATCGACCTGCAAAAGCGGAAATAGCTAATCCAGAAACTCTTCCCCCATGGCTCCGAGGTGCAGTGCGGGCGGCAGGCCCGCCTTCACCGGCGAACTCTTGCCGGAGCCCGAGACGCCCACCACCGCGAGAAAGCGATGGCGCGCCAGCAGCGCAACCAACTCCTGAACCTGCTTTTCGCGGCCGAAAAACAGGTGGGCGTCGTCTTTCTCGAAGGTGCGCAGGCCGGGATATGGGTTCCCGGTCACGCCGGGCTCCGGTTCACTCGCGCCCCTCGTGGGCGTCGCTCAGCGGCTATGCCGGTATCTCCCTGCGCGACGCCTTGGCCTCGCGCGTCGCCCCCCAAGTCTCCGCCATCATGGGACCCTGCGCCAGCGGCGCCACTTAGCCCTCACAACCGTTTGCCGCGAGCGGCCTGCCCGGCCAACAAGAACGCGCTCGGAAACTTGCCGGTGCCACACAGCTTGAATGTTCCGAAATCCTTGTACCAGTCGCCATCCGGCACATCGGGATCTTGCGATTCCATTCCGCCAATTCGAATAGATCCTCTTCGGAGATCTGCCGCTCTTTGGCGCGCTCGCGCAGATGCGACCACTTTTCTCTCGGCAGCCGCTCCCACTGAATCTTGGGCATGCTTCAACGGCCCAGGATCAATGTCCGGAATTCATCGACCATCCGATCCTGCTGATCCGGATCGTCATTGGCAAGATTTTCCTTCAGTCGCTTAAAGAAGTCCCGCTTGCGATCCTCCTGGCTTTCCAGGCCAATGCGCACCAGCGCGGCGATCGCCTTACTCATGCTCGTATCGACCGTTTGGGCGTACCGCGCCACCTGATTGGCGAGAGGGCGCGCCAGCCCGACGGTATACCGCGACTCGGCCTCGCTCGGGCGGTTTCTCGGCCCTTTATCGCCGCGGCGGCCGCGCTTGTTTGTAGTCTCGGAGTGAGGCATATATCATCAGGATGCCTCATTCCGATGCATATTGGCAACCACCCCCGAAAACCTCCGCGAGTATACGCGCGTGAGCCGTCGCTGCCGCCTGACTCTGCTGGAACGCCGGAAATTAGCCTCCCCCCTCTCGCTCCCGGACACCATGTGGTTATGCCACACTAGAAGTGTGCCCAAGAATTTGAGCCGAACCGCGCACGTAGCCATTCCCGTTGACGTGGTCGCCGACATCGACAAGCTGGTCGGCAAACGGTCCCGAAGTGCGTTCCTCACGGAACTGGCCCAACGCGAGATCAAGATTCGCCGGCAGCGTGAAGCCCTGCGCGAAAGCGCCGGAGCCTGGAAATCCGGCGACCATCCCGAACTGGCACAGGGTTCCGCGGCCTGGATACGGCAAATACGCGCGCGCGACAACCGGCGCTTTGAAGAACTGGAACGGCGCCGGGATGGTGAATGACCTACTTGCTGGATTCGACTGTTCTGATTGATGTCTTAAACGATCGGAACGGTCGCCCTCAATACCTTGAACAGCTTTCGCATCAAGATATTCTTCTCGCCTGTTGCGCGGTGAACATCACCGAGATTTACATGGGTATGCGCCCTGGCGAACGAGCCAAGACGGAGAAGCTCCTGCGCAGCCTCGAGTTCTACCCGGTGACTTGGGAAGTTGCGGAGCTCGCTGGCGACCTGTTCCGCCAATGGCGCCAGAAGGGTCAAACGCTTTCCTACACCGATGTCACCATCGCCGCCGTGGTGTTGACACACGGCCTGGTACTTGTAACCGACAACCAAAAACATTTTCCGATGCCGGAACTGCAGATCCTCACACCGCCGCAGCGCGGCTAAGCAGGATAGATCCCGCCCGCGGAGCCACCCACGATTCGCCGCGCCGGATGCCTTTGACTGTTGTCGGGGTGAGGCATACATCATCAGCGTGCCCCATTCCGGCGCATTTTTGCAACCCAGCCGACTCCCCGGAAGGCAGTGCCCCTCAGAGCGACCGCATCAGCGGATTGTGCGTTACCGGGCCAAGCGAATGCCCCGCGTGGCTTAGCAGGGCCAACCCGACCGGATCGCTCCGGGAGGGCGGAGCCGTTCTGCGGCCGGATGTGCGGCGCGCCAAGATCGAACTGCTGCGGCAGTGCAAGA
>JBEKMJ010000211.1:0-6588 GCA_050008575.1 Bryobacteraceae bacterium
GGCGGCATGGGCGCGGTTTACCTGGTGTGTCACACCGGCCTCGAAAAAAGGTTCGCGCTGAAATTGATTCTGAGCGGCGCCACCGTCATCGGCTGGTATCGCAAGAGCTTCGAAATCGAGGCGCGCGCACTGGGCCGACTCAAGCATCCCCACATTGTGGGTGTCACCGACTACGGAATCGACCCGCGTTCCGGTGGAGTGCCTTACTTGGTGATGGAATACCTGGAGGGCGAGACGCTTCGCCAGGTTTTGAGGAAACGCCACTATTTGCCGCTTTCCGAGGCCCTCCCACTGCTGCGCTCGATCGGTGATGCCATCGATTTCGCGCACGACCAGGGCATTATTCATGGAGATCTCAAGCCTGCAAATCTGTTTCTCGTACGCGCGGAGACCGCGGAATCCACGGTCAAGGTCGTCGATTTCGGACTGGCGCGCCTCCCGGGCGCTGCCGGCGATTCCGGCCGCGGACGAGGCGGCGGCATCTCGAGCGACGCTGCTGTCACGGTTACCGCTGCCGGCGCACGCGGCACGCCGCCTTACATGGCTCCCGAGCTGTTCCGGTGTGAAGCCGCCTCTCAATCGAGCGACCGGTTCGCCTTTGGCGCGGTCGCTTACGAAATCCTGAGCGGCGAACTCCCTTTTGGCCGCGGTGGCTGCCGCAGCGCCCGGGATGCCCATGACTATGTTCCTCCAGACGCGGCGTCTTCTCACAATGCGGCCCTGCCCAGGGAGATAGACGCGCCGTTGATCGCGCTTCTGGACCCTTTGCCGGCACGCCGCCCGTCCAGCGCCTCCGCCGCGGTGGCGGCTTTGGAGGACGCATGGCTCGCGGCTCGACAACGCGAATGGCGACAAAAAGAAACCCCGCGCCGTTTGGTTTTCGCGCTCGCCGCCGCCATTCTTGTGGTGCTGATCGCAGGGCTCGCGTCACGACTGCCCATCGCGCGCGCGCTGGAAGAAAAAACGGTGGATGCACGGTTCTCCTTGACCCGCACGCGCCCTCCCGACCCGCGAATCGTGGTAGTCGGGCTCGATGATGCGTCCCTGGCGGAAGATCGCCGCCCGCTGGGGGAGTGGTCGAGTGAAACCGCCGCCCTCCTGGAACGGCTGTTCGCGTCGGGCGCAAGCGCCGTCGCCGTCG
Organism: Bryobacteraceae bacterium; assembly: GCA_050008575.1. Taxonomy (GTDB): domain Bacteria; phylum Acidobacteriota; class Terriglobia; order Bryobacterales; family Bryobacteraceae; genus Bog-159. Next base: position 1,142 of record JBEKMJ010000211.1, read on the forward strand.
ATATTTTGCTGCCTGAAAGCTGGTCGCAATCGCCCGCGTTTTCGAGCGCGGTGCTGCGCCATGCCGATCGTCTGGCCCTGGCTCTGGAATCGAAGGGCGGGCAGGTGATCGGATACGACTGCGTTGCCTCTCTCACCGCATATCAACTGGGCCCGGAGCGTTACTCGAATCTGTTCGGTTTCGTGAATCTGGAAGAGGATCAGGACCGCATCCTGCGTCGCGCGCGCGCGATGTATCCGGATCGCAACGGCCGGCGCCGCGACTCGCTGGCCGCCCGCGCCGTAGCGGCAGCCTCCCTTGCACCGCCGCTTTCGAGCGATGCTCCATTCTGGATCGATTATTCCGTGCACCCGCAGGACATCGCGCGCGTGTCCTGGAAAGACGTCAACAAAACCGAAGCCACGATCTTCCGGGACAGGATTGTGTTCATCGGTGATACATCCACCAGCAGCAATGACGAGCTGCCGCTTCCGTCCTCGGTCAGCGCGGCGAAGATCCCAGGCGTCGTGCTCGAAGCCGAGATCGCAAACACCATCGTCAACGGATACCCGATACGCGACCCCGGCCTGCCCGCCTGCCTGATTGCGATGGGGGCGGCAGCTTGCCTCGCGATCGCGCTGGCGTTGCGCTACCCTCATCGATCGTGGATTGCGCTTATTCTTGTGGGAGGCGTGGCGTGCGGCTACCTGCTGATGGCTTTGGTCCTGTGCCGGTCCCTAAAATCGATGATCGCAGTGATTGCACCGGAATTCGCGATTCTCCTGGCGGCAGGTGCCGCCTGGACGCTGAAATCCCGCTTATCGCCTTATCCGGAGGATAGAATATGAGCCTCATGCGACAAGTCGCGCTGATTTGGTTGATTATGCCTGCCTTTGCGTCGGGTCCCGCGTTAATCGCGTCCCTTTCCGGACATGTCACCGGCGCGACTCGCCAGGGCAAACGTGCCGCGGTTTCCCGTCTCGATTGGCTTTCCGCCGGAACGATCTTGCAGACCGATGCGAAATCCCGCGTCACCGTTCTGTGGTCAAATGGACGCCGTTTCGAACTGGGTCCCGCGGCCCGCGCGACCATCGAGCCAACCGGTCCTTCCAACCTCACCGGCCCCTTCCACGAACTGGCGCCGCTCCCGCCAATTCCCAAACTGGCGCCTTTGGAGATCCACACCGATACCGCCGCTGTCACCCGCTTCCGCGGTGGAAACAAGATCGCCGACCTTTGCCCCGGCCAAGGCATGGCTGCTCTGGCGGGATCTGTGAAACTGGGCTTCCGGAAGGTAAGCGGCGCCGACGTGTATCAAATCGTGCTGGAAGACGAAGAGGGCGACCATCTTCTCGATGAACGGACCGCGTTCACCGAAATCGCCTCTCCTGCGCTCCAACCTGGATCGCATTATTCCTGGCGGGTGCGCGCATTAGGCGCGTCAGGCGTGATCGCCGAAGATCAGGTCAGCTTCGTCACCTTGTCCGCGGAACAAGCCAAAGCGCGCCAGGCTTTTGCGGAGGGACTCCGCAGAGCCATTGAGCCCGCCGCGGCCTTGGCATTGCTGGCCGAAGTCGATTTCGAGTCCGGGCTGGTTCGCGAAGCGATCGACGGATTTCACGCGGCACTGCAGTTGGAACCGCGGGACGCGGCCATCCAGCGGAACCTGGATCGCGCGCGATCGACACTCGCCGGCAAATAGATCTGTCCCCGCTGAACACCGGATTTCGCTTTTTATAGGCGAGGGTACGTCCCCCTTTGCCGCATTGCGTGGCATAGAATACAAAGATCATGCGATTCATGACGCTAACGGCCCTTATGGCGCTCGCTGCAGAGCTGTTCGCGCAAACCACTCGCCTGGAACTGGGCAAGGTAATCCAGGACGACCTGTCCGGAGGACAGACACGCTCGTACCCCATCATGCTGGAGGCGAATCAGTACTTGCGAGCGGTTGTCACGCAACCCGTTGCGGCCGTCGTTGTCGGACTTTACTCGCCCGACGGGAAGAAGGTGTTGGAGGTGGACACGGGAAACTTTTCCAAGGAACACCCCCGGATCGTCTGGGTAACGGAAACCGCCGGGGAGTACCGCGTCAGTGTGACCGTCCCGGGTAAGTCCTCGGACGCCAGCCATTATGAAATTAAATTGGAAGACCTGCGGGCGGCCGGCCCGGATGATGGAAAGCGCGTGGAAGCCGAACGATTATTTACGCAGGGGCTCAGCGAGGCGGGCAAGAATGGCCTCGATCAAACGATCTCGTCGTATAGCCGCGCTCTCGGCTTGTATCGAGAGGTCGGGGACCGGGAGCGCGAGGGCCTTGCCTTAAACAACCTTGGCGAAGCCTCCCGCAAACTGGGGCAGTACGAGAAAGCGATCGGCTATTACGAACAGGCGCTGGCCATTGCGCGCGACATGAAGGACCGCCCTGGCGAAGGCGGCAGCCTGAACAATCTCGGCATCGCATACGAGGCCCTGAGCGAGTATGACAAGGCGATCGGCTATTTGGAACAGGCGTTGGCGATTGCGCGCGAATCCAAGGATCGACGTATTGAAGTTTACACCTTGGGCAACTTCGGCTTGACCTACGACCGCTTGAGCCAGTACGAGAAGGCGATCGGCTATTACGAACAGGCGTTGGCGATTGCACGCGACATCAAGAATAGACGCAGCGAAGGCATTATTTTGGGAAACCTCGGACTCGCCTACTCCGACATGAAGCAGTACGAAAAGGCAATCGGCTATCACGAACAGGCGCTGGCGATTAAGCGCGAGGTCAAGGACCGTTTTGGAGAAGGCCACACGCTGAACGACCTCGGCATCGCTTACAAGAACCTGGGCCAGTACGAGAAGGCGATCGGCTATTACGAGCAGGCGTTGGCGATTGCGCGCGACATCAAGGACCGCCCTAACGAAGGCAGAAACCTGAACAACCTGGGCAACGCATACTCCAAGCTGAGCCAGTATGAGAAAGCGATCGGCTATTACGAGCAGGCGTTGGCAATTCATCGCGAGACAAAGAATCGACGGAGCGAAGGCATCGCCTTAACCGGCCTCGGCGATGTCTACTCCGCCTTGAGCCAGCATGAGAAGGCGATCGCCTACTACGTACAGGCGCTGGCCATCTCGCGCGAGATAAAGGACCGAAGCGACGAAGCACTCGAACAGTCCGGGCTGATGGAGGTCTGGCAAGCCTCCGGCAAGCCGCGTCTCGCAATTTTCTATGGCAAACAGGCCGTAAACACCGTCCAGTCGATGCGTTCCGACATCGCCGGCCTTAGTCCGAACCTGCAGCAGGGCTTCCTCAAGGGTAACGAGGATCCCTACCGCAAGCTGTCCGAGATTCTTATCGCACAGGGGCGCCTGGCCGAAGCCGAGCAGGTCCTGGCTCTGTTAAAAGAAGAAGAATACTTCCAATACATCCGCCGAGACGCGGGTGAAGCCTCCTCGCTCAACCGCCGCGCCGATCTGACGCCGGAGGAGGCCGAATACGAGAAGCGTTACCGGGATATCGGCGACCGGTTGATGACCATCGGCGTGGAGCGCGGTGAATTGCTCGCCAAGAAGACGCTGACCCCGGAACAGTCGCAACGCCTTGACCAACTCGAACAGGATCTGGCCGCCGGCAATCAGGCCTTCGGCCATTTTCTGGGCGACCTGACGCAACACTTCAGTGCCAAACCGGAGATGACTGGCCGTATCGAAGATCTGCGCGAGACGCAAGGCATCATGGAAGACCTGCGGGATCTCCCAGCGGGCACGGTTGCGATATTCACGCTAATTGCCGACGACAAACTCTACACCATCCTGCGAACTCCGGACGCGCAGAAAAAGTACGAGTACCCGATCAAGGCCGCCGATCTGAATCGGAAGATCCTCGAGTTCCACCAGGTGGTGCAAGATCCGGAACTCGATCCTCGCCCCCTCGCGCACGAACTGTACAAGATCCTGATCGGCGGCATGGCCGACGACCTGCGCCTGGCAAAAGCGCAAACACTGATGTGGGAGCTCGACGGACCGCTGCGATATGTTCCGTTAGCGGCGCTGTACGACGGCAAGCAGTACCTGATCGAGCAGTACCGCGTATCTGTCATGACGCTGGCCAGCAAATCCCGCCTCAAGGACCCGCCCGCGCGGGAGTGGCAAGCGGCCGGCTTCGGCGTGACCAAAGGATTTGAAGACGCGGCGGCGCTCCCATCCGTATCCTCGGAACTCGCCGGCATCATCACCACCATGCCCGGCGATGGCGGCGTGCTCGCCGGCGAGATCAAACTGGACGATCGGTTTACCGAACAGAGCATGCGCGACACGCTGCACAAGCGGTATCCGGTGATCCACATCGCCAGCCATTTCCGCTTCCAGCCCGGCGACGACGCGAAGTCCTTCCTGCTGCTAGGCGATGGCGGACATCTGACGCTCGCCGAGTTGAAGACGTGGGCGAACCTGTTCGGCGGGGTGCAACTGCTGACGCTCTCGGCCTGCAACACCGGGGTGGGCGACGGCGCGGAGGTGGAAGGCTTCGGAGCGTTGGCGCAAATCCAAGGCGCCAAGGCGGTGGTTGCCAGTCTGTGGCCGGTCGCCGACGCCAGCACCAGCCGGCTGATGCAGGAGTTTTACCGCATCCGCGAATCGCCGGCCGGGGTCACTAAGCTGGAGGCGTTGCGCGAAGCTCAACTGGCGCTCCTGCGTGGCGCTGTGCAAATCGAGCCCGCCCAGGAGCGCAGCCGCGGTGTTGTGGTCAACCAAGCGTCCTCAGGCGCAGCGCGTCCGGAAGCTCCGAGTTTTCCGATAAGCGCGCGTGCTCCCTACGCCCACCCCTATTACTGGGCGCCGTTCTTTTTAATGGGCAACTGGCTGTAAGGCCGCGTTCGCGGCAGATGAATTTGCCCTTTTGAAGCTGAGATTTCGCTATTTCGGGTGAGGGGCTTTAGGCGGCGCTGCGCACGCACTCGTACGTGCCGTGTGGGCACTCTTGGGGATACCGCGCGTCGGCAAGATGAAGGATCGGGAACTGTTATGAAGGCGCGCTTTCTATTTCCCATAGTCGCCGCATCGATCTCCCTGGCGCACGCCGAGGTGCGGCGGGCCCTGATCGTGGGCATCGACGACTATGCCCGGCCGGCCAAACTCGCCGGCATCCCGCCGTCCGAGCGTACGCGCCTGCGTCTGAAGGCTATCGACGGCTGGCCGTCGCGCACCAGCCTCGACCGGCTGGACGGGGCTTTCAACGACGCGCAGGCGATGAAAGAAATTCTGGTCGGGAAATTTGGCTTCGACGCACGCAATGTGATCGTTTTGCCCGATGCAGCGCGTCCGGCCACCGCCGATAATATTCTCGGCCTCCTCCGGAGCTTCCTGATCGACGGCGCCAAGCCCGGCGATGCCAGCTTGTTCTATTTCGCCGGACACGGCTCGCGCATCCGCAATACGGCGGCCGGAAATCGGAATGCGAGCGGCTTGGATTCCACCAT
>JBEKMJ010000212.1:0-6583 GCA_050008575.1 Bryobacteraceae bacterium
CCAACAGCCCCCCAAACTCCGGCTTTTGCAGGTAGCGGAAAAATTCTGGTAGTCACAAAATGGAGGGCGGCCAAAATTGGCCGCCCTCCAAAACCAAATTGACCCACTAGCGGAAAACAGGATCGAGGGCCCGCTCCGTCACGCTCGCGGCTCGGTAAGTCCTCGCAAATAGAGGCGCGCACTTTTGAGCCGCGCGCGTAAGCAAGGCGGTCTACGTCGCGTTTCCGCTGCCTGCTAAAACTTCCCGTATGGGCCCGGCGATCTATCACGGCATCGAACAGCGCCTGAATGGTAGCCTGCCCGGAATCGTAGACGCGGTTGCCGGTCGCGTCCAGTGCCTCGACTGCGCCGTCAGTGCAGAATGATTCTTCGTCGCAATCTTTCCAAGAGCCGTCTTCGGCGGCACGCAATGCTTCCGATCAATGGTGCGTTCGATGCGGTTGGTTTCATAGTAAACAACTTTGAATGTCATAGCTGGCCCCAAAACAGGCGGCCTGGGAGGCCGCCGCAGGCTGCGAGCCTGCCCCACTACGCCTTCAACCGCGGCCGCTCCCGCCTTACCGCGCCCGTATCCTGCATAGGCTCGGAGTCGCATTCGATGGCCAGCACCGTCACCGGATCGTCCGGCGCACTCTTCGGCAGCCCCTTGAAGCGCACGCGGAACTGCTCCTGCTCGAACTCCACCGCCTGGCCGCTGGCAAACAGCTTCGCCGACAGCACCTTGCTCTTCAACCCTCCCAACGCCACCGTCTCGCCCGGCCAGAAATGCATGTGCATATATAAGGTATTGCCCTTGCGCGTGAAACCGGCGAACTCGGACGAATGTACCCGGCAGGGCTCCGCCGGGTAGATGGTCTGCCCGTTGCGGTCCATCCAGTGACCCACCGCCGTCAGGATTCTGGCCGAATCCTCGGGAATGGAACCGTCACCGCGCGGACCGATGTTGAGCAGATAATTCCCGCCGTCGCGCGCGCACAGACCCAGGTTGCGCACGATCTGTTTGGGCGTCTTCCAGGCATCGTCGGCGGCCTGATAGCCCCAGCTATCGTTCATGGTCATGCACGATTCCCACGCGCGGCCGCCCTTGGCCGCGCTGATCTCCTGCTCGGGCGTGGAAAAATCTCCCGGCAGCCCATTGCGGTTATTCACGATGATGTCGGGCTGCAGCTCAAACACCATCTTGTTCATCTTTTCGGATTCCCAGCCGGCGGCGCTCAACGGCCAGTCTACGTCGTACCACAACACGTCGATCTTGCCGTAATTGGTCATCAGCTCGCGGATCTCGCCGTGCACGTAGTCGACGAATCGGCGGCGCGCGGCTTCGTCGTGCAGGCAACGTGCCCCGTCCGGATGGTGCCAGTCCATGAGCGAATGATAAAACCCCACGCGTAGCCCTTCGCCGCGCACGGCTTCCACGAATTCTTTCACCAGGTCGCGGCCGCAGGCCTGCTTGGGCGCGCAATAATCGGTGTACTGCGTGTTGAACAGGCAGAAGCCTTCGTGGTGCTTGGTGGTCATCACCATGTATTTCTGGCCGGCCTGTTTGGCCAGCCGCGCCCAGGCGCGCGCGGCGTTCGGCTGCGGCGTAAAGCGGTTGGCCAGGAGTTGATATTCGGCGACGGGAATGCCTTCCTCCTCCATGGCCCATTCGTGGCGTCCCAGGACGCTGTACAGCCCCCAGTGAATGAACATGCCGAAGCGGGCTTCGTGCCACCACTGCATGCGCTTCGCGCGGTCCGCGTCAGTGCCTTGCGCAGACGCGGCCAGCGCGGCGCCGGCGCCCAACATTCCCAAACAATCGCGTCGCGATAACTGCATGGAGTCCTCCCCGATTGGAAGACACTATATTACACCCCGGCTGGGGGGCGGGCTTGAGCCCGCGCGGGGCTTCAGCCCCGCCCTTCGGTCATGAGTCACATTAAATACCATTTAGCTTCATCCCGCCACCGCAACCCGGTCCGCCCGATCCGCGTTTGAATGAGTGAGGATGCACGCAATGAATCGAAAACTTAAGTTGCTGTTGTTAGGCACTCCAGCACTGGCGGCGTTGGGCGCCTGCGGCGGAGGTGTCTATGTGGTGGGGCCGCCGCCTCCGCCGCGCGCCGTCGTCATGGGCGTGGCGCCGGGACCGGGCTTTGTTTGGACCGATGGATACTGGGCGTGGCGCGGCGGAAGTTGGGCCTGGGCGCCGGGCGCATGGCTGCGTCCGCCGAGACCGGGCGCTGTTTGGATGGCCCCGCGATATGTGCCGTATGGCCGCCGTTACCGCTTCGTCCGCGGCTACTGGCGGTAGGGCGCGACGGTGAGCAATCCAACTGACTCTCCCTATCCGTAACATAGGCTATGAGGCAGTTGTTTCTCGCTCTGATGCTGACCGTCTCCGCTTGGGCCGGCACTGCGCCGGCCCTGGAGTGGAACCCATGGTCCGCCGACGTCCTCGCGCGCGCCCAGCGCGAAGACCGTTTCGTGCTCCTGGATCTGGAGGCTGTGTGGTGCCACTGGTGCCACGTTATGGATGCCACCACTTACCAGGATCCGGCCGCCGTGGCCCTGTTGAAGTCCAAATACATCGCGGTGAAGGTCGATCAGGATGCGCGTCCCGATCTCGCCAGCCGCTATGAAGACTACGGCTGGCCGGCCACTATCGTGTTCGACCGCGACGGCCACGAAATCGTCAAGCGCCAGGGCTATATTTCGCCGCGGGAGATGGTGGCCATGCTGCGCGCCATCGTGGCCGATCCGGCGCCGGGGCCGTCTGTCGTCGCGGAGCAGGCCATCGAGTTTGCATCCAGTCCCGTACTGCCCGCGGAAATGCGCGAACAACTCGCGGCTAACTACCGCCTAAGATACGATTCCAAGAATGGCAGTTGGGGATTCCAGCAGAAGTTCCTGGATTGGGACGGCTTGGAGTACGCCATGCTGTTGGCCCGCCAAGGCGATGCGCAGGCCGAAAAGATGGCGCTGCAGACTCTGACCGCGCAGCTCAACCTGATCGATCCGGTGTGGGGCGGCGTCTATCAGTATTCCACCGATGGCGATTGGAAGCATCCCCACTTTGAGAAAATCATGCAGTTTCAGGCCGAGAATCTGCGCATCTACGCCTTGGCCTGGCGGCAGTGGCACAAGCCCGAGTATCTGCAAGCGGCGCTGGCCATCCGCCGTTATTTGCAAACGTTCTTGACCTCTCCCGACGGCGCATTCTACACTAGCCAGGACGCCGACTTGATCGACGGGCAACATAGCGCGGCCTATTTTAGATTGAACGACACGGCGCGCCGCCGCCTGGGTGTGCCGCGCGTGGACCGGCATATCTACGCGCGCGAAAACGGATGGGCCATCGCCGCCCTGGCCGTGTTCTCTCAGGCCACCGCCGACGGCGCCTGCCTGGATGACGCGGAGCGCGCCGCGCACTGGGTGATGGAGAATCGCTCACTCGCCGGCGGCGGATTCCGGCACGACGAGAAGGACCCCTCCGGGCCGTACCTCGGTGACACTCTCGCCATGACCCGGGCCTTCTTGAGCCTCTACGCCGCCACCCAAGACCGCGCCTGGCTCGATCGCGCCGAGCACAGCCTCCAATTCATCGCCGCAAATTTCCTCAACACCGCGGGCGCCGGATACGTGACGGCGCGCACCGCTACCGACGCCTCTTACCGGCCCCATCCCGAGCGGGATGAAAACGTCGCGTTGGCCCGTGCCGCCAACGCCGCGTGGCGCGCGGGCGGCGGCGGCGGACTCCGCACTATAGCGGAAGAGGCCATGCGTTACGTAGTCACTCCACAGATCGCCCGCGCCTACACCGCCGCGCCTACCCTGCTGGCCGATGCTGAATTGACGGCAGCGCTGCCGTAAACTGCCGGTGGAGTAAGGCCCGCCGGAATAAATTCTCACCGGCCCCTTGCATTTCCCTTTTTCTTCGCCCACAATAAGACTAAAGAGAGGAATATGGCCCTAACCCGCCGCCAGAAACAGGTGGTCGACCTGATCGCCAAGTTCGTCGATGACAACGGCTATAGCCCCAGCTACGAAGAATTGGCGCAAGGTCTGAACCTAGCGTCGCTCGCCACCGTGCACAAGCACATCTCCGCGCTGACCGCCAAGAATTATCTGAAGCGCGGCATTAATCAGAGCCGCTCGCTGGAGTTGGGGCCCAAATACGTGCAGGAAAACCGCCGCCATCGGGATGCCGCCGCTCTGGAAATCCCCCTGCTCGGCCGTATCGCCGCCGGACTGCCGGTGGAGTCCGTGGAGCAGCGCGCTACTCTCAGCTTCGCCGATTTCGTCGGCCACCCCGGCACCTTCGCGTTGGAAGTGCGCGGCGAGTCCATGATCGGCGATCATATTTGCGATGGAGACATGGTCCTGGTCGAGCGCGCCAGCGAAGTGCGCGACGGCGAAATTGTGGTAGCGCTGGTGGAGGGTACCGAAACCACGCTCAAGCGTTTTTATCGCGAGCCCGGAGGCAAGGTCCGCCTACAGCCCGCCAACGCCGCCCTGCAGCCGATCATTGTGCCGGCCGCGGACGTACAGATACAAGGGCGCCTTCTAGCCGTTCTCCGGAAATATAAATAAACTTGACTTATCGCGCGACGAACCACGGAAACGCCGAAGCCTGAATTCCGACTCCTGGCTCCCGGCTTCTTGATCTAGTTCGCGACTGACATGGTCAGGCCGGCACGCAACTCCTGCTCGGCGCGCAGCCAGTCTTCTTCGGAAGATCCGCCTCGATAGCCGCGCGCTTCCCAATAGGAATACGCCAGTTGGGCTACTGCATCGAGTGTCGGATCGGGGGTTTGAGTTGCCGCGGACGTAGGGGCTATGGCACTCTCGGATCTCTCTTTCACAGCGGAGTTCCTATGCTTGCGTGTTACCGTACTTTTGGCGCGCGCCGGAGCGGCGCCGGAAGATACCACAGGCTCGGGGCTAGTGCTTCTTTTAGTTGCCATACAAGATATTTCTCTCCCTAGATTTCAGCTTGATTCTTTAATCTTACCAAACTTCACCGCGCGCGCCGTAAAATATTTTTATCAATTCCATCACCAATTCGAGAGTCGTGAGGTTTCAGACAATCGCGACGTTCGGACACGTTTCGGACAATAGTGTCTCAACCGAGGTATATTAATGTTATCGTGCGATCGCGATTGGCGAGTCTGCTTTTGCTGGCGCTGGCCGCGGCGAGTTCCAAGGCCGCGGCGCCGCGCGTGCTGGCCGTGGACGTGGATGGTATGATCCATCCCGTCACCGCCGAAATCCTATCGCGCGCCATCCAGCAGGCCAAGCAAGAAGACGCCGCGTTGCTGCTGGTGCGTCTGAATACTCCCGGCGGCCTCATGGACGCCATGCGCGAGTCCATCGAGAAGATCGTGGCCGCGCCCATGCCCGTGGTCACATACGTCGCACCCAGCGGCGCGCGCGCGGCTTCGGCGGGTTTCTTCATCCTGGAAGCCGGCGACGTCGCGGCCATGGCGCCCGGCACCAATACCGGCGCGGCGCATCCCGTGCTGATGACTGGCGAGATGGATGCCGTCATGAAGCAGAAAATCGAGAACGACGCCGCCGCTTCCCTGCGCAGCATCGTAGGCAAACGCGGGCGCAATAGCGCGCTCGCCGAAAAAGCCATCCGCGAAAGCCAGTCGTTCACGGATAAAGAAGCCCTCGACAATCGCCTGATTGAACTGGTGGCGCGCGATGAGCGCGATCTGCTCGACCAACTCGATGGCCGCGAGATTGCCCGCCTGGATGGAACTCGCGTCGTGTTGCACACGCGCGGCGCCACCGTCGAAGTCTACGAAAGAAATTTGCGGCAGAAAATCATGTCCGCCATCAGCGATCCCAACCTGGCGCTGGTGCTGCTGGTGTTGGGCGCGCTCGGCATCTACGTGGAGTTCAGCTCGCCGGGTCTGATCGTGCCCGGCATTCTGGGAGCCATCATGGCCCTGCTGGGGCTGTCCGCGCTCTCCGTGCTGCCCATCAACTGGCTGGGCGCGGCGCTGCTGCTGCTGGCTTTCACGCTGTTCATTCTGGAAGCCAAGTTCGCTACGCACGGCATTCTCGGCGCGGGCGGAGCGCTCTCCATGGTGCTGGGCGCGGTGATGCTGATCGACAGTCCCGTACCCGAATTGCGCGTGCATCTCTCCACGGCCATCGCCCTGGCGCTGCCCTTCTCGCTCATCACTATGCTGCTGCTCTCGCTGGTGTTGCGCGCGCGCCGCAACAAAGTGGTCACCGGCAGCGAAGGTATGATCGGCGAAATCGGCACCGCCCTCACGCCGCTTGCGCCGGACGGCCGGATCTTTGTGCGCGGCGAATACTGGAATGCCACCGCCGCGTCCCCGGTGGCCGCCGGTAACCGCGTGCGCGTCACTGCCATCAGCCAACTCAACCTCACGGTGGAACCCATCCCCCCGCGGAACGGAGCCTCAACATGATCGACTTCACCAGTTTCACTACGATTGTCGTCATCATCGTGGTGCTGTACCTGATCTCCTCCATCAAGATTCTGCGCGAGTACGAGCGCGGCGTCATCTTCCGGCTGGGCCGTCTGCTGGACCAACCCAAAGGACCGGGCGTCATTCTAGTCTTC
>JBEKMJ010000213.1:0-6553 GCA_050008575.1 Bryobacteraceae bacterium
GATCAAGGCGCGCGCGGGAGTGCTGCCGGGCAAGTCCTGAATGGAATCGTGCACGTCGAAGAGGAACGAGTGGGCCAGGCGCCGCACGTCTTCGAAGCGCCGGGCGGCCACGCGCGATTCCCAAAGGGTGGAGGCGAGACCCGCCGCCAGGGTGAGCAGCACCAGGGCGGCCGCCGCTACACCCAGTTTGTGCCGCCGCAGAAACTTGCGCGCGACATATGCCGTGGTATTGCGGCGCGCCAACACGGTCAGGCCGGCAAGGTGGCGGCGGATGTCCGCCGCCAGTTGGTCCACCGAACCGTAGCGGTCGCGCGCATCCTTGCGAAGGGCTTTCAGCACAATGGCATCGAGGTCGCCGCGCAGGCGCCGGTGGAGCGCCTGCGGGTCGCCTTCGCGGCATTGGCTGACTTTTTCGGGCGTAAGGGTTTCGGCGGGCGTGTCTTCATTCGCGGGAATCTCGGTGATGCGGCGGATGACCGTGCTGGGCGCTTCAGCATCCTCCTCGCAGACCGAGCGCATCCAATCGGCCATGGTTGCGGGAATGGCACGATAGGGGCTGTGGCCGGTGAGCAATTCGTACAATAGGACGCCGAGCGCGTAGATATCGGTGGTAGTGGTAACGGGCTCGCCGCGCAGTTGCTCGGGGCTGGCATAATCGGGCGTAAACGCTTGCTGGCGCGTGAGAGCCATCTGGGCGGAGATTCCCATGGCGGCCGGATCGAGCAGCTTGGCGATGCCGAAATCGAGCAGCATGGGCGAACCCTCGGCAGTAACGAGGATGTTCGACGGTTTCAGATCGCAGTGGACCACGAGGCTCTGGTGCGCGTGATGGACGGCGTCGCAGGTCTCGACGAACAGGCGCAAACGTTCGCTGATTCTGAGTTTATGCTGGTCGCAGTAACGGTCGATGGGAAGGCCTTCCACATAGTCGACTACCAGGTACGGAAAGCCATCCCCGGTCGCCCCGCCATCCACCAGGCGTACGATACGCGGATGTTTGAGAGCCGCCAAGGTCTGGCGCTCGATGACGAAGCGGCGGACCACTTCCGGGCTCGCCATGCCGGGGCGAATCAGCTTTATGGCCACGCGCTGGCGAAACTGGTCCTCGCGCTCAGCGAGGTAGACCTCTCCCATTCCACCTTCGCCGATTCGCTCGCCCAAACGATAATGGCCTATCACGCGGCCTGAATACGGCGAAGCGCTGCTGTCCGGCACGAATACGAGAATACTACAGGCAAACCGCCGGAAAACCGTCGGAAAACCGTCGGCAGCCTGGTAATCCCGCTAAGATCGGCGGCGGGCGAGTCCGCCAGCGCGTGTCTCTATACGGAATCAAGACGCCCATAACGATTGGACCTCCCGCGAGGACTTTTTCAAAGGCGCAATCCACGACATTCCCAGACTGTTGGCTTGCTACCTGCGCCCGCTCAGGGAAGGTTGGGGAAGAAGGCCATCGCGGCCAAGCGCTCTAAGCTAAGGGGCCAAAAGGCCGTAGCCGATAACCCGTCGCTCTTCCAGAGCCGCCGCGCTATTGGAAAAATTATCAGGTTTCTCCTGACGGACGATTCGTGGCGGCCTCTATTAGGGAGAGTAGTCAGCCGGAGTTGCTGCTAAGAATCGAGTTGGAGGAGTTTGGAGGGGGCGGAGGGTCTTTCGTCTCCCCTTCGTCGCGGGACGCCAGATGGCCGAACGTTGCTTTACACCCAGGTAAAGTTGGGAAAGCACCAAATTTGGATGTAGGCGATGCCCGGCCGCGGCGGCGAAAGCAAGCCGCGCCTGAGTTCTCCGACAACGTTAGACGAGTATAATCCGCCGGTCTCGCCGGATGGGAAATGGGTGGCTTACGAGTCCGATGAGGTCTAGGTGGAGCCGTTCCCAGGGCTTGGTGGCAAGTTTCAGATTTCGACTGGCGGGTCGGGGCCTGTTGGTCCCGCACCGGGCGGGAACTGTTTTTATGTAGATTCCAAAACCAATCAGCTAATGTCTGTCGACGTTCCAGCCGGGACGGTATTCCGAGCGGGGCACCCAAAAGCGTTATTCAAGGTAACGGGTGGGTATGACGTGACACCGGATCCGAACAGATTCCTGGTGGAGCGCGTGCCTGAGAAGTCGGCAGGAACAACGTTCGTGACGATCACGGATTGGTTCGAGGATCTGCGGCGGAAGGTGCCGGTGAAGAAGTAAAAGTCACTGCCACCGGTGGCGTGGAATCTCGGGCGGCCGGACAGCTCCCGAGTGGTCCGGCAACCCGGAAGTTATCCACTTGGACAAAAGTGGTTCGTTCCGGAAAATGACCATCGGCCTTCTCCACACCGGACCGACATGGCGTCCCCGGGGGCGCCGAAGATTACACTACGGATTGGTCATCCCGCGCCCGCAGGTTAGGAGGCTAGCAATGAGTTCTTCGGAGAAGCAACGTTTGGCCGCGCAGATCGAGAGCCGTTGGGTCGATTTTCAGTCTGCACTTTCCGACCAGCGGAAGTACCCCGTCCAGCCCTTTAGCCCAAGTTCGTCACGTCACCGATCGTTTCAGGTTTTTTTGACCTCCCAACTCGGGCAAGTCTCATCGGCTCAGCGAGCGATTTTCAAAACAGCGATGTAGTGCAGACCTACCGTCTTGAAAGCAAATCGGAGCCATGACACGATTAACTCAGAATGTTTCTGCGGTCGCATGGTCGCAAGAAGGACGGCAAGGAGCACACCTATTGGTCGCTGGTCGAAACCGTGCGCACGCCGGATGGGCCGCGTCAGAAAACCCTTTGCTACCTGGGCGAACTGAACAGCTCCGCGCAGGCGCGCTGGCTGAGCACTGTCGAGGTCTTCAATGAACAGGGCGAAACCGAGCAACTGAAACTCTTCCCCTCGCATGTAGAGCCTCCGCCCGACGATCCGCAGGTCGCGCGGGTGGTATTGAACAAGGTGCGGCTGGAAAGAACACGCCAGTTCGGCGCCTGTTTTCTCGGACTGGAATTATGGCAGCGGCTCGAACTTGACCGCTTCTTCGAACAAGCCGTTGACGGGGAAACTGCCGACGTGCCCTGGTCGCGCATAGTGGCCTTGCTGGCGATCAACCGTCTGTGCGCGCCGGGCAGCGAACTGGCGATCGAACAACGCTGGTATCCTTCCACTGCGATGGACGATCTTCTCAAGATCGACGACGGCAAGATCAACGACACGCGTCTGTACCGCTGTCTCGATCGCATTCTGCCGCACAAGACAAAGTTGGAGCGGCATTTGAAAAATCGCTACGGCGAGTTATTCGGAGCCGAGTTCGACGTATTGCTTTACGACCTGACGAGCACGTATGTGGAAGGTGCGGCGGATAAGAATCCGATGGTGCGGCGCGGCTACTCCCGCGATCATCGGCCGGATTGTGAGCAGTTGGTGATCGCGTTGATTGTGAATAACGAAGGCTTCCCGTTCAGCTACGAAACCTTCGATGGCAACCGCACCGACGTGTCGACTATGGAGACGATTCTGCGCATGGTGGAGCGGAAGTATGGCAAGGCACGCAGGATCTGGGTGTTCGACCGCGGGATTGTGAGTGAAGAGAACCTGGCAGCGATCCGCAAGCGCGGTGGGCAGTATCTGACGGGTACGCCGCGCAGCCAGATGAAGCAGTTTGAAGCGGAGTTGCTGAAAGAAGACTGGACGCGAGTGCGGCCCGAAGTGGAAGTCAGGAAAGTGGCGATTCCGCAAGGCGAGGAGACGTACATCCTGTGTCGCACTGCGGGCCGCAAGGAAAAAGAGAAAGCGATCCGCAATCGATTTTCCAGCAGTATGGAAAAGGCGCTGCACGGCCTGGAGAAAACTATCGCTGCGGGGCGATTGAAAGACCGCAATAAGATGGAGCGGCGTCTGGGTAAGATCCAGGCCCGGCATCCGCAGGTGAATGACCTATACGACGTGGCGCTGAAGGACACGGCCGAAGGTGTGCGCCTCTTCTGGCAGATCAAAGAAGACCGTAAGAACTGGCGCGAATCGCGCGAGGGTGCGTATCTGCTGCGCACGAATCTGCAAGCGGAAACGGCGGAAGAGTTGTGGGCCAAATATATGCAGTTGACGGAGGCGGAGGCATCCTTTCGCGCATTGAAGAGCGAGCTTTCGATTCGGCCCTTGTTTCACCAACTGGAGCCGCGCGTCAAGGCTCACGTGATGGTGGCGTTCTTGGGCTACGCGCTCTGGGTGACACTCAAGCATCTGCTGAAGCGCCGGCCGGCGCTTGTTCCAAAGCCGTCGGCGAGCGGAGTCGAGAATGCCCAGCCGATGACGCCCATGCGGGCGATCGCGCTGCTGTCGACGTTGCAAAGTGCCGACATCGTCCTTCCTACGACCGAGGGTCGGGAGATCCGCTTGCGCCGGATCACTGAGCCGACAACGGAGCAGAAATTATTACTCCGCCAGCTCGGCATCAGCCTGCCCGAACACTTCCAACTTCACCGCGAATGTAGTGCAGACTCGGCCATCGTCTGAACCTATTTTCAAAGGTTTAGGCGTCGCTTAGCCGGTTTGGTGACGAACTTGGGCTAAGGCGGGCCGAACGGTCTCAGAGGGTGAGCTTCGCCAGATGCTCCAGACGCTCCTGGTGGAGCGCTTTAAGCTGGCGGTGCACCGCGAGAGCCGCCGGATGGACGTATTGGCGATGCTGGTCCCCAAGGCGGGTCATAAAATGGCGCCATCGCAAATCGAGGGGCCGGTGCAAAACCGCCAGGACGCGGTACGCGGCATGCTCCTCGAGGGAGTGGATCTGGGGGAGTTTGCAAACGAGTTGTCGCCCGACGTGGAAGTGCCCGTCGTCGACATGACCGGCCTCACGGGCCGGTTCGATTTCACATGGAACACCGAGAAATACGTATCGGCAATGCGGGCGCGGGTGATGGCCGAAGGGAAGCCGATCAGCGATTCCGACGCGTGCGATGGTGATGCAGGATGTTCTGGCGGAGAAGTCGCCGGTGGAGAACTGAGGCGATCACCGTCCGTCCATGGCGCGCAATTCGCTGAACAGCGCGCGGAAACACGCGAGGGACTCTACGATTTGGACCGATGGCGACGCCCCGGTTGGATCGGGCTGTCCGAAATAGGCGCGGGCGAACGGGGCGATGCCGGCCCAGGTGGTTTGTAGAACGCCCTGCATGAGATTGGCGACGGGATCGGTCGAGTGGGAGCGCACGCGGCGGATGGCGTCCAATTGGTTGAGCGCGACGTCGGCTGTGCGCCACGGACTGGCGAGCACAGGGAAGCCCTGGACGGCGAAGTACTCGAGCGTGGGGAGGGCCCGCTCGTAGTGCCAGTCGCAGATCACGATATCTTTCGGGATGCGGCCGAGCGCGGCGTACGTCTTGTTGGTGCTGGCTTCCCACTCGCCGAAGCCGGTGCTCTCGCCGTCGAGGAGACGATCGCCCCACATCCACATGGCGCGTTTCGAGCGGGCGAGGTGATCGTGCAGCGCGGTCACTTCCTGCGCGAATAATTCCGCTTTGTCCTTCCCCTTGCATCGCGGGCAATCGTTTTCGGCGAGCAGAAAGACTTCGTCCATGCCGACGTGGAAGGAGTCGGCGCCGGCGGCATCGGCCAGTTCGTCGATCAGGTCGAAGAGCATGTCGTGCACCTGCGGATGGAGCGGACAATAGCTTCGACAGTAGATGCCCTGATTGAGCGGATACTTGCCGGGCGTCTCGTCGAACTCGGGATGGGCGCGCAGGAGGCCCCAAGTGTCCTTTGCCCACGACTGGTGCCCCAGCATATCCATCTCGGGAATAAGTTTGACGCCGGCATCCTTGCACGCCGAGGCGAGAACCTTGACGTCGTCGGCGGAGAGGGCGTCGGACTCGGCTACCTCCGGGTGTTTGGTGAAGCGGTAATGGTAGTCGAATTCCAGCACCAGGACATTCACGCCTTCTTTGGGGAGGGCCTCCTTGATGAACTTTGCCGCAAGGGGGACGTCAGCGTGCACGGGCGCCATCAAGTGCAGGCCGCGGACCGGAGGCGCCGGGGACGCGGCGGTGAGGGCCACTAGCGGGAGCATCGTGAGGAGCAGGAGTCTCATGCCGATGACGATAGCATGGGGCGATTGGGAGGGGTTGGGGACTGGGCGAGGCGATTGGAGAGTCGATCGATTGCGGCGCATTCTCCGAACGGGGCGTCATACGACCGCAATCCGGGTTGCGGTGCGAAGGTGTTACTGTTTCTTGTATGAAAGCGGCGTTGTACGGGCGGATCGTCTTTGGCGCGTCGGCGGTGCTACTCGGCGTCGTCGCACTGATGTGGTACGACTCTGACACGTGGCAAACCCTGCGTCAGATCTGGACGCTGCCTTTTGGAACCATCATCGGCGGGTGTCTCATGACGGTTCAAATTGCCGGTGGGATTGGGATGCAGTACCCAAGGACCGCGCGTTTGGCGTCGATCGCTCTCGGCATCATCTATTTGCTTTTCTCCCTGGCCTGCATCCCTGGCATCATGGCCGCACCCATCTATGTGCATTACGGAAGCTTCTTCGAACAGTTTTGCTCACTCTGTGGCGCCATTGCCCTGTACGCGGCAACCGAGGAAA
>JBEKMJ010000214.1:0-6440 GCA_050008575.1 Bryobacteraceae bacterium
GACGAGAAGCGCGATCTCGAAATCGTCGGCGTGTCGGCTAACCTGCGGTACGGTGGTCTGAAAAATGAAGAGGAGAGTCGAATGACCGTGTTCGTAGCGGTCAGCCAGTTTTCTCCGGACCGAATGACCTACGCGCTGCGCACTGCGGGTGATCCGCTGAGGTATGTCCGGAGTGTGCATGAGATCGTGCGGGAGGCGGATTCACGCATACCCGTCACAAACGTGGTCACACAGGCTGCGGAAATTGATCGGACGATCAGCCGGGAAGTCACGTTCGCGAAACTATGCACGGGTTTCGCGGTTCTCGCTCTCCTGACCGCGTGCGTGGGACTCTACGGGACGATGTCCTACAGCGTCGTGCGGCAGGTCGGCGAGATTGGAATCCGTATGGCTCTGGGCGCGCAACCGGGCGCCGTGGTACGGATGGTTCTGCGCCGCGTTCTACTACTGGCGGCGGTGGGGCTCGCGATCGGCGTGCCTGCCGCGTTGAGCGCGTCCCGGCTTGTCAAATCGTTTCTGTTCGAGACCCAGCCCAACGATCCGGGAACCCTGGCGCTGGCCGGTGTCGTCCTCCTAAGCGCCGCGATTCTCGCTGGCTATGCGCCGGCAAGGCGAGCGTCCCGAATCGATCCGCTGGCGGCTCTGCGGCACGATTAGTCCTCTCTCGAGTTGAAGAAGTGTATACCGACATGTGGAAGCTCCAGGCGCTGGTCGAGGCCGGAGCAGTTCCGCGCATGCAATTGCGAAAGGCGAAAGACGAACTGCCGACGCCTCGGACGCGGCGCGGATCCGTCGCGCCCGGTACGACCAGGACCGACGGTCGGCCTCTCGGACGATAATCGGGGGCACTTGGGTCCAAGATACAGCGACGAATGCCGGCGGATGAGAAGTGATAGATGCGCAGAGACCCAGGGGTATCTGATCCCGCACGTCGAGCATTCAAGTGGCGCGTCCATCTGGCCTTCTGGTCGGATCGCCGGCCACCCGGAAACAGGTCGGCGCAATGGAACAAAATCGGCAACTGCCCACGGCCGACTCGCAACATGGCCGCGCGGGACAATAATAGTGGAAGGGTACCCAATGGATTACACCGATATCGATTGCGCAAGGCAACGCTCCCAGGGAGCCGACCGTGAAGATCCTGGAATACAAGGACATCGAGCCCTTCTTCGTCAAGGGCGAGAGCGACCAGCCATGAGCGGCAGCAGCAGCTAACAGAACGAGCGAAAAATCATAAAAGAGTGTGAAAGTAGAGATGATGTGAAGAAATCGCCCGACCCAACAAAACTTCACTCGCCCGCGGATTTGCGTGCATCTTTGGTTCCGCGCGCGGGTAACGTGACGACGGCAGCGGCAGAGGCGAAGGCGCAGTACTCGGCGATCGTGCTGGGCGCGACGGGGAACGTGGGCGGACGCATCGTGCAGCTTCTGATCAAGAACCCGCTGTGCAAGAAGGTGGCGGTGGTGACGCGCCGCAAGACGGACGCCTTCGCCGACCCCAAGGTTTCCGAGGTGGTTGTCAACATGGACCGACTCGAGGAGGAGGTTGCGCCGCACGCCCAGGGAGTCGATGTCGCGCTCGCCGCGTTCGGCGTAGGCAAGGGCAGCGCGAAGATGCCCGAGGAGGAGGTGCGCAAGGTCGAAGTCACCTACCCGCAGGCCTTTTGCCGCGCCGCCAAGGCTGGAGGCGCTCGTGTGTGCGGCGTCATGACAGCAGCGGGCGCGGACCCCGAGGCCGGGATGAAGTACGCGAAGATCATCGGCGAGAAGGAAAAGGCTGTCGAGTCCGTCAAGTTCGACTTCCTTGGGGTGTACCGTCCCGCCGTCATTCTCGGCAACTCCAACACGCGGGGCGTCCTTGGTTACGTCATGCCACTGCTGAACTGGGCCATGCCGTCCAAGTACCACTCGATCCACAAGAACGACCTCGCGCGCGCGATGGTGGCGCAGTCGGAGCAGGCGTTCCTCGCGATCGCGCAGGGCAACGCTCCCAAGGAGGCGCTCGTGAAGATCCTGGAGTACAAGGAGATGGAGCCCTTCTTCGTCAAGGGCGAGAGCGACTGACCTTGAGCAGTAGCAAGCTGCTTGTGTTGGATTGAAGCGCTGTGGTGTTTGGGTTGTTTTGCGTTTGTATTGTTCTACGGTGGTGCATGGTTACACTGGGCACTGCGGCTTGCTCAGCAAGCGCAGGAGTCGATTCGTCGGGTCGCGAATCAGCTGCGCCTTGTCGTTCTCCGCGGCCGCCTTCCGGGCCGCTCGCCACTATTCTCTTCGCGTGCTGCCACCCCATTACGGGCTAATCTGGAAGTAGCATTTGCGCATATTCATTCCAGATTCCGAACTTACAATGACCTTTGTTCGCGCTTCCGGTCCTGGCGGCCAGAACGTCAACAAAGTTTCCACTGCTGTCCAACTGCGCTTCGATGTCGGCCAATCTCGCTCGCTTCCCGCCGACGTAGGCCGACGCCTCCTCGCACTAGCCGGCAATCGCGCCACGCAAGACGGCGTGTTGATCATCACGTCCCGCGTGCACCGGACGCAGGAGGCCAATCGAGCCGAAGCTCGAGCGCGACTGAACGAACTGATCGCCCGCGCGCAAGTCGCCCCGAAAACCCGCCGCCCAAGTCGGCCCACGCTCGGCTCCAAGATCCGCCGGCTCACGGCAAAATTGCGACGATCCTCCTCCAAGAAACTGCGCGGCCGGGCAAACGACGACTGAGCTGGCTCATCCGTTCTCGCAATGCTCTTCTGAGAATGTCTGCGAAGGCAGCGGCAGAAGTCCGGTTCCAGGATGCGGACTGTCTGGAAAGTGAGTTCCGGAAGATGACGCCTGGAAGATCCCATTACTGGAACGAGTCCCAATAGGCCTGGATCGCCGGCCACTCGGACAATGGCCCGATGCAGCAGTTTGGCACGCACGTCCAAACATTCCTGTCGCGAAATCCTCTTCCCACCATCAAACACCCGCGAAGTCCTGATCCGGAGACGGGATTTGAGCCGCCCTTACCCGGCGCTGCCGGACGCTTCCCAGCCCCCCGTTTCCGAGGCGTTTGGTGCGACGGGAACGTCAGCGGGTCGGATACAAAGCGTCAACATGGATTTGTAAAACGCTGTGCCGTTAGGCGGTATCCCCGATGAGGAACGTTACTCAACGCGTAAAGCTTCCATTGGATCGACCCTGGTGGCCTTTCGCGCCGGCAGATAACTGGCGAGCGTCGCCGCAAGAATCAGCCCGGCGGAGACCGCGCCATACGTTGCTGGATCGGCCGGGCTCACATCATAGAGCAATGATTTCATCAGCCGTGTCAGGGCCAACGACGCCGTCAACCCGCACGTCGCGCCGGCGCCTGAGAGAAACAGCCCGTGGCGCACGAACATCACCGTGACGCCCCGGAGGGGGGCCCCCAGCGCGAGCCGTATGCCGATCTCGCGAGTCCGCTGCGAAACCGAGTAGGAGAGAACTCCGTAGAGTCCTACGAGTCCGAGAAACAGCGCCATGCCACCTGCGATCGCCAGCAGCAACAGCGTGAACGACGTGCGCGCCAGCGAGCGGTCGTATACCGATTGCAGCGTTTTGACGTCTGCCACGGGCAAAATTGGGTTCACCCTGGCGACGGCTTTTTGTAGTTCCCCCAGCAACGCCGGAGTTCCCGCCCGCGGTGTGCGGATGATGAAAGCCACGCTTCGAAATACGTAGGTCGCGGAGGATTCGAAATTGCTCTGCAGCAGGGGCCAGTAGACGATGGCAGGCGCATTCTGATCCACGCCGTCGTCGTGCAGGTCGGCCACCACTCCGATCACTTCGCGCCAGTCGTCCTTGAGCCCCGAGCGAATGCGTTTGCCCACTGCTACGCGCGGATCGCGCCACAACTCCCGCGCCAGATTCTCCGAGATCAGGGCCACGGGCGTTCGGTTATAAGTCTCAGCCCATGTCAAATCACGTCCCGCCATCAGACGGGCGCCGGTCGTGGAAAAGTAACCCGGCGACACGAACTTGTAGCGCCGTACAGGTGCAACCGTTCCCGCCTGTGCTGCCTGATCCTCCGCGTGAATGGGATCGTTTGTGCCGCCTTCCATGGGAAGATCGCTCGTGATTGCGGCGGCGGAAACGCCCGCTAGCGCGGCCATCTGACGCAGGATTTCCTCTTCCATGCGAATCGCCCGCTCCGGTTCCTTTACCTGCGACTCCGGAATCGAAAGGTGCAACGTCTCCAGCTCTCGCGCGCGGGAAAAGCCGGGATCGATATGGCGCAGCGCCTGGAAGGTGCGGATCATCAGTCCGGATCCAGCCAGCAGGACAAAAGCCAGCGCCACCTGCGTGACCACGAGAAGGCTTCGCGCGCGATGCTGCTCCTTACTCGGGCTGAGCGAGCGGCCGCCGCCGCGTAGCGCGATCGATAATTGAGGCCGCACATATTTGAAGACCGGGATCAGGCCGAACAGTAAACCCGCGGCGAGCGAGGTAACCAAAGTGAACGCCAGCACCGTTGGACCGATGGAAATATCGTGAATGCGCGGCAAGTGTTCCATGCCGGACGTGGCGAGTACCCGCAGCGCGACATACGCGAGCGCCAGCCCCAGCCCGCCTCCAGCAACACCGAGCAGCAGGCTTTCGAGCAGCAACTCGCGCGCGATCCGTCCCCGCCCGGCGCCCAGCGCCGCGCGAACCGCCAGTTCCTGCCGTCGTCCATCGGCGCGGACCAGCAGCAGATTCGCCACATTGGCGCAGGCGATTAATAACACAATGCCCACGGTGCCCATCAGCACCCAGAGGGTTTTTCCTACGTCGCCAATCAGGTACTCCTTCAACAAATGCACTCTGGGCGCGATGCGGGCGGAAACCCAAAAGTCTCCGCTAAAGCCGGGGTTCACCGCAAACTTCACCGGAGCCAGCGCCAGCATGCGCGCGACATCCGCGTCGGCCTGGGCGAGCGTCACGCCCGGTTTGAGCCTGGCTACACCCTGGCAGCAGAAACTGATCAGGCGAATGTCCGCGCGATTCATCCGCAGCGGCGCCAGGAGGGAGATTTTCCGATCAATGAATTGGAACGACGGTGGCAGGATGCCTATCACTTCGCGCGCACTGCCGTCCACAATAATCCGGCGGCCAAGAATAGAGCGGTCGCCTCCAAAGCGCGACTTCCAATAGCCGTCCGAGAGCATTACCGTACGCTCGCTCCTGGGGTCGTCGTCGGAAGCGGTGAAGCGCCGTCCTATCGCGGGCTGAACACCCAGGACCGCGAGAAAGCCATTGGTAACGGCTATCGCAGGAATCTCTTCCGGCTCGGCCACGCCCGTAACGCTCGCGGTGTCGGGCATCCACATGCCGACCTCCTGAAACACGCGGCTTTCCTCCCGGTAAGTGAAGTACAGCGAGGCGGCCAGGTTGAGGTCGTCGATATGGATGCCCGGCGCGGTGTGCCGTAGAGCGACGATCTGCCCGGATTGCGGATACGGCAGAGGTTTCAGCAGCACGCCATCGATCACGCTGAAGATCGCCGTGCTGGCGCCAATGCCAAGCGCCAGCGTAAGCACGCTGACCGCCGTAAAGCCCAGGTTGCCGCGTAGCCGGCGAGCGGCATAACGCAGATCCGAGAGCGGCGCCGCGATCGCATCCTCCCAACCGTACGAGCGCACCTGTTCCCGCACTGCGGTAGCATTACCAAAATTCAACCTCGCGGCGCGCCGCGCCTCATCGGGCGATAGGCCGCTGGCCTCTAGCGCGGCGGTAGCCTGTTCCAGGTAGCTCTCCACTTCGTCGGCAATATCCTGATCGGCCGCTCCGCGGTTCGTGAGCGCACGCAGGCCGCGAACAAGATGGCGCCACAGTGACATGCGCTAGCTAGCCCTCCGCCTTTAGGAGCCGAGCGATGGCCGACGCTCGGCGCGACCAATCGGCAGTTTCGTTCTCGAACTGCTTCTTCCCCGAGCGGGTAAGTTTATAGACCTTGGCGCGGCGCGAGTTCTCCGTCACACACCACTCGGCATCGAGCCATCCTCCGCGCTCCAGGCGCTGCAAGGCGGTGAGGAGCGAGCCGGGGTTGACCTTGAAGACTCCGCGCGATATCCGCTCAATGCGGCGCGCGATCCCGAAACCGTGCATTGGCTCAAGGCTGAGAGTCTTGAGGATAAGCATGTCAAGCGTGCCCTGGATGACGTCCGTATTTGGTTCGCTCATAAATGCTGTCGAAGACCGCCTGCTTCAGAATAGAGCCTATACATCATGATTGTCAAGATGTGACGATCAAGTAGAAGGCCGAGCCACCATAACCTAAACCGAGATTGGTCGCGGGTAGTCGCCGAGCGTTTACCGATGCAAACAGCTTCCGGTCGTCAGCTCCTGGGGCGGCAGACCGCGTCACGTTGACGGGAAACTCACGACACGCGGATGTGATCCGCCGAGAGGCCTGCAAAGTCCGCTTGTGGTAACCTTGGCTCGT
>JBEKMJ010000215.1:0-6414 GCA_050008575.1 Bryobacteraceae bacterium
CGGATCCGGCGAGCAGCACGAAAGTAAGCGCCACTTCCGCGATCGTCAGCCCGCGCTGCAACCGGCCTGCGGCGCCCTTCACCGTGCGGTTGCCGGAAGTCTTCAGCACCTCGTTTAAGTTGCACCGCGAGGCGGACAACGCCGGAAACAATCCGAACAGGAGAGCTGCTGCCAATGAGGCGCCGATGGCAAATAGCAAGACGCGCCAGTCGAGCGAAGTCTCCTCCAAACGCGGAATATTGGCGGGGTGGAAACCGACCAGGAGCCGGATGGTAACGAATGCCGCCAGCGTTCCCAGTATGCCGCCCGCGATGGCAAGGCACAGGGATTCGGCAAGCAACTGGCGAACCAGGCGAAAGCGGGAAGCGCCCAAGGCTGTGCGCACGCCGATCTCCTGCGCCCGGCCGGTCGCGCGTGCCAAAACCAGGCTGGCCACATTACTGCAAGCGATCAGCAGCACCAGGAGCACTGCCGCCATAAAGATCAGCAAGGCGCGACGCGACGCTCCGGTGATTGAGGCGGCAAACGGCCGAATTACGGATTCGGCGCCCCGAAATGGCGGCATACGGAGCGGGTCGAGCCGGGCGGTGATGGCGCGCATTTCCGCTTGGGCCCGCGTCAACGGCACGCCTGGCCGTATGCGTCCGATCGCATTTCCGGCGCCGTCCTCCCAGGAGGCTCTTTCTGGCGGCGTCATGGCCCACGGCACCCAGACATCGGTGGCTTTGCCGACCGTGTCCAAACTCTCGGTTCCATGCGGAAAGGCAAAGCCGGCGGGCATCACGCCGATGATGCGGTAGGGCCGTGCGTCGAGCAGCAGCTCTTTCCCCAGCGCGCCGCGATCATGGCCGAAGCGGGATTGCCAGAGCGCGTGGCTGATCACGGCGACCTGTCCTTTGCCCGGCTGGTCGTCATCCGCGGCCACGGCGCGGCCGAGCTCCGGCGCGATTCCGAGAACCTGGAAGAAGTCTCCAGTGACCCGGGAACCGTCCACGCGGACAGCGGTCCCATTCGCCGAGAGATTCATCCGGTCGTTGGTGAACATCGCGAGGCATGCAAACGAACGGGTTTGTTTTTGCCATTCGTAGAATTCAGCATTGAAGGGTCCGAAAGCTTCGAGAGGCACTCCCGGGAAGCGGGGAACCGGCTCAAACAGGAAAACCAGCCGTTCCGGATTGCGGTAAGGCAGAGCGCGCAGGAGCACCGCGTTCACCAGGCTGAATACGGCCGTGGTGGCGCCGATGCCCAACGCCAGGGTGGCGACAGCCAGGGCGGCAAAGCCGGGATTCTTGCGCAGCATCCGCAGACCGTGGGTTACGTCTCGCAGCAAGGTTTCGATCATAGCCCCTCACCAGAATCGAAACCATCATAGCGAAGGCCGAGGACTTATGGCGCTATTCCGCCCGGAGGGTGATCGCGGGATCCACCCGTGCGGCGCGCCACGCGGGCACCCAGCATGCGATGGCCGACACACCGGCCGCGAGCGCGATCACGCCGATGTACGTGAGTGGATCGAGGCGCGACACACCGAACAGCAGGGTGACCAGAGCGCTACTGGCGGCCGCCGCTCCACCCAGCCCGATGGCCACGCCGAGCCCGGTGAGCGTCATGCCCTGGCGAACCACCAGCGCCAAGATGTCGACGCGCGAGGCGCCCAACGCCGACCGTACGCCGATCTCGCGCATGCGCTCGCTGACGTTGCCGGAGAGGACGCCGTAGATGCCGGTAGCGGCCAGTAGCAGCGCCACCAGGGCAAACGCCTCGAAGACGATCATGGCAAAGCGCCGCTGCGACGCCGATGCGGCCAGCAGCGTGTCCATGGTGGCGACGCGGACGATAGGCTGATCCTTGTCCACCGACCAGATGGCATTCTTGATGGCGGGGGCCAGCGCCGTGACGTCATCGTGCGCGCGAACCACCAGGGACATGGCGTCGTCCGCGAACCACGACTGCGCGGGCGTGATATACACTGCATCCGCCTGGCTGTCGGCCAGCGACCCCTGCTTCACGTCGCCCACCACGCCCACGATGGCGTACCAAGGCCGGTTCAGAGGGCCTACGTGAACCCGCCGTCCGATGGGATCTTGGCCGGGAAACTGCCGCTTGGCCAACGACTCGCCGATCAGGGCCGCTGGCGGCGCGCCGGATGTGTCGTGCTCATCGAGCAGGCGGCCGCGGCGCAGCGCGATCCCCATCGTCTGGCAGTAGCCCGGCGTCATCACGTAGCGAAATACGTCGTATCCGTTCCCGTCCTCGAACTGCGTACCATACACGCCGTATTGGTCGCCACTCAACGGCAACAGGCTGGTGAATGCCGCCGACCGAACGCCCGGAACGTGGCGCGCCGCGTCCAGGGCCTGCGTGAGGAACCGGCGCCGCACGTCGCCGTCGTCGAATCGGTGGCCGTTATACTGCACTTGCATGGTGAGCAGGTGCGCGGCATCGAATCCCGGGGGTACCGCGAACAGACGATCGAGGCTGCGGAACAGGAGTCCCGCGCTCACCAGCAGCACGATAGCGAGCGCCACTTCCGAGACGACTAGTGCGCGGCGCGTCCACTGGCGTCCACCGGCGGTGCGTCGCGAGCCTTGCTGTATGCCGGCGACCAGATCGGCGCGGGAGGCGTACAGGGCCGGGATCAGTCCGACCAACAGTCCGGCGAGCGCGGTGACGCCAAATGCGAACGCGAAGACGGCGCCGTTGACGGCGATGGCGTCCACCCGCGGCAAACCGGCGGGGCTGAGCGCCACCAGCGCCTCCACACCGAGCTCCGCCACCACCATCCCGAGAGCGCCGCCCAGGAAGGAGAGCAGCAGGCTTTCGGTGAGCAACTGCCGGATCAGTCGCGACCGCGCGGCCCCTAGCGCGGCGCGCATCGAGAACTCACCGCGCCGCTGCGCTCCGCGCGCGAGCAGCAGATTCGTCACGTTCACGGACGCGATCAGAAGCACCAAAACAACCGCGCCGATCACCGCCAGCAGCACGGGCTTGACGCCGCGCGTGACTTCGCCCTGCAGCGGGTTGACCAATAGCCCGTGCTCAAGGGAGGCGAAAGGCGGCCGGGGAAACTCCCCCACCTTGGCGCGCGCGATCGCATTCAACTCCTGCCTGGCTTGGTCCACGCCGAGACCCGGCCGCAGCCGCGCCACCATATGCAGGTGATGACCCCAATCCCCGCTTTCGTAGTTGGTGACATTCCCGGCGTCGTATTGCAAGGGCGCCCAGAGCTCCGCCGACGGCGCCAGGACGTTGTCGAACCCGCGTGGCATGACACCGATAACGGTATACAGGTCGCCGTCGAGCGTAATCTGGCGTCCTACGATGGCACTATCGCCGGCGAAGCGCCGCCGCCATAATGCGTCGCTGAGGATGGTCACATGCGGACCTTTGAACCGGTCGTCGGCTGCCTGGAAGTCGCGTCCCAGTGCCGGCGCGACGCCCAGTGCGCGGAAATAGGCGGCGCTCACGCTTTGCCCATCGAATCGCTCGGGCTGCGCCGCGCTGGTCCCGTCGGTTCGCGTCGGCTGCCATGCCTCCAGCGCGGCCGAGGCTTCGAAGGAATGGCTGCGCGCCGCCAGTTCGCGGTAGGTGTGAAACGTCACGTCGCAGCGCACGCCCTGGAAGGTATC
Organism: Bryobacteraceae bacterium; assembly: GCA_050008575.1. GTDB lineage: Bacteria > Acidobacteriota > Terriglobia > Bryobacterales > Bryobacteraceae > Bog-159. The sequence continues at coordinate 3,630 of JBEKMJ010000215.1, forward strand.
CCAGATCATCATGATGCGGCTGGCGCCTGGATACGGCAGCGGTTCGAACAGTATGGGGTTCACCGCACTGAAGATGGCGGTACTCGCGCCGATTCCGATGGCTAGTGTAACCGCGCTGACAGCGGTGAACCCCGGCCGCTGCCGAAGGGCACGCGCGGCATAGCGAAAGTCCTGCCACAGGTCCTCGAGCCAGCGTGTGCCGCGGGCGTCGCGGCATTGCTCCTTCACCTGCTCCGTGCCGCCCAGGGCGAGGCGGGCCTGCCGCCGGGCCTCCGCGGGGTGGTGGCCTTGTACGATCAGATCGGCGGTGTGCTGGTCGAGGTGGAAGCGCATTTCCTTATCGAGCTGCTCTTCCAGCTTGCCGCGGCGCGCAAGGCGTTGCCACCAGTTCATTGCGCGCCTCCTTCCGACAGTTTGAGGATCAGGCCTACGGCTTGCGTCAAGCGCTGCCAGCTTGCGGATTCCGCTTCGAGCTGGGCGCGGCCCTTGCGTGTAAGGCGATAGAACTTGGCTTCGCGGCCGGTTTCGGTGTCCTTCCAGCCGGCGGCTAGCAGGCCGCGGTTTTCCAGGCGGTGCAAGGCGGGGTAGAGCGAGCCTTGGGGGACTTGCACCACGTCGCGGGTGACTTGTTGCAGGCGTTGGGCGATAGCGTACCCATGGACTGGGCCTAACGCAGCTACTTTCAAGATCAACAGGTCGAGAGTGCCTTGGGGCAGATCGGACTTGGCGGTCATGCCATACCTCCTTCTTCTACATGTTAGACGATCCAGGTGTAGAAGGGATAGGTGTGGGAAGCAGCAAACGTGGAGCTTTGCTTTCGAGTTTCTGGCGAAACGTGGAGTGGGCAGGCTGCGGGTGAGACTGTGGAGCTTCATCCGGAGAGCCGGGTTCACGGCCCGGCCCTCCACGGTGAGCTAGAAAGGAGGAGACGCTTATGTTTCTTCTGCTGCTTGAATTCCGGCTGCCCTTATGGGGCCGATTCAAGACGTTGGTGATCTGGCTTAGACGCCGGTAAACCAGCGCGAAGCCCAGGGTCAGATCTGCCATTCTGGCCCCGGATTCAAGCATAGCGCAGAATTGGCCAATTGCAAATAGGGCAGTCAGGCGGGCTGGTTGTGTGCCAGGGCGGCACGCACCTTTATGGGCAGGCCAATCAGATTGATGAAGCCCAATGCATCCTTCCGATCGTATGATGCACCCATGGTGAGCGCTGTCCGGTCGTCGAGCGTGCGGACTACCAGCGACATGGCGTCGTCCGCGAACCACGCCTGGGTTGGCGTGAGATACACGGCATTCGCCTGGGTGTCCGCCAACAAACCCTGCTTGACATCGCCCACGACGCCTACGATGGTGTACCAAGGCCCGTTGCCACCGCCGACATGCATGCGCCGGCCAACAGGGTCTTGATCGGGGAACTGGCTCCTGGCCAGCGATTCGCCGATGAGGACGGCCAGCGGCGCGGCGGCGACATCGTGCTCGGCGAGCAGGCGGCCGCCTTCCAGTGGATGCGCATCTTGCCGCCGCCGGCGGACTCGAACTCGATAATGCACTCCTCCAGCGTCGTCGGATGCGGTGCGATCAGTTCCACGAATGCCGGCTTAGCTGGCTTGCGTCGGAGGCTGGGAGCTCCGCCGAGCGGTTTCTTCAGACCCATATAATCCAGCCGCAGCGGGTGCGCGACGGCGTACATCTTGCCGGGCCAGTTCGACGGCAGCCTGCCAAAGTGACTCCGGCAGCTTCGTCCGCCGCGACTGGGTGCTACGAAACTGATCCAACTGGCGCTGCAGTTGTGCGACAGGTTCGGGAATGGACAGGGTGCTTTTGGGGTTCACGATCAGCCGCTCTTCAGCGACTGACTGAACTTAACAGGACGGGCTATCCGGCGTCATGCACGCTTGCCGAAAGGTCACCGAACTGTCGCCGGGGACACTTTGCGGCGCGTGATGGATCGCGGCCCGCTGCCCGCGCCGAAGGCCATCGAGATCGCCACACAGGTGGCCGCGGGGCCTCGCGGCGGCGCATGCGGCCGGTCTGGTGCATCGCGATCTGAAGCCAGACAACATCATGGTCACCCGCGGCGGCCAGGTGAGGATCCTGGATTTCGGACTGGCCAAGCAGTGGCGTCCCGCGCCGATGCGACCACTGCCGGGATGACGGATGAAATGAAGGGGTGGTGAAGCCAGCGCCTGCAGCTCACTTCGCTTCCCATGCGGGCGCATGGGCCCCACTGGTCTCCGGATGTGAAGCAGATTGCGTTCTCAGCAGGGCGCGAAGGGAGCCTGGACCGGGTTTACGTGGTGTCCTGCGATGGCGGCGCCCTCCAGCAGGTAACCAACGCGGAGAGCGGGAACAACGGCGACAACGGACCCGTCTTGGTCGCCGGACGGTCTCTAGCGTTTGGTTGTGACGGCTCGTTCGGATGCGCGCCGTCGGCGCATGTGGTGGACCCGAAAACGGGACGCGTCTCGGCCCTGCCGGGTTCGGAGGGATGTGGTCTCTCCGCTGGTCGCCCGATGGACGGTTCATCGCGGGTCTTTCCGCATCTGGTGAGATGGCGCTCTACGATTCTAAAACGCACAAGCAGTCCGAAATTTCCGGCGCGACGAACGGTTATTTAGGATGGTCGGGGGACGGTGAATCGCTGTTCTACGCGGCTATCGGCGGCGACGCCTCCTGGTGCAAAGTGCGCATGCGCGACCGGAAAACGAAACGCGTAGCGGCACTCAAGAACATGGGCGTGACCCTCTGGTTCGCACCCGCTCCCAACAATTCGCCGATCGCTGCG
>JBEKMJ010000216.1:0-6266 GCA_050008575.1 Bryobacteraceae bacterium
GCGCTGCGCCAAAGCGCTTCCGTGCTCGCCGGCAAAAGGGTCCTGGTGGTGGACGACGATGTGCGCAATATCTTCGCCCTCTCGACGGTCCTTGAGCAGCACGGTCTGCAGGTGGTTCACGCGGAGAATGGCCGCGCAGGCATCGAAATGCTCCTTAAAACGCCGGCCGTCGATGGCGTTCTGATGGACATCATGATGCCGGAGATGGATGGCTATGAAACGATGCGGGCCATTCGCCAGATCCCGGAATTCCGTTCGATCCCCATCGTAGCCGTAACGGCGAAAGCCATGAAAGGGGATCGCGCCAAGTGCATAGACGCGGGCGCTTCGGATTACATCACCAAGCCCGTCGATCTGGAACAACTGTTTTCCGTGCTGCGCGTCTGGTTGGTTCGCGCGCATGATTCTGCGCCGGCAGCTCTGTCGGTCGCCGGATAGAGGGCCATATGTCGTACGCCGGCAACGGAGTGCAAGCCGCCCGAGAACGCGCCGTGGACCGTAGGGTAAAGATCCTACTGGTCGACGATACGCCGGAGAACCTCGTCTCCCTGGAGGCCACGCTCAATGGTTTGGGCCAGGAATTGGTGCTGGCGAATTCCGGAAGAGAGGCGCTGCGGCACGTTCTAAACGACGATTTTGCAGCCATACTGTTGGACGTGAGGATGCCCGATATGGACGGGTTCGAAACCGCCGAGCTGATCCGCAGCCGCCCGCGATCCCGCGAGGTCCCTATCCTTTTTCTCACCGGGTACAGAAACGAAGAACACTTGTTTCGAGGTTACGACCTGGGCGCGGTCGATTTCCTGTTCAAGCCCATCGTGCCCGAAGTTCTGCGTTCTAAGGTGGCCGTGTTCGTGGAACTCAGCCGCGGCAATGCCCGGTTGAAGGAACAAGCCCGAGTCCTGCAAAAGGCCGAGCAGCGCGTCCGGTCATTACTCGAAGCGGCACCCGACGCGATGGTCATGTGCCATCTCGACGGCGAAGTGGTCATGGTCAATTCGCGCACCGAGCTGCTGTTCAACTGTGGCAGGGACAAACTGATGTCCAAGAATTTCAGAACCCTGGTGCCGGGTTGGCGGTTCCGTTTGCCGGACGCCTGGGAGGACGACTCTGATCCGCCGGCGGTTGAACCCGCCCAGCAAAGAGTGGAGCTGCTGGCCTTCCCGGAGGGCCGGCCTCCGTTTCCCGTCGAGATCACTTTCAGCCCGCTGCACACCGAGGAAGGCGTGGTAGTCACCAGCGCCATACGAGACATCAGCGAGCGGAAGAGAACCGAAGAGCAGATTCGCCAACTGAACGCGAGCCTGGAAGAGCGCGTCCTGGAGCGGACCGAAGCATTGATGCGTTCCAACGAGGAGCTGCAGCAGTTCGCATACGTCGCCAGCCATGACCTGCAGGAACCGTTGCGCACTGTCTCGGTGTATGCCCAGCTCCTGGAGGCGCGCTACAAGGGGCAACTCCAGGGAGACGCGGACCAGTTCATCAGCTTCATCGTGGAGGGCGCGGGCCGCATGCAGAGACTGATCCACGACCTGCTGGATTTTTCGCGAGTGGAAGCCCGCGGCGCCGACTTCTTCGCCCAGATCAGCTGCGATACGGTCTTGGACGACGCCATCCGCAACCTGAAATCGTCCATCGAGGACAGCGGTGCGATTGTTACGCGGGAGGGCCTGCCGGTGGTCAGCGGAGATGCCATCCAGTTGACGCGGCTGTTCCAAAATCTGCTGGCCAACTCCATCAAGTACCGTGGCGAAGAGGTCCCGCGTATACACGTTGCCGCGGTCGGCGGGGGCGGTGAGTGGCGATTTTCGGTGACTGACAACGGCATCGGCATCGAGCCCCAGTATGCCGAGAAGGTCTTCGGTATTTTCAAGTGCCTTCAGCCGCGGGATAAGCGGTCGGGAAACGGGATGGGCCTGGCCATTTGCAGGAAGATCGTAAGCCGCCATGAGGGCCGCATTTGGGTTGAATCCGAGCTTGGCAAAGGGGCGGCATTTTATTTCACATTGCCGAGGCATGCATAGCAGAGCGCGACGCTAACTCCCCCAAAGTTGTAATACGTGAGCGTCGGCTGCGGCAATGGTCTGCAGCCCTCGGGAACGGTGGCGATTCGGGCGCCCCACGGCTCACGAATCGAGGCTTATGTTAAGGCTGCAGCGCGCCGATGGCGGTGGTGTTGTTCCCGGTGAACCACAGTTCGCCATCCGGCCCTCTCGCGATCATCCAGGCTTCCGTACCGGATGGCGCCGGGTACTCTGTGATGACGCCGGCAGTCGTGATACTGCCGATCTTTGACGCAGTAACGTACTCCGTGAACCACAGTGCTCCATCAGGCCCTGCCGTGATTCCAGAGGGCTGGCTGGCGGCAGAAGGCACGAGATATTCAGTGATCTCCCCTCTCGTGGTGATGCGGCCGATTTTATTGCCATTGTATTCCGTGAACCAGAGCGCGCCATCCCGTCCCTTCGTTATGTCCCACGGCATGCAATTAGGTGTGGGCACGGGGTATTCGTCAATGACCCCATCGGTGGTGATGCGTCCGATCCGGTTACCGGCCGTCTCGGTAAACCAGAGCGCACCATCCGGTCCTGACGTGATTTCGTAAGGGGTGGTCTGATGAGCCGGGATGGGGTATTCGGTCAACGCTCCGCTCGTCGTAATACGCCCGATTTTGTTGCCATCGAACTCGGCGAACCAGAGCGCCCCGTCCGGCCCCGCCGTAATGCCGTTAGGTTGGCCGTGAACAGGGTACTGGGTAATCGCTCCGGAGGTAGTGATGCGCCCTATACCTAACCGAAGTTCGGTGAACCAGAGTGCGCCGTCCGGCCCCGCCGTAATTCCAAATGGTTCGCTGCCCTGCGTGGGTACCGGGTAATCGGTCAGCACGCCCGCCGTCGTGATCCGCCGTATATACCCGGAAAAGTCGGCGAACCAGAGCGCGCCGTCCGGCCCGGTTGTTATCGATTCGAGGTAGCTGGTGCTCGGCACGGGATACTCGATGATGCTGCCCGCTGTCCCAGACTGCGCCATGGCTGCTGCGGATACGCCGAGCAGTAGTGCCCCCAATCGAACCTTGCTTCCATGCATTTGACCGCCCTCCTAGCAACGAAGGATACCCCGCCCGTCCTCCCGATGCAAGATCTCACGGTGTGAGGGAGTACTAGGGCAGGTGATGCACCATGAGTCCACTGAGGGATTCCGCTTCCCCCTCTAGCGGCAGCCGGACGCCACGTTTTCGCCCCCAAATGGCAAACCCCGGCCGTCGCTGCTCGCAACATGGCCGCGCGGGGACAATAGTAGTGGAAGGGTACCCAATGGGGTTTGCCCTTTGGGGGAGGAAACGTGGTGGCGGGCGGCTCCGAGTCTCCGTATGTCTCCTCCGCGCCTGGAACCCTGCCCGGCCCTGTCGATGGTAATCTCACACCGTCGGTTCCAGTTCCTGACAGGCAGCTTCCGTCGTCTCCGATGTTGCGCAGAACGCGAAAGCCAGGCCGGGCCACGGAAGATGAATTCACCAAGCTGCCGGTGGCGGTTTGTTCCGACGCTCGGTCGTGGCGCGCGAGCCAGTCCCAAAAAATAACTTAAACATGTTTAGCTTCGACAGTCGAATTCCTGCGCAGGTACTGTCTGCAGCCTGGTATGCAGGGTACGCGTGGGGTTCCCGGAGGACACCAACGATGACGAAAAATCAAATGCGCAGGCTCGGGAGACTGGAAAGATTGGAGCGCATCCGGCCAGCCTGGCGCTCCAAGCTGCGTCTGTGCGCCCGTAAGCTGACACCGCGCGAGTCATTCCTGCGCAAAAGGTCAAAAGCCGCGCAAGACCGCTCACATTTGGTCGAAATTGGTCCAAAAAGTTTGAACGGAGCTAGATCTGAACCGGTGAAGGGAAGTTCCGGCGACGCGAAAACAAATCCGGGGCGATGCACGGCAGCACGCCTGGCGTGGAATAACGGTTTCCACTCCGGGGCGCCGGCGCCCGAGAAATGGCCCAAACCAGGTGAGCCCCGGCATTTCCGGCGTAGGTGGTCGTTTATATTTCGTATATAATATGACTAAAATTAGTTATATATCCATTAGCAGCGTTAACCCTAAGGTTTTCTGCCCCAAAAAAGTCATCTGGTGTCATCTGGCATCGGAGACACCTGCCAGAGACGCGTTCCGAGGTGCGCCGTTCCTGACGATGCAAGTGTGCGCAGCGGAAAGCTGTTAACCGGTTAACAGGTACCGGCACAACCTTGAATAGTGCCCATAATACGGGGTTCGTGCGCCCGACGAGACCCTGAAGCGCTGATCGGGGTGTTGCCCTCGGGGGGCGAAATCTGCTGGCGGATGGCTTTGGCCACCGTTGGTCTCTTCGGCACAACCCATTGGTTAGCGCGTGGTTTCCCGGTTCACTCACGCCAAACTGCCCGAGCGCGGCTTCGATGGAAGCGGAGGATCTTGCGCATTCAAATCCTGGCCGTCGCCGTTGCCAAGTAGAACCGAGACGTTGTTGGAACTGTCGTCCGGACTTGGCCTGCCCACGCGCCCGTCGGTCGCCGCGCCGCTATTTCGAGAGCGTTTCCTGGGCAAAGGCCGCAAGCCATTTCCCATGCTGCCTCATGTACACGACAGCGTAGTAAAAAGGTTGACTCGGCATCGCCTCTCCTTTGAAAGTGCCCGTGAAGACGACCTTATATGTGAGGAGCGCAGCATCCTTCCCCAGCACGCTGAGGCTCACGTCTGACATCGAATAGTTAGTAAGCGCGATATTCCTGGCGTTGTCCAGGGCCACAGTCTTGGCACGCCGACCATCCATATCGATTTCGTAGTACTCCTCGGTCATCAAACTACCGAGCGCAGTGTAGTCCTTGTTCTTCACCGCCTCCCAACTTAGCTTTTCGAGACCCACGATCCGCGCTTTCAGAGCTTGGTTCTTCGTAGCCGCCGAATCGGGTAATCCCCGTGGCGCCTGCAGTGGCTGTATTGGCGGCCCCGTAACCGCGGGCTGTTGCCGCTGCTGAGATCCAGCAGGATCGGCGATGCTGACTGCGACAGCGATCCAAAGAGCGAATCGCTTCATAAAGGACTCCCTTCGGTTGCGGCGGTAGTTAATTGCATATTTTGGCACACAAGGTGGGCGGGCGCAAACTCCGGACGGCCTGATCAAGATGTGGTTGAAGGTACCGGTTGAGGATCACTCGCCGAGTTTAGCGCGCAGGGCAAATTGGCCCCCAAACTCGCCGCGCATCTCTACAAACAACTGGTCGAGATCCGGCGTCGCGTGTTGGGTCCCGATCACATCGACACGCTGATTGCTATGATCGGCGCAGTCCGCACCCACACAGGACCAGGCATGTACTTATGGCTTAGTGATGTGCGCCTTTAAGTTTCTCTGGGTCAAACAGTCGCCCCGCCTTCACCGTCCGCCAGATTGCTTCCGTGTTGCGAATGTTCTCCAGTGGATTCGCGTCGAGCAGGACAAGATCGGCCAGCTTACCCTTTTCAATCGAGCCGAGATCTGGCATGCCCAGTACGGCCGCAGCATCCCTCGTTGCAATCCGAAGGACCTCGCCGGGGGCCAGGCCAGCCTCGACAAAGCGCGCCAATTCCCAGTGCAACGACGCGCCGGAAAAGCATTCCTGGCATGGCGCATCCGTGCCCGCGAGCAACTGCACACCCAATTGATGGGCAAGTGCTACCTCCGCGACGGATTATCCTGTGCCCGGCGGCGCCGCGACGGTCTCGACGGCCGATTTCAACGGCGACGGGAAGCCGGACCTGGCGGTCGTGTGGTCCGGAACCTCGACAAGCGGCGTGGCGATTTTGCTGGGGAAGGGTGACGGCACCTTCGCGAGCGAGGTGAGTTACCCGACGGGAACCTATTCGAGCGATGCAACGATCGCGGATTTTAACGGCGACGGGAATCTGGATCTGGCGGTAGTACGAGAGCCCCGGAAGTTTGACGATTTTGTTAGGAAAGGGCGATGGCACCTTCACTACGGGGGAGACAATCGCTGCGGTTAGTGTACATTCTTGCACACGAAAGGGGGGGGCCTCAAACTCTGTCCCCGAATCGATTTGTGCTTCTTAGGGCCGCCAGTGGCGCTCTTGACGAGTTGCAGGCTGCCGCCTCTGGGATGACTGTCGGCAAACAGGTACCTGGGGACACGTCAAGATCTCCGAGGGGGCTATTGTCGACGAATTGCGACCAGACTGTCGAGGATTGGAGCGAGTTGGTGGAGCAGATCACCACGCCGCACGTTCGTTCCCATTGCTGATAAG
>JBEKMJ010000217.1:0-6237 GCA_050008575.1 Bryobacteraceae bacterium
ACCGCGAACAACAGATTCGGGTCCTCACCAAAAAGGCGAAAAAGCTTGGGTTTCAATTAGTTATCCAGCAAACGGCGTAAACCTACAGGGGAAGGTTTCTGGAGAGTGCCGACACGGCACGCCGGGGGCGTGCGCCACGAGAGCTACCCAGCTAAAATGGCCGTAAACGGAATACTGGCTGCCCCACAAGCAACATGGCCGCGGCTAGGGAGATGGCTATCGATATGGGTAATACCGTGGGATGGAATTCCATGCGGAGTGTGTGGCTGCCAGCGGGCAGCACCACGCCGCGGAACGATATGTCCGTCAGGTAGATCTCGGTAGGCTTCCCGTCGAGCCACGCTCTCCAGCCGGGATAGTAGTTCTCCGATGCGACCAGGAGAGACGGCCCCGCGCTTTGTATCGACAAGGCGAGTGCATCGGGCTCGTAGTGCAACACTGTCACTTGATCCGCGCCGGTTGGGGCGGCGGCCGGCAGAGTGACCGGCCGCTCCGTGATGGCAGTTTGACGGAGGTCGACATCGGCCAGAGAGCCGGCGGTCCTCACTTGATGAACGAGGAAGAACCTGGGCATCGCCGCCGTGTTCTCGAACAACTGCTGGCCGTACGGCAGCGCCTCCACATCCCGGTATTTCGGAACCAGGCGGAGCCGTTCGGCGGCTTTGTCGCTTGAGACCACATACTTCACGTTCATTAAATCCAGTATCGGAGATTCGATCTTCTCGACCGGGTAATACCATCCCCACCGGTATCCATCGTGCAGGTACAGGCGAAGCTGAATAATATTCTCCAAAGCCAACGGACTTACGCCGCTGGCGCTGGGCACGTGCGTGATGGGCGCGGCAACCGACCACATATGACTGGCATCCACGGTGTCAATTCGCCAGGGTGGATACGCCTGGTTCGCATATTTGCGGACTTCCCCGAGCAACTCCACGCTGCCATCGAATGCGCGTGCGGTAACGCCCGGCTCCGCCTTCAAGGAGGCCAGGTTCATCGGTCGGCCGGAACCAACCAGAAACAAGTCCACCGCTATGACGATCCCAACCGCGTAACGCCACCGCTCACCGATGCGGAAGAACTCCAATCCCACCGCAGCCAGGCCCGCCAGCGACAGAGTAAAGATGCAGTAGCAGTACTCCGGATGGATGCCGATCCGCACCCTTTCCGGCAGCAGGGGATATACGGCGCGCCATAATGGCGTCTTGTCGCCAAGCATCCAGAGCATGCCGAATAGCAGCATGATGCCCAGCGCCGCGACATACCGCGTCCGGCCAAGAGCCAGCGCGACCAGAGCCAGCGCGAGTCCGGCCAAGCTGCTGTATAAGTACAGAAAGGTTATGTCGCCCGGCCCGTGAAAGCGGCTCATGTCGAAGACGCTGTAATGATTCGGCAGCACCAGCGAGACCAGACTTTGCCAGTACAGACCGCCACCCGTGCCGAGCCAGCCGGCCCGGTACTTGGCCACGCTATGCTGTTCCAACTGCGCTGTCGGGATGAATTGAATAGCGGCGAGGGCGATTCCCAAGACACAGCCGGCGGCGGTCCAGGCGATCAGCCGGACACGAGACAACCGCACCAGCACCAGGATGACCGAGAGCGCCGCGGTGGAAACGAACACTGCCAGCGTGGGCTGCGGGAAGCCGCCTAAAACGGACATCCCCAACGCCGCGGCAAGAACGGCGAGCCAGCGCCGACGGAAGCGCTGGCGCAGTTTGAAAACGGCGAGCCAGGCCAGCGGCATCCAGGCCACCGCCATGATGGCGCCGATGTGTTCCGCGCGCGACGCAAAGTAGCCGCCTGTTTCGAAAATCAGAGCCCCGGCCCATGCGGGCGCGCGTCCAGCGCCGAATTCCTGAAACAAGTAGTAGGCCGCGATGCCGGCGGTCCAGATTTGCAGCACCACGACCCACTCGAGCAGCATCGGGAGACTATCCAACGACGTGTGCGCGGCGATGAAAGCGCTCGCCAACACCAGCGGATGGAAGAAACACGCTTCGATATTGGCGAAGACCGGATAGCCGCAATAGCTTAAGGGGTTCCACAGAGGGAATCGCCCTGCGCGCAATTGCTCCGCCAGGAAAGTGACCATTGGCAGTTGCACGCCGCGGAAGTCCCAGGGAAAGCTATATTGCGAGTTGAAGAGGGGTTTATAGAAAAACACGATCGCGTTAGCGAGGAGCGACAGGTAGATCGGAACGGCTCTGCGCTTTGGGGACGCGGTCTGCATTCCCATACTTCATCACAGTTTCAGACGACCGGCTAAAGCCTGTCCTACCTGCGATAATAATCAAGTCACAGCCCCATGGACTTCAAAGAGCAGCTCAAATCCTCCGTCGACATCGTCAAGACGATCGAGGAATACGTGCGGCTGAAGAAGTCCGGGGTTTCCCGTTGGACGGGGCTGTGCCCGTTCCATAACGAGAAGACGCCATCGTTTTCGGTGAATGCCGCGCATCAATTTTATGTTTGCTTCGGATGCGGCGCAAAAGGCGACGTGCTGAAGTTCGTGATGGAAATGGAGCACGTCAGTTTTCCGGAAGCGCTGAAGCTGCTGGCGGAGCGCAACGGTATCCCGATGCCCAAGCGCGCGGAGTATGCGGACCCGGACACCCGGCTGCGGGCCGCCGTATTTCAAATCCAGGAACTGGCGGAGGCGGCTTTTCGCGAGCAGTTTGCCGGGCCGGCGGGCGCGGAGGCGCGGCGCTATCTGGAGAAGCGCGGCGTATCGCCGGAGACGAGCGCGCTATTCGGCCTGGGGTACGCCGAGCGCTCGGGCCGAGGGCTGCTGCGCCTTCTGGAGAAGCAGGGATTCACAGACGAGCAACTGGAGAATTCCGGCCTGTTGGGCCGGCGAGAGGACGGCAGCTTCTACGACCGCTTCCGCAACCGGCTGATGTTTCCGATCCATAGCGAATCGGGGAAGACGATCGCATTTGGCGGGCGCGCCCTCGACCCAGCCGACGAGGCCAAGTATTTGAATTCCGCCGAATCGCCGATATATAAGAAGAGCGCAGTGCTCTACAACCTGCACCGGGCCAAGGATGGCATCCGGCGGGCGGAGCGGTCGGTGCTGGTGGAAGGGTACATGGACGCGATTGGCGTCTTCGCGGCGGGTGTGCGCGAAGTGGTGGCCAGTTGTGGAACGGCGCTGACGGCGCGGCAAGTGCAGGCGTTGCGCAAGCATTCCGACAAGATCGTGGTGAATTTCGACCCGGATGCAGCGGGGGCGAAGGCGGCGGCGGATTCCATCAACCTGCTGCTGCAAGAGAGCATGTTCGTGCGCATCGCGGAACTGGAGGACGGCCTTGACCCGGACGAATACTGCATCAAGTACGGTGGCGAAGGCTACCGCGCAAAGGTGGACAAGGCGAAGGATTATTACTATTGGCTGGAAGACAGGGTGCTTCGCAAGTTCCCAAACTCCCTGGAAGGCAAGCTGGATGGCCTGCGGAAGATCCTGATACCGGCCATTAACCAGCTTCCCGACGAGGTTTCGAGGGAGGCGCGCGCCGCCGATGCGGCAGGCCACCTGGGGCTGGATCCAGCCGTGGTGCGCACGGAGCGCCGGACGGCCGTGAAACGGCACGGCAAGGAAGCCGCGCCCGTGCGCGAGCCGCTGCGGGCCGACGAGAAGATTCTGCTGAACCTGCTGGTTTCCGATGCCGAGGCGCGGCACGAGCTGATTCCGGAACTGGAGCGCCTGCCGGCGGTGGAGCAGTTCGCCACGCGCCGTATATTCCAGGCGCTGTTCGCTTTGCATAGCGGAGGCGGAACGGTAACCTATGAGGAGTTGCACGCGCGGCTGGAGGAAGGCGATCAGGAATTATTAGCGTTCGCGGTGCTGCGGGATGAAACGGATGGCTCCGTCGTTTCACTATCCCTAGGAGAGGAATGTCTGCGCAGCCTGCAGCGGTCCGGTTTGAAAACCCAGGTGGCTGCGCTGAAGGCCCGGGTGAAAGAAGCGGAGCGCTCAGGGGATCTGCAAGCGGCATTCCGGCTGGCGGAGGAATTGCACGACCTGGAGAAGGCGGGCTAGAGCCGCGCTGCGCAGAAACGCGCGGGTGTACAATGTGGAAAATAGTCTCGCGACGGGTAGGGTGTTCTTAGTGGTACCGGAAGACAAATTCGATCGGCTGCAGCAGTTGGTGGAGGACGGCAAGGAGAAGGGCTACGTCGCCTACGAAGACTTGAGCGACGCCCTGCCCGCGGACCTCGGCAACGGCAGCGAACTCGGCAACCTGCTGGCCGGACTGGACGGGTCCGGTATCGAGCTGTTGGAAGATCCCAAACTCGAATTCGACCAGAAGCTGGGAGAAGCCGAGGATCTGCTGGATCTGGATCTGGGTCCGGTGGCCGGGGAGAAGGTCAACGATCCGGTACGGACGTATCTGCGCGAGATGGGCACGGTCCCGCTGCTGTCGCGCGAAGGCGAGACGGAAATCGCGCGGCGTATCGAGCGCGGGCAGCGTACGGTGATGAAAGCGATTTCGCGCTCGCCGCTGGCGATCCAGGAAATCCTGGACTTGGCGGAGTCGGTGCGGCGCGGCACGATGGCGGCGCGCGACGTGGTGCTGGTGGCCGATCCGCTGATCATGGACGACGCTAGCGAAGAGAGCGGCCAGGAATTCATCGACATGGCGGAAGACGCCGCGCGGCACTTCAGAAAATTCCAGCAGTTGCGGCAGAAGCTGAACGCCATTCCGCGCGGGTTGAAGCCCAGGCAGCACGCCCACCTGCTTTGGGAGACGCATCGCGCGCGGGTGCGGGTTTCGCGGCGTATCCGAACGGTCCGCTACCAGGGTTCGATCCTGCGGCACTTCGCCGCACACATCCGGGCGGCGGTGGAAGAACTGACGCCGGTGGAGCGGGAGATGGCGCGGGTGCAGCGCCGCATTGAAACTTCGCCGGTGCGGGCGGAGGGCATCAAGGAATTGCGGCGGGAGCAGCGCGGCTATCAGCAGAGGCTGCAGCAGATCGAGGAGCGGTGCGGCTCCACGGCCGCGGAACTGCGGCGCTCGTCGGCCATTATCACCAAGGCCGATTACGAAGCCGAAACCGCCAAGCGCGAATTGATCGAGGCCAACCTGCGGCTGGTGGTGAGCATCGCCAAACGATATACCAATCGCGGGCTGCAATTTCTGGACTTGATCCAGGAGGGCAACATCGGCCTGATGCGCGCGGTGGACAAGTTCGAGTACCGCCGCGGATACAAATTCTCGACCTACGCCACCTGGTGGGTGCGGCAGGCCATTACGCGCGCCATCGCGGACCAGGCGCGCACCATCCGCATTCCGGTGCATATGATCGAGACCATCAACAAGCTGATCCGGGCATCGCGCCAGTTGATTCAGGAATTGGGGCGCGAGCCGACCACGGAGGAATTAGCCAAGCGCCTGGAACTGCCGGTTTCCAAGGTGCGCAAGGTGCTGCGTGTGGCGCAGGAGCCTATATCGCTGGAGACCCCGGTGGGCGAAGAAGAAGAGTCGCACCTGGGAGATTTTCTGATCGACCAGGCAGGTGTTTCGCCTTCCGACGCGGTGATCAATCTGAACCTGCGCGAGCAGACCGCCCAAGTGTTGAAAACGCTCTCTCCGCGCGAGGAGAAGATCGTCAAAATGCGCTTCGGGCTGGAGGACGGCAGCGAGCACACCTTGGAAGAGGTCGGGCAGAACTTCGCGGTGACGCGCGAGAGGATCCGGCAGATCGAGGCCAAGGCGTTGCGCAAGCTGCGGCATCCCAGCCGGAGCCACCGGCTGCGGGCGTTTATCGAGGATGGCAACGGGAACGGAAACGGGTAGGCGCGGCGTTCACAGGTCCGGGTTCCAGATATCCGCCATTTCCAGCACAAAGCCTTCGACGGGAGGTTCGCCCTGCACGCGGCGCGGATTGATTAACCGTTCCGCCGTTTGACCCGGACGGTAGATGTAGACGCTGCGTGTCTTGGGATCGATCAACCAGCCCAGCTTGGCGCCGTTCTCGATCCACTCCCGCATTTTGGATTGCAGGGTTGACAGCCGGTCGGACCGTGATCGCAGCTCCACCACAAAGTCCGGGCACAACGGCGGGAAAAGCTCCTTTTGCTCCGGCGTCAGCTTGGCCAGCCGCGATCGTAAGATCCAGGAGGCGTCCGGAGAGAGCGCCGCGCCACTGGGCAGAATGAACTCCGCATTGGAGTCAAAGGCCTTTCCACTACCGTCGCGCTTGGTCCAAACTTGCAGTTGCGCCGACAAATCC
>JBEKMJ010000218.1:0-6102 GCA_050008575.1 Bryobacteraceae bacterium
GGATTCGCCCATCCAAATGGGCGCCCCGTAGCGTTCGCGGAAATCCAGGTAAGGTTGGATCACTTCCTTCGTGGGCGCGGTCCAGTATTTGTGGAAAGTGTAGATCGCATTCCGGTCGAAAGGCGGGCCGAACACATCGAAGTTGCTATCCCACTGCGCGCCGCCAAGGATTACGGCATGATTCGTATCCACCTGGCGGATCGCCTCCGTGATCTTGCGGTACAGCGGCTCCAGACGCGGATTCAACCGCGCCACGGGAGGCGCAATCGGCTCGTTCAGCAGGTCGTAGCCGATAACGGTAGGCTCGTCGGCGTAGCGCTGCGCGATGCTCCGCCAGAATCCCACCGCCAACTGCTGCTGGGCGTCGCTTTCGAAGATCCACGGATAGCCCCAGCTATCGTCGATATTGGTGCCGGTCTGGCCACCGGGCGCGCAGTGCATATCCAGAATCACCCAGACGTGGCGGTCCCGGCACCACCCGATCACCCGGTCCAGCAGCGGGAACCCCGTGCCGTCGTCGATCAGCTTATAGTGAAACGGAATGCGGACGCAGTTGAAGCCGGCCTCGTGGATGAAGTGGATGTCGGCTTCGGTGATGTAGGTATCGCGGTATTGTTTCCAGAAACGCGCGGCTTCGTCCGGGCCGATCAGGTCGTTGAACAAAGCGGAGATCTCGCGGTAAGACGACGGTCCTTTGTCGAAGTGGAACATGTAGCCTTCGGGCACCAGCCAGTTGCCCAGGTTGATGCCGCGCAGCAGCAGCTTCGAACCATCGGGCGCCAGGACGTGTTTGCCGTCGGTATGCACGAAGCGGCTCCCGGCCGCCACCAGCGTGGCCGCCATCAGGCCGGCCAAAATGAGTGTTCTCGGAATAATGCGCATCTTCCGCTATCATACAAGCGCGCACAAATTCGAGGGCGGGCAATTCTGCCCGCTAAGCCGGCCATGGCGGCGCGTGGCGCCGCCCCACCGCCGTCTCTGGCCGCCTAAAAAGGCGGCTGCGGCCAATATTGGCCGCCCTACAATTCGTGCGTGTGCCACGGTATACTGGCCTCCGGTATGCCCGACAATCACCATAGCCGGCGATCGTTCCTCGCGGGGGCGTTAGCATCCGCCGTCCTCGCCCCCAAATTGGCGCGCGCCCAGCGCGACTGGAGCGGCAAGGAGCCCATCCGCTACCCCGACCCGGACGTCGTGGCGCTGGACAAGCGCTTTGCGAAATACAGGGTCAACAACACACCCATCCGCCGGCTGCGCACCGGCATGTTGTGGGCCGAAGGTCCAGCCTGGTCGGGCCCGGGCCGATATCTCGTTTGGAGCGACATCCCCAACAACGCGCAAATGCGCTGGCTCGAAGAGGACGGCCACATCAGCATCTATCGCACTCCCAGCGCCAACAGCAACGGCAATACTTTCGACTATCAAAGCCGCCTGCTTTCCTGCGAGCACCTGAACCGGCGCGTGGTGCGATATGAGCCGGACGGCGCGGTCACGGTGCTGGCCGACAAATGGAATGGCAAGCCGCTCAACGCACCAAACGATATCGTGGTGCATCCGGATGGCGCGATCTGGTTCACCGATCCCGGCTACGGCATTCTGGCGGCGTACGAAGGCTCACGCGCGGAGATGCAGTTGAAAGAGGCGGTCTATCGCATCGACGGCCAGACCGGCAAGATGGAGATGGTGCTCGACGAGATGTACAAGCCCAACGGCCTCTGCTTCTCGCCCGATTACAAGAAGCTCTACATCGTGGACACCGGCTCCTCGCATTATCCGGACGCGCCGAAGAACGTTCGCGTCTATGATGTGGCCGATTCGCGCAGCCTGCGCAGCGGGCGCGAGTTCGTGAACACGAAGCCGGGCACGGCCGATGGCATCCGCGCGGATGTGGATGGCAACATCTGGGCCGGCTGCGGCTGGGTGGGCGCGGGCTACGACGGCGTGCAAGTCTTCACGCCCGCCGGCGAGCGTATCGGCCAGATCCTGCTGCCGGAGTCCTGCGCGAACCTGTGCTTCGGAGGCAGCAAGCGCAACCTGCTGTTCATGGCCGCCAGCCAGTCGCTTTACGCGGTTTATGTGGAGACGCGCGGCGCGCACATTTGCTGATGCTCGCCGAAGAGCGGGGCTGCGAGCCTGCCCCACTAAGCCGTGAGAACCGCCGCTCCGCTCACCGCATCGTGCTTCAAACTATTCAGCGCCGCGTTCGCGTCGGCCAATGGAAACTCCTGCACCTTAGTATGAATCGGAATCGCCGCTGCGATTTTGAGGAACTCCTCCCCATCCTGCCGCGTGTTATTAGCCACGCTGCGAATGACGCGCTCATGATACAGCAGGTTGTAATCCATGGCCGGAATCGGACTCATGTAGATGCCGCCCAACGCCACCGTGCCGCCCCTCTTCAACACCCGTAGCGCCGAGACCACCAACTCACCCGCGGGCGCGAAGATGATGGCCGCGTCCAGTTTCTCCGGCGGCTGATCGTCGCTCCCGCCTGCCCACTCCGCGCCCAGGTCCAGCGCAAGCTGCCGGTGCGGCTCGTCGCGCGTCATGGCGTAGACTCGCGCGCCCCAATGCCGCGCCACCTGGGTCGCCACGTAAGCGGCCGAGCCGAAGCCGTAAAGCCCCAATACGCCGCCCGGCTGAATACCCGATACGCGCAGCGAACGAAAGCCGATGATCCCCGCGCACAGCAGCGGCGCCGCGGCCATATCGCTAAAACCCTCCGGAATCGGATACACAAAGGTCTCGGGCGCCACAATGTACTCCGCATAGCCGCCATCCACCGTGTAGCCTGTGAAGGTGGCCGCCGCGCAAAGATTCTCGCGGCCCGACCGGCAGTATTCGCAAACGCCGCAAGTGCGGTGCAGCCACGCCACCCCCACGCGCGCGCCGGGTTGGAAACGCCCCGCCTGCGCGCCGCAGCGCTCCACAGTGCCTACCACCTGGTGCCCCGGAATCACCGGCCGTTTCCGCGGCGGCAATTCTCCTTCCACCACATGCAAGTCGGTCCGGCACACGCCGCACGCACGCACCCGCACCAGCACTTCGTCCGCGCCCGGCTCCGGCATCGGCGCTTCCGTGAATGCCAACGGATTCTGCTCGATTGGAGCGGGCGATTCCAGAACGCAAGCTTTCATGCCACCACCTCCGCGTCACTCTTGTCAGTATAGTTACTTCGGAAGCGACGCGCGCTACGATGGGCAATCGGCCCCTCGAACATGTCCACCCCAGGTCCCAACATCATCATCGTCGCCGGCCCCAACGGCGCAGGTAAAACCACGGCGGCGGCCGACATACTGGTCGGCGCCCTTGCCGTCCACGAGTTCGTGAATGCAGACATCATCGCCAAGGGTCTCTCGTCGTTTCAGCCCGAGACCGTCGCATTCGATGCCGGTCGAATCATGCTGCAGCGGCTGCACCACCTGACGGATCAACGGGCTGATGTGGCGTTTGAGACTACGCTCGCCAGCCGCACGTTCGCTTCATGGATCAAGACGTTGACGCCAAGCGGCTATCAATTTCGTCTGCTTTTCTTTTGGCTGCCGTCCGCCGACATGGCCGTCGAGCGCGTACACGAGCGCGTCAGGGAGGGCGGCCATCATGTGCCAGAAGACGTGATCCGACGGCGCTATGGAGCGGGTTTGAAGAACTTCTTCGGAATCTATCGGCCTTTGGCGGCAAGCTGGCACTTCTACGACAACTCCAATCCCAGACGCCGGCGATTGATCGCTGGCGGCAAGTTGAATCAAGCTGCGATGGTCTTTGACGAGGATTTGTGGAACAATGTGAACAGGGAGTGGAAATGAATACGGAAACGTCGGAAAAGAAGGATATCGATCAGATTTTTCGCGACGGCACAGCCATCGAGGAAGCGCTGGAACGGGCCTATCGCCGGGCCGTTAAGCAGCACCGCCAAAACGGCGTCCCCATGGTCTTCTGGGAAAACGGGAAAATCATCAAGGTTCCCGCCGACCAACTCCCCGATCTTCCCATCGACTGACGTGAATAGTCCGCAACCTGCGCGTACCATCTCCGGAGGGCTTTCCGTCGCTCTTCTGCTGGCAACCGCCTGCGCTTCGGCCCAATCGCAAGGCCCAAGCCTGACCACGATCTACTCCTTCGGCAACGGAGTTTGGACCTCTGTGATACCCGGCCCCGGCGGCGTGCTTTACGGGAATCAATGTGAAGAGCCTGCCACGACATATTCGTTGACCCCGCCTACATCCACGGGCGGCTCATGGACGGTAGCCACGCTCTACAGCTTTAGCGGGCCCTGTGCCAGCGGCCTGGGAATCGGCAGGGCTGGAGAACTTTACGGAACCACGAAAACCGGTATCTACAAGTTGGCTCCGCCCACGTCCGCCGGCGGAGCCTGGACTTACGAGTTGCTCTATGATTTCAACAGCGGCAAATATGGTTCCGCGATCTCCAACGGCGTCGTAGTCGGACCGGAAGGCGTGCTCTACGGATCCACTCACACGGATAGCGGTACGATCTATTCGCTGACACCGCCGAAGGCGCCCGGTGGCGCGTGGGCCTATGCGACGCTCTACACATTCACCGGCGGCAGTGATGGAAGCGGCCCAGCCGGGTTAATGGTCGGTCCGCATGGCATCCTCATAGGCACTACCAACTCAGGCGCGCTCGGCTATGGCACTGCGTACTCCCTGGCGCCGCCGAATTCGCCCGGCGGTTCCTGGGTCTTCGCCACGCTCTACAGCTTCACGGGCGCGGACGGAGCGCTTCCCTCGGGTCTGGTTTTCGGAAAAGGCGGAGTGCTGTACGGTTCCTTGTACAACGGCGTAAGTCCCGCTTGCATTGGCTGCGGCGCAGTCTTCTCGCTGACTCCGCCTGGCTCGCCGGGCGGCTCCTGGACCTACGCAACGATCTATTCCTTCCCTACCAGCGCCGGTGGAGAATTTCCCTCACCTGTCGTGGCCGGCCCAGAAGGGACACTGTTCGGCACGACTGGCTCTGGCGGAACGTTCGGAACCGGGACGATATTCGTTTTGGCTCCGCCGGCTTCGGCTGCAGGTTCCTGGACGGAAACCACCCTGTGGACTTTCGCGGATGGCGGCGCGAGCGCCTATCCCGAGGGCAGCCTGTTCTTTGGCCCTGGAGGCTCTCTCTATGGCATGACCTTCAACGTTGGCATCGGCTTCGAAAGCGGTACCGTGTATTCGTTCACGCCGTAATGGCTACAGCGTTTCCACAGTCTGACGAAAATTTCAGCACCATGCCACTTAGGACTAATTCCACACCCATCCGCACCTGTTTCGCGGTACGCTTTTACTGATGACACCACTCCGCCGTGTAGCCGTGCTGGGAGCCGGCACCATGGGTTCGCGCATCGCGGCCCACTTCGCCAACGCGGGCGTCCCAGCTTTATTGCTCGATATCGTTCTTCCCAATCAGCCCAATCGCAACGCCGCTTCCCTGGGCGGATTGGAGACAGCATTCAAACAAAAGCCCGCCGCTTTCTTTACAACTGAAACCAAGTCACTGGTCACCCCCGGCAACTTCGAAGACGATCTCGCCAAGATTAAGGACTGCGATTGGATCGTCGAAGCCGTCACCGAGAACCTGGAGATTAAGCGCGCCCTCATCGAGAAGGTGTTGAAACATCGCAAACCGGGCGCGATTTTTTCCACCAACACCAGCGGCATTCCGCTAGCCAGCATCGCCGAAGGATTCCCCACCGAATTCCGGCAGCATTTTCTGGGAACGCACTTCTTCAACCCGCCGCGGTATCTTCACCTGCTGGAGATGATTCCCGGCCCCGAAACGCTGCCCGCGGTGCGCGATCACATCGCCGATTTCTCCGACCGCCATTTGGGCAAAGGCGTGGTGCCGTGCAAAGACACGCCTAACTTCATCGCCAATCGCATCGGCAGCTTCCTCGGCGCAACCGTACAGAATCTGACCGTCGAGATGGGCTTCTCGATCGAGGAAGTCGACGTCCTCACCGGCTCCCTGATCGGACTTCCCAAGAGCGCCAGTTATCGCCTGCTCGATATCGTGGGCCTGGATGTCTGGGCGCACGTCACCAAGAATCTCTACGACCTGGTGCCCGGCGATCCTTGGCGCGAGCGCTTCGTGCTG
>JBEKMJ010000219.1:0-5980 GCA_050008575.1 Bryobacteraceae bacterium
AGCAGGCGTCCCTGATTGCTCCAATCAACGAGATTGCGACAAATTGGCCAAGTGGTCTAGCGGGAGTTTACTGCGAGAGTCCGGGCCCAAAAACCTAAGCTCGTGTTTCGAAGGCATTTGCCGTGATTTATGTCGTCTTACCTACCCGTTATAGGGTAATACGCGTTTTCGAGAAAAATCCACAGGCCATCCTATTCCGCAGTAATGGCTTTGTGGTTTCGGTATTTTTCGAGTGACGTCGTTCGCAGTAAACTCCCCTGGCCTTGACTGACGGTGAGCGCGCGCTCCAGATTCGAGTGGACCAAAGAGTGTCTTTTTTTGTGCGCGTCTTGGCCGTTACTGAGAGCAGGAGTGCATCCACAATATGGCCAAAACGAAGATCGCCAGCACGGACCAGAACAAGCCGTCCGTCGCAACCAGGAGCAAACAGCGTAAACCGCGAGGAAAGTCCAAACAACAGCCAAAGAAAACAGCGGAAGCGCAGGCAGGTAGACATGGAGAACCGGCCCTTGCTGGAGCCCAATGCGGCAGGCATCGACATTGGAGCCCGGGAGATATACGTGGCTGTGCCGCCGGACCGGGACGAACATGCGGTACGGGTCTTCGACAGCTTCACGGGGGATCTGAACGAATTGGCCGACTGGTTGACCGCTTGTGGCGTAACGACCTCAGCTATGGAGTCCACAGGCGTGTACTGGATTCCGGTGGCCGACGTGTTGGAGGCGCGTGGGATTCGGCCCTGTGTGGTGAACGCCCGGCATATGAAGAACGTGCCGGGACGGCGCACGGACTGGCACGAATGCCAGTGGATCCAGTTCCTGCACTCGGTGGGGCTACTGCGCCCCGCGTTCCGGCCGGAGGCGCAAGTGTGCGCGTTGCGGGCGGTGATGCGGCACCGCGGAGAATTGGTGCAGATGGCCGGCCAACACGTGCAGCACATGCATAAGGCGCTGACGCAGATGAATCTGCAGATCCAGCATGTGATTAGCGACATGACGGGACTGACAGGTTTGGCAATTATCGATGCCATTTTAGAGGGCCAACGGGATCCGGTGGAATTGGCGAAGCTGCGGGACCCACGGATTAAGGCCCGCCCGGAAGTCATCGAGAAATCGCTAGTGGGCAACTGGCAGCCGGAGCATTTGTTCACGCTGAAGCAGTCGCGACGGCTGTATGCGGAGTATCAACAGCAACTGGCGGAGTGCGACGCGGAGATCGAACGTCTCTGTTGTTGTTCAGCGAGGTGGGCCGGGATATGTCCCGCTGGAAGATGGCGGCCTGCTTCGTTTCCTGGCTGGCGCTGTGTCCGGACAACGACATCAGTGGGGGCCGTGTGCTCTGGCGGGGGGCACGCAAGGCACACAACCGTGCCGGGCAACTATTTCGCATGGCGGCCTACTCGCTGGACCGCAGCGCCACCCCGTTGGGGGATTACCTGCGGAGAATGAAAGCCAAAATCGGGCCGCAGGCCGCGCATACCGCGACGGCGCACAAGATTGCGGTGATCTTCTACGCCATGGTCAAAAACCAAGTCGAGTACGACCAAACCATTTGGGAAAAGCGCAACGAGCAGCGCCGGGAAAAGCATACAGCCTCACTGAAACGCCCAGCGCAACGGCTCGGTTACAAGCTCACCCCGATTGAGCAGGAGAACGCCGCATAACAAACCCCTGCTTTATCAGACGCTTGGGGGAAGTTTCTCCAAAGAAGAAAAGGAGCCAAGGAATCGGCACGAACTGACCGATATGAGATTCAGCGCCCGCACCGAGCGGCGGGGGCAAACGATCAACGAATTAGTTAGCTGCGGAGAAACGCTTACACAAAATTCTTGACAAACCCGCCACTTCGGTTTGGAACGCTGCAGTCGTGCCTTTCCTCCGCTGGTCCTCCGCTGCTCCAGCGGATAGCGCTGTCGTCTGGAACAGCGACCAGCGTCTGCTCAAGTCCGGTGGACGCGTGTTTCTGGATGCGTGCGCCACCGCCAAGAAGCATCCGTTTTCCAGTTTCACCACAAAATACATCTGACCGGGCAACTCGACGCCGCTTGTATTGGCCGAGTAACCCGCTGCGGCTGTTCCTGGTCGGCCTCGTATACGGCGCCCATGCCCCCTTCGCCCAGCAGGCGAATCGCACTTCCAATCCAAGGTGGGCGGATCAGGGCGTCCGCAGGTAGCCGTGATACACGTTGCTTGAGTCAAGGTATGGTCCCGTGATGGCGCCCGCGTCGTTGATGCCTCCTGCGTAGGTGCCGTTGCCGGCTCCCGTGCCTGCGCCCGGAGCTTCGAATGTGCCGATGGTTCCGTTGGCGGCCCGCACGAGGCCGTGATACACGCTGCTCGCATCACTGTAGTAGCCGGCGATCACGCCCGATGTGTTGATGCCATATCCGACGGTGCCCTGGCTTGGTCCCGTGCTCGCGCCCGAAGCGTTGAACGTGGTGATCGTGCCGTTGGCGGCGCGCACGAAACCATGCCAGGCCTTGCTCGAATCGCTATAGTACCCCGTGATGGTCCCCGCTGCGTTGATGCCTTCGCCGATAGTGCCTTCGCCGGAGCCCGTACCCGCGCCCGGCGCATCGAAGGTGGTCAACGTGGCGTCGGCCGCGCGTACGAAACCCTGCGACGCATTCGTCGCCAGGAAGTAGGTTCCCGTAACAGCTCCCGACGTGTTGATGTTATAGGTGTAGGTGCCGTTCTGAGCGCCCGGCGCGGCGAACGTAGTGATGGCGCCACCGGCGGCGCGCACGTAGCCTTCCCACGTGTTGCTCGTCCCAAAGTAAGATCCCACGATGGTGCCCGCCGTGTTGACGCCGTAGGCCACCGTCCCCTGGTAGGCGCCCGTACCTGCGCCCGGAACATTCACGGTGGCTATGGTGCCGCTGGCGGCGCGCACGAAGGCGTGATACCCATTGCTCGCGTCGAGGTAATATCCCGTGACTCCGCCCGCCGCGTTGATGCCATAAGCGAAAGTGCCCTGATTGGCGCCAGTGCCCGCGCCCGGCGCATTGAACGTAGTGATCGTACCGTTGGCGGCGCGCAAGAAACCGTGCGCGACATTGTTCGCGTCGACGTAACGTCCCGCGATCGTCCCGGAGGCATTGATCCTTTCGGCGAGGGTTCCCTGATACTTGCCCGTGCCGGCGCCCGATACCTCAAACGTGGTGAACGTTGGCTTCTTGTCCTGCGCGGGCGCACTCGCGGCGAACAGCAAACAGAGGCAAATAGACGCCGTTCCATCGAAGTTCTTCATTTAGGTTCTCCTCATCCAAGAGCCCTCAGGGTTCTCGTTAGATCGTAGCACTTTTCCCAAGCGGCGTTGCATGGTGTCGATACTATCGATACTATGGCCGGGTGGCCAGTGTCACCTTCTGGACGCCAGTTTCCCTGGCTGCGCGGGGCGGAAAGGTAACTCTCCCGGAGTCGGCAGGCGCCCGCGCTGCGGCAATGGCAAGGATGAATGCGACCACGGATTCATCCTTTTAACATAAGGTAACATGCCCAGGCGGCGAAAAGCCAACCGCGTGATTCTACAGCACGAAGTGGCTTTGGCTACAGACAGCCCGTCGTCGCAGTGCATAACTCGTGAAAACTATCAGGTTAATCACCGTAAAATACTCCCCGCACGGCCATGGATGATTGGATCCTAGCCTAAATGCCATGGCGTTCGTGCGCGACAGGTACTGGCAGAACCAGCGATTCGCGCGGCGCCCCGGCACAGGAGATCTTGACATGAGACGGGTTTACAATTCGGTTTGCGCAATCGTAATGACGGCCTGCTGCACGGCGGTGGCACTCGCTCAGCCAGCCGCGAAAACAACCACTGCCGTACCGCGGCTGGTGAACTTCAGCGGCACATTGACGGATGGCGCCGGAAAGGCTCAGAGCGGAGTGGTGGGGGTGACCCTTGCGTTGTATGAAGAGCAGGAGGGCGGCGCTCCGGTCTGGATGGAAACCCAAAACGTGCAGGCGGATAGCAGGGGGAAATACACGGCTTTGCTTGGAGCCACAAAAAACGAAGGCATCCCGGCGGAAATTTTTGGCGCGGGGCAGCGATGGCTGGGGGTGCAAGCGCAAGGGGAACCGGAGTGTCCGCGCGTGCTGATGACCAGCGTGCCTTACTCGCTGAAGGCGGTGGATTCCGAGACGCTGGGCGGACTCCCGGCATCGGCGTTTGCTTTGGCTGGGACGAGCACCGGAGAAGCCGGGCGTGGCGCCGGTGCAGGTTCCATCGCGGCAGCGTCGTCCGGCAGGACCGTGGAGCCTTTCGGCGCGGTCAAGCCGGCTGCAACTCCGGCTGCCGTCACCGGCACAGGCACCACCGGCTCCGTTCCCCTGTGGACCAGCAGCACGGCCTTGGGAACCTCCAATATGCTCCAAAACAGCAGCACGGGAAATATCGGCATCAATA
Source organism: Bryobacteraceae bacterium (assembly GCA_050008575.1). Taxonomy (GTDB): domain Bacteria; phylum Acidobacteriota; class Terriglobia; order Bryobacterales; family Bryobacteraceae; genus Bog-159. The sequence goes on from JBEKMJ010000219.1 coordinate 4,408, forward strand.
CGCCCACGCCCGTCGCCGAACTCGAAGTGGATACTAGCGGGATGTTGGCAGTCTTCGGAAGAAACTCCGCCAGTGCGTCTGGCAACGGGGTGATCGGGGAAATTACGGGCAGCAGCGGCGCCGGAGTGGAAGGCCTGTCCATTGCCCAAAGCGGCCTCAGTTACGGCGTCGAAGGTAGCAGCAACAGCACTGAAGGAGTCGGCGTGCAAGGCCTGGCAAACGCGTCGAGCGGCACCACCTATGGCGTGTATGGCGCTAACGCCAGCAGTCGAGGCGCGGGAGTGTTCGGCAAAGCGAAGGGGACAACCGGCTCCACGTACGGCGTATACGGCCTGGATGCAAGCAACGAGGGAGGCGGTCTATACGGCGAAAATAACTCGGCGAGCGGCACCACCTATGGCGTCTACGCAATCGACTTCAGCACGGAAGGCTATGGATTGAAGGCTATTTCGTACGCCGAGACCGGGACCACGTATGGAGTGTATGGCCTGGATGGCAGTTCGGCAGGCATCGGAGTCGAAGGCAGCGCCGTGGCCACTACCGGCGAAAACTTTGGCGTATACGGAATCACCGCCAGCAATGTGGGAACCGGCGTGAAAGGCGTGGGGGTAGCCGTGAGCGCTGAAGGCGCCAACGCTCCCGAAGGCGCCGCCGGGCTTTGGGGCGACACCAGCACGGGCGCTGAAGCCATCCTGGCCACCGCCGACAATACCGAAGCGATCGGGGCGTACAGCAAGAGCAACAGCCAGGCCACCGTATATGCGGAAAATGCCTCCACCGAGGCCGACGCCATCGTGCTGGCCACCTTCGGACCCGAGTTTACCGGATACTGTGACACTTTTACTAATGGAAATCTGATGTGTAGCGGATCCGTTGGAGGGCACGCCGTGGTGAACCAGTCGCGGGATGTGGCCCTGTACTCCGTGCAGGCGGCGGAAAACTGGATGGAAGACGCCGGCTCAGGCCAGTTGAAAGACGGCATTGTGGTCATCCAACTGGAACCCGACTTCGCCCAAACTGTCAACACCGGCATCGACTATCACGTCTTCCTGACACCCAACGGCAAATGCATGGGACTGTATGTCAGCCAAAAGTCGCCCACCTCTTTTGAGGTCCGCGAACTCGGCGATGGCAAGGCCAGCATTGCGTTCGATTACCGCATCATGGCGCGGCGCAAGGGATTCGAAAACATCCGGCTGGCCGACATGACCGGCAAAGTTCAACCGGTCTCGCAGCGGAAAAAGGCGCGTGTGGCTGCGCAGGAGCCCGGCAGAAGCGCGCCGCCACTTCCGCTCGCGTTGACCGCCGCCCGGCCCAATCCACCCGCACGTACGGCAGGCGCGGATGCGCCGCCCGCCAAATAGGCACGCCGTGGTGAACCAGTCGCGGGATGCGGCCCTGATCAGCCACCCGGGTGGAAGGCCGTCGGCTTCGCTCATCTTGTAGATCACAAGTGGGAAACCTGCTCTTGGAGCCCTGCCTGTTTTTCCCGAGCCGCGAAAGCTGGCGCTCCGACGTGAAACTCGCCGATATCATCATTCCGTGGCTCAGCACGTGGCTCGAGTTTTATGAG
>JBEKMJ010000022.1:0-123050 GCA_050008575.1 Bryobacteraceae bacterium
CTGCGCGAGCTGACGGCGCGCCTGCGCGGTTACGCCGAATCCATCCGCCAGACCATGGAGACTCTCGGCGAGTTGGAAATGATCTTCGCCAAAGCTCGCTTCGCCGTGGATTTCGATTGCGCCATCCCCCGCTTCGGCAGCCGCCTGCTGCTGCGCGACGCGCGCCATCCGCTGCTGCAGGACGTGCTCCGCCGCCAGCGCAAGCCGGTCGTGCCCATCTCTCTGGAGCTAGACGAGGGCTCGCAAACGCTGCTCATCAGCGGTCCGAATACCGGCGGCAAAACCGTCACGCTGAAGACCGTCGGCCTGCTCACTTTGATGGCGCAGTCCGGCCTGCCCGTGCCTGCCGCCGAAGCCGAATTCCCGATTTTCGGCCAGGTGCTCGCCGACATCGGCGACAATCAGTCGATACAGGAAAGCCTCAGCACGTTTTCCGCGCACATCTCCCACATCCGCGAGATGGCGCTCGATGTGACACCCGATTCCCTCGTCCTGCTCGACGAGTTGGGCGCCGCCACCGATCCCGAAGAAGGCGGCGCGCTGGGCGTGGCCATCGTGGAACATTTCCGCGCCGCCGGAGCGTATACGCTGGCCTCCACGCATTTGCTCGCGCTGAAGATTTACGGCGCAAATACCCCGGGCGTGCTGAACGCGTCCATGGGTTTCGATGAGCAAACGCTGGAACCGACTTACGTGCTGCACACCGGCATGCCGGGCAAATCCGCGGGGCTTGAAATCGCCACGCGCCTGGGCATGCCGGAAGACATCATGCATCGCGCGCGTGCGTCGCTGAGCGACCGCGAGCGCGATCTCGCGCGCTTCCTCAGCGAACTGCACCAGCGGCTGAAAGACACGCAGACGCTGGAAGCGGATCTTCGCCGCCAGCAGGCCGCTCTGGTCGCGCGCGAGAAGGAAATAGCCGCCGAATGGGAGAAGCGCGAATCCGCCAAGCTGAAGGAACTGGAGCGCCGCACCGAGCAAATGCTGGCCAAGTTCGACGAGCAGGCACAGCAAACCATCGATCAAATCGTGCATGGCGCGGACCAGCGCAAGGCGGCCGAGCAGGCCCAGCGCCGCGTGGCTAAGACCAAGCGCGAACTGCGCGAGGAGTTCCAAACCACCGTGCTCTCCACCCAGGACGAATCGCGGCATGGCGATTTGCGCCGTCCCAAGATTGAAGAGGGCGTGCGTGTGCGTCTGCAAGGTATCCGCGAACCGGCGCGGGTACGCCGTATACTGGACGGCGACCGCCTGGAAGTGGACGCCGGATTCATGAAAATGCAGGTCTCCGTCGACGACGTCCTGGAGGTGCTGCCAGACACGGGCGGCGGCGCCAAACTGCCCAAGAACGTGACCTACAAGCCTGCGCCGGAACTCGCGCCCGTGCACCAGGAGATCAACGTGATCGGCCAGCGCGCCGCAGAAGCCCGCGACAACGTGGATCAGTTCCTGGACCGCGCCGTGATGGCCACCGCCAGCCGCGTGCGTATCGTGCATGGCCATGGCATGGGCATACTGCGCAAGGTTCTGTGGGAGCTATTGGAGAAGCATCCGCACGTGCAGAAGCATTATCCGGCGCCGCCGCAAGAGGGGGGGACGGGGGCGACGATTGTGGAACTGAAGGAGTGACGTTGTGGGGCAGGACTCCAGTCCTGCGCGGGCCCTCCAGGACCCGCTCGTCGAAACAGGCTGATGTGGACGTCGGCCGCACGGTACCCCCAGGCAGGCTGGAGGAAAAGGGCGGGTCTGGAGACCCGCCGCAGGCGTAGACGCCTGCCCCACGTGGGAGCTGCAACACGATTTCTGAGGTATCATAGGGCGAATACCGGAGGGATGTCCATGAAGAACTCGGCCCTTTTCCTTGCCGCCGCGGCGTGCCTGCTTCCCGGCGCAGCGCTGAGCCAGGTCGGCGTCAGCCAGTTTGTCAATTTCGAGTCCTCGCAGACCAACCCCGTGCGGCTCTCGCCGGACGGCACCAGATTGTTCGCGGTCGATACGCCGGATGCGCGGGTTTCCGTGTTCAACGTCGCGCAGCCCGGCAATCCCGTGTTGATCGCCGAGATCCCCGTGGGTATCGAGCCGGTTTCGGTGAATCCACGCACCGACGACGAGGTCTGGGTGGTCAACCAGGAGTCCGATTCCGTCAGTGTCGTATCGGTTTCGAAGGGCATTGTCACCGACACACTCCAAGCCAAGGACGAGCCGATGGACGTGGTGTTCGCCGGCGGGCTCGCTTTCGTTTCCATCTCGCGCAGCAACCAGATCAATGCATATAACGTAACGACGCACGCGCTGGTGGCGTCCATACCGGTATTCGGCGGCAGCCCACGGGCATTGGCTGTCAGCAAGGACGGCACCAAGGTGTATGCCGCTTTCGCCATTTCCGGCAATGCGACTACCATCATTCCGGTGCCGGAAGCGCCTCCTCCTCCCCCTCCCACTAACCCGAAGCTGCCGCCCGCGCCCGCGCAAGGCATTATCGTGCAGGCCACCGATCCGAGTTGGTCCTCATTCATCCAATTCAACATGCCCGATAACGACGTGGTGGAAATCGACGTGGCCAGCCAAACGGCGACTCGTTATTTCTCTGGCGTGGGGACCATCAACCTGGGCCTCGCGGTGAGTCCTGTCACAGGCGATTTGTATGTGGCCAATACCGATGCGCTAAACCTGGTGCGGTTTGAGCCCAACCTGCGCGGCCATTTCATCGACAGCCGGATTACGCGCGTTTCCATCGCCTCCGGAGTCGTGACTCCCTTCGACCTGAACCCCAACATCAATTACTCGCAATTGCCGAATCCGGTGGCGCTCAGCACCGCGCTCTCCCAACCGGCGGGCACCGTGTTCGACCCCAGCGGCAATTTCATGTGGCTGGCCGCGTTCGGCACCGACCGCGTAGCAAAGGTCGATAACAGCGGAAACGTGCTCCAGCGCATTGAAATCGGCGACACCCCCGGCGCAAAGTCGGACCCCACGCACAAGCGCGGCCCGCGCGGCCTCGCGCTGAACGCCTCGGCGCAGACTCTCTATGTGCTCAACCGTATCTCGAATAGCCTGTCGGTGGTGAACACTGCGTCCGGCACGGTCACTAAGGAAATAGCCGTGGGCAGCTACGATCCCACGCCATCCGATATCAAGGCCGGTCGCGGATTCCTTTATGACGCCAAGCTATCGGGCAATGGCACGGGCGCCTGCGCATCGTGCCACGTGGATGGCGACATGGACCACCTGGCGTGGGACTTGGGCGATCCCGACGGCAATATGACGTCCGCCAAGGATCCGGTCACAGTCGTTTTTCACCCCATGAAGGGTCCCATGACGACGCTGGCGCTAAAGGGTCTCGACACCCTGCAGCCCTACCACTGGCGCGGCGATAAAGCCAATTTTGCGGCTTTCAATTCCTCTTTCAATCAGTTGCTGGGCGGCAGCGAGTTATCGGACGCCGACATGACCACCTACCAGGACTTCGTCTTCTCGATCCTTTTCCAGCCGAATCCCAATGAGAACCTGGACCGCACTCTGCCCACCAGCCTGGCGGGCGGGAACCCGCAAACCGGCTTCAATATTTTCACCACCCAGCCATTCACGTTCGATATCGTCACGTGTAACCTCTGTCATCTGTATGCCAGCCAGGGCACCGACCGGTTCATCATTCCGAAGTCACTGCTCGAGCAGCCGCAACCGTTCAAGACGCCGCAGTTGCGCAACATCTATCAGAAGCTGTTATTCAATAATGCCCCCGGCGCATCCACCATCGACGGCTATGGCCTGCTGCACGACGGCTCCGATGCCGGGACGCTGGAGTTCCTGTCGGATCCCGTTTTCGGATCGTTTTCCAATAACGTCGAAATTCAGACGCAACTGAATTCTTACATGCTCTGTTTCGACACCGGCATGGCGCCCACGGTGGGTTACACCATCACCATGACGGCGGCTAATGTGAACAGCGCGGGAGCGTCGGGCGCTTGGAACATTTTAGAGGGCCAAGCCAAGCTCTACAATATCGACTTGATTATGAAGGGTACGATCCAGGGACAAGTGCATGGGTTGTTGTACGAGACGAAAACCAACAATTACGTGACGGATACCACGGGACTCGGACCTTTCACCCACGCGCAACTGGTGAGCTTCATCCTGTCCGGGGACACGCTGAGTCCCATGGGCGTGCCATACGGAACGGGACTCCGCATGGGCATCGACCGGAATCTGGATGGCGTGCTGGACGGCGATCAAGCGCATTAGTGGAGGGCGGGCAATTCTGCCCGCAGCCGGCTTTTTAGCCGGCTCTGGCCGCCTGAAAGGCGGCTGCGGCCAGAATTGGCCGCCCCGCACTTACGCGCGCGTCAGAAAGATCGGCAGCCCCAACTTATTCGCGTAATTCGGCCGATACCGCCGCGTGTTATACATCGTCTCCAAGTCCACCCGGCGCGAGCCTAACTTCGGGTCGGGTATGGGCACCGCCGCGTAGCAACCGCCGGAGATAGCCATCATCATGCCATGCTGGCCCTGTTGGATACAGTCCATCGCCATGCTGGCGAACGTGGACGCCACCATCTTGTCCACGAAATCCGGACTGCCGCTACGCAGGTCGTAAGTCAGATCGCTGACGATCGTCTCTTCGCCGGTGGACTTCTTGATCTCCTCGGCCAAGTCCTCGCCCACGTTCATTTTCTTCTTATGCCCGAACGCATCCGCCTCGCCGACCTCTTTTACCTGGTAGCCTTCCCACTCCGCGCCCTCCGACAAAATAATCAGGGCATAGTTACTCGGGTTGTACTGCTTGTCGGTGATCAGCAACTCAATCAGGTGCGGCAGATTGAACTTGTATTCCGGGATACAGCACCGCATGGACGTCACATACGCCGTGTACAGCGCGGTATATCCGGCATCGCGTCCGAAGATGCGGAAGACGCCGATGCGCTCGTGCGATCCTACGGTCGTGCGCTGGCGTTCGATGGCTTCGGTGGCGCGCGTGATGGCCGTCGAAAACCCGATGCAGTATTCGGTGTTCCGCACGTCGTTATCCATGGTCTTCGGGATGGCGATGACCTTAAAGCCCTCCGAGTCCAGGCGCGCGGCGTAGCTCAGCGTGTCGTCGCCGCCGATGGCGATCAGGTAATCCAGTCCCAACGTCTCCACATTCTTCAGCACGCGGCTGGTCATGTCGTAGACTACCGATGTCACGCCCTTCTTGGTGACCTCGGACTTGGGGAATTCCAGGCCCTTCACCACCGGGGGCAGGGCTTTCATCTTGGCCGGATTGGTGCGGGAACTATGCAGATAGGTGCCGCCCGTGCGGTCGATGGTGCGGGTGTTCTCGCGGTTGAGCGGCAAAATGTAGCGCGCCCGGCTGGCCGGGTCGTCCAGATTGACATGCGTCAGGCCTTCCCAGCCGCGGCGAATACCGATGACTTCGCAATCGATTTCGCTTCCTCTGTAAACGACGGTCTTGATGACGGAATTCAGGCCCGGCACGTCTCCGCCGCCGGTGAGTATACCGATCCGCTTCGCAGGCATCCATGCTCCTTCAATTGGGGATTTAACACCTCATTATACAGTGGGGCGGCCCTCCAGGCCTGCGCGGGTTCTCCAGAACCCGCTCTTTGGCCGCTCTGGGCGCGGCGGGTCGAATTTTCTTGAGCACTTTCGCGCAGTTTCCGCGCATACACTAGGTGAGGATCGGCAGTTCAATTTCAATCCTGGAGCCGGGTAACATGAAGGGTCCATTATGCGCGTGGCCGATAATCGCCGCGTTTATCGCGTTGTCGACAGCCGTGGCCAGCCCTCAGGAGCAAGCTGCGCCAAAATCCGCCGCCCAGCCCGAGGACCTCCTGGCCAAAGCCCTCAACCTGCTTCCATCCAAGCAATGGCTGGAGATCAAGACCATTCTGGTCGAAGGCATCAAGGGAATGCCCGAAAACTGGTCGCCGATTGAGGTCCAGGCGGGCGCCACCCCGGAGGAGGAGCGCGTGCTGTTCAATGCCTGGGACTCGCGCGAAGTCATCGCCTTCCTCACGGAACACGCTTCACAGCGCCCAGCCGCCGCGCCCGGCCCATCGTATTCCAAAGCGTACTGGCTCCTGGGCGCGGCGGATCTCGAGATCGGAAGCGTTAAAGACGCTGAGGACGCGTTGGATCGCGGATTAAAACTCGAACCTGACCAGCCCACTCTCCTGTGCGAAAAGGCGTTCTGTTACCAGAAGGAAAAGCGCTATCAGGAAGCGCTGGACCTTTATAAGCGGGCAGCCGCCGCGCGCACTTGGGCATCGCGGTCCGAGATGGGGCGCGCCTGGCGGGGCCAGGGCAACTGCCTGACGGACCTCGGGCAATTGGACGCAGCCGAGTCGGCCCTGCGGACGGCATTGCAGTTTTGACCCGGCCACCTGGCGGCGGTTAACTCGCTCGGTTTCGTTCGAAGGCAACGCCAGACGTCCTCCCGCCGGTAAATCGGGCTTCCTGTGGCAGCGCGTTGGCGTCGAGTGGAGTGCGCAATCGGCGAATCTGATGACGAAGGTCGATCCGGTCTATCCCTGGTTGGTTGGACGCATGCGTATTCAGGGCACCGTAAAGTATGACGTCTTGATTCTAGCGGACGGCACCATCGGCCAACTGACCATCAAATCCGGCCCCAAGCCGCTGCAAGAAGCCGCCACGGAAGCACTTCGGCAATGGGTCTTCAAGCCAACATTGGTAAACGGCGAGCCGGTGGAGGTCTCCACGCAGATCGAGATCGAGGTGCGTCCCGCCGAGGCGCATGCGATGTAATGCTCTGTGCAGGCGTCCTGTAGCTACTGCGCGCTTCGCCGCGGCGATTCGGTCTCGCGGTCGCGAGCAGCGGCTTGCCCGGCAAGTTCGGCGATGCGGGCCCCCGAGCGTGTCGTTGGTTTGGGCAACGCGGTCGCCCAGGTCGGCGACCTTGATGGTGAGGTCGTTTAGTTGACGCTGTGTGTCGCGCCAGAGGGCGCGGAATTCCTCGCGGTCTTTGCGGCGCTCCTCGGCAAGGCCGGCGGCTACGTGCTCGATGCGTTCGAAGCGTTCTTCGATGGTCATCGTTTTCTCCATCGTAACTGAGGGGCGGGTGCGCCGCCTCGACATCCACCCGCATGCTATCCTGAAAAACATACGAGTGCCTCCTCCAAATGCGCCGCCGCTTGCTCATCCGCGGTAGTCTTGTGGCCATTTCGGTGACGGCGTTGCTCGCCCTCCAGGCCACTTTCCGCGAGTTTCCCGCTTTGGAGGACGACCACGTTCCCGTGCCCCCCGACGCCTACGAAAAAACCGAATGGGCCTTCACCCGCCTGATGTATCCGTCCGGCCGGCACGCCAGCGTGTTTGGCCAGACCGGCAGTTGGCCCACCGATTATCCCAAGGCCGACCGCCAGTTCGTGCAAGGCGTCCGCCGCCTCACCCGCATCCACACTCGTTCGTCTGAACAGGTAGTGGACTTGGACGGCGACGAAGTTTTCAATTGGCCCTGGCTCTACGCGGTCGAGATGGGCCACTCGAACCTGACCGATGCCGAATGCGCCAAACTGCGTGAATATCTGCTGCGCGGCGGATTCTTCATGTGCGACGACTTCCACGGCAGCGGCGAATGGAACGTCTTCCTGGAAAGCATCCAGCGTGTGTTCCCGGACCGCCCCATCGTCGAAATCGATAACCAGGACGCCATCTTCCACGTCCTATACGACATAGGCGAGCGGATTCAAGTGCCCGGCATACAATATTGGTACACCGGCCGTATCTGGGAAAAGGACGGCAAAACGCCCCACTGGCGCGCCATTTACGACGATGACGGCCGCGTGATGGTGGCCATCTGCTTCAACCAGGATAACGGCGATGCCTGGGAGTGGGCCGACCATCCGCGCTACCCCGAGCGATATGCTTCGCAAGCCTACCGCATGGGGATCAACTATATCATTTACGCCATGACGCACTAACGACGCACTAACGACGCACTAATGACGCATTAGAATCCCAAGGCCATCATGTTCGAGTTTCTGTTCAAGTATCCCGGCGCGGTTTTCCAGAAGGGGCAGTTTGTGCTGCTGGCGGCGTGGCCGGTTTGGGTGCTGGCATTGGGCGTGATGGCGGCCGCGGGGCTGCTGCTCTGGCACGTGCGCCGCAATCGCGGATCGCTGACAGGGGCGCGTCCGCTGGCGATCTGGCTGCTCGAAACCGCCATGATCGCGCTACTGCTGTTCCTGCTCTGGCACCCAGCCATCTCGATCGCCACGCTGCGGCCGCAGCAGAACGTGGTCGCCGTGCTGGTCGACGATTCGCGCAGCATGGCCATCCAGGAGGGTACCCAAACGCGCAGCGCGGAGGCCGCCGCGGTACTCGATCGCAAGCTGCTGGCCGCGCTGGGGCAGAAGTTTCAGGTACGCCTTTATCGCTTCGGCAAAGAAGCCGAGCGCATTCAGAAATCCAGCCAGCTCACTGCGGCGGAGCCGGCTACGCGCCTGGGCGACAGTCTGCAGCAGGTGCTGGCGGAATCGTCGACGTTGCCGCTGGGCGCGGTGGTGCTGCTCTCCGACGGCGCGGACAACTCCGGCGGCATCGATCTGGATACGATCTCGCAGATCCGGCAGCGGCGCATTCCCGTACACACCATCGGCTTCGGCCGCGAGAAGGCTGTCAAAGATATCGAAATCGCAGACGCTGTGCTGCCCGCGCGTACGCTGGCCGGGTCGCGCTTGAGCGCGGTGGTTACATTCCGCCAGTATGGGTACGCAGGCCAGAAAGCGCTGGTTTCGGTGCGCGATGCCGGCAAGGTGGTCGCCTCGCGCGAAGTGCAGTTGAAGGCCGACGGCGCGCCGCAAAGCGAGCCCCTCCTGTTCAACGCCGGCCTCGCCGGACCGAAGACGCTGGAGATTTCCATCGATCCGCTGCCAGGCGAAGAGAATCGCGGCAACAACTCGCTGCGCCGGCTGGTGGACGTGGAGACGCGCCAGCCGCGTATCCTTTATATAGAAGGCGAGCCGCGCTGGGAATTTAAATTCATCAGACGCGCCGCCGAAGACGACCACAGCCTGCAACTTGCCTCCATGCTGCGCACCACGCAGAACAAGATTTACCGGCAGGGCTTTTCCGATGCGCATGAACTGGAGGAGGGCTTCCCCGCGAAACCCGAAGAGCTGTTCGCCTTCGACGGCCTGATCGTGGGCAGTGTGGAGGCTAACTACTTCACGCCCACGCAGCAGGACCTGATCCGCGAATTCGCCAACCGCCGGGGCGGAGGTATTCTGTTCCTGGGCGGACGCTTCGCGCTGGCTGAGGGCGGCTATGCGCATTCGCCATTGGCCGAGTTGCTCCCCGTGCAGATTTCAGAAAACAAGGGCACGTTCCACCGCGATTTTTCGAACTTCGAATTGACCGCGCAAGGTCGCGCCAGCCTCATCTGCCGTTTGGTGGAAGATCCCGAACGCAACGCCGCGCGTTGGACCGGCATGCCGCAAATCGCCAATTATAACGACGTCGGCGAGGCCAAGCCCGGCGCGGTGGTGCTGATGGACGTGTTGCCCGCCGGCCGCCATCGCATGCCGCTGTTGATTACCGAGAACTACGGGCGCGGCCGGACTGCCGTGTTCGCCACATCCGGAAGCTGGCGCTGGAAAATGTGGCAGGATCATACCGATGTCACGCACGCTACGTTCTGGCAGCAGTTGATGCGCTACCTGGTGTCCGATAGTCCCGGCCGCGTGGCCGCATCGACGCCGCGCGCCGTGCTGCCGGATGAAACCAAGGTCACCTTGCGGGCCGAAGTGCGTGACAAGGCCTTTAAGCCGGTGCCGAACGCGGTGGTCGAGGCGCACGTCGTGGGGCCGGATGGAGCCTCCACCAGTGTCGAGATGACGCCGGTTCCCACCGAGGAGGGCGCTTACTCCGCCGATTGGAACGCGGAGAAAACGGGATCCTATGTGGCCGAAATCGTGGCGGGGCGCGATAAGGAAGAACTCGGACGCGACATCGCGACCTTCCGCCGCGAAGACGGCGTGGCCGAAAACTTCCACACGGCGCAGAATCGCGAGCTGCTGCAGAAGTTGGCGGAAGAGACTGGCGGGCGATATTACAGCGCGTCGAACGCCGGGAAGCTGGCGGACGAAATCTCGTACTCGGAAGCCGGCATCACCACGCGCGAAACCAAGGACCTATGGGATATGCCGGCGGTTTTCTTGCTGGCCCTGCTATTGCGCGGGTCGGAATGGGTGCTGCGGCGAAGGTGGGGTGTGGTATGAAGATGCTTGTATCTCCACACCACCAGTCTTGTGGGGCGGCCAATTTTGGCCGCAGCCGCCTTTCAGGCGGCTCTTTCTCCCGCCTACTACCAATCCTCCTCCTCACTGCCCTCCCCCTCCCCGCCACCACTTACTACGTGACCGTCACTGGCATGGGCGGCGAGCCCGATTACGAACAACGCTTCGCCATGTGGGGCAAAGACATCGAGAAAGCCCTCAAATCCGCTCCCGATGCCAAGGTCGAAACACTGGTAAATGCTACGCGCGAACAGGTACGCGCCGCGCTCGCCGGCATCGCACAGCAAGCCAAACCGCAGGACGCCCTCGTCCTCATGCTCATCGGGCATGGCAGCTTCGATGGCTATGAGTACAAGATCAACCTGCCCGGTCCGGATTTGACTGCTTCCGAAATAGCCACGCTCTTGGATCGCATTCCCGCCACGCGGCAGCTTGTGGTCGACATGACCAGCTCCAGCGGGGGCGCCATCCAGTTCCTGCGTAAGGCCAATCGCGTGGTGATTGCCGCGACAAAAAACGGCACGGAAAAGAATGCTACGGTTTTCGCGCGTTACTGGGTGGAGGCGTTGAGCGATCCCGCCGCCGACAGCGATAAGAACGAAGTCATATCGGCGCTGGAAGCTTTCCGCTTCGCGGACAAGAAGACGGTGGCCTACTTCGAATCGCAGAACCGCTTGGCCACGGAGCACGCCGTTCTGGAAGACACGGGCAAGGGCGAAGGCGTGCGCGCGCCATCGCCCGAAAACGGCGAAGGGATGGTGGCCGCTCAATTCCCACTGCTGCGCATCGGCGCCACAGCCGCGGCTGCCAAAGACCCGGCCAAAATGCAGTTGCTGGCCAACAAAGAAGCATTGGAACAACAGATCGACAAGCTCAAATACGACAAGGCCGCAATCCCGCCGGACGAGTATAAGAAGCAGCTCGGCGCGCTCTTGCTGAAATTGGCGCAGACGCAAGAGGAGATCGACAAGTGAGGCTCCTGCCGATCGTCCTGTGCGCGGTCGCCGGGCTCACTGGGCAAACCCCTGCCCAAATCGCGGCGCCCACTCTCGCGCAGGCCGAATCGCTTTGGAAGCAGCACCTGTATCGGGACGCGAACGACGCCTTTCGCGCGCTGGTCGCGGCGCATCCGCGGAACGCCGAATACCGCGTCCTATGGGGCCAGTTGTTTCTGGAACGGTTTCAGCCGGACGATGCCGGGAAGCTCTTCAACGAGGCTCTGGAAATCGAGCCCAAGCGGGCGGACGCGCTGCTCGGTCTGGCGCTGATCGCGGCGGACGGCTACGACGCGCAGGCTCTCCACCTGGCAAAAGAGGCGTTGGAGGCCGATCCGCACATGCTGGCCGCTCAGGAATTGCTGGCGCGCCTGGCGCTCGAAGATAATGACCCGGCCAAAGCCGCGGAAGAGGCCCACAAAGCGCTCGACATATCGGCGAATGCAGTCCAAGCGAAAGCCGTCCTCGCCACCATCGACTGGCTTAACGATAAGGCCGAAACGCCATGGGATCCGCATGACGGCCGGGCCTACGAAACGGCGGCCCGCATCTTCGTTCTGAATCGCCGCTATGAGGAAGGCATCAAGCTTTTCCGCAAGGCCATCGCCCTGCAGCCCGGCCTTTGGAGCGCCCACTCGCAGTTAGGCATCAACCTGATGCGGCTCGGGCTGGAGGACGAAGCCCGCGCCGAGTTGGAGTTGTGTTACGAGAACGGCTACAAAGATAAGCCCACGGTCAATACGCTCCGGCTGATGGATAGCTACAAGAGCTTTGTCACTTACAAGACCGACAGAACCGTTCTGCGCCTCCACAAAAAAGAAGCGGAGCTATTGCATCCCTACTTCGAAGCTGAGATGCTGCGCGCACTCTCGACTTACGACAAGAAATACGGCTACAAGCTGGATCGTCCGGTGCAGGTGGAGGTTTACCCCGACCATGAAGACTTCGCCGTGCGCACCATGGGCATGCCCGGCCTGGGCGCTCTGGGCGTCACTTTCGGCTACGTAGTGGCCATGGATAGTCCCTCCGGCCGCCCGCCCGGGACCTTTCATTGGGCCAGCACCATGTGGCATGAATTGAGCCACGTATATGTCCTGAATATGACCAATTTCCACGTGCCGCGCTGGTTTACCGAAGGCTTGGCGGTGCACGAAGAGACGGCCGCGTCGCCGGAATGGGGCGACCGCCTGGATCCGCACGTCATCATGGCCATCAAGGATAAGAAGCTGCTTCCCGTGGCGGAATTGGATCGCGGCTTTGTGCATCCGACTTATCCTGCTCAAGTGGTGGTGTCTTACTTCGAAGCGGGGCGTATTTGCGACTTTATCAATCGCGAGTGGGGTTGGGCAAAGCTGCTGGCCATGATTCACGACTTCGCCGAAGGCGCCGCCACGCCCGACGTGATCGAGAAAGAGCTTGGGGTCAAGCCAGAAGCATTCGACAAGAGCTTCCTGGCTGACTTGGACGCGTCCACGAAGAAGACGGTGGACGGTTTCGACGACTGGCGCAAGGGCCTAAAGAAAGTTGCGGAGGAGTCGAAGGCCCATGATTACGACCAGATGATTCACGACGCCGCTGAAATTCGCGACATTTATCCCGACTATGTCGAAGCCGGCAACGCCTATCAGTTCCTGGCCGACGCTTACGTGGCCAAGGGTGACAAGCCTGCCGCCATCGCCGAACTGGAACGCTACGCGAAAGTGGGCGGCCGCAGCCCTGATACACTGAAGCAATTGGCCACCCTCCTCGAAGAGGCCGGCAATCGGAAGGAAGCCGCCGAAGTGCTCGACCGGCTCAACTATATTCAGCCCATCGACGAAGACCTGCATCGCCGCCTGGGCGATTTGTGGCTCGGCCTGGGAAACACCTCCGGCGCCATTCGCGAATATCAGGCTGTGCTGGCCAAGTCGCCCACCGACCCGGCCGCGTCGCACTTCAGCCTGGCGAAGGCTTACCGCACGGCGAATCGTCCGGAAGCCGCGAAAGACGAATTGTTACTCTCGCTGGAGGCGGCCCCCGGATTCCGGCCTGCACAGAAAATGTTACTGGAGTTATCCAAATGAACCACGAATTGTGGGGCGGGCAATTCTGCCCGCAGCCGGCTTTCAGCCGGCTCTGGCCGCCTAAAAGGCGGCTGCGGCCAAAATTGGCCGCCCCGGAATTCAAATGTCCTCCAACACGATTAAATATA
Organism: Bryobacteraceae bacterium; assembly: GCA_050008575.1. Lineage (GTDB taxonomy): Bacteria > Acidobacteriota > Terriglobia > Bryobacterales > Bryobacteraceae > Bog-159. The sequence continues at coordinate 13,443 of JBEKMJ010000022.1, forward strand.
TGTCCACCACTGTCACAACCCAGTTAGAGCCCGAGGTTTTGCGCGGCCGCATTGAACGCTTCCGTCAGGTGCAGGCGGAAATTGTGCGCCAGGTCCGGCGCGTGATCGTCGGACAGGAAGAGGTGCTCGAACAGGTGATGATTGCCCTGTTTGTGGGCGGCCATTGCCTGATCACCGGACTGCCCGGCACGGCCAAGACGCTGCTGGTCCGCACCATGGCGCAGACTTTGGGCCTGATATTCAAGCGCATCCAATTCACGCCGGACCTGATGCCGTCCGATATGACCGGCACCGACATTATCGAGGAAGATCCCACCACCGGCCATCGCACCTGGACCTTCGTCAAAGGCCCCATCTTCGCCAATGTGCTGCTGGCGGACGAAATCAATCGCACCCCGCCCAAGACACAATCGGCGTTGCTCGAAGCCATGCAGGAGCGCGCCTGCACCGTGCGCGGCAACAATTACATTCTGCCTGCGCCCTTCTTCGTGCTGGCTACGCAGAACCCCATCGAGTTGGAAGGCACTTACCCGCTGCCTGAGGCGCAATTGGATCGCTTCCTGTTCAACACGGTGCTCGGCTACCTGACCGCGAACGAGGAGATGCAAGTGGTGGACCTGACCACCACCACGCACGTCGCCCAGGCCGACCCGGTGACCACCGCCGAAGAGATCCTGGACTTCCAGCAACTGGTGCGCATGGTGCCCATCGGCGAATCCGTCGCGCGCTATGCCATCGACCTGGTGCGCGCCAGCCGCGCCAGTGACGAAAGCGCTCCGGACTTCGTCAAAAAGTATGTGAACTACGGCGCCAGCGTGCGCGCCGCGCAGTTCCTGGTGCTGGCCGCCAAGGCCAGAGCCCTGATGAAGGGCCGCTATCACGTGACCTACGAAGACATCCGGGCGCTATATATCCCGGTCCTGCGCCACCGCATCCTGCTGAACTTCCATGCGGAATCCGACCGGCTGAAACAGGATGACATACTTCAGCGCTTACTCGAATATAGAGGAGCGCCAAAAGAATAAGACCGGCCACAGATGGACACAGATGCACACAGATGAGAACAAAACCAAACAGGCGGCGGATCGAACGTCTGCATTTTTCATCTGTGTTTATCCGTGTCCATCTGTGGTTCCATGTGTGAGCTGAATGCTACAGCGCTTTCTAGACCCCGCTACCCTGGCATCCATTTCCGGCCTCGACTTAGTGGCCAAGACGGTGGTGGATGGTTTCATCGCGGGCTTGCACCGCTCGCCCGATTACGGTTTCAGCCAGGAGTTTGCCGAGTATCGCGCCTACACGCCGGGCGACGATCTGCGGCACGTCGATTGGAACGTCTTCGCGCGCAGCGAGCGCGTCTACCTGAAGCGGTACCGCGGCGAAACCAACACACAGTTGCTCATCCTGCTCGACACCAGCGCGTCCATGGCATACGGCTCGCACGCCGTGAACAAACTGGATTACGCGCGTTTCCTGGCCGCTTCGCTCTGCTATCTGGCGCACGCCCAGCGCGACGCCGCCGGCCTGATCGTTTTCGATGAAGATGTGCAGAACTATGTGGCGCCCTCCGCCCGCCAAGGCCAGTTGTTCCGCCTGCTGCACGCCATCGAGAAGGCCCAGCCCGGCACCCGCACCGACTTCGCCAAACCCTTCGTGCACTTTCTGGATTTTACGCGCCGCCGCGGTTTGGTGGTGGTAATTTCGGACTACTATGAGCGCCCCGACGTGATCGTCAAAACCGTTGAACCGCTCCGTTTTCGCGGCAACGAAGTGATTCTCTTCCACGTACTCGATCCGCAGGAGATCGCTCCCAAGTTCGGCGAGCCCGTGCTGCTCACCGACATGGAGACCAGCGGCACTCTGGAAGTCTCGCCCGAATATGCGCGCGGCGAATACCGCCATAGGATCGATGCGCACATACAAGCTCTACGCGACCAGGCCAAGGGCGCGGGCCTGGATTACTTCCTGATGGACACCGGCCGCCCTCTCGACGAAGGTCTGCGCGAGTATCTGGGCGTGCGGCAGGGGAGGATGTAAATGGGACTCCTGGCGCCCTGGGCACTGGCGGGTCTCGTCGCGGTGGGCCTGCCCGTCTGGCTGCATCTGCTGCGGAAACACAAGACCACGCCGCTGCCGTTTGCCTCGTTGATGTTCTTCGAGCGGCGCACGCAAAGCTCCATCAAACACCGGCGCTTGCAGTATCTGCTGCTGCTGGCTTTGCGCGCGGCGGTGATCGCGCTATTGGCCTTCGCCTTCGCCCGCCCGTACCTCCAATCGCGCCTGGCGGCCCTGGCGGGTGGTCCCAAGCTGACCGTGCTGGCGATCGATAATTCCTTCAGCATGCGGGATGCCGACCATCTGTCACGTGCCAAACAGGAAGCCGCGCGGGTAGCTTCGAGACTGGGCGCCGGCGATAAGCTGCAGGTGCTGGCCTTCGGCTCGCAAGTGCATGTGATGGGCGATTCGGCCGCCGCCATCCAATTAATCGAGCCCACCGACACGCGCAGTTCTTACGCGGAACTTTCGCGCGCGCTGCGCTCGATTGCGCAATCGGCCCGCATTCCGGTCGAGGCACACCTGTTCTCCGATATGCAGAAGTCTTCGCTGCCCGCCAATTTCGCCGACCTGCGCCTGGGCGACAGCGTGCGCTTGATCGCGCATCCCGTGGCGGACGGGCGGGCCGCCAACTTCGCCGTCGAGAGCGTCAACGCGGCGCGCCGGGTCTATGGCTCCGGCAAGACGCGCGTCGCAGCTACCGTCGCGGGCTACGGAACCGCGCAGGCCAAGCGCCGCGTGTCGCTGACGTTGAATGGCCGCGAGATCGAATCCAAGTCGGTCGACGTCCCCGCCGGTGGTCGCGCCACGGCGGAATTCCTGCCGGCCGATCTGCCGTTTGGCCTGAATCGCGGCGAAGTCCGCATCGACTCCGCCGACAATCTGCCAGACGACGATCGTTTCTATTTTTCGGTCGAGCGCGCCGAGGCGCGACGCGTGCTGTTCGTACACGAAGGACGCAATCAGCGCGACGCGCTGTACTTCCGCACCGCTCTGGAAGCCGCCGCTGAATCCGCCTATGCGTGGGATGCCGTGCCCGTCGAACAGAGCGCGAATCTCGATCCGCATAAATACGCATTCGTGGTGGTCTCGGATGTGGGATCGCTGCCGGCCGGCTTTGAAACCGCATTGCGCGATTATGTGCGCGCCGGCGGATCGCTGTTGGTGGCGCTGGGGCGCGAGTCGGCGTTGCGCAGTCGCGTGCCGGTGTTCGACGAGGCCATCGTGGAGCCGCGCTACTACGCCCGCGATGCGGAGCGCTTCCAAACCGCCGCCTGGCTGGACGCCGGCCATCCCTCGATTCACAACGCGCAGCGCTGGGACGACGTGAAGTTCTATCAGGCCGTGCGCGTCAATCCGGGCGCCGCGCGGGTGGCGGCGCGTTTGGGCGACGATACGCCGCTGCTGCTTGAAAAGCAGCTTGGCGAAGGGCGCGTGCTGGTGTTCGCTTCCACCTTCGACAGCATCTCGAACGATTTCCCGCTGCACGCTTCGTTTGTGCCTTTCATCGAGCACACCGCGAACTATCTGGCGCGGCAGGAAGAAGGCCCCAGCAATTACACGGTGGGATCGTACCTGGAATTGCGCCAGGCCAAGGAGCAGGGCGCGGCGGTGGAAGTGCTCGACCCCAAAGGCGCGCGCGCGCTGACGCTCGACGAGGCCACTCGCGCGCAGAACATGCCGCTCTCGATGGCCGGGTTTTACGATGTGAAGCGTCCCAATGGACGGCATGAATTGGTAGCGGTGAATGCGGACCGTCACGAGTCCGACCTGGATGTGATCTCCGCGGACACGCTGGCGTTGTGGCAGAATACGGCTCTGGGGGGGCAGAATGCAACCTCCGGAGGGGAACCCGACGCACCCAAGCCGATGGAGTTTTGGTGGTATGTCCTGATCGCGGTGTTGGCTCTGTGCGTAGCCGAATCGCTGCTGGGTAACCGTCATCTGCAGGGGGGCGGCCTTGAGCCCGCGCGGGACTCTAGTCCCGCCGAAGCCGAGAAAGAGGCCGTATGAATCCATTAACCGGATTGACCGATTATCTCCGCCGCGTCGAGCGGCGCTTGCGCATCCTGGCCTTCGCCAAAGGCGCAGCCATCACCGCCGCGGCGGCGCTGGTCTGCACGGTGCTGGCGGTCCTGTTGGCGAACGCTTTCGCGTTCTCCGATCCGAGCGTAACCGGCGCCCGCGTGTTGCTCTTCCTGGCGCTGGCCTTGGCGCTGGGGATCGGGCTGGTGATTCCCATGCTGCGCCTGAACCGGCGCAAGGCGGCGCGCCAGACCGAGCGTAAGTTCCCCGCGTTCGAAGAGCGGCTGCTCACTTTCACCGAGCGCGCGCAAAGCAATCCCGACGATCCCTTTCTGCCATTGCTGGCGTCCGACACGCTGGCAGTCACCCGCCAGGCCGAGCCGGCGCGCGTGGCCGGAAGCAATCGCATTCTCAGTTTTGCCGCCGGCGCAGCAGGCTCGCTCGCGATTCTTATCTGGCTGGGCACGTCCGGCCCAGGATTCCTGGGTTACGGAACGTCGCTGCTCTGGGGCGGGCTGCCCAAGGGCGAACTCGCGCCTTATTATGACATCTCCGTCCAACCCGGCAGCCGCATCGTGCGCCGTCTCGCGGATCAACTGATCGGCGCCCAATTGAAAGGCTTTCAGGCGCAGCGCGTACGCATGTTTGCCAAGTATGCCAGTTCCTCGAAATGGGAACAAGCCGACATGCGCCCGCAAACCGGCGGGCCGGGCTATGAATTCCTGATCGCGGGCGTGCCTGAGTCGCTCGACTACTATGTGGAAGCCGGTGGCGTGCGTTCGAAACAGTACCGGCTCAAAGTGGTCGACCTGCCTGGCATCAAGAAACTGAAGGTCACTTATCATTTCCCAGGCTGGACCGGGATGAAGGATCAAGTCGAAGATCCCGGAGGCGATTTGCGCGCGGTGGAAGGCACCGATGCCGACGTGGCCGTCGAAACGGACCGGCCGCTGATGAACGGCGCGCTGCTCTTCGACGATGGCACCAAGGTGCTGCTGCGCTCCGGCGAAAACGGCTTGCGCATCGCCAGCGTGCCCATCCGCAAGGATGGCATGTATCACATCGCCGCGGTCGAGCAGGGCGAGGACGTGCGCCTCAGCCCGGATTATTTTATCGAAGCTCAAAAAGACGAGCCGCCCACCGTGCGCATCACCCGGCCGGAGCGCGACGCGAAAGTGAATCCGATCGAGGAAGTGACGGTGGCGGTGGAAGGCCAGGACGATTTCGGCCTCAATGAGTTGAGCCTGCACTACTCGGTCAACGGCGATGCCGAGAAGACCGTCTCGTTGCTGAAGAGCAAAGGACTGAGGACCGCCTCCGGCTCCACCACCATTTCCTTGGAGGATTTTAAGCTTTCGCCCGGCGACCTGGTGAGCCTGTATGCCACGTCGCGCGACGCGCACTCGATCGCCCGTACCGATATGTTCTTCGTGCAGGCAGAGCCGTTTGAGCGCCGCTACTCGCAATCGCAGGAATCCGGCGGCATGGGCACCGGCGGCGATCAGGACGATAACAAGATTTCCGAACGCGAGAAGGAGATCATCGCGGCCACTTGGAACCAGATCAAGGATACGTCCGGCGATAAGGCCGCGGCGGCTGAAAACGCCGGCTTCCTGTCCGGTGTGCAGTCGAAGCTGCGCGACCAGGCGCACTCGCTGTCCGAGCGCATGAAGGCGCGCCAGTTGGCGGGATCGAGCGAGGAGTTCAAGGCATTCACCGCGGATATGGACGAAGCCGTGAAGGCCATGGGGCCGGCGGCGGATAAGCTGCGCGGCTCCGAATGGCAGAGTTCGCTGGCGCCGGAGCAGAAAGCATTGCAGCATCTGCTGCGCGCCGAAGCTGTGATGCGCGATATCAAGGTGGCCTTCGGGAATCGCGGCGGCGGCGGCGGATCGAGCGGCGCGGAGCGCGACCTGCAAAGCCTGTTCGATCTCGAGCTGGACACCGAGAAGAACCAATACGAGAGCGGCCAGCAATCGACGTCCAAGGATCAACGGCAGCGCGAGATCGACGAGGCGTTGCAGAAGCTCGAACAGCTCGCGCGCCGGCAACAGGAACTGGCCGAGCAGCAGCGCCGTAATCAGCAGGTGTCCCAACAGCGCTGGCAGCAGGAGATGCTGCGCCGCGAGGCCGAGGAGTTGCAGCGCAAGATGGAGCAGCTCTCGCGGAATCAGCAGGGGCAGCCGCAATCGGGGCAGCCGCAGTCGGGGCAACCGCAGTCGGGGCAACCGCAGTCGGGGCAACCGCAGTCGGGCCGGCCGCAGTCCGGACAACCGCAGTCCGGGCAGCCCCAGTCGGGCCAAGGTGGCCAGATGTCATCCCAACAATTGCAACGGGCCATCGAACAACTGCGGCAAGCCCAGCAGGATATGCGGCAATCCACTTCAACTCAAAACGAAGCCGATTCGCGGCGCGCGGCCGAGCGTTTGAAAGAAGCGCGCGACGTTCTCGCGGGCCTGCGCCAGCAGCAGGCGGCGGGAAGTGTGGACGATCTGGCGCGCCAGGCGGATGCCATCGCCAGCCGCCAGCAAGAGTCCAACGCCAAGATGCGGCGGGCGTTCGGCGCCCCAGGCCAGCAACAGGCACAGGGAGCGACGCCGCAACAGGCTGAGGAATTGGCGCGCGAAAAAGAGCAGTTGGCGAACGACTACCAGCGTCTGGAGCAGGACATGGGAAGTACCGCCCGGAATACGCTCGGCACCAACCGGCTGCTATCGAGCAAACTGCGGGATGCGCTGGGGCAAGTGCAGCAGAACGAGATCAACAATCGCCTGCGATTGAGCGCCGACTATCTGCGCCGCGGCAATGGCGCGGCCGCCACCATGCGCGATGCGGTCACCACCCAGGCGCTAAACAGTCTGCGCGACCAGTTGCATGAAATTCAGAAGGCGGCCGGCGGCGAGCCGCGGGGAGGCGGCGATCAGGATCGCCAAGCGCTCGAGCAGGCGCTGGCGCAGACCGAACGCCTGCGCCAGGAGATGGAACGTTCGCTGCGGCCAGGCCTTCCGAGCCGCGACAATCCCAGCCGCGACAATCCGAGCCGCGACCGTCAGGGAGCGGTTCCGCAGCCCGGCCAACAACTTGGCCAACAGCAGGGTCAGTCGCAGGCGCAGCAAGGCGGGGACGGCCAGTCAGGCCAGGTCGGCCCTCGCGCGAACGGGCCGCAGAACGGCTTGCTCCCCAGCCTCGGCCCAGCCTCCGGCGACCCGGGTGACTTCGTTCAGAATTACCGGCACACATTGCGCGAGTTGGAGAATAACCCGCAACTCGGCAAGGATCTGCGCGATAGGATCCACGACATGTACCGGCTGGATCCGCAACTGTCGCCCGGCAATCCCGAGTTGATGAACCGTATCGAGTCGCAGATGCTGGGCGGAGTCGAGCAGATCGAGCTGCAGTTGCGCCGCCAGCTCGACGACCAGCAAGGCGGCGCCGTGCGCAGCGGTTCCACCGAGCCTGTGCCACAAGGCTACGCCGACGCCGTGGCCGAGTACTTCCGGCGCTTGAGTAAGGAAAAGTAACTGGCGGCAAAAGGGCTAGGGGCTAAGGGCTTATCTCGAATACCACGCCGTTGTTCGACGCGCCGCCGCCCGTGGTGGTGCCGTAGAGATTGCCTGCCGGGTCGCCGATCAGGCCCGCGTAGGGATACATGCCGTCCGGCCCGGTGAAGGTGTGCAGCACGGTCTCCGTGCCGTTCCGGTCCAGCTTAAATACGATTCCTCCATTGGCGGCGCCGCCGTTCACAGTGGTGCCGTAAAGATTGCCCACCGGGTCCCGGAGCAGACTCGCGGCGGGCGCCGCGCCGTCCGTGCCACCCGCGAAGCTGTACAACACGCTGAAGGCGCCGTTCGTCTCCAGCGTGAATACGACTCCATCGCCGTAAGGGATGTCGAGGTTCCCGCCGCCCTGCGCAGTGCCGTAGAGATTGCCCGCCGGGTCGCGAATCAAACCCGCGGCCGGGAATGCTCCGTCCGCTCCGCATGTAAAGGTGTACAGCACCGTCTCCTGGCCGGCGGCATCCAGCTTGAACACCACGCCACAGCCTCCGTAGGCGCATCCGCCGTTGTTGGTGCCGCCGTACACGGCAGTGCCATAAAGGTTGCCGGATGCGTCGCGCAGCAGCGGCGCCGCCGGGTTCTTCCCGCCTGCTCCTCCAAAACCGCAAAGCACCGTCTCCGCACCGGCAGTATCCAACTCGAATGCCACTCCCGGGCTGTAGAACCCGCCACCGCCGCCGCTGGTGGTGCCGTAGAGATTGCCCGCCGAGTCTCGGATCAATGCCGCATCGGGAGCGGCCCCGTCCGCTCCTCCTGTAAAGCTGTACAGCACCGTCTCCATAGCGGCCGGATCCACCTTGAACACTGCGCCAGCTTTGTCCGCGCCGCCCGCCGTCGTGGTGCCGTATAGATTGCCGGCCGAATCATTGACCAGACCTGCTTCGGGGAACGCCCCATCCGGTCCGGTGAATCGGTGCAGCGCAGTCAGCTTACCGGTCCTGGACAGCTTGAACACGACTCCGGCGCCCGCTCCGCCCACCTGTGTCGTGCCGTAGAGATTGCCTGCCGGGTCGCGAACCAGGCCTCCGAAAGGCGTTCCCCCGTCGGGTCCGCCGGTGAAACTGTGCAGCACGGTATACGTCTACGCGGGCGCCGCTATCAAGACGGCCGCAAAAATCAGCCAGCGCTGTGTCATCGCGTAAACCTCCCTAGGGAGCCCAAACCAAGAGCCACGTATCGGAAAGCGTGTGGGTGCCAAATCCTCCGAATAACACCAGGGTCTGGGCGATGGGGTCGTAATCCATGCCCGCGGCCCAGCGGGCGACGGGCGCGGTCACCGGACGAACCTGGTACCAGTTAGTCCCGTTCCACAGCCAGGTCTCGTTGTCCTGCCCGCCGGCTCCGTCGCTTCCGCCGAAAAGCACGACTGAGCCGAGGCCGGCGTCATAAGCCATGGTAGACAGTCCCCGCGCCGAGGGAGCGGATGCGGGAGATTGCTCGGTCCAATTGGACCCATCCCATATCCAGGTGTCGTTATAGTAAGTGGCGACGCCGTCGTCGCCGCCAAAGAGAATGACCGTCCCGCCCGCGTCCGCCGACATCATAGCCCTGCGTGGGGAAGGACTGGATGCCGGCAAGTTTCGGGTCCAGGTCCTGGCCAGCCCGTCCCAGGTCCAGGTATCGCCAAACGGCTTGTAATTGCCGGGGGGTCCGTCGAGCCCGCCGAAGAGCAGCACTCTTTGCGTGGACGCGTCATAGGCCATGCCCTGGGTATCGAACTGGCGTCCGGGTGGAGACACGGGCGGAAACTGTTCGGTCCAGGTAGTGCCATCCCAGGTCCAAGTGTCGTTAAGATATGACCCGCTGCTGGTGACCCCCCCGAAAAGCACCACATTCCCGGCCGCGGCGTCAAAGGCCATCCCCGGACCCTGCCGCGGGGCTGGAGAGGTGGCGGGGAATAATTGCGTCCAGCCATTCCGCCAGATCCATGTGTCATTCAGATACGCAGGGTTGGTGAAGCCGCCAAACATCAACGTCGCGTGCGTGGACTGATCGTATGCCATGCCCATGCAGCAGCGCCCCTGCGGAGAAACGGAAAGCTGCGGGCGGACCCAGTCGACCTGTTGCAGAAGCAGAGCTGCCGTGAGCGATCCGGCATTGTCGGAGTAGCAGCCTGGGTACGGTTCCGTAGTGCCGCACCAGTCCACGTATCCCAAGTAGAGATGCGTAGCTGTTGGCGGAACGGCGAATACCTGAACGGCGCCTGTTCCGGTTCCAGTCAGGCCATCGCCAATGAAGAACACTTGGCCGATTCGCGGGCTTAGAGCCTTGAAGCCGGTTGGAATGCCGCCCTTTGAACTGTCGCCGACATAGAATCGAAACGACGACGGGGCCGATGCCGGAAGACTGTCTTCCAGGAACACGCCTGCTAGCGCGCCCACGAAATCCGTCAGAGCGTAGCCGGAGAAAGTACCAATGGGGTTTTCGATATATTGAAAACCGATATTGTTACACGGCCCCGTCGTGGTTCCGTCCGGTCCGTACTGCACGACGCCGTAACTGCAAGTCCAGGTCCCCGTGACGCTCGGGAACGTGATGGTTTGGCCCGGCGCGGCCGGAAAAGCGTACACCGCCGGGGCCACGCCGTCGCTGCCGTCGCTGTATCCTCCCGCCTGGTAAACGTCCATGTGGGCGCTGACGGATAAAGTCACCTGCGCCCGGAGGGAACCGGCCAGCGCCAGACCCATCTGCAGCGCGATTGCAAACGCGGAGATTCTCATCGGCAAGCCTCCACCATTAAATGGTAAACGAACAGTGTGTGGATCCAGCCCCGAAAGAGTCACGTTTGTGTCACGTTTGTGTCACGTTTTGAACTTGCCGGCGCTGGGCTTGCATCTTTTCGGTATTCATGTTAATCTCTATAGGAAATAGGGAGATTGTGTATGGCAGCCCTTATCGAAGATACGCTGAGCATCCGTGAGGACTTCGAGATCCAGCACGACCGGCTGGTGCGCGAAGAAATCGAAACCTTCCGCCGCAAGGCCAACGCCTTCCTGGCGGGCGAAATCCCGGAAGACGAATTCCGTCCGTTTCGCCTGAAGCACGGCATCTACGGGCAGCGGCAACCCGGTGTCCAGATGGTGCGCTGCAAGATCCCCGGAGGGTTGATGACCGCGGCCCAGATGGAACAACTGGCGGTAATCGGCGAAACCTTCGCCGGCGGCAAAGGCCACATCACCACCCGTCAGAACATGCAGTATCACTTCGTGCCACTTGCGGACGTGCCCGGCGTCATGCACTTGCTGGCGGATGCCGGCCTCACCAATCGCGAAGCCTGCTACAACACGGTGCGCAACGTCACCACCTGTGCGCTGGCGGGTTTGAGCCGCGACGAGGTGTTCGACGTGCGGCCGTACGCCCAGAAAATCGGCTACGCATTTCTGCGCAAGGACCTGACCGGCAACCTGCCGCGCAAATTCAAAATCGCGTTCGATGGCTGCCGCGGCAGGGATTGCATCGCCGGCGCGATTAACGATATCGGCCTGCGCGCGGTGGTGCGCGACGGCCGCCGCGGCTTCCGCGTGGTGATCGGCGGCGGGCTGGGACCGCTGCCCACCGAAGCCCAACTGCTGGACGAGTTCCTGCCCGAAGAACGCCTGATGAACCGCTGCGAAGCCGTGGTACGCGTTTTTAACAAATACGGCAATCGCCAGAACCGCAACAAGGCGCGCATGAAGTTCGTGTTGCGCGAGCGCGGCATCGACTGGCTGCGCGAGCGGATTGAGCGCGAATACGCCGACATTCTGGAAAACGGCGGCATCGCCTGGCCCGAACTGGTGCCGGAGGGCTTCGGCGGATATCAATCGCACCCGCAGCCGCTGGGTCAGGGGGCACTGCTGCCCGTCATACATACCAACGGCACGGGAGACCCGCAATACGACCGGTGGCTCGAAACCAACATCGTTGAACAGAAGCAGCCTGGCTATGCCACGGTGGTGGTGCGGGTGGACCAGGGCAACCTGACCAGCGCTCAGATGCACGGCCTGGCGCGGCTGGCGGCGGATGCGGGCGACGGATTGCTGCGCATCGGCATCGACCAGAACGTCCTGCTGGGATTCATTCCGCTGGGCAGGTTGCGCGGGCTGCATGCGGCGCTGCGCGGTCTCGGCCTCGGCGAGGCGGGCGCGCGCGAGATCGGCGATGTCGTGACTTGCCCCGGAGCCTACTCCTGCAACCTGGCGCTGACCAAATCCATGAACCTGGGCGTCGCGCTGCAAGAGGTCGTCGGCGAATATGACGACCCGCTGGTGCGCAAGCTTTCCATCAAAGTGAGCGGCTGCCCCAATTCCTGCGGCCATCATTGGACCGCCGATTTCGGCTTCTACGGCAACGCGCGCAAGATCGACGGCCGCGAGGTTCCGTACTACCAGATGTTGCTGGGCGGCGGCTTCGACGAGGAAGGTATCATGCGCTTCGGACTGGCTGTGCAGAGCGTGCCGGCGCGGCTGGCGCCCGAGGCCGTGGTGCGGGTGCTGGATCATTACCGCACCCATCGCGCGGGCGGCGAGACATTTCGGCAGTATGTGATGCGCCATAAAGTGGAGACCTTCCGCGGCCTCACCAACGACCTCGCCAAGCCGGCCGAGTTGTACCCGGAGATCTATCAGGACTGGGGCGACGACGCCGCGTTTTCGCTGCAACTGGGACGCGGGGAGTGCGCGGTGTAGAAGGCCGAATGTGGCGCGGGCCCGTGGCCTGCCCGCGGCCTCTTAGGCCGCCATTGGCGAGCTACGCTCGCCGGGGAGCGGGTTCTGGAGAACCCGCGCAGGCCTGGAGGCCTGCCCCACTAAGCGCGCGTTTTTCATGCCCGTGCCGGCCTAACGCCGTGGCAATTCACTTCTCCACGTCGCCAGCCCGGGCGACGATCCCGCATTCCAGCGCGATGCGCACCAACCCGGCGCGGCTGCCGACTCCAAGCTTCTCCATCAGCCGGCGGCGATAGGTCTCCACCGTCTTAACGCTGAGAGCCAACCCGTCGGCCGCCGCCTGGTTCGTTTGACCTGCCGCGATCAGGGCCAGCACCTGCTTCTCGCGTTTGCTGAGCGATTCCACCGGAGATGTGGGCGGCCGCCGGTTGTCCAGAACGTTGCGCAGAGCCTGTCCGCCCGCCAAGGTTACATTCACGTAGGAGCGGCCCGCGGCCACGGTGCGAATGGCCTGGGTCAGCTCATCGGCAGTAGCTTGCTTGGCCACGTATCCCGCGGCGCCGGCGGCCAGGGCCAGCCGCAAATAGGCCTGGTCGTCGTGCGTGGAAAGGATCAGGATACGGGATTTGGGTGAGGCCTGGCGCAAGGGCGCGATGGCGTCGAGGCCAGAACAGCCCGGCAGCCCGATATCCAACACCATCACGTCGGGCTGCACTTCGCGCGCCTGCCGCACGGCTTCAATGGCGCTGGCGGCTTCGGAAACCACTTCCATGTCGGCCTGGTAGTCCACCAGCATGCGTACTCCGGCCCTTACCACTGAGTGGTCGTCGATCAATAGGACGCGTATCTTGCGCACCGCGCTACCAATACAGGTCTACCACATCCGGCGGCGCGAGGCATGCCGGCGCGCTGGCGTTTGCCGGCAGGCAAAACCCTATAAACAATGCGGATTTTTCCCGGCACCCAAGCTGGGGTTTTTCTGCCATGATGAATAAAGCCGGGAAGAGCCGAGCAGAGCAGAGCCATGCTGTCGGAACCCATCGCGCCGGTCCTAAGCGGGCAGACTATCCTTGTCGTGGACGACCAGGCACAGGTCCGCAGCCTGATCCGGCAGACCCTGGAACCGCATGGCGCTTTCATTCTGGAGGCGGCCAATGGCCACGAGGCGCTGGCCATCCGGAGGCGGCACAAAGGTCCGCTGGCTCTGGCGATCGTCGATTTCCTGATGCCCGGCCTCACTGGACTGGACTTGGCCGCCCAATTGACGCGGGATGTGCCCAGTCTGAAGATCCTCTACATGTCGTCGGCGATTGAATCGATCGCCATGGAGAGTCTGCTCCGCAAGTCTCCCGAACTGGTGCTGCTGAAACCGTTCACCCTGGAGGATCTCATTGAGCGGGTGGTTTCTCTGTTGGGCAGCGCCGGGTAATTGCGAAAATCGTACAGGCCATCGTACAGGCCCGGAGCCGCCCGGCGGCCTATCCGGCTAAAATCTCGCTGGCGGCGCGAATGCCCTCGCGCGCGCCACCTTCCATGTATCCCTGGAAGTTGACCGAACAGTGCTCGCCCGCGAAATGGATGTTACCTTGTGCAACCCGCTCATACCCGCTGAATAGCGTGTACTGTCCAACCTTCCAGCAGGAATAACTGCCCAGCTTATTTGGATCGCCGGTGGGATAACTCAGCGTCGCCAGGCCGGTGTACTTTGGCGCGATCCCCGGCCACGGCGCTTCGAGTTGGGCGAGACACTGTTGGGCGAATTGTGCCACCAGCGGGGAACTCCGGCTGGTCGAATAGGGCGTCGGCGGACGATAGCTGGCGCCCTGGCTGCCGCCGGTGTAATCGACTAACAGACCGTTGGCGCCGGCTTGCGCGCGGCTGGCGTCCCAAGTGCTCTGGAACGGCAGGTCGGTGGAAATGAATCCGTTGCCGACACCCCAGGGTCCCTGTCCGTTCCAATATCGACTGTCGAACTGCAGGTGCAGTTTTGAATTGGTGCCATAGCCGAGCTCGGTGATGGCGGTAATCTTGAGCGGGTCGAAACCGGCCTGGCTGTAATCGAGGGTGCGCAGCACGCTGAAAGGCAGCGCCAGAATCACTTGGTCGAAAGTTACTTGCTGGCTTCCGCCGGGTGTCTGAAAAGTCAGCGCGACGGCGCCATCGGCGTTGGAGGCGATGGCGGAAAGGCGCCAACCCAACATGACGCTGCCGGCGGGCAACCAGTTCGCGATGGCCGTGGGCAGCGCCTGGTTGCCCAGGGCGATGTGGTACTGCTCGTCTCCGGTTCCGTAGTACACCATGTTGAGCGCACTCTGCGCGGACGTATTCATGCCGAATTCGGTGGTCACCGCCACATCCATCAATTGACCGAGTTCCGCGGCGTGCCCACCCGGGACATACTGCTCAATCCAGTCGTAGACGCTGATGTGGTCGAGGGCCAAACCGGCGGCGTTGTAGTGGTTGTAGAGCGTGGGATAGCCCGCGGCATTCATTTGGCGGCGCAGCGTTGGGTACACTTGCATCAAGTCTTTTTTGATTTGCGGCGACAGGTAATACTGCCCGTCGAACCAGTTGGTGGTGGTGGATCCGGGAGGGTCGGCCGCGTTGACGTTCTCCAGTTGCAAGTTGAACCGCGCGGCCAGAGAGCGCACCACGGTATGGTTCGAGTTGATGAACTCGCCGCACCACTCGCTCACCTGGCCGCCCCAAAAGGTAGTGTTCGAGAACATGCGGCCGCCCACGCGTCCGGAGGCCTCATAGACAGTCGCGGCGAGGCCGGCGTCGCGCAGGGTGAGCGCCGCGGTGAGTCCGCCGATGCCGGCGCCTACGATGCCGATGCGCGGTGCGGGGCCGGCTGCGGCCGCGCGCTTGGCGAATACCAGCGCGGCGGCGCCGGCGGTGGTCAGCAGATCGCGCCGGCTCGGCAGCGGCTTTTCATTCTTTCGCGGCATTGCCGTCAGCAACGTGCTTAGCAAGGGGGTGCGCGCCATATTGTTTTCAATGTAGCGCACGCGGAAAAGAAAGTCAGGAGGAAGGCGACAGGAGTCCGAAAGGAAACGGCTCTGTTTCGTTTCCGGGCACGCATCTCATCTTTGTACAGGGGCTGGCAGCGCGGGCGATTCAGATCATAGCAATAACAGGGACTTAGCTTGGCGCGCGGAAGGGCCCGGCCCGTGCATAGCAGATGGTGATCGGGCGTGCGCCGACCGGCCATCCCGTGAATAGAGTACAAGGCAAAGGAGCCATTGATATGAAGACGTTTTGTGCGCGTTTGTGGCGTGACGAGCAAGGCCAGGACCTGATCGAGTACACTTTGATGCTGGCGTTTGTGGCGTTGGCTTCGGCGGCGTTGTTTTCCACCGCCGGTGCGAGCATCAACGTGATTTGGTCGAAGACCAACTCGCAACTGAGCACCGCCGCGGGCAGCTAGGGTGCCTGGCGGGTTCGGCGTTCTCGACGTAGGGATGGGAGGCTGATGGTTTCCCTGCTGGAATCCCAAAATACGGATGGCGGCTGGCCTTACCAGCGAGGCGGGCCGTCCTGGACCGAGCCGACGGCTTACGCGCTGTTGGCTCTGGCAGGGCACGGATCGGTGGCCCAGCCGGTGGAAAAAGGGCTACGGTGGTTGCGCGCCGTGCAGCGCTCCGATGGCGGCTGGCCGCCGCAGCCGTGTGTCCAGCAGAGCGTCTGGGTGACAGCGGTAGCGGCTTTGCTGGGACCCGGATTGCTCGGCGGGGGTGCCTACCGGCGCGGCATTCGGTGGATCGTCGAGCGGACCGGCGCGGACACCAACTTCCTGAGCCGCGCGCGGGAATTGCTGACGGGGAATGCCCCGGGCTACGATGCCTGGCCGTGGTTTCCCGGAACCAGCGCTTGGGTGACTCCCACGGCATTGTCGATGCTGGCCCTGCGCCAGGCCGCGCGCTCCGCTCAGTCCGCGCAAATCGCCGCGCGCCTGGACATGGGCGCCGCGCATCTGTTGGCGCATGCGTGCAGCGAAGGCGGCTGGAACTATGGGGCGGCGCGGGCCTTGGATTATGACGCCCGTTCGTATGCGGAAACCACAGGCGTAGCGTTGCTGGCGTTGCGTGGCCGGGACGCGCCTGCCATCCGCAAAGCCTGTCGTTGGGCGCAAGTGCAGTTGCCCCGGTGCCGGACGTCGGAGGCCGAAAGCTGGCTGCGTCTGGGATTGCTGGCCCACGGGCAGCTTCCACCAAACGCTCCTCCCCCGGCGCGCCCGCCACGCACTGTTCAAAATGCCGCCTTGGCGGTGCTGGCCGCGGCCGCCGTTGCGGGCCGCGATCCAACCGAGGCCCAAGCCAGCGCTTTGGAGGGCGGGCTTTAGCCGGCGCGGGGCTTAAGCCCCGCTCGCAGCGGAGTCCAGCTTGAGCTGATTTCGTTAACGGGAGGAGCGGGTCCTGGAGGACCCGCGCAGGACGGGAGTCCTGCCCCACCTGGCATCTGGCATTGGCCAACAGGCAAGCTGACCTACCACCGGGTAATGCATATGACCAACTGGAATCGCCGCGAGTTTCTGACGGGATCGGCGGCCGGCCTGGCTTTGGCGGCCTGCTCGCCGCATCATACACAGCGTCGCGAAACATTGGTTTCGATTGTGCGCCGGCCGGATTACACCCAGGATCTGTACGGCGACGTGCGCCGCGCTCTGGCGGAACACCGTCTGAGTGTCCGCGGAAAACGTGTGCTTCTCAAACCCAACCTGGTGGAGTTCGAGCCGGACAGCCCCATCAATACGCATCCTATGATCGTGCACGCAGCCCTGGAGGCTTTCCGCGAGTTGGGCGCGGAGGTCATCGTCGGCGAAGGCCCGGGCCACCGCCGGAATACGCTGGACATGGCTGAGGCCGCCGGATATTTCGAGACCATCCCACGGTTCGAGGAGATCTTCACGGATCTGAACCTGGATCGGGTTGCCGAGGTCCGTCTGGCGCATCCGCATTCGCGGCTGCGGTCGATTTATCTGGCGCAGACGGCGCGGTCCTGCGATCTGCTGGTTTCCATGCCCAAAATGAAGACGCATCACTGGGCAGGAGCCACCTTGAGCATGAAGAACCTGTTCGGAACGGTCTCGGGCGGCGTGTACGGATGGCCCAAAAACATCCTGCACTGGGCGGGAATACCCGAATGCGTGGCGGATTTGTACCATACGCTGCCGCGGCATTTCGCCATCGTCGACGGCATCGTGGGGATGGAAGGCAACGGGCCGATTCAGGGCACGCCCAAGCGCGCGGGCGTGGTGGTCGCCGGCAGGGACTTGGCCGCGGTGGATGCGGCCTGCTGTCAGATCATGTCCATCGATCCGCGCAAGATCGAGTATCTCAAGCTGGCGGTAGGCGATGTGGTGGGACTGGTGGATTCGATCCGTCAGATCGGGGAATCGGTTGAGAGTGTCAGGACGCGGTTCGAGTTGATGCGCGAGTGGCTTGGGATTCGGGAGCAGCTGGTCTGAAGCCCCACTGCGGCGCACGGCGCCGCTCCACAAACACCGCCCACAAGCGGAACCTTGCGTCCCAAGAACGGACGGCGGGCCGCCGGGCAATGCCACTCGCGCGCGTATTTGCTAGCAGATACGCGGTGCGCCGTCCGGCAAGCCGCGTGCAACTGGCAACGCATGCTCGATGATCTTCGGTACGCTTTGCGCACCCTGCGGAAGAGCCCAGGGTTCGCCGTGGTCGCCATCCTGTCGCTGGCTCTGGGAATCGGCGCGAATTCCGCCATGTTCAGCCTGGCGGACGCCCTGCTGCTGCGGCCGCTACCCGTGCCGCACGCCTCCGGGATCATCGTGGTTCAGTCGCAATTGCGCGGCGAATCCATCGGCGGCATCGCGCCATACTCCGGGCTGTCCTATCCGGATTTCAAGGACCTCCGCGACCGTAGCAAGTCGTATACCGGCCTGACGGCTTCCCAATACTCGCAGTTCGGATTCGCAACCGAACAAGGCGCGCTGCCGCGGATGAAATTCGGCGAGTTGGTGAGCGGCGATTTCTTTCGCGTACTGGATGTGCCGCTGGAATTGGGCCGGGCTTTCCGGCCTGACGAAGACAGCGCGCCGGGCCGCGACGCGGTGGCGGTCCTGGGACACGACTTATGGCGCACCGATTTCGCGTCGGATCCCAATGTCGTCGGGAGAACATTCTTCCTGAATAACGTCACGTTCACCGTGATTGGAGTGGCGCCGGAACCGTTCACCGGGTCGAACGAACTGGTTCGCTCGGCGCTCTTTGTCCCGCTGGCGATGGGTCCCCGCCTGGTGGACGACTTGGGGCGAACCATGCTCGAAAAGCGCGAGAACCGCGGCATGACCGTATACGGGCGGCTGAAACCGGGCGTGAGCGTGGCCCAAGCCGCGGCCGAGGCCAGAGTCGTCTCGCAGCAGCTCGCGCAGGCCTTCCCGGCGACTAATCTCACCTGCTCTATGATGGTCGATTCGGACATCGCGGCCAGGCTCAAACGGGATTCGTTCGATGCAATGTTGGTCTTTTTCCTGCTGGCGATGGCTGCCGTGGTTTTGTTGATCGCCTGTGCGAACGTGATGAATATTCTATTAAGCCGCGCCCGCGCCCGGTCACGGGAGATCGCCGTCCGGCTGGCAATCGGGGCTGGCCGGGGCCGCCTGATCCGCCAACTGTTGACCGAGAGCATGGTGATCGCGGCGCTCGGCGGGACGCTGGGACTTCTGGTGGCCAATGCCGGCGCC
Source organism: Bryobacteraceae bacterium (assembly GCA_050008575.1). GTDB lineage: Bacteria > Acidobacteriota > Terriglobia > Bryobacterales > Bryobacteraceae > Bog-159. Next base: position 32,444 of record JBEKMJ010000022.1, read on the forward strand.
AGTCTGTTCGCGCAGATCAAGGTGCCCACCGACATCCCCGTTGTGATCGATGTGAAGCTGGACCCGCGAGTGCTGCTTTTCACCATACTGGCCTCTGTGGCCAGCGCCCTTTTGTTCGGACTGGCGCCGGCGCTGCAGAGCAGCCATCCCGACCTGGTTCCAGCGCTGAAATCCGGCAAGTCGGATGACGGCAAGCGCCGGCGCCTGCTGGGAAGAAACACGCTGGTGATTGCGCAGGTCGCCGGAGCCCTCCTGCTGCTGGTTTTCGCGACGCAGGCTTACCGCGGCGCATTGATTGCAATATCCCGGCCCGCCGGTTTCCGCACAAGCCATCTGCTGATGGCCAGCTTCGATACGACGCTAGCGAGGTACACGCCGGACCAAGCCAAGAGATTCTTTAAGCCGCTGCTGGAGAGGGCGCGAAATCTCCCGGGCGTGAAATCCGCGGCCCTGACGCAAACGGTGCCAATGCTGCCCGGAGGCGACGCCATCCGGGTGGTTCCGGAAGGCGTCAAGTTGCCGCCCGGTACCGAGGCGATCACCGTGATGTCGAACACGGCGAGCGAAGGCTACTTCGACACGCTCAACGTGCCAATTGTCGAGGGCCGCGGCTTCCAGGAAGCGGACCGTGCCGAATCCAGGCCGGTGGCGATCGTCAATGAGCTGTTCGCGCGAAAGTATTATCCCAACCAGAGTCCCATCGGCAAACGGCTCCGGCTGAAAGGTGGCAAGGACGAAGTGCTGGAGATCGTCGGCGTGGCCCGGCAAAGCAAATACTTCTTCCTCGTCGAGCCGCCCGTAGAGTATTTCTACCGGCCACTTTCCCAAAACCCGCAGCAGGCCTTGACCATACTGATCGAGACCGCCGGCCCGTCCAGCGCGGCGGCCGCACCGCTGCGCGAAATAGTCCGGTCGCTCGACTCCGGCCAGCCGATGTACGGCGTCCGCACCATGGAGGAAGTCTTCGACCAACGCGCCACCAAGCTCCTCGGAATCCTGACTGAAGCCATCGGCGGGTTGGGGCTGCTGGGGCTGATCCTGGCGATGGTGGGACTCTACGGTCTGATGTCGTATTCGGTGAGCCTGCGGGCGCGCGAGATCGGCATCCGCATGGCGGTCGGCGCCGGGCGCGCCGGAGTGCTGGGCATGATCATGAAGCAGGGCATGCTGCTGACCGGCGCGGGCGTATCCATCGGCTTAGTGCTTTGCCTGCTGGCGAGCAGGGCGGTCACCGCGGCCGTGGGCGTGCCGGGGTTCAATGTACCGTTTGTGGCGCTGGTCGCAGCCGGCCTGGCGGCCGCTGCGGCGCTGGGCGCGTATGCCCCGGCGCGGCGTGCATCGCGTCTCGATCCGAATGCGGTGCTGCGCCAGGAGTAGCGCCTGTGGGGCGGGCGTCCACGCCTGCGGCGGGTCTCCAGACCCGCTTCCCTTCAGCTCGCAGTGGCTTTCATCAGGTCGCGCAGAGGACCATTGCGGTTGACCAACGCCCATCTCCACTGGTCCATCCGGGTTGAAGTTGAGAATCACCAGGCTCGACCACACCGGAAGCGGAGCACATATGCGTCACGGTGTCCCGCTCCCAATAGAGGCGCGCGGCTTCCGCCGGCAGTAGTGGAGCCTCGGCGTGGTGCGGCAGGTTTAGCGCCATAGAGCACGGGGCTCCCTCCAGTGCGTCGCCTGTGTGCAGAAACCATCTGGAGACGCGGGCGGCGTCAGGGAGAAAAACGCGCCCAAGTTTTGAAAGCTCCGCCGGCGGTGGTGAGACCGTAGAATACCGGGAGCCCTGGCGGCCCATTGGTCATTACCAGGCCACTCACATTGCCGGTCATAGTCATATTTAAGGTGAATTGGACTGCATAGAGTGTGGTTCGGTCCCACGCACTTGGGGATGCCGGCGGCGTCAAAGTTCGGAAGTCTGCAGCTACAGCCCTAGAAGGTGCCGTTGACTTCCCCAATCATGCCGACTCCGTCTTGCAGGATTGTGGTAAACGCCGGCGCCGTCGACTGCGTGAAAAGCAAAGCGGTTGCGGCCACGCTCAGTAGCCCGGCACATACCAGGGCTTTCTTGATCTGGTTTCCGTCCAACGCGCCTGTATTCAGGCCGGCATCGGAGTTCCGTTTGTTAGGTATGTGAATTCTTTGGTCCTCGCCTGTATGGTTGTCAGGGGATGCTTCGACGCCAATAGGAATCTGGAATCGGCGGAAAGGCGTCCCGTCGAACCTACATGTGCAAAATGAACCCGGACGATCCGCCGCGGCGGCGCATGGCGCCGCCCCACAAGCGAAACCTGGAGTCCCAAAAACGGACGGCTGCCCGCCGGAACCTCCGGTCGTGCGCCCTATTTTGCCAGCAGATACGCCGCGCGGCGGCGCGGCAGGCGGCGTGCAGTGGGCAGCACATGCTCGACGACCTTCGTTACGCTTTGCGCACTCTGCGGAAGAGTCCCGGGTTCGCCCTGGTCGCCATTCTTTCGCTGGCTCTGGGAATTGGCGCGAACTCCGCCATGTTCAGCCTGGCCGACGCGGTGCTGCTGCGGCCGCTGCCCGTGCCGCGGGCTTCCGAACTCGTGGTGGTGCAGGCGCATTTGCGCGGCGAGTCCATCGGGGGGCTAGCCGCGTACGCCGAGATGTCCTATCCCGATTTCAGGGACCTCCGCGACCGGAGCAAATCCTATACCGGCCTGACGGCTTCGCAATACTCGCAGTTCGGATTCGCCACCGAAAAAGGCGCGCTGCCGCAGATGAAATTCGGCGAGCTGGTGAGTGGCGACTTCTTTCGCGTACTGGAAGTGCCGCTCGAGTTGGGACGGGCTTTCCGGCCGGACGAAGACAAGGTGCCGGGCCGCGATGCCGTGGCGGTCCTGGGCCATGAGCTGTGGCGCACGGATTTCGGGTCGGATCCGAGCGTCGCAGGCAGAACCATCTTCTTGAATAACATCCCCTTTACGGTGATCGGAGTGGCGCCGGAGCCGTTCACGGGGTCCAACGGGTTGATCCGTTCCGCGCTCTTTGTCCCGCTCGCGATGGCGCCGCGCCTGCAGGACGACCTGCAGCAAAGCATGCTGCAGAAGCGCGACACGCGCGGCATGACCGTATACGGGCGGCTCAAGCCGGGCGTCGGCGTGGCGAAAGCCGCGGCAGAAGCCCAGGTCGTCTCGCAGCAACTCGCGCAAGCCTACCCGGCTACCAATCGAACCACTTCCATGGCGGTCGATACGGAACTGGCAGCCAGGCTCAAGCAAGATCCGAGCGACACGCTGTTGGCATTCTTCCCGCTGGCGATGGGCGCCGTGGTTTTGTTGATCGCCTGCGCCAACGTGATGAATATCCTGTTGAGCCGCGCCCGCGCGCGGTCACGGGAAATCGCGGTCCGGTTGGCCATCGGGGCCGGCAGGGGGCGCCTGGTCCGGCAACTGCTGACCGAGAGCCTGGTGATCGCAGTGCTTGGCGGAGCGCTGGGACTCCTGGTGGCAGAGGCCGGCGTCGATCTGTTTTCCCAGATCAAGATACCCATCGACATTCCTATTGTGCTGAACGTGCGGCTGGATCCTCGCGTACTGCTGTTCACCATATTGGCCTCCGTGGTGAGCGCCCTGGTGTTTGGATTGGCGCCGGCGTTGCAGGCGACCAAGCCCGACTTGGTTCCGGCGTTGAAGTCGGGAAAATCGGATGACGGCAAGCGCCGGCGTTTACTGGGAAGAAATACGCTGGTGATTGCGCAGGTGGCCGGCGCGTTTCTGCTCCTGGTGGTGGCGACGCAGGCTTACCGCGGAGCATCGATTCTGGTATCCTCGCCCGCCGGTTTCCGCACAGACCACCTGCTGACGGCCAGCTTCAATCCGGCGCTGGCGAGGTACACGCCGGATCGCAGCAAGGAATTCTACAAGCTGCTGCTGGAAAGGACGCGAAATCTGACCGGCGTGAAATCCGCCGCGCTGGCGCTGGCGGCGCCGATGCTGCCGGCGGGGGAGGACACGTCCAGCCGGCTGGTTCCGGAAGGGGTCAAGCTGCCGCCCGGGGCCGAAGCGGTCGGCGTGATGTCGAACACCGTGAGCGAAGGTTACTTCGACACGCTGAACGTGCCGATCGTGCAGGGCAGGGCCTTCCAGGCGACGGACCGGGCCGAATCCAGCCCGGTGGCGATCGTGAATGAACGGTTCGCCCGCAAGTATTATCCCAACCAGAGCCCCATCGGCAGACGGCTGCGGCTGAAAGGCGACAAGGACGAAGTGCTGGAAATCGTCGGTGTGGCCCGGCAGAGCAAATACTTCAGCCTGATCGAGCCGCCCATGGACTACCTTTATCGGCCGCTTTCCCAAAACCCGCATCAGGCTCTGACCATTATGGTGGAGACCGTCGGCGCATCGAGCTCGGTGGCCGGGCCGCTGCGCGAGGTTGTCCGCTCGCTGGATGCCGGGCAACCCATGTACGGCGTGCGCACCATGGAAGAGGTTTTCGAGCAGCGCGTCGCCAAGACGCTCGGAATCTGGACGAAAGCCATAGGGGCAATGGGGCTGCTCGGGCTGATCCTGGCGATGGTGGGACTCTACGGTCTGATGTCGTATTCGGTGAGCCTGCGGGCGCGGGAGATCGGCATCCGCATGGCGATCGGCGCGGCCCGCTCCGGAGTGTTGGGCATGATCATGAAGCAGGGCATGCTGCTGGCGGCCGCCGGGGTGTCGATCGGCTTGCTGCTTTGCGTGTTGGCGAGCAGGGCGGCCAGTTTCGCGCTGGGCGTGCCAGGGTTCAATGTGCCGTTTGTGGCGCTGGTAACGGCCGCGCTGGTGGCCGCGGCGGCGCTGGGCGCGTATGCCCCGGCGCGGCGGGCATCGCGGCTGGACCCGAATGCGGTGCTGCGGCAGGAGTAGGGCTTTTAGCTTTCAGCTTTCAGCTATCAGCTCGCCAGATTCCTGCCAGCTATCAGACGTCTGACTGAAAGCCGACGGCTGATAGCTGATAGCTGATGGCCGCCCCATCCCCTTCCCCGCCCGCGCTAGACTGGCCTTAGGTGCCCCGCAACATCCTGATATCCGCCGGCGAAGCTTCCGGCGATCTCTACGCCGCCCTCTTGGTCGACGAACTGCGCCGCATCTGGCCGGACGCCCGCTTCTTCGGTTGTACCGGTCCCCGCATGCGGCGGGCCGGCGTCGAAACCGTGGTGGATGCCGCCAGCCTGGCGGTGGTCGGGTTGGTCGAGGTGGTTTCCCACATCCCCCGCATTTACGGCGAATTCCGCAAGCTGTTGGCCGCCGCGCGCCGTAGCCGCCCACAACTGGCCATCCTGACGGATTCCCCCGATTTCCACCTGCGCCTGGCCCGCAAGCTGCACCGCCAGGGGGTCCCCGTCGTGTACCTGGTGGCCCCGCAGGTTTGGGCCTGGCGCAAGGGCCGCTTGCCGGGCATGCGCCGCACGCTGCGCCACGTGCTCTGTATCTTCCCGTTCGAAGAGGAATTCTTCCGCCGCCGCGGCCTGCCCGCCACCTATATCGGCCACCCGCTAGCGGGCATCGTAAAACCCAGTCTCCCGCGCGCGGAATTTTTTCGGAAACACAGACTTCCTCCGGGCCGTCCATTAATATCGGTGTTGCCTGGAAGCCGCCGGGGAGAAGCCGCCCGGCATTTGCCGCCCCTGCTGGACGCAGTAGGGCGCATTTACCGCGACCACGCCGCCAGCTTTATTTTGCCGGCATCGGCCACGGCCGGCGTTGGCTTTTTTCAGGAACGAATCGGCGGGGCTCCCATAAAGGTCATCGACGGGGAAAGCTGGGACTCCATCGCGCATGCCGACCTGGCGCTGGCCGCCAGCGGAACGGTTACCGTGGAGGCGGCGCTGCTGGGTACGCCGATGGTCACGTTTTACAAGGTCACAGCCACGAGTTGGCTATTGGGACGCATGCTGGTGCGGGTGCCTTTTTATTCAATGGTGAACTTGATCGCGGGGCGCGCAGTGGTCCCCGAGCTGATGCAATCTAACCTGACCGGCGAACGTCTGGCCGCCGAAGCCCAACGGCTGCTCGGCGACGATGGCGCGCGCGTCCGAATGCGCGCGGATCTGGCCGAGGTCGCGGCGCGGCTCGCCCCGGCGTCGGAGCCCATGTCCCGCGCCTCCGGCATAATTCAAGATCTGATGGAAGGACAACTCACCCATGTTTCGTAGCGGTATCGCACGCCTAAGGCCCGCCACAGTCGCCGCCCTGGCGATCGTGGCCCTCGCCGCGGCCACACCGGCGCAGGAGCGCCGCACGCGTATTCGCGTCGAGAATTACATCATCGACGCCGAAGTCCAGCCGGCCACCCAGGCCCTCATCGCCACCGCCGAGGTGCGCTTCGTTCCCTTGGACAACGCCAGTTCGGCCTCCTTCGAGTTGAACAACGCGCTGGCGGTTTCGCACGTAGTGGACGCCAAGGGCGGCCAGATCAACGACACGCGCAACACCCAGGATTCCACGGTGCGCCTCAGCTTCGATCCGCCATTGCCCAAAGGCCAGCCGGCCACGGCGAAGTTCACTTATGAAGGACGCCTGAGCGGCAACGAAGACTCGCCCGTCTACGGCATTAAGTTCGCCGCCATCCATCCCGACTACGCCTTCCTGCTGTATCCCGCGCGCTGGTTCCCCGTCAGCGGCTACACCACGGACCGCTTCACGGCGGATTTGCATATTACCGTTCCCTCCGGATACCAGGTGCTGGGCAGCGGCCTCGACACGCACCAGGAAACCGGCGGCAAGGTAGTCTACAGCTTTCATTTCGATCACCCGTCTTTCCCGGGCAGCATCGCGCTGGTGCGCGATCCCGGAGCGAAGGTTTCCTCCGAGGGCGTCACCACCACGCTGTACTTCCGCGGCGATGAGAAGGGCATGGCGCAACAGTATGGCGATCAAATCGGCCAGATGATGTCCTACTTCACGGGCGATTTCGGCCTGCCGCCGTACGCCAATCTCAGCGTGGTGGAGACCGAAAACGGCGCGCCCAACGGCTATTCCGCACCCGGCTTGGTCTTCCTGAACCCGCACGCCATCGGCAAGCAGGTAGGGACCAAGTTGTTGGCCAACCAGATCTCGCGCCAGTGGTGGGAGATGCTGGTATCGCCCGCCACCCGCAATCATCTATGGCTCAGCAACGGCATGGCGGCCTATTCCGAACTCCTCTGGACCGAGCACACCGCCGGACCGGGCGCACTTGAATCGGCATTCCGCGACGATGCTGTGGAAGCCCTCACGGTGGACAACGTTCCCGTCATCCAGTCGGCCCGCATGGAGGACTATTCTCCGGAGCTGTGGGCGCTCACCGGCAGCAAAGGCGCCGCCGTGATGCACATGCTGCGCTTCGTGATCGGCGACAAAGACTTTCTCCAGACATTGAAGGAATACCTCACCCGGTACAGTTGGAAATCGGCCACCACCGAGGACTTCAAGAAGGTGGCGCAAGACGTCTCCAAGCAGGATCTCGGCTACTTCTTCATCCAGTGGATCGAATCCTCCGGCGCGCCGGAATTCAAGCTGGAGTACACCATTTACCGCACGCAGAAAGGCTTCCGCGTGATGGGCAAAGTGGCGCAGGATCTGGATACCTTCCGCATGCCGGTGGATCTGAAGATCGAGACGGAGGGCAATCCCGAAGAGAAGCGCGTGGAAGTGGTGGGCACCTCGTCGGAATTCACGGTCGATTGTTTCGGCAAGCCCAAGAACGTGATCATCGACCCGGACCGCCGCGTGCTCCGTTTCAACAACCAGGTGCGCACGGCGGTGGCCATCCGCCGCGGCGAGCAATTCATGGAAGTGAGCGAATTTGCCGACGCGCTGAAGGAGTATCAGAAAGCGCTGGAGAACAATCGCAACAGTTCCATGGCGCACTATCGCATCGCGGATGTGTTTTTCATGCAGAACAACTACCAGTCGGCGGCCAACGAGTTCCGCGAAGCGCTAAACGGCGACCTGGAACCCAAATGGGTGGAGGTGTGGTCGCGCATCCACCTGGGCATGATCTTCGATATCACCGGCCAGCGCGACCGCGCGGTGAACGAATATAACCTGGCCGTGCGCACCAAGGATAATACGCAAAACGCGCAGGAAGAAGCGGCCCAGTATTTGAAGAAGCCCTACGAGCGCAAGAAAAGTCCGGAATCCGACCAATAGGCTGGAGGGCGGGCTTTAGCCGGCGCGGAGCTTTAGCTCCGCCCGTTGCGCTTCCGCGGTTCCTCCACGGCGCCCGGATCCTTCGCCCGCCCAGTGAATCTTTGTTGCGGATCAACGCCTCCCGCCCGATGCTGCGTGGCCAGGTCGTCGAGCATACCAACAGTACGGCTATCCCATGCCTCGTCGCTATACGGGGGATATGGATTTCCCGGTCCGGGCCTTTATGGGTGGTCTAGTTGGGAATGCCGCCCAACCGAATCGATATCATCACCTCGATCTCCGGCGTCAGTTTCGGACAAATCCATGGTAGGAGACCGCGAAGCCGCCAACCACCAGATATTCAACTCCGTTCGAGCTTAACAACTCGACAAACTCTCTCAAGTCCTTGCTGAGCGGCATCTGGGTGGCGACGGTCCCTAAGTTCGATGGCGATGCGAATACACTCTTCCGGGCTCAACTACCACCCATTATAGGCCAGGTAAGGATCGCGAACGGCGGTGAGGCTGGCCTAACGGTTTCTGTCGGTCAGGAATCGCCAAAACGGATCAAAACTGAATTCTGCCGTACCGTTCCAGGTGCCGAAACTGGAGCTGACGGATCGTTATTAAAACGGAATACAGTCGCCGAATGCCTCGCCGTCGCACGTGAAGTAGTGAAGGTTGAACGCATTGAATGCTTCGGCGCGCACTTCGAAATTCAGCCGCTCCCGCATGGCGAACTTCCGCGCGAGTGAGATGTTGACGTCCCGGTAGGGCGAACCGCGCACGGTGCTGACACGGGGGCCTGCGCCGAGGCCGCTGTCTGAATCGCCACTTTCCATGGCCGACTGAACGGAATTCCATGGCTTGCTCGACGCCGCGATTCTGGCACGGTAGAGGCAACGCGCCACATAACAGCAGGCCGGCGAGCTCGGCAACTCGCATCGGCCTAATTGTAACGCAGGCTCTACGCCGTCTTCACCAATTCGACTTCGAGAGAGATCTCCACTTCGTCGCCCACCATCACGCCCCCACCTTCGAGTATCGGATTGTAGGTCAGGCCGAAGTCTTTGCGGCTGATCTTCGCCACACCTTCCGCGCCCCGCCGCGTGTAACCCCACGGATCTTTGATTTCGGGCGTCGAGTTCACATACAGCATGACTTCGCGCGTCGTGCCGCGAATCGTCAGATCGCCGGTGACCTTGTAAGCCTCCGGACCGTCCGCTTCGATCTTCTTCGATTCGAACCTCATCGTGGGATGGTTCGCCACGTCGAAGAAGTCCGCGCTCTTCAGGTGCTTATCCCGATCGGGCTCGCGCGTGTTAATCGAATTGACGTCGATTTCCGCTGTAACGCTGTCGGCCGTGACCGTGCCGCTGAGTTTGCTGAACTCACCGCGCACATTGGCGATCATCAGGTGCCGGACCTTGAAATGCACGCTCGAATGAGACGGCTCGATCGTGTAGGTGGCGGCCGTGGGGGCCGCTGTCGGCGTAGAACTCATGCAAAAAATCCTCCCTTCAATTGATGCTAGCTCCTTCGCTCGCGACTCGCACGAATCTACCGCATTCTGGCCGCTTCGTCCTTCATCACTTGTGCGTTGTGCCACGCTTGCTGCGCCAGCGGCCCCTGAATGGCGGCCGCCTGCTGGCTGAACTTCACCCCTTCCAGCACTTGCGCCTTTTTGAGGGTCATCTTGCCGAGCTGATAGTTGGCCAGCCCAAGATAGAACAGCGCCGTAGCTGTGCGGGCATCGTTGCCGGCCACCAGAGGGAGCGACGTGCGCAGATCCTTATCGGCCTCGAAGTACGTTCCCTTCCCGGCCTCCACCACGCCGGCGATCCAGTGACCGCTGGCCAGTTCCGCGCCGCGTTTGCGCTCCCAATCGGCGGCGGACATGCCCTCCGGGCGGCAGTGCCTGTTGAGCACGGCGGTCAGGCGCTTGGCATAGCTCAGCGCCCGATCGTTCCGCTTGTGGTTCAACGCGGCCTCGGCCAGCACCGCTAGCGCGTCGTCGTTGTCCGGAAAGTTCTCCAGGGCTTTCTCGGCGACATCCGGGATTTCAGCGGCCGCGCCCATCTGCTGCAAATCGTGAAAGTAAAGGCCGTAAGTGTCGGTGAGGTACTTGCTTTTGGGGTTTGCCGCTCGAGGGCGGCCAACAGGTCCACTGCGTCTTCGGGGTGCGCCCCGACGGCGGTGGCATAAGGCGTATTCCGTGTACAGTTCGACGCCTTGGGCATACGTTACGCGATTGCTCCGAGCTTCCTTTTCGTCGTCGTCGGCGGGAGCGGGTGCCGAGATCGCTTCGCGCGCCAGCGCGCACGTTTGCGCCGCCAGGATCTTCACCTGGACGGCGTTTTTCTCCCCTGCGGCATCTTTTTAATTCCTGATACGCGGTCTCCAGATTACCGGTGGCGATCACCAGGGGCGCGAGGAGAAAGGCGAAGCTCGCCATAGCGAACATGGGAACCTCCTTGATCGCCGCAATTCGATTATAGACCTGTGCATCTTAAATTAACAGCGTGGTGGCGCTGCAAGAATTCGGAGGGCGGCCAATCTTGGCCGCAGCCTTTTAGGCAGCCTCGACAGGCTTAAGCCGGTCCCACCAAGAGCGGGCCTGCGAGGCCCGCGCAGGCTTCGAGCCTGCCCCACCGCGGCGGACAAAATGTAGAAACTCAAGAGCCGCGATTTGTGCGGAATCGAGCCTCCCCCGCTATACTGAAGGCTGTCCCACGATGCGCAAAACATTCTACGGCTGGTGGGTGACGCTGGCGTCCTTCCTCACGTTCGGCATCGCCGTCGGTTTGCCCTACTACAACATGCCGTTTTTCTACGACTACTTCCAGCGCGAGTTTCACTGGACCAAGGGACAGATCACGTTCGGCTTTCCGCTGGCCGCCCTGCTGACGCTCTGGATCGGTCCCGTGCTGGTCCCGCGCTTCAGCCCGCGCAAGCTCATCCTAGTAGGGACCGCGCTCACCTGCGCCGCATTCCTGGGCTTCGGAACCATGCGCGGCTCGCTGACAGTCTACTACGCCCTGTGGTTCCTCTACACCGTGGGCTACATCCTCTCCGGACCGATTCCGCATCAGCTTGTCATCTCGCACTGGTTCCGGCGCAATCGCGGCAAGGCCATGGGGATTCTGTACGTGGGCGTCGGCCTGATCGGATTCCTCGGCTCGTACCTGGTGAAGCCACTCACCGAGGGGACCAGTTTTCACACCGCCCTAATCGTCTGGGGCGCGCTGATGTTTCTGGCCTGGCCCATCGCCATCTTCGCGATCCGCGACCGCGCCGCGGACCAGGGCCTTTATCCGGATGGCGACAGCCAGCCGCCCGCGGAAAATCAAGCGGAATCGCTTACCTTCGGCTACCTGCTCCACCACTATTCCTTCTGGCTGCTGCTGATCGGCAGTTTCTGCTCCATCGGCGCGATTGGCGCGGTCAACTTCCACATGAAATTCGTCTTTCTCGACCAGGGCTTTACGGACCGCTCGAAAGAAGGGCTGGCGCTGCTGAATTCCACATGGCGCGTGGCTTCCATGACCATCCTGGCCACCAGCATCGCCGGACGCCTGGCCATCGGCGGCCTGGCCGACCGCTTCTCGAAAAAATGGGTCATGACCGTCACTTATTTTCTGGTCGCCGCTACGATTCCCATGCTGCTGACCGTCAGCCCATCGCGCTCGCCGATGGCCTTCGCGGTGCTATTCGGATTCGGCATGGGCGCGGACTACATGCTGATTCCGCTCATGGCCGCGGAACAGTTCGGCGTGAACACGCTGGCGCGCGCCATGGCCATTATTCTGCCGGTCAACACCATCGGGCAGACCTGGTTTCCGTATTTCGTTTCGATTCTGCGCGAGCGCTTCGGCAGCTACGCCATCGCCCTGGGAGCGGTGTTCGCCGTCTCGATCGTCGGCGCGCTAGCCATCTTGCTGCTGCCGCGCCATGAGGCATCGGATGAGGCATTTCGTTTACAAAACTCCGGACGAGTTGCGGCGCGCGGCTGACCAGGCGGGCGCGGCGCACGTCCGGTTCACCGCCGGCCCGGATGAAGTGCGGCGCGTGCTGGCGCGGACTGTGCGCGTGGGCGCGTACACCGTCGGCAACTCCATCGCCATCCAGCCCATGGAGGGGTGCGACGGCACGCTTGATGGAAATCCCGGCGAGCTGACCTGGCGCCGCTACGAACGCTTCGCGCGCGGCGGCGCCAAGCTCATTTGGTTTGAAGCCACCGCCGTGCGCGAAGACGGGCGCGCCAATACCCGCCAGCTTTGGATTACACGCCGCAACGTTTCGGATTTCGCGCGGCTGCTCGCGCGCATTCGCGAACTGCATCGCCAACATTGGGGCACGGCGGACGATCTGCTGCTGCCTATCCAGCTTACCCATTCCGGGCGCTACAGCGTGCCGCGGCGCATCATCGCCTATCACAATCCGCACATCGACCGGAAGACCGGCACGCCGCCCGATTATCCGGTCATCGCCGACGACGAACTGGAGCGCCTGGAAGACGACTACGCGATCGCCGCCGGCCTGGCGCTCGAAGCCGGATTTCAGGCGGTGGATATCAAGGCCGTGCATGGCTATCTGATCAGCGAACTGCTCGGCGCCAAGACCCGCGACGGCCGTTATGGCGGTCCGCTCGAAAACCGTTTGCGGTTCATGCGCAACGTGATCGGCAAACTGCGCGCGGCGTTCGGCAACCGGCTCACGATCGCGATCCGGATGAACGCCTTCGACGGCGTGCCGTTCGCCTGCGATTTCGAGACTCCATATCCGTATGGTTGGGGCGTGGATGCCGCCAACCCGCTCCGTGAAGATCTGCGCGAAGTAAAGCAGGCCATCGGCAGCTTCCAGGAATGGGGCGTTGAACTGCTGAATGTCTCGCTGGGATCGCCTTACTACAATCCGCACATCGTCCGTCCGTTCGAGAAGCCGGACGAGGGCAACTACGAGCAACCCGAGCATCCGCTCCTGGGTGTCGACCGGCATTTCCGCATCGCCGCCGAGCTGCAGCGCGCGTTTCCGGATCTGCCCATCGTAGGAACGGGTTATAGCTGGCTGCAGAAGTATGCCATTAACGCCGGGGCGCACAATATCGCGGCTGGTGACGTTCGGTTTGTGGGTATCGGACGCGGCGCACTAGCCTATCCGGACTTCGCGCGGGATGCCCTGGAGAAGGGCGAACTGGATGAGCGCCGCTGTTGCAAGACGTTGACGTATTGCACTTACCTGATGCGGCAGAAGAACCATCCGCTAGGACAGTTTCCGACGGGGTGTCCGCCGTTTGATAAGGAGGGCTACGGAGAGTTGATCAAGCTCGCCCGCCATAGTGGCACAGGCTTCCACCGGTGAGTGCCCTACGCCGTCATAGCCAGCATCTGGTGACTTTCCCACCGCCGCTTCCAAAGCATCCAAGCCAACCCCACCACGTGAAAAACTTCCTTCATGTTCAGTGGTTTCGCCAGGACATTGTACGCGCCCAAGTTCAGCGCCTCGGACCACAAGCGCTCGTCCGCCATCCGTGAAGTGACCACTAACAGGGGCGGACACTCTATGCGGCCCAGCCGGCACAAGACGTCCTGCCAGGCGCCGTCCGGCAGTTCGCTCTCGCAGATCACCACCGGCGCCACGTTTTCGCGCAGGAACTCGAACGCCTCCCGCTGCGTCCGCACGCCGTGCTGCTGCCAGTTGGAATGTTTCAGAATGTCGGCTAAGCGCTGATGATCCTCGTCAAACTGGCTGATCAGCAGTACGTTGACAACTCTCTGGGAAACGGTTTGGGTGTCTTCGCTATTCATGGCCTCGTCTCCTTGGCCTGATGCGTCCGACAACTTGGCGGTCGTTTCAGGTATGAGTGCATTCTAGCACCCTATTCGCGTTATTATTCGAATTTTTCCTAAAATATGCGAAAATAAAGTACCATTTCACATTCGCGGCGCCACCACGGAGGGCTGGGTAACCTGTGCGCGCACTAACCGGCCCAGCACTGCGATGAAGCGCGGCGCATCGTTCAACCCGGGCACCATGCGGAACTCCGGGATGCCCAAACCGAGGGCCTGCGCGCGATGCTCGATGTCGATTTCGTGCAGAGTTTCCACGTGATCCGACACAAAAGAAACCGGAATCACCAGCACGCGCCGGCTGCCTTCGGCCGCTAATTGTTTGACGGTGGCGTGCATGGAAGGTTGCAGCCATTTCGATGCGCCGACCTTGCTTTGGTAACAAAGACGACGGCGCCCCGGCCAACGTCCCTGGCTCCATGCCAATTCGACGGTGCGCTCGATTTGCCGCTGGTATGGATCGCCCGCCTCGATCACCGCCATGGGCACGCTGTGCGCGCTGAACACCATATCCACCTCGGCCGGATCGTCGAATTCCGCCAGCGACTCGTCAATCGATTCCACCAGCGCGTCGATGTAGCTAGCCTCCTCATGAAACTCGGTCACCGCGTGTACCCGTGGATTCCACCCCTGCGGATGAAATCGCCGTTTCCATTCGTTCAGGCTGCTTCCCGTGGTGGTGCGGGAGTATTGCGGATAGAGCGGCAGCAACACCACCTCTTCGGGCGCGTGCGCCTCCAGCTCATGGATGGCTTCCGCGGTGAATGGATGCCAGTAGCGCATGGCCACCACCACGCGCGCGTCGAAATCGCGCCGCAATTCGGCCTCCAGGGCCAGCGCCTGCCGCCGCGTGAATTCCAGGATCGGCGAGCGGCCCCCGATTTCGGCATAATGGCGCCGCACGTGCCGCGCGCGTGTGGTCGAGATCAGGCGCGCCAGAGGCTGCCGCGCGATGCGCGCGAACGGAAAATCGATGATATCCGGATCGCAGAAAAGATTGTAGAGGAACGGCTCGATGGCATCGAGCGAATCCGGCCCGCCAAGCTGAAAAAGAACGACCCCTATTTTGGACATCCCGATTAGGTGAGTGTAGCAATACTGCGAGGGGTGGCGCACTGCATTCGACACCTCGAGTTTTTTCGCAATTTGCCGCAGCGAACCTGGAGGGTGGGCTTCAGCCGCGGATGTCTGGTCTGCGCGCGATCCCTCGCACGGCTGCGCGAAACGAAAAATGCGAATCCCGCACACCGTACGAGCCGACGAGTCGCAGCACCCCCAGCACTGGTCTTATCGGCGTTCATCGGCGTTCATCGGCGGCCTGATATGCTTTTCTTCCGGCCCAACGCGAAAATCAAAACCGAATATGGGCCGCCGATGAACGCCGATAAAATACAGGCAAATAAGCCAAGCCCGAATCCGGCGGAGGTGCACAAACACCGGCGCTCGGACAGCCGGCCAGCCTCGCGCGCACCCCCCTCGCACCCCGCTCGGCCAGCGAAGCTCGCCGTCCCGTTTACACTAGAGGAATGCTCCTCTTTCGCCTGATGCCGCTCGCCGCCGTCGGGCTGTCCCTTTTTGCCCAAGCGCCCTGCGCCAATACCCCGGCATTCACACCCTGCGAATTCACCTTCGACCTGAATCCGCAGGAAGCTGCCGCCCACCCCAACCCGTACGCCGATGTCGACGTGTCCGCCGAGTTTCGCTCCCCCCACTTCCATACCTTCAAGCTGCCGGGCTTCTGGGATGGCGGCCAGCGCCTGGTAATCCGCTTCACACCCACGGAACCGGGCGAGTGGCTCTGGCGCGTCTCCAGCAATATCCAGCGGTGGGAGGGCCAGTCCGGATCGTTTACCGCAGCCGATTCCGAGGCGCCTGGGTTCGTGCGCGCCGCCAACTTGCATCACTGGGCCTGGACCGCGGGATTGGGCCGCGCCCCGCACCTCTGGATGGGCGACACCCTCTACCCCTTCGCCTTCCTCGACCAAGCGCTGTTTCAGCGCATCGTGGATACGCGCGCCACGCAAAAGTTCAATCATATTCGCGGCCTGGTGCTGGGCACCGCCGAACAAGCCGCCCGCATCTTCCCCTCGCCCGACCACCCCAACGTGGAACATTTCCAGCACCTCGACCAGGCGATCCGCTACATGAACTCGAAGGGCATGGTCGCCGACCTGATCCTGGCCGGACCGCAAAACCAGCTCGCACGCCTATTTCCCACGTGGCAGCAGCGGAAGCGCTACATCGGTTATATCGTGGGGCGTTATGCGGGACTGAATGTCACCTGGCAAGGCGTGCAAGCCTTCGAGACTTACGACACCGGGCGCGCCCTGATGAAGGAAATCGGCACACTCCTAAAACAAATGGACCCTTACCAGCATCCCCGTACCAGCGGCAGCCTGGCAACTTCCGGTCCGCTGCTGGACGACGGTTGGATGGACTTCGTGGCGCACCACACGGGTGACGACCAGGTCTGCGCCATCGAGCGGCAACTTTTTCCCACGCCCTTCGTCAACTTGAAATTTGCCGGCGAGGATAGCGGCGCCGGCAAATCGCAGCCCGACGACGTGGACTCGAACGCCTTCCGCCACCGCCTCTGGAACGCGGCCATGGACGGCGATTACCCGACCTACTTCAACAGCGGCACGGCGGGCGCGGGCAACATCCCGGTGGACGCGCGCTATCTGGATTCGCCCGGCGTGAAGGCCATGACGGTCTGGTACAACCTCTTCGCGGGCAGCCGCCACTGGGAATTGGAGCCCTACTTCGACGTGGATGGCGGGCGCGCGGTCGCGGTGGCGGAAAAAATGCTGGGGCCGGCGGATAGCCTGGACGCCGATACCATTTCGGCAGTCGAATATATCGTCTACGTGGAGAATCCCCGGCCCGTGGAATTGCGGGTGGAAAACCACAGTTACGAAGTCAGTTGGATCAATCCGATAGACGGCGATGAAATCAAGGAGAAGAAAGGGTACCATGGCGAGCATTTCACTGGATCGCCGCCCGATAGCGCGCACGATTGGGTGCTGCACGTTTCGCGCGAAGGTCATAAAGCGGGCATGCTGAAGTCATATAAGTTCGAGTCGCGGCGCATCGACATGCAAGCGGTGGAGCAGGAAATCGGGAAGGTGCCCTTCGAGATCGCACAACCCGCGGACACCGCGATTTCGGAGACGAGGCTGCCCTGGATCGAGGCCAAATTCAAGAAGGAATCGCGCGCCACCCGCACCATGATGTGGCTCTGGACCGGCGAATGCACCGTCGATGGTCAAGGCTATCGCGTGCTCGGCACAGGCCAAAAGGGCACGGCCAGTTTCCCGCCGCACATTGCCATCAATTATCCGGCGGTGATGGACTTGCGCCTTTATGGCATGAACGCCAATGGCAAAGTCTATAGCGTGGACAAGACCTACCAGCTCGACAAGTGACCGAACTGATCCTGGCTGTAGACACTACGCACGAATTCGGCAGCCTGGCGCTGTTGCGCGGCGCCGAAGTGCTGGAAGAAATGCCGCTGCATTCCCCCGAAGGCTTCGGCCAGATTCTCTTCGGACGCCTCGCGGAATTGTTGGCGCGGCATGCGGCGAAAACGGCGGACGTGGATTGTTTCGCCGCGGCGTCCGGTCCGGGATCGTTCACCGGGGTGCGCATCGCACTGGCCTGCGTGAAAGGACTGGCGGAGGCCGCCGGCAAGCCCGCCGTCGCGGTGTCGAATCTGGAGGCGATGGCCACGTTCGGCTCGGGTGCGCTGCGCGCCGTGGTGCTGGACGCGCGCCGCGGCGAGGTTTACGGCGCGGTGTATGACGCACGCGGCACGGCCGTCACGCCCGAAACCGTGATGCCGTTCACGGCTTGGCTGCGGACTTTGCCGGAAGGCGAGATCGAGTTTGTGGCGACGGATTTCGGTCCATTTGGCGCGGCGCTCGCGGGCACGCGCTTCGCCGCCGCACCCGTGACTACGGCCCCGCGCGCACTGGCCGCCGCGGTGGGACGCATCGCGGGCGAACGTCTGCGCGCCGGCCAAGCCACCGACCCCGCCGGCATGGATGCCAACTACGTGCGCCGTTCCGACGCGGAGTTGTTCTGGAAAGAGTGGTAGCACGGGCTTCCGCCTGTGTTGTAGCCTGTGTGTTGTGGAGCAACCAACCTGGCTGGACTGGGCGCGGCGCTTGCAAGCCATCGCGCAAACCGGTCTTGCCTATTCGCCCAACCAATACGATCTCGAACGCTACGAGGCCGTGCGCGAAATCGCGGCTGAGATGCTGGCGCAGGGATCGGCCAGCCCCATCGCACCCATTCGCGGCGTCTTCGCCGGCCAGGCCGGCTATGCCACACCCAAGGTAGACGTGCGCGGCGCCGTGTTCCGGGAAGATAGAATCCTGCTGGTCCTGGAGCGCGAAGACGGCGGCTGGACGCTGCCCGGCGGATGGGCCGACGTGGGCGAGTCGCCGGCCGATGCCACCGTGCGCGAAGTGCGCGAGGAATCCGGCTACCAGACGCGCGCGGTGAAACTGCTGGCGCTCTACGACCGCAATCGCCACGGCCACCCGCCTATCCCATTTCACGCCTACAAACTCTTCTTCCGATGCGCGCTGATCGGAGGCGAAGCTGCCGCGAGCCACGAAACCAGCGCCGTCGATTGGTTTGCCGAAGACGGGTTGCCGGCCCTATCGACCTCGCGTGTTACGGCGGCGCAGATTCACCGCTTCTTCGAGCATTCCAGGAATCCGCCTTGGCCGACGGATTTCGACTAGGCGGGACGGGCCGCGAACGACCCTGCGGGTCGTTACCAGGGACGTGGCGCAGGCACTCATTGCCTGCCGCGCTGACACTCGTGTCAGCGCAGGCGAGCGTAGCTCGCCCGAACACAGGCTGAAGCCTGCCCCACTAACGGCGCGAGTTCCCCGTTACCGCCGCTCATATAGGTACACCAGCGGCGTTTCGGCCGACCCGACGGGCCGCGAGCTAAAGACCCCATCCAGCCGGCCGTCTAACCAGAACCTATCGCCAACCCCGTAGGTCACCAGCAGGAAGCGCTGGCTGCCGGCCAGTTTCTGAGAAATGACGCTTCTCAGGTACCCCCGCGATACGCTGTCAGTCGTCATCGGAAGCGGTATGACCGTGCCAGCCAGCGGATACACCGATAAGGGGGCGAACATCTGATCTTGGCGCGCGCCGGCGGCCAGCCAATTCATCCACTTCGATTCGGGAAAGCCACTCTGCACCAGCACGGGCGTGGCGGCATCCGCGTACAATGCGACGGTTTGGGCTGCGTCCTTCCAGTCCTCCCCGGCCTGATGACGAATATCCAGATGGCGCACGGACCCATAAGTCAATAGGGCAGCCACCAGCACGCTCGCGGCCATCGCGATGCGGGCGGCCGCCGGGCGGATGCACCTCAGCGCCAGCGCGGCCAGCAGCGCCGTCCCCGGAGCCGCACAAATCAGATACCGCGGATGGAACAGTTTGGCATCCGATATGAGCGAGATGCCAAATAGGACGACCACTGGCGCCGTGCTCCATGCCACCAGCAATACCCAGAGCGATCGCGGCGCCGCCGGGGCTTCAAACTCAATTTGCGAGAAGAGCAACCGGGCTACCAACAAACCTCCCAGAATTCCCGCAATTAAGTTCGGTGGCGCCAGCGCGACCTCCAAATCGAACACGTGGGGCGCCTTGGCTAGATAGTAATGCAGGCGGCTTTCGCTATGGAGACGGAGCAGAACAGGCAGAACCGGCAATGCGGCGACTGCAATAACCACCGCGGCCCAAACCAGTTCTTTAGGCCGCACCGGACTCCACTGGCCGATTCGCACCAGCGCGTAAGCGCCGTACACGAAAAACATCAGGAAGGCCAAATAGTGGATATAAATCGACAAGCTGGCCAACAGCACGAACGCTGACATCGCCACACGTCCGCCTGTCTCCATCCATTCCACCAGGGCCAGGGTCGACGCAATTGCCGCCAGCAGCCACAGCGCATAAGGCCGGGCGTCGGTTCCGGCGAAGATCACGCTGCCGATGGAGGTAAACACGGAGATGGAGATCAGCGCTGCTTCGGGGCCAAGCAACCGCCTGCCGAGACGATACAGGAGCAATATCGAAAGCAGAATTGCGATGACGGACACCATTCTCAGGCGAACTTCGATAGGGCCCGGAAGCTTCAGGAAGGCCCACTCCAGTGCGATGTGAATCGGGGACGAGGTGGTTTGGGCGTCGAACACCCGTGCCATTGCCGTGCCCAGTCCGTCCTTGACGGTCCAATAAGTGCCTGTTTCGTCCAGCCATAAGCTGGATTCGAGTGGCATGCACCAAAAGCGAACGGCGGCGGCGGCGATGAGGATAAGCAGACACGTTTGCAGCCTCCGCATCGCATCTGTCTTGGGTTTCGCGGTCACCGCGGGTGCCATAGCGTCGCCAGGTGGACCCGTGATATTAACACTGCTACACAAGTGGTGTCACGCGGTTTTGCGGCACGCAGGCGTACGCACGGATGCTGGGGCCCTGGACTCCGGCCGGCGCCACGCCGGCCGGCCGCGATGGTCCAAAGCCCCGGGGGTTCTGAAGCCGCCTCTCTTACTGTCCGGTTCCGTTCAGCGTTGCGCTCTGTTTGCCGCCTGTGCCGTTGTCGGTTACCGACACCGTTGCGGTGCGCGCGCCGGTGGCTGTCGGCGTAAACGTGATCTGGATATAGCAATACGCATTCTGGCTCAAGGTTACCCCAGCGCAAGTGCTGTAGTAAACCTGGAAGTCCTGGGGATTGGTTCCCGAGGTAGCCACTCCGGAGACGGTCAACGGAGCAGCCCCGGTATTGGTCAGGTAAATGGTCTGTGTGCCGCTTTGCGTGCCCACAGTCTGCGCCGCAAATGTCAGCGTGGATGGAGTAAGCGATCCGGAGGCCGTCTTGCCCTGGCCAATACCGGTCAAGGTGACGGATTGCGGACTCCCCGTAGCGTTGTCCGCAAACTGCAGGGAAGCTGTGCGGGTACCGGCGCTCGAAGGCGTGAAGGCCACGTAGATGGTGCAGCCCCCGCCCGGATTTAACTGCGCGCAACTGCCGAACACCTGGAAGTCCGTGGCGTTGGCGCCGCTCACCGTGACACTGGTGAACAACACGGTGATGTCACCGACATTGTATATGGGAATCGATTCCACCAGGTAAGACCCTGTCGTAATGGCCGGGAAGGCCAGAGCCTGCGGAATGCTCAGCGCCGCGTTTGCAGCGAGGCCATAGCCCGTCAGTATAATTGTCTGCGGGCTGCCGGTGGCGCTGTCCGCAATCTTTAGAGTGGCCGTTCGCAGGCCCGCCGCGGTGGGCAGGAAGGCGACCGGGAAATAACATGACGCACCCGCCGCAATGGTGGGGCAGACGTCGGTGACCGTGAAGTCGGACGCATTCGCTCCGGAGATGGAGATTGTGCCAACGGTCACCGCCAAGGTGCCCGTATTGGTGACGATCAGGTTTTGGTTGCTGTAAGTGGCGACCAGTTGCGCGGGAAACGCGATGGCCGAGGCCATCTCCAGAGTTGCCGCCGAGGCCTGCGCGACGCCCACCAGCGTGACCGATTGCGGGCTTCCGGTGGCGTTGTCCGTGATCTTCAACGTGGCGGTACGCACGCCCGCGGCGGTTGGATTGAACGTAACCTGGATGCTGCAGGACGATTCCGGAGTAATGGTCGCGCACGGCACATTAGTCACCGCGAAATCGGAAGCGTTCGTTCCGGTAATGGCAGCCTTGGTGATGGTCACGGTACTGGTTCCGTTGTTGAAGATCGAAACATTGGCGTTCACTGGAGTACCCGAGACTGTGCTGCCCAGATCGACGGCCGCCGGTACACTCAGTGAAAGCACCGAACTCTGCCCGACACCGGAAAGCGCGACCGACTGAGGACTGCCGCTGGCGCTGTCGGCCACCCGCAGCGAAGCCGTTCGTTCGCCGCCGGCCGTCGGGGTGAAGACCACGTACACATCGCAAATGACCTCCGGCGCCAGTATCGCGCCGCAGGTCGTGTAAGCAAACGCGAAATCCGTTGGATCGGCGCCGGCAAATGAGTAACCGGTGATGTTTACCGGAACCGCGCCGGTGTTCTGAATATTAATCGGAGTGGGGTGGCTCGAAGATCCAACCGTCGCCAAACCGAAATCCATGGACGATTGGAGAGTCAGCAGTTGGGAAGCGGAGGAACCGACTCCGGATAGCAATACGTCCTGCGCAACCGATGAGACGGTGAAGCGCAGCGCGGTAGTGCGCAACCCGAGCGAAACGGCGTCGAAGGCGGCTTTCAGCGTGCAACTGGCGTTTCCGGCGAGGGTACCGGTGCAGGTGTTGGCGGTCACCACGAAGTCCGCACTATTGGGACCGGCGTTCAGGAAAGTGACGGTAACCGGACTGGCGCTCAAGTTAGTCATGGTGATCTGCGTCGCCGCGCTGGTAACTCCAGTCACTCCGTACCCGAAGTTCACGTCGGTGACGCTGGCCGACAGCTTGGGACTGGACGGTTCTCCATCGCCCGCCAGCGGCAGGGTTTGGGGACTCCCGGAAGCCGTATCGGCGACGGATAGCGAAGCGGTGAGCACGCCCGTGGCCTGCGGATCCGAGTAGACGGAAATGTTGCATGTTTGATTGGACTGCAACGTGGCGCAACCGTTCGACGACACCGTGTAGCTTGAAGAACTGGCGCCGGTAATCGTCGCCGAGGTGAAGGTCACGGCCTGATCGCCGGTGTTGGTCAAGGTAACGCTCTGCGTTGCACTGGAAGAGCCCACCGTGGTGCCTGGAAACACCAGGGACGGCGCCGAGAAGCTCACGATTTGCGAAGGCGCGAGGCCCAGACCGCCCAAGCCGACGGTTTGAGGGCTGCCGGTGGCCGAATCGGTAAACTGCAAGGTTGCCGAGCGAACGCCGGCGGCCGCGGGCGAAAAATCGGTATACACGTAACAGGTGCCGCCGGGGCTCAGAGTCGCGGGTGAGACGGGGCAACCGTCACTCGTAATGGTGAAATCGGCCGGATTGGTTCCCGCGGTGGCAATGCTGGTGAAAGTGACCGGGTCGTCTCCGGTGTTGGTGACACCGACATAAAACGTGCTGCTGGTTGTTCCTACCACGAATGAGCCGAAGCCGTAGTCGAGATAGCTAAACGCCAGCGCCTCCGTCTGGGTTTCCCCCGTGCCCTCCACGTTAATCGCTTGGGGGCTGCCCGTGGCTGAATCGGTGAAATTGAGCGTCGCGGTGCGCTGTCCGGCTGCTACAGGCTTGAAGTCCACGTATTCGTAGCAGTAGGCCAACGGCGCGAGTGCGCCGGTGCAGCCGGCCGACGTGATGGCGAAGTCGCCCGCGTCGGCTCCCCCCAATGCCACGGAAGTGAAGGTGACCGGGGTAGTTCCCGTATTCTGGACGGCGACGTATGTCTGGCCGCTGGTGGTGCCGATCGGTTCCACGCCCAGATCCATGGTGCCGCGCGAGAACGACAGGCTGTTCGCCACCGCCTGCCCGACTCCATAGAGCGTCGCCGTCTGTGGACTGCCGGCCGCACTGTCGGCCACGCTCAGGCTAGCCGATCGCACGCCTGCGGCCGACGGCGTAAATGTCACGTAGATGTAGCAGGTGGCGTTGGCATTGAGAAGTCCGCCCGGGGTCGGGCAGCCGTTGGACGAGATCGCGAAGTCCGGCGCATTCGTCCCGGTGATTGCGTAACTGGTCATGGTGACGGCGGCCGTTCCGGCATTGGTGAAGCCGATATAAATGGCGGATGTGACCGCGCCGATATTCTCGGTACCGAAGCTGGCATCGGCCGGCGCCACGGAGATGTTCTGCGTGGCGCTCTGCCCGGTGCCCAAAACCGGAACGTTCTGGGGGCTCCCCGGGGCCGTGTCCGTGAATAGCAAACCCGCTTGGCGCACGCCCGCCGCCAGGGGAGTGAAGCTCACTGAGACCGTGCACGCGGCCCCTTGCGTCAAAGTACTGCACGAATTGCCGCTGATCGAAAAATCCGGTATGTTCGTCCCTTGCAGGTGAACTCCGGTGATGGACACGGTGGTGGCGCCATAGTTCGTGACCGTTGTCGAAATCGAACTGCTGGCTACTCCTACCGTAGTCGCGGGGAACGCCAGCGCCGTGGGGAAGAACGCGATACCCTGCGTCGCCGACTGCGCGGTACCTTGCAACGGCACGCTCTGCGGGCTGCCGGTAGCGTTATCGGTAAACGTCAGGGTAGCTTCCCGGATTCCGGCCACGGTCGGCTTGAAAGTCACCGAAACCGTGCAGGTAGTACCGGCTGTCAGCGATGACGGACACGTGTTGGTCGAGATGGCGAAGTCTCCCGGGTCGTTACCGGTGATGGCCACGCTGGTGATGGACGCGGCCGTGGCCCCTGTATTCTTGACCGTGGTGCTCACCGCGGCGCTGGTAATTCCCGTGGTGGTTACGGGAAACGTCAAGGACGATGGCGTGAAAGTCAGCGTGGTGGCGGCGCGCAGCATGCTTGTGCCGGCGCACAGTGCGGCGAGCGTCATGGCTAGCCGGATCGAGGATTTAGGAGTGTATCGTTGCATTAAATTAAAGCGTCCTGTAGTAGATTTGGCCGGGTGCGCTGAGCAAGCCTGGCCGGACTCTTCTCCGCTTCCTGCGGGAGACCCTCAAGGATCATACAGGGATTCGCGCACCAACACAAGGGGGGGAACTACCGAAGTTGAGTGACGCGCAGCGGCGTGTAGCCCGTTCCGGCAGGAAATCGTCGCCGAAAGTGGCCGGCATACGCGGCGCCTTCGCGATGTCGGTGACGATCTTGTTCGCCGGCAGATTGGGATCCACCGCGAAATAGGCCTTGCCGGCGATACGCTCGTACGGGCCGGCGGCGGCGAAAGCTTTGCCGCCCGGAACATCGCCACGCTCGGAAACTTCGATGCGCTACAAAGCCGCCGGCAGCAGAGCGGGAATGCAAACGGACGTAACCCGGACGCGTTGGAGCATACTCCAGTGTAGGACGGCCCTGGCCCAATTCCGGCTGCAAGCCCCCTGGTCTACGGCTGCACCTGGAAGGGTACGTTGCTCGAAAGCGTGCCACCCGGTGTGACCACCTGGACCTTTCCGGTACTCGCGCCGGTGGGCACGGCGGTCGAGATTTCGGTAGCCGAGACGACCCTGAACGCCGCCGCGGCGCCGTTAAAGCTGACGCTGGTCGCCCCGGTGAGATCCGTTCCCAGGATGGTGACGGACGTCCCCGCCTTGGCGGAAACCGGCAGCGTTTTCACAAATGCGCCAAGCCCGGCCGACACGCTGTAGATCGTTCCGTGATTAGCCCCGCCATAAGCGGTGGTTCCATAGAAGATTCCGTCGGTGCCCTGCACCATCGCCGCATAGACGTCCCTGCCGTTATCGGAATTCAGCCCTTCGATGACCGTCTCGTGGCCCCCAATTGTCATTTCGTAGACCAAGCCAAAAGTCGCCCCGTAGAGGTTCCCATCGGTGCCCTGCACAACCCCGGCATAGGGTGTGAGGCCGCCTTGGCCGCCGAAGCTATGCAGGTTGGTGAGCGTGCCGCCCGCGGCGATCTCGAAGACATTGCCGACGGAGTTGGCGGCCCCGGTGGTGGTTGTCCCGTAGAACTTGCCATTGGAGGCCTGGATCAGCCCGGCGTAGGGGCTCTCGCCATCCGTCACGTCAAAGCTGGCCAGGATTGTGGTCGCGCCCCCCGGGGCCATGCTGAAGACGGTGCCTGCGCCGTGTTCCCCGCCCGCCTCCGTGGTTCCGTAGAAGTTCCCGTTGGTAGCCTGAATGAGAGCGCCGTAGGGGGCCACGCCGTCGGTAAGGCAGGAAGGGCCGTCCGAACAGAAGCTGTGCAGCGTCGTCAGTGCGCCCTCCAAGGTAATCTCGAAAATCGTGCCCGCGCCCTCCGTTCCGCCCTGTATGGTTGTCCCGTAGAGGTTCCCGTTGGCGGCCTGCAGCAGTGAGGCAACGGGGTAGGAGCCGTCGGTGCCGGCGAAACTGTACAGTGTGGTCAGGGTTCCCGCCGGGGTCATCCGAAAGACCGTGCCCAGGCCGTTCGCGCCACCCGCATAGGTAGTGCCGTAGAAGTTCCCATCCGTGGCCAGGACCAGCCCGCCGTACGGATTGGCGCCGTCGGTAACCACGAAGCTGTGCAGTGTGGTGAGTTTCCCAGCCGGGGTCATCTTAAAGACCGTGCCGCAACCGGTAACCCGAAAAGCAGTGCAGGTGGTGTCGGTTCCGCCCCATTGGGTGGTTCCATAGAGGTTCCCATCTAGGCCTTGCACCAGGGCTCCGTAAAAGGGGGTAGCTCCATCCGCCTCGTTGAATTTCACCAGGGTGGTGAAAGTCTGGGCAGGCAGGGTAGCTGTGGCGGCGGCGCACAGCAAGAGAACGTTAACCATTTGTTTCATCGATGCTCTCCATTAATCAGGTGGCTTCTATTAGTGTACTGCGGCGGCGAAACATTGCACGTATCGCTGAGATTCCGGCCGGCAGTGGCCACGGGGAGGGTTGCCAGCGAGCCTCGCGCTGCTGTATCGTCATGGTCGTGACCATCACCCGACGCACTATCCTGGCCGCTTTGCCGGCCGCGGCCGCCTTGCAAGCCCAACGCGCCCGCACCCAAACCTGGAAGCCCAAGCTGGGCGTTCTGTGCGAGTATTCCGATGCCAATTTGGAATTCGTGAAGGCCGAAGGCTTCACCAGCATGCAACTGCGGCTCAATCCGGACAAGCTGGACGATGCCGCGATTGCGGCCCTGAAAGACAAGATCCAGCAGTCCGGGATCTACGTTTCTTCGCTGGCGGTGGATGGAAACCACATCGACCCGGATCCGGGCAGGCGCGCCAAACAGAACGAATACGCCGCCAAGTGCATCGAGCTGTGCGGCAAGCTGGGTATCCCTAACATCGGCGGGCAATCCGGCACCATGAAGGGCGAGCCGTTGGCCAAACAGGTGGACGAAATCGTGCGCGTGTACACGGAGAAATATTTTCCGTTATGCGAGAAGCACGGAGTGCGCGTGTTGTGGGAGCCTTATGCCGGCGGGCCGAACATCGCCACCGGGCCGGTGGGTTGGGAGGCGCTGTTCAAGGCCTTTGGCAACAGCCCGCACGTGGGGCTGCAATTCGATCCTTCGCACCTGATCTGGCAGTTCATGGACCCGGTGCAGGCGGCGCGCGAGTTCGCGGATAAGATTTACGACGTGCATCTGAAGGACACCGAAATTTTGTGGCACGTGGTGCGGCGGGCGGGCATCCAGCCGGTGAATCGCGCGAGCTGGTGGCGCTTCCGGGTGCCCGGTTACGGTTCGATGGACTGGAAGGGATTTTTCTCGGTGCTGGCGGAAGTGGGGTACCAGGGCGCCATGAACATCGAGAACGAGGACGAATTCTTTTATCCGCCGTACGTGGAGCGCAATTTCACAGAGCAATATAAGCGCGGGTTCCGCGTGGCGCACGAATTTTTGAAGACGCTGGTGCCGCCGGTGACGGCTTAGCGGAATTTGCGACCCTTTGTGGTGGGGGCCTGTCGGGATGGGCCTACGGCCCACCAATCGTGATGAAGACCCGCGTGGGGCGGCGCCATGCGCCGCCGCGGGGCTTTACCCCCACCGGGGCGCGCTTGCTCGCCGAAGAGCGGGCCTGCAAGGCCCGCGCAGGCTGCGAGCCAGGCTGCGAGCCTGCCCCACGGCGGCGGACAGAATGTAGAAAAGCGGTGGGTTTTCGACCGTGCGCGGGTTCTCCGGAACCTGGCAGCGCTAATAGGGGCGGCGCACCGGCGGGTATGCGGCCGCCGGCGGCGGAGCGGCTGGCCGGTCCACCGGCCTCTCCAGCACCAACGACCGCAAATTGGGAATCGGCGCGTTATTGAGACGGCTGGGCTTCTCCGACGGCTGCGCGTGTCCGGCGGTGAGGTTCTTCAGGCCGAACAGCGCCAGTTCGAAACGATCCTTCACACCCACCTTTTGGAATAGACGGGACAAATAGACCTTTACAGTGCCTTCGGAGATCTGCAGGGTGGAGGCGATCTCCTTATTCTTCAAGCCGTGGGAAAGCAGCGTGATGAGCTGGCCTTCGCGCTGGCTCAACACGACGCGCTTGGCGGCCAGGAAGCTGTCGGTGAGGGCCTTCTCGAACCACAACTCGCCCTCGTGCACCTTTTGCAGGCACTTCACTTGCAGGTCGGCGGGCAAGGTCTTGCGCAAGATGCCGCGCACGCCCAAGCCCATGGCCTGAAAGGCGAGCTCGGTGGAGATCACGTTCACCCATAGCACCAGCTTGGATTCCTGGACGACGCGTTTGATGTCGCTCAGGACGCCGAAAGTGACGTCCGGCGTGAGGTCCAGCAGCAGGATATCGGGGGCGTCGGTTTGCAACCGCTCCACTAATTCCGGTATTCCGGAGTATGAACTCTCCAATTGGAACCGGCCCGTGGCTGTCAGCACGGCTTCCAAACCCTTGGCCAGGATGGGTTGATCGCTATACAAGTAGACGCGCGTCATACCGCCTCGTCGGCCCTGTGGCCGCTCCTCATTAAGAATTCCGCCAGTACGGCTCCGGCGGATGGACACCTTGTTGGGGCACCTGAATATGAATTGTCAACTCTAGATTGGCTGGTTGTCAATTGAAATCGTAAAAAAAGTTGAGATTTCTTTTGGCCTCCCGTCGTGCGGCCACAGATTCACGCAAGTAAGCCTCTGGTGGGCTCGCCGGCCGCCTCGCTCCGGCGGTTTCGGACCGTCTTAAATTAGAATTTGGCCGAAAATAGCGATTTGTACGATATCGTTAGTTAACTTATGCAGCAGTGGGCGGCGCGGGCGCGCTTTCAAAGGAGAACAACATGCAATTAACTTCGGGAAGCAGATAGTTATCTCCTATTTACGGTATTGCGCCTGGACGCCCCGCAGGTCTAAAGTCGCATCGTGTACCCGGAAAGCATTTCTCGGATGAATCGCCGCGGCAGCACCCGCGTCGCGGTACGGCTGGTATGCCACTTGGTTTGGCTCGAAGGCGGGCCGCGCAGCACGATGCTTACGGAAAACATCTCCCGCGACGGCATGCTGTTGCGGTGGGAAGAATCCAGCGCACGGCTTCCGCGCGTGGGCGAGATGCTGATCGTCGAAGTCGAATTGCCCGAGCAGGAAGGTTTCGAGCGGCGCTGCATACGCTGCCAGACCACGGTGGCGCGGCTGCATGCGGAACCCGGCGCCACGTTTACTTGGGTGGGGTTGCGCATTCACGCCATGGATTTCCGGGTGGCGCAGGGCGCGGCGGCGCGCTACGAGCCGGTCAGTTATAACGGCCGCGGCAGCCGGGTGTTTTAAGAGCAAAGCATGTCCAACGCCAAAACCAACCCGGTGCTGCGGATTCTGCCGTCGATGACGGACTTCGCGTTTTTGATGCCCCTCATCTTTATCTTCGCGGGCATGCACGGCGCCAAGACCCTTTTGAGCGACGGCGACACGGGATGGCACGTGCGCACCGGCGAGTGGATTATGAGCCATGGGCGGGTACCGGACAAGGATTTGTACTCGTTTACCAAGACGGGCCAGCCGTGGTTTGCGTGGGAGTGGTTGTGGGACGTGATCTTCGCCTGGCTGCACCAGCACTGGGGCATGGCCGCAGTGGTGGTGGGGAGCGCCCTGGTGATCGCGCTGACTTCCGCCCTGGTATTCCGGCTGGCGTTCCGCAAAGGCGGCAATCCCCTGATCGCCATTGCGCTCACTTTCCTGGCGGTGGCCAGTTCTTCCATTCATTTTCTGGCGCGGCCGCATTTGTTCACGCTGCTGTTCACGGTGGTGTTCTACACGATTTTGGAACGCGTGCGGCAAAGCCGGAGCGCGCGCCTGTTGTGGTGGCTTCCGGTGTTGACGGTGCTGTGGACCAATCTGCATGGGGGATGGTTCATCGGGATCGTGCTGACCGGCTGGTACGGAGCCGGCGAATTGGCGGGCGCCTTGTTCGACGAGGGGCCGGGAGCATGGCGCGCGGCGGTGAAGCGCACGCTGCCTTACGCCGGGATCGCCGCGGTGTGCCTGGCCGCCAGCTTGATCGGGCCCTACACCTATCACCTGCACGTGCATATTTGGGAATACCTCACGGACTCGTTCCAGCGTGAGCACATTCAGGAGATGCTGCCCATCAGTTTCCAGAATCCGGCGGCGCGCTACTTCGAAATCATGCTGCTGGTGGGTGGCGGGGCGTGCCTCTGGCATCTGCGCCGCAAGCGCTTCACCGAGGTTCTGCTGCTGGTATTTTTCGCGCACATCGGGCTGATCGCCTCGCGCAACATTCCGATTTTTGGGATCGTGGCGGCGCCGGTGCTGGCGCTGGCCGTAACCGAGTGGATTCAAACGCTGGAGGATGCGCCGGTGTCCGGATGGCTGCGCAACCTGGCGCGGGCGCTCAAAAACATGGGCGATTCGATTGGCGGAATGGAAGGCGAGTGGCGCACGCACGCGGTCAGCGCGGCGGCGTTTGCGTTGGTCACCGCCATCCTCTACGCGCCCACGCCTCCGGAGAATTTCCGCGCCCGATTCGACGCCAGGACTTTCCCGGCGAAGGCGCTGGCCAGCCTGGGAGACGGGGCGGCGCAGAGCCGCATCTTCACCTACGACCAGTGGGGCGACTTTTTGATTTACATGCATCCCAAAAACCGGGTATTCATCGACGGCCGCAGCGATTTTTACGGCCGCAAGTTCGAGGAAAAATATCTGGATATCATGGGCGTCAACTACAAGTGGCAGCAGTATTTGAACGAGTACGGCGTGGACACCGTGCTGCTGCCGACGGCCGCGCCGCTAGCCGGCGCGCTTAAGGAATCGAGCCGATGGCACGTGGTCTACGACGACGGCGATGCCATTGTATTCCGGACGGGTGTCCGCCCGGAAGGCCCCCCAGTTTCCGCCGTCAACCGCGGCGGGAAAGATCGTGATCGCAAGATCACGAATACCCAACCCAGCGATCGGACGATCGCCAAAACCAAAACTTAGGAGAAGAAAGAACAATGACGACGTTATTGCGCAACCTGTGGAACGACGATCAAGGCCAGGACCTGATCGAGTATACGCTGCTCATGGCCTTCGTGGCCCTGGCATCGGCGGCCCTTTTCATCAGCTCGGGCACCAGCATCAGCAAGATCTGGAGCACGACGAACCTCCAACTGAGCACCGCGGCCTCTACCGCCAGCTAAAAGCGACGGCGCCGGGGGCGCCTTTACCGGGGCGCTCCTGGCGTTGTTTGGCGGCTGGTGGTGAGCGGCTGGTGCTTGGTGGTTAGGAATTGGTGCGATTGTATTGCGGGAATAGAGGAATTCAATGAACCAACGATTCATCTCGGTATTGGTCTTCGCCTTTGTAGTCGCGGGCTGCGCCAGTCTGCTGCTGTACCGGCTGACCGTCAGTCATGGGAGCGCCCAAGCGGCGCCCTCGACGGCGAAAGCGCTGGTAGCGTCGCGCAATCTGGAGCTGGGCGCGATCATCAAGGATACGGACGTGAAAGACACCCCCTGGGCGGGCGCCCTGCCCACCAATGCCGTGCTGAAGCGGGAAGACGTGATCGGGCGCGGCGTCACCACCACCATCTACGAAGGCGAGCCGATCGTGGAGAACCGGTTGGCCCCCAAGGGCGCGGGCGGCGGTTTGGCGGCCATGATTCCGTCCGGCATGCGCGCCGTGGCCGTGCGCGTCAACGACGTGGTCGGCGTGGCCGGATTCGTAGTGCCGGGAATGCGCGTGGACATTCTGATCTCCGGCAGCCCGCCCAATAACAACGCGTCGCAGGGCAGCCTCACGCGCACGCTGCTGCAGAATATCGAAGTGCTGTCCGCCGGACAGGATTTTAAGAAAGACAACGAAGGCAAGCCGCTCGGAGTGGGTGTCGTGAACCTGCTGGTGACGCCGGAACAGGCCGAGATGCTTAGTCTGGCGAGCAACCAGACCACCATCCAGCTCGTGCTGCGGAATCCGCTGGACACGCAGGTGGCCAAGACGCCGGGCACCGCGGTGGTGGAACTGTTTGCGGTGAACGGGCCCCGCAAACGTCCCGAGCCGGAGAGAGTATACGTGAAGGTGCCCTCCAAGCCGGCGCCGCCACCTCCGCCGCCGGTGGAGGTGAAGCCGCCGCCGCCCGTGCGGCAGACCTTCGTCATGGAAGTGATCAACGGCAACCGCAAGACCGAAACGAAATTCGATACGACATCGGAGGTCAAATAACGTGTCACGCGAACGCATATTTCCGCGCCTGGCCGCCGCGGCGGGCGCGCTGATAGCGCTGGCCGGCCTGCCCGGCGCACTGCCGGGCGCCGAGCTGCAAACCCAGAATACGCCCCTGGTGGTGACCGTAGGCAAGTCCCTGGTGCTCGACAACGCCATGAATATCCAGCGCATCTCGCTGGCCAACGGCGACTTGGCCGAAGCCGTGGCGGTAAATCCGCGCGAAGTGTTGATCAACGGAAAAGCGGTGGGCGAGACCTCGCTGGTGATCTGGCAGCAGGGCGGTCCGCGGTTATTGTTCGACCTCACGGTGCGGGCCAGTAACAGCAAGCTGGACAACGTTCGCGCGCAAATGGCGCGGGAGCT
This sequence comes from Bryobacteraceae bacterium, assembly GCA_050008575.1. Classification (GTDB taxonomy): domain Bacteria; phylum Acidobacteriota; class Terriglobia; order Bryobacterales; family Bryobacteraceae; genus Bog-159. The sequence goes on from JBEKMJ010000022.1 coordinate 64,969, forward strand.
GCCGGGGCAAGACGTCAGCGTCTATCTGGAAGGCGAGACCGCATTCGTACACGGCACCGTCAAGGACATGATCAGCGGCGACCGGGCCGCGAGCATGGCCGCCACGTTGGGGAAAGTGGTCAACCTTTTGCACGTGGATACGCCCGCGGAAGAGCCGCAGATCCTCCTGAAAGTGCGCTTCGCGGACGTGGATCGCAGCTATAGCCAACAGCTTGGCTTCAATCTGTTTAGTACGGGCGCCACCAATACCATTGGCACCACCACCACCGGGCAGTTTTCACCGGCGACCGTGACCATCCCGTTGGCGGGCAGTCCCGCTACCGCCACGGCGAGTGCGCTGAATATTTTTCTGTACCGCCAGGATTTGAACCTGGGCGCCACCATCGAAGCGCTGGAAGCCAAGAACCTGCTGCAGATGCTGGCGGAGCCCAACGTCCTGGCGATGAACGGCAAGCCGGCCAGCTTTATATCCGGCGGCGAATTTCCCGTGCCGGTGGTGCAAGGCGGCGCCAATGTGGGAGCGGTGACCATCCAGTTCCGGGAATTCGGCGTGAAGTTGAATTTCCTGCCGACTATTACGCCGCGCGGCACCATCCGGCTGCAGGTGGCGCCGGAAGTCAGCTCGCTCGATTACACCAACGGCGTGGTACTGAACGGATTCACGGTCCCGGCGCTGGACACGCGCAAGGTGCAGACCGAGATCGAGCTCGAGAACGGCCAGAGTTTCGCCATCGCCGGACTCCTCAACAACAACTTTAACGAGACTATCGACAAGGTTCCAGGACTGGGGAACATCCCGCTGCTGGGCAAGCTGTTCCAGAGCCGGACCCTCACCAAGAGCAACTCGGAACTGCTGATCATGGTGACGCCGGAGATTATCCGCCCGATTCCGGCCGGCCAGGCGCGGCCCGACGTACCGATGCCCAAACCCTTCCTGAAGAGCGATCTGAAGGAAGCGCCGCGCAGTCCCGGAATCGATGTCACCGGACCGGTGCCGGTGAAACCGGAGCGCGAGACGCTGACGCACGAAGAGTTAGAGCAGATACAGAAGAAGGAGCAAGGCCCGGTGCCCGGCAGCGGGCAGCCGACGCTGTTGCTGCCCTTGATGATGAATCCGGCGGGCGGGACCGTCAATCCGCAAACCCCGTCGGCTCCGCTGCCTGGCACCGGAGCGTCCGGCAGCGGCGCGGGATCGAGCGCGCCGCCAAGCGCGGGAACAGGCACAGGGCAATAAGAAATGTATTCGTTGACGCTAGGTCTGGCGATCGAAACCAAGCAGCTCTGGGACGAAGTCCAGGCCTGCCTGCCGAATCTGCCGTTGCGCCCGGTGATCGAGCACCAGGACATGTCCACCCTGGGCTCGTTCCTGGAGCGATTGGAGCGCCTGCGCCCGGAAGTGGTGCTGCTGGACGTGGCGTTGGCGAAGGAGCCGTTGAACGAACTGGTTCCCATGATCCGGGCCAAGGCTCCGGACGCCACCATCGTGGCGCTGCATACTACTGCAGATCCGGACGCGATCCTGAACGCCATGCGCGCCGGCGTCAATGAATATGTATATCCGCCTCTGGAGGCGGCATTGCGTGGGGCACTCGAACGCCGCTCCACGGACGGAAGGCGGCATAGCGGGCTGCGTTGGGGCGGGCGCACCGTGGGATTCTTCTCCTCCAAGGGCGGGTGCGGCGCCACCACCGTGGTCTGCCACCTGGCCGTGGAATTGGGACGCCATGGCCAGAAGGTTCTGCTGGCGGACCTGGATCTGGACGCCGGGCTGATCGGATTTCTGACCAAGGCCAAGCCGGGCTACTCCATTCTGGACGCCGTCAACAATCTGCACCGCATGGATGTGAGTTACTGGAAGGCGCTGGTATCGAACGGCATTCCGGGAGTGGAGATCATCGCCGCGCCGGCCGCCACGGCGGATAAGACCTATCCGCGGCAGGAGCAGTTGCGGCAACTGTTCAGTTTCTTGCGGTCGTGCTACGACTTCACCCTGATCGACCTGGGACGCAGCCTGACGCGCGTGGGCGTGGCCGCACTGGAAGAGATGGACGAGGCTTACCTGGTGAGCACGCTGGAAGTGCCGGCGCTGCACCAGGCCAAGCAAGTGCTGCAAATCCTGATGGACGCCGGCTATGGAAAAGACCGGCTGAAATTAATCCTGAACCGGGTGCCGAAGCGCTCGGAACTGGCGCCGGGCGAGATCGAAAAGATCCTGGGATTGCCGGTGTACGCGGTACTGCCCAGCAGCTATCCGGAGTTGCACGAGTGCTATTCGCTGGGCAAGCTGCTGCCGGAGCGGAGTTTCCTGGGGAAACAAATCCGGGAGCTGGCCATGCGTATGGCGGGCGTGGACGAGCCGCCCGCGAAGAAGAAATTTGGCGGGTTGTTCGGGTAGCTTGTGGGGCGGACCTGCAGGTCTGCGCGGGTCCTCCGGGACCCGTATCCCGATTGGAGACTAAAACGTGGCTACTGGTTTAAACGGATCGCTAACGAAGAACGGTGAGAAGGAAGCGGGCTGGGTCAGCCGGCTATTCACGCAGGATCGCGCCGCCCTGGAACACCAGGAGCTGAAATTCGCGTTGCACCGCAAGCTGCTCGACCGCATCAATTTGGAAGCGCTGGCGACCCTGGGTGGAGAGCGGGTGCGCACGGAAGTGCGCGGCGCGGTAGCCAAGCTGCTCGAGGAAGAAAAGACACCGCTCAGTCTGCTGGAAAAAGAGCGGGTGGTGGAAGAGGTTCTGGACGAGGTCTTCGGGCTGGGCCCGCTGGAGCCCTTGCTGCAGGATCCCACGGTCTCGGACATCCTGGTAACCACGCCGCGTCTGGTTTACGTGGAGCGCAACGGCAAGCTGTTCCGCACGCCGGTGGAGTTCAAGGACAACGCGCACCTGTTGCGCATCATCGAGAAGGTGGTATCGAGAGTGGGGCGGCGCGTGGACGAGTCTTCGCCCCTGGTGGATGCCCGGCTGCCGGACGGCTCGCGCGTGAATGCGGCCATTCCGCCGGTGGCGGTGGACGGACCGCTGCTTTCCATCCGCCGGTTCGGCAAGAGCCTGATGCACGGCAAGGATCTGGTGACGCGGATGACGCTCACCGACGGCATGCTGGAGATGCTGCGGGCGGCCGTGCGGGCGCGGCTGAACATTCTGATCTGCGGCGGCACGGGCGCCGGAAAAACCACGCTGCTGAACGTGCTTTCGAGCTACATCCCGGAAGACGAGCGCATCGTGACCATCGAAGACGCCGCCGAGCTGCGTTTGCAGCAGACGCACGTGGCGCGCATGGAAACGCGGCCGGCCAACGTGGAAGGCGAGGGCGCGATTAAAATTCGCGACCTGGTGATCAACTCCCTCCGCATGCGCCCCGACCGCATCATCGTCGGTGAGTGCCGCGGCGAGGAAGCGCTGGACATGCTTCAGGCCATGAACACGGGCCACGATGGCTCGCTGACCACGGTGCACTCCAACAACCCGCGGGACGCCATGTCGCGCCTGGAGGTGATGGTGGGGATGGGCAACTCCAACATGGGCGTGCGCGCCATCCGCCAGCAGATATCCGCGGCCATCGACCTGGTCGTGCAGGTTTCGCGTTTCAGCGATGGCACCCGCCGCGTAACGCACATCACCGAGGTGACCGGCATGGAAGTGGACACCATCACGTTGCAGGATATTTTTCTATTCGAAAAGACGGGCGTGGCCGAAGACGGCCACGTGACCGGCCGTTTCCGCGCCACCGGCATCCGCCCGCGCGCTTACGAGCGGATCAAGGCGTGCGGCATTCAACTGCCGGCCTCGTTGTTCCAGACCGTGGTGGAGATCAATTAGCCTATGACGCTCATGCTGGCAGGCATTTTTCTTCTGGTCTTCGCGCTGATCATGGCGATTGCCGTATTCGGCTTTCTGTATCGCCAGCAGCACCGCCAGAAGGTCGTGAAGGACATGCTCCAAACCGTCGCGGGCAACCGCCCGATGCCGGTAACCAAGCTGCTGAAGGACCTGGCGCCGGAGGTTTCCGGCTTCTCGAAGCTGCTGCGTTCTTTGAATCTCGCCAACCATCTGCAAAGCTCCATCAAGCAAGCCGGGCTCGCCTGGACGCCCTCGACTCTGTTCATGGCGACGGTGGGAGCGGCGGTGCCCGGGTTTCTGCTGGGGCTGCGGTTTCCGCTGCTCATCAATGAGGTGCTGAGCTGCCTGACGATGGCGCTGGCCACGGCTTGCCTGCCCTACATGTACGTGCGGGTCAAGCGCAACAAGCGCATGGCCACGTTGGAGGAGCAATTCCCGGAAGCGCTGGACTTCATGGCCCGCTCGGTGCGCGCCGGGCATGCCTTCATGATCAGCCTCTCGATGGTGGGCGAGCACGTGCCGGAACCGTTGTCGACGGAGCTGGTGACGGTCTTCAACGAAATCAACCTGGGCGCCCCGATGGCGACGGCGCTGGATAATCTCACCACCCGCGTGCCGTTGCTCGATTTCAGGTTCTTTACCTCCACGGTGATGCTGCAGCGCCAAACGGGAGGCAATTTGAACGAAATTCTGGGCCGCCTTTCGCATGTCATCCGGGAGCGCTTCCAGTTGAAAGGCGCGGTGAAAGCGGCCAGCGCGCACGGCAGGCTGACGGGCCTGATCCTGACCATCCTGCCCGTGGTTACGGCTATGCTCCTGTTAGCCGTGGCGCCCGGCTATCTGCAAGGCATGGCGAAGGACCCGGATGGAAAATACCTGATACTGGGCGCCGCCATCAGTGTGCTGCTGGGAAATTACTTTATCCGGCGCATCATCAAGATCAAGGTATAAAACGATGCCCATTTTTGTGATCATCGCGTTCTTCATGGTGCTGATGGTGGCCATCGCGGCCTTCGGCTATCAGCGCTACGCGCGGCCCGGCCAGGTGTACGAGCAGCTCGGCGAGCCGGTGATCGAAGCGCCCACGGCCGGAATGCCGCAAGACCCCGAGGTGCACAAGGCCCGCGAGTATAAGATCATCCAGAAGGTCGGCGAATTGATGCCGGTATCTTCCGACGACAGCTCGATGACCAAGACCATGCTCACGCATGCCGGTTACCGTTCGGACAACGCCGTGAAAATCTATTACGGCATCCGGCTGTTGAGCACGGTCTCGATGGGATTAGTGGGTCTGGCGCTGCGCAACTCGCTGAGCGCCAATCCGTCGCTGCACATCGTCTTTCCGGCGGCCATGGCGCTGGGCGGGTTTATTGCGCCGAATTTCATGCTGGAAAAGCGGATCAAGAAACGCCTGACCACGCTGCGGCTGGCGTTGCCGGACGCTTTGGACCTGATGGTGATCGCGGTGGAAGCCGGGCTGGGACTGGACCAAGCCATCCAATACGTCGCCACCGAGCTGCGCAACGCGCACAGGGAACTCACCGAAGAATTCACGCTGACCAATCTGGAGATCCGGGCCGGCAAGCGGCGCGCGGACGCGCTGAAGAACCTGGGCGAGCGCTCGGGAGAGCCGGAGCTGCGCAAGCTGACGGCCATCCTGATACAGAACGACCGGTTCGGCACCAGCGTGGCGGAGTCGCTGCGGCAACATTCCGATCACTTGCGCATACGCCGCCGCCAGGAAGCGGAAGAGCGCGCGGCGAAGGTGGGCGTCAAGCTGGTTTTTCCCATCTTCTTCTTCATCCTGCCTGCCATGATGCTGGTGTGCGCCGGGCCGGGCGTGCTGGGAGTCGTAAAGTATCTGTTGCCGCTGATGAAGGGCTTCTAAGAAGCCACTGCCGGCGGGACGAGAAGTTTGGATTTAAGAGTCACTTTAAAGGAAAGGAGAATAGGTCATGAATAGCACAGTGATGCAGATTCTGATCTGGGTTGCGGCTGGTGTAGTACTGTTGCTGCTCTTGCAGCGCCGCCGGCGCCGCAAAGTATTGCGGTAGTTAGTAAGTCCGTGTGTTTTGCTGGCTCGCAAGCATTCTTGGCGCGGGCGGCGCTTACCCGTAGCGCGCCCGCGCCTTTTAGCTGTCAGCTATTTAGCTGAAAGCTGAGTGCTGAAAGCTCTTATGGACTCCGATTTGGACAACATCCGATCGGCCCAAAACCCGGATGGCGGGTGGCCGTATCGCAAAGGAGGCTCGTGGACCGAGCCGACCGTCTACGCACTGCTGGCGCACCAGGCCGGACGGACGGCGGCTCCCCGCCACGCCGAGGCGCTCGCGTGGCTGGGCTCGGCACAACAGTCCGATGGCGGCTGGACACCCCGGCGATCGGTTGATCGGAGCACCTGGGTGACGGCCCTGGCGGCCTTGCTGCCGCCCGAAACCATAGGCGCCGCCAGACACGCGCGCGCCGTGGAGTGGCTGCTGGGCGAACGCGGGCTGGAGTCTTCGACGATGTTGCATCTGAGCGAGTTTCTCCGTTATGGCAGGCTGCCGGAGGGCCCCGACCTGAGCGGTTGGCCGTGGTTCCCGGGGTCGGCGGCTTGGGTGACACCGACTTGCCTGGGCCTTCTGGCGTTGAAAAAGTGCTACTGGCGGCGGCCCTCCAGCGATTTGCGGGAGCGCATCGCCGCCGCCCAGGCTTTTCTGCTTTCGCGGCGGTGCGCCGACGGCGGATGGAATCACGGCTCCCAGCAGTCCCGCGGGTATAACTCGGATTCTTATCCCGAGACCACCGGGCAGGCTTTATTGGCGCTGGCGGGCACGGATGCCGGGAAATTGGAAGATACTTTTCTCCTTGCGCAGCGGTTTTTACGGGAGCAACGGTCCTCGGGTGGAGCCGCCTGGTTACGGCTCGGGTTGCTGGCTCACCAGCAAAGTCCGGCCGGTGCTCCCCTTTTTCAGATGCCTTGCCGCACAGTGCCGGACACCGCGCTGACGTTTCTGGCGGCGGCCGCGGAGCAGGGCTACAACGTGTTTTTGGAGTAGCGGGGCGAGCATCGCTCGCCGTGGCTGGTGGTTAGTGGGCTGGTGACTGGTGGTTGCAATGAGACGGCGCGACTTTTTACTTGGATCCGCGGCACTTGGCCTGGCGGGCTGCAGCCGCACGGCCGCGCCGCGTCCTCCTGCGCGGGTCCACGTCACACGCGCCGCGGACTACTCCCAGGATCTCTACGGCACCATGCGCCGCGTATTGGCCGAGCATAAGCTCCGGGTCCGCGGCCGCCGCGTGGTGTTGAAGCCCAACCTGGTGGAGTTCGAGCCGGAAAGCGCCATCAACACACATCCCCTGCTGGTGCACGCCACGCTCGAAGCGTTCCGCGGATTGGGCGCGTCGGTGGCCATTGCGGAAGGACCCGGCCATCGCCGGAGCACGCTGGATCTGGCCGACGCCGCCGGATACTTCCACACCATTCCCGATTTCGAAGACCTCTTTACCGACTTGAATCTGGATGAAGTCTCGCGCGTCGGGCTGCCGCATCCGGTATCCCATCTGCGCTCGCTCTACCTGCCGCACACGGTGCTCACGAGCGACCTGCTGGTTTCCATGCCCAAGATGAAGACCCACCATTGGACCGGCGCCACTCTGTCGATGAAGAACCTGTTCGGCATCGTTCCCGGCGGAGTCTACGGGTGGCCCAAGAATATCCTGCACTGGGCCGGCATCCACCAAAGCATCGCCGACCTGCACTCGCTGTTTCCCAAGCATTTCGCGATTGTGGATGGGATCGTGGGGATGGACGGGAACGGACCGATTCAGGGGCGGCCCAAGCCGGCCGGCGTGATCGTATCCGGGCACGATCCCGTAGCGGTGGACGCCACCTGCTGCCGGATTATGCAGATCGAGCCGTCGCGCATCGAGTACCTTACTTTGGCGGGGGGCTTAGAAGGAATAGCAGAGGAAAATATTCAACAAATAGGAGAAAAGCCCGATTCCGTGGAAACGCGGTTTGAATTGATAATGGAGTTGCGGGACTTGCGGAGGGAGCGCGCGTGACGGAAAAGAATGCCGGTGTCCCGAAGCGTCGGGGCACGGCACGCACGGGTGCATGCGCCACGGGCCTCTCCCTGCTGTTACTCGTACCCTGTTTCTGGCAGCCGCAGATCCAGGCGGGCGATCTCTCCAGTCACCTTTACAACGCCTGGCTGGCGCAATTGATCGAACACGGGCAAGCGCCGGGGCTGACCCTGGCCCGCCAATCCAATAACGTTTTATTCGATTTGATGTTGGGCGGCCTGATGCGCGTTTGGGGCGCCGCGGCGGCGCAACGCGTGGCGGTGTCCATCGCGGTGCTGGTGTTCTTTTGGGGCGCGTTTGCCTTCGTATGGTCCAGGTCGCGGTCGCGCCAGGCGCCCTGGCAATTGGCGCCCTGCCTGGCGATGCTGGCCTATGGCTGGGTCTTCCACATGGGCCTGTTCAACTTCTACATCTCCCTGGGCGTGTGCTTTGGGGCGATGGCGCTATGGCAACGCAAGGCACGCTGGGCCGTGGCAGTGGCGGTCTTGCTATTTGGGACCGCGTACGTGGCGCATGCGCTGCCCGTGGCGTGGGCGGTAGGAGTGCTGGTTTATGGGCGGGTCGCACAGGCGATGGCGCCGCGGCGGCGGGCTTGGCTAATGATCGGCGCGCTGGCGGTATTGGCGCTGACGGGATTCCTGGTGGGCGCGTTCTTTCCGACGCGCCGCGGTGCGGACCAGTTCATGGCCATGACCGGGGCGGACCAGTTTTGGATTTACGGAAGGTACTACATCGGCATAGCTATGGCCGTTTTGGGAGCCTGGGCGGTGTGCTTTCAGCACCTGCTGAATACCCGCGGCGCAACGCGCACTCTGCTGGATGTCCGCTTTCAACTCTGCGCCTTGAGCGCGGCTGCGCTGGTGCTACTGCCGGGCGGAGCGCTGCTGCCGGGCTTTCGCTCGGGTCTCGACTTTGTGGCCGAACGCATGTCGCTGGCGGGCGCGGTGCTGTTCTGCGCGCTGGTGGCTTCGGTACGGCTGCCAAGAGCGCTGGTGGGCGCCATGGCCGCCATCGCGGCCGTGTTCTTCGGGCTTTCGTACCATGATGAACGGGCGCTGAACCAGGTGGAAACCGAAATGGCGCGGGCGGTGGCACAACTGCCGCCGGGCCAGCGTGTGGTAAGCGAAGTGGCCGCCCAGGAGAGCCGCATCCGGTCCCTGGACCACGTCGTCGACCGCGTCTGCCTGGGCCGGTGTTTCAGCTACGCCAACTACGAGCCCTCGACGGCGCAGTTCCGCGTGCGCGCGGACCATGATAACCCTTTCGTGGTGTCGAACTACAGCGAGTCTTATCATATTCAGACGGGCGGGTATGTGGTGAAAGCGCGGGATCTGCCGTTGTACCGGATCGACTTGTGCGCGCCTACCAGCCGGCGGATCTGTGTCTCGCCTCTGCGGGCCGGCGCCACGCTGCGCAACACGGACCTGCGGTTGGCGCCGGTTTTTGGAGGAGGATAACATTATGCCCGATGGAAGCATGGCCGAGTGCGCCGTGGAGTGCGCGCTACCCGGCGTCGAGATGGAAATGAAAAACCGGGAGACGGCCGTGCGCTTGAAATCGATTCCGTGGACGCGCGTGATTGTGGATGCGCTGCTGCTGTTGGGTTTGTTGGCGGTTTCGTCCAGCGTGCTGCTGCAGCGGTAAGGCGGGTCCCGCATGCCCCCGGCGCTCCAAATCCTGCTGGCCTGCTGGTTCCTCGCCATAAGTGTGCAGGCTATCCGCAAGCGGGATGCCCGGCTGTGGCAGATCCTGGTAGTCGGCGTGGTTTGTGTCCTGGGCGTGGGCTGCGTGGGCGTAGCGCTGCAGATTGCCGCCCGGCACACCGCGAAGTACGACCTGTGGCTCTATACCGCGGACACCGCGCTCGGATCGCCAGCCTTCGCGATGGCCCGGCTGCTGCGCCCGACGGCGCTTTTTCGGGTGCTGGTGGTGGTGTATGAGGCGATGCCGATGGCCATATTGCTGGTCTACGCGGCACATCTGCTCCGCGATGGGACGCCGCAGCGGGTGCTGGCCGCTTTCGCCCTGAACTTCGGCGCCGGCTACTGCCTGTATCTGCTGCTCCCTGCGTGCGGTCCGGAGTACGCGTTCGCCGGTTTTCCCGCCGTACGGCCGGGTATGCCCGCGTTGCACACGCTGCAGGTCCTGGCTCCGCCCAATTGCATGCCGTCGCTGCACACATCCACGGCGCTGCTGGCGTGTTGGTTCTGCGGCCGGTGGCGGCTCGCGCGGTGGACCGCACGGCTGAACCTGCTGCTGACCGTACTGGCGACGTTGGCCACGGGCGAACACTATCTGGTCGACCTGGTGGTGGCAGCGCCCTTCACGGCGTTCGTGTATGGCGTGGCTCAACGCGCCTACATCCCAGCGGCGGCATGGCTGGCTTTGGTGCTGGCGTGGTGCGGCGCGCTGCGGTTTGGGGTGGTGTGGATCACGGAAGCTCCACCCGTCTTCCTCTGCATTTGTGTTGTGTCGGTGGCTGCGGCGTGGTGGCTCGGTGCGCGCATGGGCGCCACCGCGACGCGACGGTTCACTAACCAAATGGAGTATAACGCCGCGGTGCGAACACCCGCATAATAAAGCGATATGATCTTGCGCTTGAAAGCCGTGCCGTGGGCGCGCCTCATCGTCGACACGCTGCTGGTGGCGAGCCTGCTGCTGGCCTCCTCCAGCCTCATTTCGGTCCGCTAGCGCCGGGAGCCGGTTCCGCCGATAGTCTGTGAGTGGCGGGCGTTCGGTTAGCCGGTAAGTCGATCGCATCAGCGGGCATCTTGAGCTTGCTTGCGGGGCTGATGCTCCACTTTCATATTGCGTCATATGCCTATCTGGCATCGGCGCTTACGGGCTCATTCGCGATATGTCTTTGGGCTCGGCCGGGGGTTCGCAGCCTGGGCGGCACCCTGCTGCTGGGCGCGGGCTTTTGGGCGCTTTGCGGCATGCTCGACGGTGGTCCGCCACTCTGCACATTCCCCGCCTTTCTGGGTCTGGGCAGCTTGGGGACTTCGGCCCTGACAGCACTGTGGTCCGGTCCCGGCCAACGGCAATCTAGCCTGGACACATGCCTGACAGCGTCCATGTTTCCCCTGTTCCTGGTCCTGGCGGGATTTTCTCTGGCCGTAACAAGCGTTGTACATCCAAAGACTTACGACTTATTCTTGTATGCATTTGATGAGCAATTGGGCGGCCAGCCCAGTTTTCTCATCGGTCGGATTTTCGCTCGATCCGCCGCTCTCCGGCAGATTTGCTATATCGGCTACGAAGCGCTCCCCTTCGCCATGGCGGTCGCCTTTGCCATGGAGCGCGGCAGACCCGGCGGGCACATTTCGCGGCTGATGCCGGCGTTCGCCGTGGCGGCCGCGGGCGGATTTCTGCTGTACAACCTATATCCCGCAGCGGGGCCCGTACACGTATTCGGAACCCAGTTTCCGTACTCGCCGCCACCGTCCGGCGCGCCTCCTTTCCGGATGGTGGCGGTGGACTCGGCGCCGCGCAATGCCATGCCTTCCGTCCACATTGCCATGGCCTTGCTGATTCTGTGGAACTCGCGCCCATGGCCGAAGCTGTGCCGAGGCCTCGCCGGCGGGCTGCTGGCGATCACCATTTTGGCGACGTTGGGATTCGGCGAGCATTATCTGGTGGACCTGTTTGTGGCGGTGCCCTTCGCACTGCTGGCGCAAGGGCTGGCGGTGCCCGATGTGCCATGGCGGAATGCGGCGCGCGCGGCTGCGGTGGCGGCCGGCGGCCTGGCGGTTGCGGCGTGGTTGATTTATCTGCGTCTGCCGTCGCCGCCGCTCGAAAGCAACGGCGCCCTGGCCTGGAGCCTACTGGCCGGCTCGGCCGTGGCGGCGCTGTTTCTGGAAGCGCGTTTGCACAGTGCCGGGGCGCAGACCGGACTCCCAGCGCCAGGGCGGGTTATCGAAAGAGAGTATGCGGCGCGGCTGCGGGCCCCCGGATAATAATGGCTGTGTGAGCATGACGGCTCGGACCCCGCCAATCCCAAAGTGGATTTTGTATCCCGCTGTTTCGCTGGCCGTACTGGCGCCATGTTTTTGGCAGCGCCGCATCCAGGCGGGGGATCTTTCGAGTCACCTTTACAACGCGTGGTTGGCGCAGTTGATCGAACAGGGAAAGGCCGGCGCCCTCACTCTGGCGCGGCAGAGCCACAACGTACTGTTCGATCTGTTGCTGAGCGCGCTGCTGAAGACGTTTGGCCCCGGCCCGGCGCAGCGCATCGCGGTGGCAGTGGCGGTGCTGGTTTTCTTTTGGGGCGCGTTCGCCCTGGTGCGGGCGGTTTCGCGACGCGCGGCCCCGTGGCCGTGGACGCCCTGCCTGGCCATGCTGGCCTATGGCTGGGTGTTCCACATGGGCCTGTTCAACTTTTATCTTTCACTGGGGTTGGCGTTCTGGGCGCTGGCTGTGGCGCAAGGTATCGCGCGCCGCTCCGCTCCTTCGAAATGGCCGGGGAAATGGCTGGCGGTGGGCGGGCTGCTGGTGGTAAGCTACGTGGCGCATCCGATGCCGGTGCTGTGGGCGATCGCCGTGCTGGCTTACGGCGGCGTGGCACGCGCCATGGCGCCGCGCTACCGCATCCTGCTGGCGGGCGGAGCGTTGGCCGGATTAGCCGCGTTGGGCGTGTCGCTCAAGCTATTCTTCCACTGCCAGTGGGAGTCCGGTCAGGCGCGCTGGATTACAGGCGCGGATCAGATCTGGGTTTTCGGCGACCGGTATCTGCCGTTGGCGGCGGCGGTGCTGGCACTGTGGGCTCTGGCGTTTCAGAGGGTGCTCGAAAAGCGCGGGCTGCGCCGCACGCTGCTGGATGTGCGCTGGCACTTGGCGATCCTGACGGTGGCATGCGTGGCGCTGCTGCCGAGCATCGTGGTGCTGCCGGCCAGCGGCCAAGCGGAAAGCCTGCTGATCGCGCGGATGTCGCTGGCGGGCGCGGTATTGTATTGCGCGCTGGCGGCGGCCGTACCGGCGCGAAAGTGGGTGACGGCCGCCATGGGGGCCGCGGCAGCCATCTTCTTCTGTTTCGTTTATCAGGATGAAAGCGCCCTGAACCGGGTAGAGGACCGCATGGAGCGGGTGGTGGCACAGCTTCCACCGGGGCAGCGCGTGGTCAGCGCCTTAATGGATACGAACCTGCGCGAATTCGCGCTGCTGCATGTGGTGGATCGAGTGTGCGTGGGCCGATGTTTCAGCTACGCGAACTACGAGCCGTCGGTGGGACAATTTCGCGTGCGGGCGGAACGGGACAATGGCATCGTGACGCCGAACTTCCGGGATTCGTGGGCGATGCAGGCGGGCGGCTACGTGGTGAAGCCGCGCGACGTGCCGCTTTACCGGATCGATTTGTGCGGCGCGGGGAGCGATTTGTGCGCGGCGCCGGTGGCGGCGGGTGTCACGCTACGGCGCACGTGGCTGCATGTGACGCCGGAGTTGTGGCGGCCTTAGTATCCCGCCGGTGGCACAGGCTTCAGCCTGTGTGGCTACAGGCTTCAGCCTGTGTTGCTAAAGGCTTCAGCTTGTGTGGCTACAGGCTTCAGTCTGTGTTGCTACAGGCTTCAGCCTGTGTTGGGCGAGCTTCGCTCGCCGCGGAGCGGGCCTGCGAGGCCCGCGCAGGCTTCGAGCCTGCCCCACCTACAACGAAAACACGAATGGCTTGCCGTGTTCCAGGCGCAAGTAGCGCACTTCGGGCGCCCGCAGCGTCAGCGACGCGCGGAACTGGCCGGGATCGACCGAATTATCCGGAAACATATCGTAGTGGCAGGGGATGGCGCCCTTGGGCTGGATCTGCGCGGCCAGTTGCGCGGCCTCGTAGTGCGATAGATTGTTGAAGCCGCCGTTAATGCAGGCGATCATCAAATCCGGGCGATGCTTGCCCGCCGAGGCCAGCAATTCGCTGTAGTCCGTATCGCCGGTCACGTAGACGCGCGGGCCTTTGCCGAACTGGAAAACGAAGCCCATGTGATTGAGGTCGGTCGAATCGGTGGGCAGCGCGAACGTGCCGTGGACCGTCACGTCGCGGAACTCGAGCTGGCAGGAAGGCCAAGCGGGCACGATCCGGCCGGTCTCCACGCCTTGTGCTTGAAACACTTCGCAACTCGGATGCGGGCCGATGAATTGGGTGGTGTCCTTGTGGCGCAGACGCTCGATAGTGACTGGGTCGGTATGGTCCTGATGGTTGTGGGTGCAGGTGAAGATATCCACGTCCAACGCTTCGGGCGGCAGCAGGATGGGCACCTGGCGATCCAGGTTGATGCCGGAATCGGGATAGGTTTCGTGGCAGGAATTGGTCAGGTACAAGTCGGTCGAGACCAGCGTGCCTTCAGCCGTCTTGAAGATAAAACCGTTCTGGCCCAGCCACCAGATGGCCACGGCGTTGCGCGATACGGGGAAACCGCGGATATCCTGCATCAGGCTCATGTGGCTCATTGTGTCAAGGCGCGGGGGCGCTTGCAAACGGGGCGGAGTTGCGCCAAATTGAGAGCATGCCGATACCGATGGACTTCCTGCGCATCGTGTTGGGACTTTTTTGCCTGTTCTTCGCGCACTTCCTGGGGCGCTCGATTGTGCGGATGCGTCGCGGCCGCCAGGGCGCGCGCAGCTTCTACGGATGGCTGATCCGGACGGCGATCGCGGCCGGGGCGATCCTATGGCATCGCGGATTGGATGGCATTGCGATTGGGGCGTTCACTTTGGCGGCGGCGTCGCTGGTGGTGGGTGTTTGGAACGAGCAACGGCCTGAGGAGCAGGAGGATTTGACCAAGGAGATTTTCGGGGGGTGAGGTGGGAGAGTTGCCTATCGCCCGCGGAACGAGAGGGATAATTTGGCCTCCACCGGCGCCACATTCGGCACGCAGAACAACGGGCAGATCACGCAGGCGGTGGATACCGGCCTGCCGTATGATATGATCCGCCGATTTAGCCGGCGGCACGCCTGCACGTGGCCGGACGCACGCTGTGGCGGACGCGAAACCGGTCGTCGCGGCTACACTATTTGCTAGCGTCGCTCCCTTGTGCCGCCTTGATGGTGGTGCACTTGACATCCGCGCACAGTGACGGAGCTATTGCAGGGAATATTAGTGACTGACCGGAGTTCCAGGACGGCGAACTGCTGCTCCGCTCCGAAGCGGACGAGCAGCCTGCCGGAGTCCGGTGGAATCACGCATGTCCCGCCCTCGTTACCGCATGGTACCCAAGCGTTTACCTGGGCTGAAAGGCAACTCACAAAGACTCAAACTAAAAACACTAGAAACGTCAACCTATGCACCGAGCGCAGCATGGGTTTTCCCTGGCTGGAGACCTCGGCGGGACTCGTCTCGGATGGAGGCTGCCAATTGTTCCCAGTTATTACCGGAAACTCGGCCGGGTACGCCGCTTCTGGCATGTTCTCACTATCCTTTTCATATATCACCTTAGCCAGACTTTCTTTCTTACATCCCGGCTGCATCGAGTCTACACCCGTTTGCCTCTCTTGCAACCGTTGAGAGCAAGTTTGTTTTCCCTCCTTTGGAGCTTAAGTACCTTATAGCACTTAAAAAAAAGACCATTCTGCCCTTTTCATGCGCCGCAACTGCCAGAATGGCTGCTGTCGGGCTGGCTACAAAGACACACCTCTCTTTTTGCCTGCTTCCTTCATCGCCAGCTTCCGCCGTGAGGACCCAATCGTTGCCCGGATGTCATCCCCAGCGCACCGATCCACCGCACCATGCTTCCAACGTGGCAGGAATAGTATTCGGGTCCAGCCACCAGATGCCCACCGTGTTGCGCGATACGGGGGAAGCCGCGGGTCTTCTCTATCAGGCCCACGCGGTCATCGTGTCGTCAGGGTGCGGCGCGGCCAGAACCTGCGGACGAGCAGCGGCCGAAGAAGCAGGAGGATTTGACGCGCGAGATCTTTGGGAAGTAACTTATCCCACAGTCGAATCCGCTCTTCCAAAAATGGAATCCGATTAGAATCAGCGAAGACGGCCAATCATGGGAAGTATTATGCATTTGCCCTTGACAAGCATGCCGCATCGGCTCACACTAGGTGGCGATTGAGCAATTCCGCTGCACTCATCGGATCATCCGACCTAAGTCAGACAATCCGAAGATGTTCCGTCTCTTAGCCAAGCCACAGCCGAGGAGAAGGTTTGACGCGTTTGCTCGCGGTATTTCCATCCACCTCAAGTAAGACCGCGGCGCTGGGATCCAAGGTACGACGGAGTAAGCCGTCTCGAAAGGGCGTGAATGTCTTTGTCGCAATGGTGGACTTTCCGTGAATCGCTTGTCGGATACGACCACAACTACCGGGCTGTTTACGAGTTTGGCGATTCCTCGGAAATCGTCATATACATCGGTAGCTCGGATGAACTCCAGTTCCGCTTGACCCGGCACCTCAATGAGCCGGCGGATTCGTGCATCAAGAAGAACGCAAAGAACTACCGGTACGAATATACGGCGGACTATTTGCGCCGCGAACAGCAGTTGTACGATGAGCACGTCTCGCTGTATGGCAAACCTCCGATCTGTAACACTGCAAGACCGTCTGGGCCTTAGCCGGGCGTCTTCCGAGCGAGCCGGCAATGGATGAGGCTTCGGGTCGATCCCGGGTATGCCGCCACCAGGCGATGCACCAGTTCGGCTAGCGCTGGGTCGCCGGTTGCCGGTGTCTTGAAAATGGTCGCGCGGTCGATCGCCGTGGCCTCGTCTCGCCGGTTTGCCACAAACTGGTCCTGTTAGAAGCGGGTGACTTCAGTGAAGTGGAAGCCGCGGACCTTCATGGCGGGAACTACCATGTCGAAGGCTTCTTCGCCCGACGCGCGCACCGAAGGCGAGAGCGCTTCCACATTCGACAGCAGCTCCGGCAGGGCTTGATTGAAGCGGAAATTGCGTACGCCGCGGCTGACGCGGCCGTCTTCGATCAGAAATGTGCCGTCGCGGGTCATGCCGGTCATGATCTTTTCGTAGGGATCGACTTCGCGGATGTACCAGAGCCGCGTGACCAGGATGCCGCGCGCGGTGCAGGCGATCATGTCTTCAAGCGGCGTCGCGCCGCCCGCAATCACGATGTTCATGGGCGCTTCGCCGTACTCGTTGGGCAGCGGGAAGCCGTGCCCGGTCGGCTCGACTCCGGCGGCGTGCGCGGCTTGGCGGCAGAATGCCACGTCGCGGACCACGCCATGGTCGACAAGCGCGAGTTTGCGCCGCGGAACGCCTTCGCCATCGAAAGGCGCGCCGGCTTGCAGCGGGTGATACGCATCGTCATAAATGGTGACGTTTTCACCGAAGAGCTTTTCGCCGATACGGTCGCGCAGGAAACTGCGGCCGTCGCCGATGGCGGTGGCGCTGAAGTCGCCGAACATCTGGCCCACCAGATCCAGGACGGCAGCCGGTTCGAGGATCACCGTATAAGCGCCGGGTGGGAGTTCGATTGGATCGCGCGATGTTTGCGATTTGGCGGCGGCCGAGCGCGCCATGGCGGCGGGATCCAGATCGCGGTGCGAGCAGGCGCTGCCCTTCGCCCAGCCTGAGCTATCGGCGGCCATCGCGGTGATGGAGAACTGGGCCATCGTTTCGGGATAGTAGGCGAAGACGCCATTCGAGTTCAGGAGGGCGGATACGGTTTCAGATGTGGCGTAGATGCCTGCCGCGGTCTGGCCTGAGGATTCGACGATGCGGATGGCCTCGGCTACGGCTCTAGCGCGATCGGCGGGAGATACATGCGCGGTGGGTGCGTGCCAGCGGGCTACAGGACAGGCCGGGAGGCCCGGCCTACTTAACGGCAGCAAGCTTGCGTCGGGTTCCTGCAGCTTCGTAAGAGACACGGACTCCGCTACTACCTGGCGGATGGACTCATCGTCCAGCCGGTTGGTGGTGGCGCGCGCGGTACGTCCGTCGAACTGCACGCGGACGGACAGTTGGCCGCTGCGCTCGGCGACATTTTGATGAATGGCGTTGTTGGCGAAGCGCGTGAGCGCGCTGCATTCGGCGGTCAGGATGGCCTCGGCGCCGGCGACGCCCAGCGTGCGCGCCGCGTCCACGACCTGGTCGAAAATGGCTTGGCAGCGCGCGGATTCAATCGGCATAAGCGCTCCCGACTTTGATGCGGCTGAAGCGCGCGGGGCTTGCGCCGTGGCCTGTGCCCATGATCTGCTCCGGCTGCCCCTTGCCGCAGTTGGGCGTGCCCCAAAGCATCCAGTGTTCGGGCCCGGCGATGGCCGCGCAGGCGTTCCAGAATTCCGTCGTGATGCCGCTGTAGCTCGGATTCTTCAGCATGCGGACGCGCTTGCCTTTGCGAATCTCCCAGCCGATCTCGCAGCCGAATTGGAAATTGTAACGCTTGTCGTCGATCGACCAACTGCGGTTGGTCTCCATATAAATAGCGTGGTCGACGCCGCCGAAGACTTCGTCGAGCGACTGCCGGCCAGGGCGCAGGCTGACATTGGTCATGCGGATCAGAGGCATGCGCGACCAACCGTCGGCGCGCATGGTGCCGTTGGAGCGCGGCTCGCCGACGGCCGCGGCGGTCTCGCGCGAAGTCATGTAGCCCGTGAACAAGCCGTCGCGGATGATATCGGTGGATTGCGCGGGCACGCCTTCATCGTCGAAGGCGAACGTGCCCAGGCCGGGCCCATGCTCCGGCCGCGCGTCGCAAACCACGTTCACGATTTCCGAGCCGTAACGCAGGCGGCGTAACCGATCGACGGTGAGGAAGCTCATGCCCGCGTAATTGGCCTCGCTGCCCAGGACGCGGTCGAGCTCGATAGGATGGCCGACCGACTCGTGGATCTGCAGGCCTAGCTGCGAGCTGTCGAGGATGAGGTCGAATTCGCCCTCGGGGCACTGATCGGCGGAGTGCAGGGCGACGGCCTCTTCGGCGATGCGGGGGGCGTTCGCGACCAGGTCCCACTCGTCGACTAACTCGTAGCCCTTGAGCTGATGCTGGCCGCCGAAGGAATTCGGATACGAGCGCTTTTGGATCTCACCGTCTTTGTAAGCCAGTGCGGCGTAGCCGACGCCGCTGATGTAGCGGGTTTGATCGATCACGCTGCCGATGGAGGAAGCGAAGACCTGGCGGCGGCGTTCGAAAGACATGGCGCCTTCGGCCATCGTGACGCCGGGATTGCGGCGCAACTCGCGATCGATATCGAGGAGCAGCGCGACGTTGCGGTCGACAGGAATGGTGAAGGGATCGATTTTGATGGGCGAGACCCACTCGGCCTCGTATTTGGCTTCAGGGGCGAGGGTGACGTCTTCCTTCTTGGCGAGGGTGCCGGCGCGCGCGATTTCGAGGGCCAGGGCGGCGGCGGCGTGGATGCCATCGCGCGTGAGATCGTCGGTGGCGGCGAAGCCCCAGCAGCCGTCGGCCAGGACGCGGATGGCGAGGCCCATGGAGACGCCGCTTGAAACATGGCCCGTTTTGCCATTTTTCGTGGATACCTGGCGGTCGCGGATTTCCACCACGCGCGTGTCGGCGTAGGTGACGGTGGGGTGGGTGGCGGCGTCGAGCGCTTGGAGGGCTAGGTGCTTCATGGCGTCCTGTTACCAGGGTACGCTATGAAGCCGAGCGGCCGGGAGAGGTGGGGCGGCGCCATGCGCCGCCTTGGCGGGGCATGGCCCCGCCCTACTGTGTGAACTCGAAGGCTACGCCGCCGGTGGTGTCGCCGGATGGGCCGCCCCACAAGGTAGTTCCGTAGATGTTGCCGGCCGGGTCGAGGACCACACCCGAGGAGGGATATGCTCCGGTAGCTCCCGCGGTGAAGTTGTACAGCACCGTTTCCTTCCAACCGCCGCCGCCGGTGCGGGTCATCTTGAAAATGGTTCCAGGGTTGTCGGTGCCTCCACCAGTCGAGGTGCCGTACAGGCTGCCATCCGCGCCGAAAGTCAGGCCGTTGGGGTTTTCGCCATCCTGAGCGGTGACGCCGAGGAATGTGTGCAGGATGCGCTCCGTCCAGCCGCCCGCCCCATTGGGAACCAGATCGAAAGCCGTGCCGCAGTTCGCGGTGCCGCCCAGCGTGGTGGTTCCGAATAGGGTGCCGTGCGGGCCGAAGGTCGGCCCCGCGAGCGGATTGGCGCCGTCTGCGCCGCCGGCGAAGGTGTGCAGCACATGCTCGGCGTAGGAGCCGTCCGCTTGCGGCGCGAGCATGTAGACGATGCCGAGGCCGTGCGCGCCGCCGGTGTTGGTGGTGCCGTATAGATTGCCGGCGGCATCCAGTATCGGAGTGGGGTAGGGGGCCGATCCGTCGGGCCGTCCTCCAAAGCTGTACAGCACCGTCTGCGCCCAGCCGGCCGCGCCTGGGGTGAGTTTGTATACCGCGCCGGCGTTTGACGCGCCGCCGCCGATGGTCGCGCCGTAGAGGTTGCCCGCGGAATCCATGGACACCCCCGCGTAAGGGATAGATCCATCCGCGCCGCCGGTGAAGCGATAGAGCACGGTCTCCTGCCAGTGGCCCCCAGCGGGCGTGAGCATGAACACGGCGCCGCAGCCGCCCCTGCACGCTGTAGCGGGGCCGCCGCTGACGGTGGTGCCGTAGAGATTGCCGGCGCCATCCATCATGAGCGTGGCATGCGGATTCGCGCCATCGTCCGCGCCGCCTTTGAAATTGTAGAGGACGGTTTCGGTCCATCCGCCGGTGACGGACGAAAGCTCATAGACCACGCCCGCGCCGCGCGTGCCGCCACTTTCGGCCGCGCCATAGAGGTTGCCGGACGAGTCGCGGATGAGGCCCGCGTACAGGTCGCTGCCTTCGTCCAGGTTGCCCGTGCCGAAGGACTGCATCACTTTCATGGTGCCGTCCGCCCAGGCGCCGGTGGCGAGGATCAGAGCCAGGATTAAAGTTTTGCGCATACTGTTCACAGTGTACGGCTTGGGCCGCGCGGAGCGTGCTTCGCGGATGTGAACAGTTTGTAAAATGAACGGATGGATATACAACCTGTGACGCTGGAAGGCCGTTATGTGCGATTGGAACCGCTGACGCTGGCGCACTATACGGATCTGTGCGAGGCGGGGCTGGACGAGGAACTGTGGCGCTGGATTCCGCAGGCGGTGCGCACGCCGGACGATATGCGCGCTTACATCGAGATCGCGCTGCGGGCGCAGGCGGAGGGATCGGCGCTGCCATTCGCGACGGTGGAGCGCGCGTCGGGACGGGCGATCGGCAGCACTCGTTTCGCGGCGATCGAGCGCATGCACCGGCGGCTGGAAATTGGCTGGACGTGGATCGGGCGGCGGTGGCAGCGCACGGCGGTGAATACGGAGGCGAAGTACCTGATGCTGCGGCATGCGTTCGAGACGCTGGGGGCGATGCGGGTGGAGCTGAAGACGGATTCGCTGAACGAGCGGTCGCGGCAGGCGATCCTGCGGCTGGGGGCGGTGGAGGAGGGCACGTTCCGGAAGCACATGATGACGGAGAGCGGGCGGGTACGGCATACGGTTTATTTCAGCGTGATCGATGAGGAGTGGCCGGGGGTGAAGGCGTGGCTGGACGGGATGTTGGATGGTTAACGACATTTCTTGGGTGCGCCACTGCCGCGCCGGTCAGCCGGACAGGTGTTAAGAAGCGCCGATTTTGCCGATTGCGTGACACTCGATAACGGGCAAACTTTTTGGGCAACGTTCTCATTTGGAATCCATCTACCACCAGTCCGCCTTGAAAAACATTCGTGCTAGCTTCCGCGAGTTTTTGTGAACGGTATAGGACAATCGAACGAGCACTCCTTCGTCCTCGGGCAGACCGTGATCACGAAGCTGTTTTCTCACTCGGAAATCAATGGGACACGTTCGCCAAAGCGCTGTTGCGTATTGCGGTCGCCTCCGACCCAAAGAGCATGTTTTACGAGGCCTGGGTGAATGTGGCCCGGTACCCGGTTTTGCGCTTGATGTACGCCGGTGGCGTGGCCGCGTGTGCGAGCGATTCGTTCGGCGTTCTGCGGCTTTTGATCGAGCCGAGGTTACGCCCACGCCCGCACGAAGCGGAGGCTTCTCTGGTGACTGTTCTCCACCATGGCGCGGCCTTCGCCCAGCGTTACTGGAAGTGGCTGCCAGGAATGGAACGTCATCACTTTGCCGTTTCGGATTACCTGGAGGAGTCGTTGCGTCCTGCGTTACGCGAGTTCTCGAATGACGGTGAAGAGGTATCGGCGAGTTTCGACAGATTTCGAGTTTTTCCAATCTTTGATTTGCGGCGACCTTAACATCGAAGGCTCGTTCGGATTCTGGTCTCCTCTGGGTTCTTTCGTTTGGCGTCGCCGCGGCCTATTCGACCGGGTGCGGAAGGGTATCAAGCAGGCTGGTCAGAGCTGGAAGCCTCTTCAGGCCGGCTTATTCTCAGCGTCTCCCGACCGAGCCACGGAAACTGTCGACAAGCTTGAGGAATTCACGAACCGCGTAGCGCTCAGCTTGGAACCTGGTGAAGCGCCCCGGATCACATCATCGCGATCACAACGTCGGTCTGCGGGAAATCGTGGCCCTTAAAGAGGAGCGGCTCGCCGGAAGTCTTCGCCAGCGCGTACGAAAAGCAGTCCCCGAAGTTCAATGCCGCGGGGTGGCGGCCCTTGCCATACCTGTTGAATGCGTGACGGCCGACATCCACCTGGTCCTGCAGTCACGGCGACAATCTGAATCTCCGCCTTATACAACGACAGATCCAGTTCCCGGCCGCCGATATCTCCGTAACGCGCTCCAGCTACGATGCCGCTTCGAGGACCGAGGCGGCTGAGATCAGGCGAACGGGTCGGCATCGATGGCTGCTTCGAAGAGCTCCGCCTCCGGCGCATTGGCCAGGATCGCGATGAGTGTCGAGGTGGCGATCACCATCAGCGCGGCAGTCCACGCTCGTCGTAACCGAGGATCTCGCCGGCGCTGCGGCGGTCCAAGACTGGATACCGGGCGCACCTTTCGCGGATGGCGCGGAGTTCGTCGCGCACGCGCGGGCCTCGGGACCTTCCGCGCTGACGGACCAGTCCCTCGCGCAGAGCATTGACCACAGCTTCGGTCAGGGTTTCGCCGGTCGCGGCGGCGAGTTCGCGCGCCTACTCCACAGTCGCCTGCATTACGGCGTTCTCGAAGTCTCGTTGCATGGACGGAACCTGGGTTTGGATCAGTCACCATCTTCTCCCGCGGATCGATCCACATTTGCGTGCCACACGCGCCATCCCACCCGAAGCTTCCATTTGAGACGCGCAGCCCCGCGGCCACGCTGTCCTCGACGATGCCCACCAGCAAACCGTAGCCCATGCCTTGCGCCGGGCGGCCGAGCTTCCCATTGAACATCTCGCCCACGTGATTCGACGCCATCAAATCCACCGTCCGCGGACTCAACAAGCGCTTGCCATTCAGATCCCCGCCATTCAGCAGGATCTGCGCGAATTTGCAAGTACTGCCTGTTCGTCCGACTCCCGCCGGCGTACATGCTGGCCATATAGCTCGTCGTCTTCTCCAGCCGGTCCGGCGTACTGCCGCCGGACGCCGGTGGGGTCTCCCGGTTCTCGCGCATCGAATTTTCAGGCATGCGTGGGGCCTGTGACTGCGCAGGGTTCATGCCTATTCCATGCCGGTTTATCCCGGCGCACTCCGCGTTCCTCCGCGGCCATGGGCGGGGGTACGCGACACAAGAATGGGAATCCCGCATACCGTATGGGCCGACGAGTCGCAACACCACCGGCATAAAACACAAGCAATAAGCCCAGCCCGAATCCGGCGAAGGTGAACAAACACCGCCTTTCCACTTTTCTGTCGCGCCCCATGGGCGGCTAATTCGTCTTTGCTGCATTGGCATATAATCCGCTAAGGAGATCCTTTGCACCATGTCCATGACCCGCAGGCAGCTCATCGAAAAGACCGGCGCCGCGATGGCCGCCGGCTTCACCATCGTTCGCCCCGAGGCCGTCCGGGGCTCGCAGGCGAATTCCAAGATCGCCGTCGGCCTCATTGGCGTGGGTGGACGGGGCCAGTACGACGCCACCATCTTTAATGCCGATCCCCGCGCGCGCGTCACCGCGCTATGCGACCTGTTCGACGATCGCATCGAAATCGGCACGCAGAAAATCAAGATCGAAAAGCCCGCCGTCTACAAGGATTACGAAAAGCTGCTGGCGGCCCCCGACCTCGACGCCGTGATCATCGCCACGCCGCCGTTCGAGCACCCGCGCATGCTGGCCGCCGCCATCGAAGCGCGCAAGCACGTCTACTGCGAAAAGCCCATGGGGGTGGACCTTGAAGGCGTCAAGACGATCATCGCCGCCAGCCGCAAAGCCGATCCCAAGAAGAACGTCTCCGTCGGATTCCAGCAGCGCTACGGCCCGGTCTACCTGGAAGCCTACAAGCGCATCCGGGAGGGCCGGATCGGCGAACTGGTGAACGCGCGCGCATTCTGGATCGGCAGCGACCCCTTCACGCGCAAACCGTATGACGACCCCAAGATCGAGCACCTGCGCAACTGGTTCTGCTACCGGGATTACTCGGGCGATTTCATCGTGGAGCAGGATTGCCACAACTTCGATGTGCTGCATTGGTTCCTGGACGCCCGCCCGATTCGCGCCGTAGGCATGGCCGGCACCAAGGTGCGCACGTCGATGGAGATCCTCGATCACCTCACGCTCTCGTTCGAATTTCCGAACGGCATTCACGTGAATTACGAGGCCAATCAGATCAGCCCGCCGGGATTCGCGCGGGTCGGGGAGGAATTCACCGGCACCAAAGGAGTAATCGAAACTTCGCGCGCGCGCATGGTACATCACAAAGGCCCCAAGGACGCAGAAACCATGCAGTCGCCTCGCGACATCACTAACGATGCCATTGAAGCGTTCCTGACGCGCATTCAGAATGGCGAAGCGGAGAACGTCGCCGAGCGTTCCGCCATCAGCACGCTGTTCGCGATCCTGGGCCGCACCGCGCTCTATCAAAAACGCGAGGCGGTTTGGAAAGACGAGTTCGGAGATGTCTGACATGTGCCGTGTTTGCCTCTTTCTGCTGCTGCCGGCGGCCGCGCTGCTGGCGCAGGATGGCCCGTTGCGCGTGATCGCATTTGGCGCGCACCCGGACGATTGCGACATCCGCGCCGCGGGCACCGCCGCGAAATTCCGCGCCCTGGGGGCCGCGGTGAAATTTGTTTCCGTGACCAACGGCGATGCCGGCCATCAGTCGATGGGAGGCGGCGCGTTGGCCAAGCGCCGGCGCGCGGAAGCGGAGGAGTCCGGGCGGCGGCTGGGCATTACTTACGAAGTGCTCGATAACCATGACGGCGAGCTGTTGCCCACTATCGCCGTGCGCGAGCAGATCATCCGGCGCATACGGCAGTGGAACGCCGATATCGTGCTGGCGCCGCGGCCCAACGACTATCATCCGGATCACCGCTACACAGGCGTACTGGTGGAGGACGCCGCTTACATGGTAGTGGTGCCCAATGTTTGTCCCGATACGCCGCCGCTGCGCAAAAACCCGGTCTTCCTATACTACGAAGACCATTTTCAAAAACCGTCGCCGTTCCGTCCGGACGTGGCTATCGGCATCGACGATGTCTTCGATCTGAAGGTGGCGGCGCTGGACGCGCACGTCTCGCAGGTCTACGAATGGCTGCCGTGGGTGGATGGCGTCCTCGACACGGTGCCCAAAGACCCGGCGGAGCGGAAGCGGTGGCTGGCCGGAAGCCGCGCGGGCGAGATCGCGCCGGCCGTGCGTCGCGCGCTGGAGAAGTGGTACGGTCCGGAACGCGCGGCGAAGATCGCCCATGCGGAGGCCTTCGAAGTTTGCGAGTACGGGCGGCAGCCGAGCGACGACGATCTGCGGCGGCTGTTCCCGATGCTCGGGCATTGATGCAGGTGGGGCAGCGCCATGTGCTGCCAGGGCCAGCTACGCCCGTGGGGCAGCGCCATGCGCTGCCAGGGCCAGTTTCGCCCGTGGGGCAGCGCCATGCGCTGCCAGGGCCAGTTTCGCCCGTGGGGCAGCGCCATGCGCTGCCAGGGCCAGTTTCGCCCGTGGGGCAGCGCCGTGCGCTGCCAGGGCCAGTTTCGCCCGTGGGGCAGCGCCATGCGCTGCCCTTGCGAGCTTCGCTCGCCGAAGAGCGGGCCTGCGAGGCCCGCGCAGGCTGCCGAGCCTGCCTCACTGAAAGGCGCCCAGTACTGCTATGCCCTTATTTGAGGGTATTGTTCTCTAAAATAATAGTATTCGGCGGATTCGGGAAATCGGCGGGTGTATACTGGCCACAGGCTGAGGGGAGCCAAGAAAAGCCCATATGAAAAGACTCTCTAGCGCGTGCCTGATCTCCGCCAGTCTCGTCTGGTTGACGGCGCCCGCACACGCCGGCAGTTGTCCGACTCAATTCAATCCAGGGTCATTCACCAAAGGCAATTTTTTCGGCAATTTCGACAACAAATGCTACTTCATCGATTTTTCAACCGGACACGGCTCCGCCAGTCAGTGGGGGGATCTCGACACCGTATATAACAAGATCTTTTTCAAGATCGATACGACACTGCCCCCTTACCAGCTCGTGATAGTCGGAGACTATCCGAATGCGCGCTATTTTTCAGTCGATATCAACGACGACCATTCCGCGGTTAGCCAGAGTCTAACGGACGTGGATATCGTGCCCCTGACGGCAGGCAATATCAACCCATATCTTCCGGGCGTGGCATTCGTCGGCGGGCAACCTTTTGCCGTGCCGATTAGTCTCGGAGGGAGCCCTGGCACTCTCGAGCCGGGCTGCATGACCACCGGATACAACTTCGACGTCAATGCCATGGACGGCACCCTGCGTCATCCATTCATGAACTGGAATCTCGATGCGGCCTTCTTCCAAGCCAACCCCACCATGCCGCTGCACCAGATCGACACGCCGCAACACTCCAATCCGAACACGGCGGGAGCGATTCTGATCCGCAACTATCTGGATCTGACGCCTGCTTCCGCCGCGCCGCACATCATCGTGCGCGACGTAGCTTCCGGGTGCGCCTACCCGGCTACCATGGTGAACACCATGAACATCCTGACCACCGATACCGACACGGGTAATGGCTGGCTGACGCAGCAACAGGTGCAGGAACACAACGTGTACGCGAGTTGGCAGTCCACCCAATGCTGGGGAATTATCCCGTCCAGCCAGATGCAGATCGTGCGCGGCGACGAATATATTCCAGGCCCGGTTCCGGAGGGCAGCTATCTGTTCGCGTATGTGCCATCGGGGCTGCCGCAGACGCTTGCCAATGCGGGCGAGGCGCTGCGGCTGCGTTTTCGCGTCCCCACCACGCCGCCGACGCCATGCACCAACGGTTGCTCGCGCTCCGGCAACGAACAGATGCGCTATATGAGTGTGTCGTTCGATATCCCCGGAGGAGGCACGCTGGCCAGCCTCCCGGACAGTTGTCCGGCCGACCCGACCCTTCCGTGCTTCCCGCTGATCCAGGATCCCGACGGCTACGTCACGCTGATCGTGGGCACCGGTGTGGCGCAACCCTCGTGGGTGACGCCCGCTAATGGATACACCTGGATCGACCTGACCAAGGCCACCGCCGGGGACTATCAAACGTTGAACCAGATCATGATACGGAACATCCTGCCGGCCAGTTCATTCACTTGCGCCGGCGAGTACGCTCCGTATAAGACTGCGCAAGCGACCGGCGGGGACGCCGGCCTGATGGGTCTGTACGCGCCGGTGATCGACTATCCCGTGGCATCCAGCCTGCCGCAGACCGCAAGTCCTGTAACGGGGCCTGGCACCTGCGCCGTGTTTCCCGTCGGCCCCGGAGAGGTGTCTCCCGCTTGCGGCGTGCAGTTGCCGGGTTCGCCGCAGATTGCGGCCGTGACCACGCAATGTTCCATGCCGGGATGCAACCAGTTCGTGGCGCAAGCCCAGCCGCCGGTTAGTATCCTCGCCACCACTGGCGGGTTCGGCGCCTTTCCGCTCGGGCTTCCTTATCAGGGCAATTCGAACTTCCTGCAGATCACCGACACCACCCAGAACTGGAGCGCGGGCCATACCGGAGACGCCTGCACCGTGCAGATCGGCGAATGGTCGGACACCGCCATATCGGTGGTGGCGAACGTGAATCAAAACGCAGTGTGCCCCTTGGCGGCCGGCGACCAACTGACGGTGACGGTTTGGAACCCGCAAACGCAGGCCAGCGCTTCGGCATCGGTCACGGTTGTCGCTCAGAGCGACGCCCGCGGGCGCTAAGACCCTGTGGGGCAGGCGTCCACGCCTGCGGCGGGTCTCCAGACCCGCCTCTTCGCGCACCGGCAAGCCGGCGTGGACGCCGGCCGCGGGACTGGAGTCCCGCCCCAGGAAGTCGTATAATTAAGATATTCACATGCGAATCTTTGAATGGAACGAATCGCACGCCGTGCACGTTCCCGTCGTGGACACCGAACATCAACAGCTCTTTCGCCTGTGCGACGATTTGCAGCGAGCCATGATGGCGGGTGCGCCGACGCCCGAGGTGCAATCGATCGTGGAGGACCTGGTCATCCACACCGCGCACCACTTCTCGCACGAGGAGCGCGAGATGCGCGGGGCCGGCTACTCCCTCTATGCCTGGCACCGGCGCCAACACTACACGGCGCGCACCCGGGTGAGGGCGCTGGAGCGGCGTATACGCCGAGGCGATCGCGACGCGGCGCTCGATCTGCTGGAATTTCTCTACGCCTGGCTGAGCGATCATATCCGGCTGGCCGACCGCATGTTCGGCGCTTACCTGCGGAATCACCAGCGCCAGTTGGCGGCGCGCGCGTCGTAGCCCCGCACGGCCGTAAGCGGTCCATTGCTAGACTGGGAACAATGGACAAATACACACCCACCGAACGCACTCAAGTGAAGCGCCTGCCCAAGCGCGGCGTGTACGACCACGCGCAAGTCCACGCGATCCTCGACGAAGGTTTTATCTGCCACGTGGGGTTCGCGGTGGACGGCCAGCCCTACGTGATTCCGACAGGCTACGCGCGTGCCGGCGATCTACTCTACATTCACGGATCCGCCGCCAGCCGCATGTTGCGCGAGCTCGGCCAGGGCGCCCGGCTTTGCGTCACCGTGACGCTGGTGGATGGCCTGGTGCTGGCGCGATCGGCGTTTCACCATTCCATGAATTACCGCTCGGTGGTGGTGCTGGGCCAGGCGCGCGCGGTCACCGATCCCGCGGAGAAAACGGCGGCGCTCAGCCACTTCACCAATCACATCGTGCCGGGCCGTTGGGACGAAGTCCGGCAGCCCACCGAGCAGGAGCTGAAGAGCACCACGGTGCTGGCGCTGGCGCTCGACGAGGTATCCGCGAAAGTGCGCACCGGCGGGCCTATCGACGACGAAGAGGATTACTCGCTGTCCGTGTGGGCGGGTGTGGTTCCGCTCCGGATCTCGGCCGGCGACCCGGTGGCGGACGCGCGCCTGCCGGAAGGCATTCCGGAGATCGACCGCCGCCGACTGGCCTCCCGCCAGGTCTAAGGCGGGGCATACTTAAGACATGAGACTCAAGATCGCCGCCTTGATGCTGGCATGTAGTGGAGCTGTCATGGCGGACGACAGTCCCCCCACATTGGCGATCGGCGCCGCCGCGCCGGATTTCAATCTGCCGGCCGTCGATGGCACGACTTACCGTTTGCAGGATTTCGCAGCGAGCAAAGTGCTGGTGCTGGTCTTCACCTGCGTCCACTGCCCCACGGCGCAGCTTTACGAAGGCCGTATCCTGAAGCTGGCCGCGGATTACCGGGATCGCGGCGTGGCGCTGGTGGCGATTCAGCCCAACGATCCGAAGGCCGTGCGCCTGGATGAACTGGGCTACACGGATCTGGCGGATTCGCTGCCGGAGATGAAGATCCGCGCCGAATACCGGCATTTCGATTTCCCGTTTCTATATGACGGCGAGACGCAGTCGGTGGCGCGCGCGTACGGTCCGACGGCCACGCCGCACGTGTTTGTGTTCGACCAGGAGCGTAAGTTGCGGTACCAGGGCCGCGTCGATTCGAGCCCGCGGGAGGCGCTGGCCAACCGGCAGGATGCGCGGCTGGCCATCGACGCGGTGCTGGCGGGCAAGCCTGTGGCTAACGAAAAGACACCCACGGTGGGCTGCTCCATCAAGTGGGCGTACAAGCAGGCGGGTGGCGAGGCGGAGATGGCGCGCATCGCCAAGGAGCCTGTGGCGCTCGATCCTGCCGGGCTGGATCGCCTGCAAGCGTTGCGCAAGAACGGCACCGGCAAGGTCCTGTTGGTGGATTTCTGGGCGACCTGGTGCGGCCCCTGCACGGCCGAATTCCCCGAGTTTCAGAAGATGTACCGCATGTATCGCAAGCGGGCGTTCGATATGGTGACGGTGAGCGTCAACTTCCCGGACGAGAGCAAGGGCGTTCTGAAGTTTTTGAACGAGCAACATGCTTCTACGAAGAACCTGATCTTCGCCACCAACGAGACGTACGACCAGATGGCCGCGTTCGACCCGGCATGGAATGCCGGGGTGCCGTACACCGTGCTGATCGGGATCGACGGCAAGATCATTTACCAGCAGCAGGGCGAGGTCGACCCGCTGGAAGTGCGCCGGCTGATCCTGGCGAATCTGCCGGACGACGATTACATCGGCCAGCAGGCATATTGGAATTCGAAATAGAATAGGTCACGATGGCTTATTCTTTGACACGCTTCGGCCAGCTCTCAATCGAAGGCTTTCGGCGCTTGCGCGACGTTCGTCTTTCCTTGCGCCCCTTGTCGGTGATGATCGGAGCCAATGGAACTGGAAAGACATCCGTGCTCGATGTGTTGTCCCTGCTGGCGAACTCCGCACAGGCACGGCTAGGCCCAGCAATCTCGGAACTAGGGGGCCTGGCAAATGTCCTTACCTACGACCAGGCCGAGGAACTCGGACTGGGAATCTCGATGGAAGTTTCAGGATACCATCCCCTCGAATACTCGCTGTGGCTTCGGCCGCAGGGAATCGCCCACGCGATCCGCGAAGAGACGCTCAGCCAGAATAGGGGGCGGCCGGCGCCGTTTCTTCACATTAGCTCCCACGGACAGGACGTCAGGTACTTCAATACCGAGAAGCAAAAGCTCCTGCCCCCGACATGGGAACACAACCCGCTGGAAACTGCGCTGTCTCAGGTTCCTAAGATGTTTCAGGAACCGGAGGATTTCAGGCGGCGGCTGGCATCATCAACTTTTTACCACGTCCTGAATGTTGACCCCAGGTCGCCAGTGCGGCTGCCCCAGTCGATGGCGCCCGCGGAGTTGCCTGGAAGAAACGGTGAAGACTTGATTTCATGTCTTTTCTATCTTCGTGAGACGGATCGAAACAGGTTCGAGGCAATTGAGGACTCCCTTCGCGCGGCGTTTCCACGGTTCGAGCGGCTGGATTTCCCTCCGGTCGCGGCGGGGACGTTGGGCCTGGCGTGGCGTGAACGTGGCTTTTCGAAACCTCTCTACACGCACCAATTGTCGGAAGGGACGTTGCGGTTCCTATGGTTGACAACGTTGCTGCAGAGTCCGGGACTTACTGCGCTTACGCTCCTGGACGAGCCTGAGGTGAGTCTGCACCCCGAATTGCTAAGTTTGCTGGCGGACCAGTTGAGAGAGGCCTCGCAGCGTACCCAGCTCATTGTCGCAACGCACTCGGATACCCTGATCCGATTCTTAGAGCCATCCGAAGTGGTCGTCCTTGACGCGACCGAAGATGGCATGACCACACTTACCAGAGCAGACGAGTTGGACTTGGGTGAATGGCTGAAGGACTACTCCCTGGATGAGCTTTGGCGTAACGGGCGCATCGGAGCGCGGGCGTGAAGATCGCGGTTCTGATCGAGGGGAGGACCGAGCAGGCTTTTAAGCCTTATTTGCTGGAATTCCTGAAGCGCAGGCTCGATCAACGAATGCCCAACATCGATTTTTTCCCGTGTCAGGGAAGGGTCTACAAGGAGGATAAGCTCCGGCGGACGGTCGAGAACCTCCTGCGGAATGGGCGAGTTCCGTCGGATGCCGTGATCGCGCTAACCGACGTTTACACGGGGACGAACGACTTCGTCGACGCAGCCGATGCTAAACGAAAAATGCGCACTTGGGTCGGGAACAACAGCAAGTTTCACCCACACGTCGCGCAGCATGATTTCGAGGCATGGTTGCTTCCATATTGGAGCGACATTCAAGTGCTCGCCGGACACAACCGAAGCGCGCCGCCAGGGCCCCCGGAAGCTGTAGACCACAACCACCCGCCCTCGTACCACATTCGTGAGATCTTCAGAACCGGAACCTGCCGGGACGACTATTCCAAGCCGCGCGATGCCGCAAGGATACTGCGGGGCAAAGATCGGGCCGTCTCGGCAAGCAAGTGCCCGGAACTGAGGGCTTTCCTGAACTCCATCCTCACGTTGAGTGGCGCCGAACCGCTGTGATTTCCATCATTCCTCTGGCCGCGTGAAGCTGGTCAGCTCTGCCGACCGCACGCCGTAGACTTTCAGAAGTTTCTGGCAGATCTCGCGGCCCAGCCGCTCGGGCTGGTCCTCCTTGTCATGCTCGATGACCACTTTGAAAAAGAGATTGGTTCGATCCATAAGGTGTCTCCCTTTATACTAAGGGAATGGCTTGCGCAATATGCCGTATTCGGAAACCCCGCCGCTTTTGTCCCGGCGTACATGGAGACATCTGCACGCTCTGCTGCGGCAAGGATCGCGAGGTCACTGTGGATTGCCCGTTCGACTGCCCGTTTCTGCAGGAGGCGCGCAAGCACGAGCACACCGAGGCGCTGAAGCCGGACGAGTTTCCAAATCGGGATATTCGCGTCAGCGAAGAGTTCCTGGAGGAGCATGAACCCCTGCTGGTGGGAGCCATCGGCGCTTTAATGCTGGCGGCGTTCGATACACCCGGCGCCGTGGATAGCGATGTGCGGGAAGCGCTCGACGCGCTCATTCGCACCGAGCGCACGCTGCAGAGCGGGGTGTATTACGAAACGAGGCCGGACAACGCGCTGGCGAACCAAGTCTTCAGCGGGACGCAAAAAGGCTTGGAGGAGTTTCGCAAGAAGGAGCGCGAGGAACTGGGCATGTCGCGCACGCGCGACGGCGACGTGCTGACGGTGCTCGTCTTCCTGCAGCGGTTTGCGCTCGACCGCAATAATGGGCGTCCGCGCGGCCGGGCTTTCCTGGATTCGCTGCGCGGCTTCCTGGGCGAGGCGGAAGGCGCTGCACAGCCCACGCCGCGCACTTCCTCGCTGATCGTGCCATGAAGGGGCGGCCCCACAATCTCACGGCGATCGGCCTGGCGGTGCTGTTGGCCGGTTCGATCGTCGCATGGCTGACGACGCGCGATGCGAATCCCTTGCGCCCGGCGAAGGCCGCGCCGGTTGCCCGCGTTTCGAAGGTGGACGAGCGGCCGCTCGAAACCGCGCGCCAACTTGCGGCGCTGGCCGATACGCATGCCGAGCAGGCGCTAGCCGAGCAAGCGGCGGGTCTGGCCGGCCAGGAAGTCGATCAGGATTTCGCCACCGCCATCCGGGAAGCTACAGCCATATCGCCTCCGGCCAGCGGCCCACTGCACGACCTGGCCGCGCACATCGCCGACCTGAAGGCGCGTGTATCCGCGGGCCAGCAGCGCATTGCGCAGCTCTCCAAGGACGCTTCGAATAACACCGCCGCCGCGGACCGCTTGGATCTGGCGAACGCGCAGTTGGCGCTCGATCGGGATGAACTGGACGACGCGCAGCAGGATCTGGCGCGCGAGGGCGGCGACGAGCACGCCAACCTGCAGCGTGCGCAGGAGCAGCATCAGAAAACCCGGCAAGGCGCGCTGCCGCTGAGCAAACTTTCTACGGCAAACGCTGCGGCAACACTGCGGGAACAGATGCAGGAGTGGTTCGCGCTGGGGTCGCGGCAAGACCAGGTGCAGGCGGCCAGGCAAGAGGCGGACAACAAGGCGGCCACCTTATCGCAAGAGCACAACGCGCTCGAAGGCAAGCTGGGCACCACGCCCGCGGCGTCCACCGGCGACGACAGCGATGAAGACGACGCGGCCACCGTGGTGGCGCAGTTGCGGCACTTATCCGACCAGCGCAAGACCATGATCGATCTGGACAAGCGCACGCAACTCTGCCAGCAATTGAACGGCGTTTATCAAAAGTGGCTGGCGTTGGTGGCGGACCGGCGCCATGGCGTGCTGCACGCTCTGATCGGTTCCTTCAGTGTGATTCTGGCCATCCTGTTGGCCGCGGCGGTGGTGAAAGACCTGCTGGGGCGAACGCTGGGACGCCAGGCCGACCGGCGGCGCGTGCACCAGTTGAGCGTAGTCACGCGCATCGCCGTGCACGCGGTGGCGGCCATACTGATCGTACTGGTCATCCTCGGAGCGCCTACGCAAACGCCTACGATTATCGGACTCGCCGGCGCCGGCCTGACCGTCGTGTTGAAAGACTTCATCGTGGCTTTCTTCGGCTGGTTCGTGCTGATGGGACGCAACGGCATCGGCTTGGGCGATTGGGTGGAAATCAATGGTGTGGGCGGCGAGGTGATCGAGGTAGGCGTCCTGCGAACCACGTTGCTCGAAATGGGCAACTGGACGAATACGGGCCATCCCACCGGCAGGCGCGTCAGCTTCATGAACGGCTTCGCCATCGAAGGCCACTACTTCAATTTCTCGACGGCCGGCCAGTGGCTTTGGGATGAGCTGCAAGTGACCCTGCCAACGGGTGGCGATCCGTACCAGATGGCGGAACGGATCCGGCAGATCGTGGAGAAGGAGACCGAGGAGGACGCCAAGATGGCGGAACAGGATTGGGAGCGCGTGACCCACGAATATGGTACGCGCGCTTTTTCGGCCAGGCCGGCGGCGGACTTGCGGCCCAGCCCCAGCGGCCTGGTGGTGAACATGCGGTACATCACGCGCGGGCCGCTGCGGTACGAAGTGAAATCGCGGCTGTTTAAGGCCATCGTGGAACTGATGCACGGGGCGGAAAAGGCGGCTAGCGCATGACACCGTCGTGGGGCGGACCTCCAGGTCTGCGCGGGTCCTCCAGGACCCGCTCCAGGGCGGGTCCGGAGACCCGCCGCAGGACTGGAGTCCTGCCCCACTTTGCCGTGACCCTGGTTTGTTGCGCGGCCGCCTGCGCGCAAGACGATTCGCTCTTCACCAAGACCGACGCGATGGTCCCGATGCGCGACGGCGTGAAGCTGCACACGGTGATCTTCGCGCCGCGCGACGCCCACGAGCGATTGCCGATCCTGCTGGAACGCACGCCTTATGGCGCGATGGCCGATGAGCCGGCTTTGCGCGGGCGTTATGCGCATCTGATCGCCGATGGATACATCTTCGCGTTCCAGGATATCCGCGGGCGATTCAAGTCCGAAGGCCAGTTCACGATGCAGCGGCAGATGCGCGACAAGCGGGATGCCAAAGCCATCGACGAAAGCACGGATGCCTACGATACTATCCAATGGCTGCTCGACAACGTGAAGGGACACAACGGACGCGCCGGTATGTTGGGGATATCTTACGGCGGCTGGCTGACCACCATGGCGTTGCTCGATCCGCATCCCGCGCTGAAGGCAGCTTCCGAGCAAGCCTCGCCGGCGGATATGTTCCTGGGCGACGACTTCCATCATAACGGCGCGTTCCGGTTGAGTTATGGGTTCGAGTATGCCGCGCTGCTCGAGACAGCTAAAGAGACTAATACCAACTTCGCGTTTGACCGCGCGGACACTTATCAGTGGTATCTTGCTTTGGGCGCTCTGCCGAATGCCGATGAACGGTACTTGCACGGCAAGATGCCCACCTGGAACAACTTCGTCGAGCACCCGAACTACGACGAGTTCTGGCGGCAGCAAGCCTTTGCGCCGCATATAGGTGCGCCAAGAGTGCCGAATCTGAATGTGGCGGGCTGGTGGGACCAGGAAGACTTCTACGGGCCGGTGAAGATCTATGAGCTCTTCGAAAAGAACGATCCGGATCATTTGAACTACCTGGTGGCCGGCCCTTGGAACCACGGCGGATGGGCGCGCCGCGACGGCAGCAAGCTGGGCGAGATTTCCTTCGACAGCAACACGAGTAAGTACTTCCGCACGCAGATCGAAGCGCCCTGGTTCGCTTATTGGCTGAAGGACAAAGGCGCGCGCGACTTCCCCGAAGCGAAGATCTTTCAGACCGGGTCGAATCGCTGGGAGAGTTACGATTCCTGGCCGCCACGCAACGCGCAAAGCCGCAATTTGTATCTGCGCGAGAGTGGCGGGTTGTCGTTCGATCCGCCGGCGGCGGACGACGAGGCGTTCGACAGTTACATCTCCGATCCGGCGCACCCGGTGCCTTACAGGCATCGCCCGATCGGCCCGACTTATCCCGGCGGTGGATGGCCGGCGTGGCTGGTGGAGGATCAGCGCTTCGTGGACAACCGTCCCGACGTGCTCACCTGGGAGACCGAGCCGCTGAAGAACGATCTGAAGATCGCCGGCGATATTGCGGCCGAGCTATACTGCTCGACCACGGGCACGGATAGCGACTGGGTGGCGAAGCTGATCGACGTTTATCCGGAATCCAATCCGGACGATCGCGCGCTCGAAGGATACGAGTTGATGATCGCGGACGAGATCCTGCGCGGCCGGTTTCGCGAGAGTTTCGAGCATCCCAAGGCCATCGTACCGAATCGAGTGACGCCTTACCGCATCGACTTGCATAGCAACGATCACGCGTTCCTGAAAGGCCATCGCATCATGGTGCAGGTGCAAAGCACGTGGTTTCCGCTCTACGACCGCAACCCGCAAACGTTCGTCGAGAACATCTTCAAGGCGCATGCCGCGGACTACCAGGCGGCCACGCAGAAGGTGTTTCGATCGCGGACCTATCCGTCGCACGTGGTCCTGCCAGTGGCGCCGTAATGCCGCGCGTGCGCCTGGTTCACTGGAAGGCGGATGAGGCCGCGGCGATGCTGGCAGCCCTGCGCGCCGCCGGGCACGAGGTGGACTACGACGAAAAGGTAGACTCCGGCGGATTCCGCGGGATCCGCGCATCGCCGCCGGATGCGTTCGTCATCGACCTATCGCGGCTGCCGTCGCACGGGCGCGAGGTGGCTACATTCTTCCGGGGACAGAAGGCGACGCGGCGGATTCCGATTGTTTTCGTAGGCGGTGCGGCGGAGAAAGTGGAAGCGATCCGCAAGGTGCTGCCGGATGCGGTGTACACTGTGCCCGAGCGTTTGCGCTCCGCATTGCGCGCGGCGTGGGCCAGGCCGCGCACGGCGCTGCCCCACCCGATCGTCCCGGCGCAGATGATGGCACGTTATGCATCACGGAGCGCGGCGCAAAAACTCGGGATTCGCGAGGGCGCGACGGCGGCGGTGATCGATCCGCCACGGAATTACGCGAGCGTGATTGGGGAACTTCCGGCTGGAGCGGCGTTAGAGGAAACGGGAGGCAGCGCATGGCGCTGCCCCACCACTCTCTGGTTCGTACACGATGCCGCGGCCTGCCGGGAGGCGCTGCCCGGTATGCGTCGGCTCGCCGCGCGCACAAAGCTCTGGATCCTGTGGCGCAAAGGCTCGGACGTGACGCAACCGTTCCTGCGGGAGTCCGCGGGCGCGGTGGGGCTGGTGGATTACAAGATCTGTGCGGTCGACGCGGTGTGGAGTGCCATGCTGTTCGCCCAGCGGAAAACAAATTTAACAAAAGCAGTTTGAACTTACGCCAGGATTCTTATTCTCATCCGAACTGGAGGGCGGGCAATTCCGCCCCCTCCAGTTGGTTTTCGACGGTGCCCCACGCGAGCGCGAAAGGTGGTACGGGTGACGTTATGCGTTACCTCGTACCGTTATTCGTTGCGTTTGTAGGCTGCGCGCAGGAACGCCCGCCCATCGTGGGAGTCGCGCACATCGGACTCAAGACCAACGATATGGCCGCGGCCCGCCTCTTCTATGGCCACGAACTTGGCTTTCAGGAGCCGTTCACGATCGACAAGCCTACCGGCGGTTTGATGTTGACTTATTTCAAGGTCAACGATCATCAGTACATTGAGGTGTTCCCGGAGTTGAAGAGCGAGACGGAAGACCGGCTCTCACACATCGCCTTTGAAACCACCAATATCCAACAACTGCGCGATTATCTGGCGAGCAAAGGCGTGAAAGTGCCCGACACTGTTCCCGCGGGCCGCGACGGCAACCTCAGCATGATGCTAAAAGATCCGGATGGCCATAACGTGGAATTCGTGGAGTATCGTTCGGGTTCGCTGCATACCAGGAATTTCGGCAAGTTTCTGCCGGCCACGCGCGTCTCCACGCACATCATCCACGTGGGCGTGACGGTCGCGGACCAGGCCGCCGCCGACAGCTTCTACAAGGACATTCTCGGGTTTCATGAGTTCTGGCACGGCGGGATGAAGGACGACCGCACGGACTGGGTGGATATGCGGGTGCCGGATGGCAGCGACTGGCTGGAGTACATGCTGAACGTACACGATCCTTCGCCGCGCACGCTGGGCGTGATGCATCATCTGGCGCTGGGGGTGTTAGACGTACAGGCGGGTTACCGGCTGGTGTCGTCGCGCGGACTGAATCCGGAGAAGCCTAAGATCGGGCGGGACGGGAAATGGCAGCTTAATTTGTACGATCCGAATGGCACGCGGGCGGAGTTGATGGAGATGAAGCCGGTGGAGAAGCCGTGCTGTTCGCCGATGCTGGATAAGTAGAAGAGCGGAAACTGGCCTTTGTGGGGCAGGCTCGCAGCCTGCGGCGGCCTCGTAGGCCGCCTGCCTCGAAGGTCTGGCTGGCTTATGCAGGGCTTGGTGGCATAGGCTTCAGCCTGTGGAGGCGAGCTTCGCTCGCCTGCGCTGGCAAGAGTGCCAGCGCGGCAGGCACGAGTGCCTGCGCCACGATTTACCTGACTTCACCCACGAAGACTCCGTAGGGCGGCAACTTTATATTAGTAAGTGGAATTTCGGCCTGGCCGGCATCCGTTGCGGCGAGCGGGTGCGCCGTTGTGCCGGAGATACCTTGCGCACTGAGGTCGAAACTTACGGTTTGCGGGGCGCCGGTGAAGTTGCACGCCACGACAACCGATGCGCCGACGCTCTTTCTCAGCCATGACAACACGCTGTTATCCTGCACGTTCAGCATGACGTGCGCGCCGTCGCGTAGCGCGGGATGCGCGGCGCGAAGCTGGATGAGCCGGCGGTACCACTCCAGCGGCGAAGCGGGCTGCCGCGATTCGGTTTGCACATTCACGGTGGTGAAGTTCGGCGGGACCGGCAGCCACGGCGTCCCCGTGGTGAACCCGGCGTTGCGGGTGACGTCCCACTGCATGGGCGTGCGCTCGCCGTCGCGGCCTTTGTCCTTGGGCCAGCCGGTCAGGCCAACCGGGTCCTTCACGTCTTCCTTGCGGGTGGGCGGTGTGGTCACCATGCCGATCTCCTGGCCGTAATACATCATGGCCACGGAGCGGCTGGCCAGCAGCACGGCCGCGATCACGCGCGCGATGGCATCGTTATGCCGGCCGTCGCCGTAGCGATCCCAGCTCCGCGTATTATCGTGATTGTCGAACACAAATAACGGCAGGTTGCCATCGAGCTGTGTTTCGGCTTCGGCGATTTTGGCGCGGAACTGGCCCACATCCAACTTGTTGATGAAGCCTACTTGCGTATCCATGGGAAGCTGCAGCTCGTCGTTATGCGCGCCGTACATCTTGCGCAGGTCGGCCACGCTTTCCAGATAAGTTTCTCCGATCAGGACGCGATCCGGGAATTCATCGGCCACCTTGCGCAGCTCGCGCAGCACGTCGTGCACCTCGGGCAGATTGTTGGTCAGCGTCTCTCCCATGTTCGGATCGCCGTAGGCGTTTGTGCCGGCGCGCAGCGGCTCGTCCGCCAGCTTTGGATCTTCGAACAGCGTGGTGATGGCGTCCAGCCGGAAGCCGTCGACACCTTTGCGCAGCCAGAACCGGATCATGTCGTAAATCGCTTTGCGGACTGCGGGATTGCGCCAATTCAGATCCGGCTGCGCGGCGTAAAACTTGTGGTAATACCATTGGCCGGTGTGGGGATCGAACTTCCATGCGGAATGCCCGAAATCCGATTGCCAGTTGTTGGGCGGCTGGCCGGGCGCTTTACCGTCGCGCCAGATATACCAGTCGCGCTTCGCATTGGCGCGCGAACTTTGGGACGCGACGAACCACTTGTGCTTGTCGGAGGTGTGGTTCAGGACCAGGTCCATGACGATGCGGATGCTGCGTCGATGCGCTGCACGCACGAGGCGGTCGAAGTCGGTCATAGTCCCGTATTGCGGATCAATGGCTTCGTAGTTGGAGATGTCGTAGCCGAAATCGACCTGCGGGGAGGGGTAGAGGGGACTGAGCCAGATCGCGTTCACGCCGAGCGACTGCACGTAGTCCAGGCGCTGTGCGATGCCTTTCAGGTTGCCGATGCCGGAGCCGTCGCTGTCTTGAAAGCTGCGCGGATAGATTTCGTAGATGAGGGCGTGCTTCCACCAGGGTTCGGGGGATTGTGCGGCGAGGCTGGCGAGGGCGGAGAAGAGCAAGAGAGAAGTCTTCATGAGGAATAGTTGAGCATAAAGAGCTTTCAGCTTTCAGCTCTCAGCTTTATTCGTAGCGCAATGCGGGGAGCGGGTCGGCGCTGGCGGCGCGGAGGGCAGGCGGGAGAACGGCGGCGATGGCGGCGATCAGGATGCACGCGATTGGGGCGGCCAGGGTCTGTAAATCGGCTGGTGTGACTTCGAATAACTGTGACGCGAGATAGCGGGCGAGGCCGAGGCCGGCGGCAATTCCGAAAGCAACTCCGGCAATCACCGGCAGCGCGGCGCCGGAAACGATCAGACGCACGGCCGCCGGGCGGCTGGAACCCAGCGCGATGCGGATGCCGATCTCGCGCGTGCGGCGGACCGCGGCGTAGTTGACGACACCGTACAGTCCGACAGCGGCCAGCAGCAGGGCGACCACGGAGAAGAAGCCCGCGAGTAGCGCGAGCAGGCGCTCGGAGATCGTCGTGTTATCGATTTGGGATGCCAACAGGATGCTGCCGCGAACCGTCAACGTGGGCGCGGCGGTTTCGATTTGCTTGCGCAGCCAGGGGACCAGGGACGCTGCGCGGGATGCGGTTCGGATATTGAGCGTGGCGCCGGCCGCGTCGCGTAGCGGAGTATACATCGACGGCCCCGCAGGCTCGCGCAGATTGTTATAGCGGATATTGGCGACCACTCCGACGATGCGCTGCGGGACGGGATCGGGATCGTCGGTCAGCTTGTCGAAGGTTTGGCCGATGGGGTTTTGGCCGGGGTAGAACTTGTCGACGAAGGCTTGGTTGACGATCACCGCGGGGGAGTGCGCCGCGATTTCTTCGGGGAGGAAGTCGCGTCCGGCGATCCAGCGGATCTGCATGGCGCTAAAAAATCCCTCCGAGACGGGGGCCTCGACCGGACGGACGGTTTCGTTGGTGCGTCCGGGCAGGCGGATGACGGGCGTCATGATCCAGACCAGGGCGCCGCCCATAGGCCGCTGTTGCGACAGACTGGCGGATTGGACAGCGGGGAGACGGCGGAGATAGGCGAGCAGTTCCGCGCCGGAGCCGGGGCGATGGCCTTCGGGATTGCGGGGCGCCAGGTCGAACAGAATGACGTTGTCGCGGGCAAAGCCGAGATCGACCGCGGTGAGCTTGCGGAAGGAGAGCAGCAAAAGTCCGGAGAGGAAGAGCACGGCTACGCTGAAGCCGACCTGGGCGGCCAGCAGCCAGCGGAGCGATCCGCCGCGGCCGGAGTTCTGCGTGCCGCCGGCTTTGAGAGCGTCGCTTGGGGAAGCGGAAGACGCGCGCAACGCGGGGACGACGCCGAACACAAGCGCCGTGAGCAGGCTCAGGACGACGGCGAAGGCGAGCGTCCGTGCGCCGGGACCGGCGTCCAGCCAGGCAGGGAATTCGGTGGGGCCGAGTTGCACGACGAGGGAGGGCACCACGAGGGCGGCGAAGAGGAGTCCGAGCGCGCAGGACGCGGCGGCCAGTTGTGCGCTCTCGATGAGCAGTTGTTGGATCAGACGGCGGCGGGACGCGCCGAGCGATAGGCGCAGGGCCATCTCGGCGGCCCGGGCGGAGGCGCGGGCGAGCATGAGATTCGCGACGTTGGAACAGGCCACCAGCAGCAGCAGCGCGCAGATCAGCGCCAGGATCAAGAGCGGCCGGCGGAACTGGAGGCGGAACAGCGAGTCGCGGCCGGTGGAGGCGTCGCGGATGCGGAGCGGCGCATCGGTGAACTGGCGGAGTTGGTCTCCGTGGAGATTGCGGGGCGGGTTGATGCGGACGCGCTCGCGCAGGAAATTGGTGAAGACGGCTTGCAGGGGATCGCGCAGCGGCGCAGGATCGCCGCCCGCATGGAGGCGGCCCCAAACGTTGACGATGCCGGCATCGGGATCGGCTAGCTCGCGGGAATCGGCTGCGGCCCGGAGCGGGACCCAGAGATCGGTCAGATAGCCGGGCTGCACGCCGCCGAATGGACCAGCCGCCACGCCGACGATTTGGAATTGCTTGCGTCCGATGGCGACCCAGCGTCCGATGGCGGAGGGACTGGCGCCGAAGCGGCGGCTCCAGAACGCGTAGCTGAGGACGGCGATGGGATGGACGGCGGCAAGGGAATCGTCGGCGGGCTGGATGAGCCGCCCGCGGGCGGGCTTAACGCCGAGGACCCGGAAGCCGTCGCCGGACATGGATTCGGCGCGGACATTCTCGCTCGCGCCCGCGGCATCGTCGAACAGCGCCGGCTGCAGCCCGGCGGAGAGGCGCATGGCGAACATGTCCGCATGGCCGCTCGCGGCTTCACGGAGAAGTTCGTATTGCGCGTAGCTGAAGGAGTCCGACTCGCGGGGCTGGTTGTCGGGGCTGAAGAAAGCCGGCATGACGTGCGCGACGTCGATGAGTTGGCGGGACGCAGGGAGCGGGAGCGGCCGGAAGACGAGCGCATCGATCAGGGCGAACGCGGCCGTACAAGCGCCGATGGCGAGGGCCAGGGAGGCGACGGCGGCCAAACTGGCGGTGCGGTGTTTGGCGAGCATGCGGAAGCCGAAGCGGAAGTCGCGCAGGAGGGCATTTAGCCAGGCGGCGGACTTCACGTCGTAGCTGGACTCGCGAAGGCTGAGCCGGTTGCCGAGTTGCCGGCGAGCGCGGAACTCGGCTTCGGAGCGGGGCAAACCGCCGCGAACCAGGTCGGCTATGCGTTGGTCTAGGTGGAACTGGAGTTCATCGTCGAGGGCGGCGGCGGTGCGTCCGGGGAGAAGAGCGTTGGCGATGCGTGAAATCCAGGACATGGGCGAGCCTTGTTGTTCAGGCCTGTTCGAGGACTTGGCCGATGGCTGCGGCGATGGATGTCCAGCGGAGTTCTTCGTCGGTTAGCTGCTGGCGGCCGGCCGGCGTGAGTTTGTAGACGCGGGCGCGGCGGTTGTTTTCGGTGGTGGTCCACTGGGCGCGGATCCAGCCGCATTCTTCCAGGCGATGGAGGGCCGGATAAAGGGATCCCTCCTCGACGCGGAGCAGGCTGGAGACGGCTTCGATTTGCGCGGTGATGCCGTAGCCGTGCAGGGGGCCGCGGCGGTCGAGGATCTTGAGCACCAGGAGGGGGAGGGAGCCTTGCAGCGCGTCTTGTTTCGGCATAGTAAGATATCTCAGTAAGAAAGCTTAGTATGCGGCATTTGGAAGGGGAAGTCAAGGGATACTTCGGGAACCGCTCTCTGACGGACGGTCGCGGCTCGACGGCGGATCCTGTTAGAATAAGTCCCAAGGAGTTTGCGCATGTCGCTGAGATACTCTCTCGCAACGCTCTCGATCGCGGCCGGCGTCATCCTGGCGCAAGAACCGCCCGCCGCCACTACCAG
The DNA here is from genome assembly GCA_050008575.1 of Bryobacteraceae bacterium. Taxonomy (GTDB): domain Bacteria; phylum Acidobacteriota; class Terriglobia; order Bryobacterales; family Bryobacteraceae; genus Bog-159. Next base: position 108,667 of record JBEKMJ010000022.1, read on the forward strand.
TACCACCATCGCCGCGCCGTCCCCCGGCTATGTCGTCGCTCCCGGCACCCGCATTCCGCTCGGCCTGATCAATACGCTGAGCACCAAGAGTGCGGCGGAAGGCGACCGCGTGTACCTGGAGACGGTATTCCCGGTGATGACCAGCGGCCGCATCGTCATCCCGCCGGGCAGTTGGGTGGCGGGCACCGTGACCGAGGTCAAGCGGCCGGGCCGCGTGAAGGGCCGGGGCGAATTGTTTCTGCGCTTCGATTCCCTGACGCTGCCGAACGGCGTGACGCGGGAGTTCCGCGCGCGCGTTGGCGGAGTGGACGGGCAAGGCGGCCAGGAATTCGACAAAGCCGAGGGCAAGATCCAGAGCGAGGGCAACAAGGCCGGCGACGCGCGCGCGGTCGCGGAAGCGGCGGGGGCGGGCGCATCGGTGGGCCTGATTGCGGGCTCCGCGGCCAAGCATCTAGCCATGGGCGGAGGCATCGGCGCGGCGGCGGGCGCCACTGCCGGGCTGATGTACGTGCTGCTGTCGCGGGGGCCCGATGCCGTGTTATCGAAAGGCACCACCATTGAGATGATCACGGACCGGCCGCTGCAATTCGCGAAAAACGAAATCGATTTCGGGATGGTGCAGCCCGGCCATTTTTCGGAGGGCGCGGAGGCGCAGCCGGCTAAGAAGGCGGGCTGGTCGCGGTGGCCGATTTAATTTAACGCTGCAGCACAGGCTTCAGCCTGTGTTGGGCGAGCTACGCTCGCCGCTGGAGATTCTACATTTTGTCCGCTGTAGTGGGGCAGGCTCGCAGCCATTGGCTCGCAGCCTGCGCGGGCCTCGCAGGCCCGCTCTACGGCGAGCGAAGCTCGCCGTAGCACAGGCTTCAGCCTGTGTCTGAAGTTTCTACATTTGCCGCAGGCGAAACCCTGGAGGGCGCGCTTTAGCCGGCGCGGGGCTTCAGCCCCGCTGGTTGCACAGGCCTGAGCCTGTGTTGCGGCGAACTTTGTTCGCCGAAGAGCGGGCCTGCGAGGCCCGCGCAGGCTGCGAGACTGCCCCACAAGGCCGGGCGGCGCTATGCGCGGACGCGCGCCGCCCTCTCCTGTTCGGCATGCCGGAGGGCTCCGCTACACACTGGCGTGATGCCGATTTGGTTGTTTCAGCGAGTATATCACCGGCAGGCGCGATATCCAACCTTTTTTTCCGAATTTCTTATATCTTGAAGATTACGCATGAAACCAACTCGACGAACCTTCGCCGCGCTATCCGGCGCCGCCGCTCTGGGGATGGGCGCCGGAGCCGGCTCCGCTTCCGCCGCGCCTCCCGCTGAAACCAGGCCGAATCCAAAGGATTATTGCCGCTTCCCCGACGGCTTCCTCTGGGGATGCGCCACCGCCTCCTACCAAGTGGAGGGCGCCGCGCAGGAAGACGGACGCAAGCCTTCCGTTTGGGACACTTTTTCGCACCAGCCCGGGCACACGGCCATGGGCCACACCGGCGACGTCGCGGTGGACCAATACCATCGCTACCCACAGGACATCCAGCTCATGAAATGGCTGGGCGTAAAGGCCTACCGCTTTTCCGTCGCCTGGCCGCGCGTCTTCCCGGATGGCGACGGGCAACCCAACGAAAAAGGCATCGCGTACTACGAGCGCCTGGTGGACGCGCTGCTGGCCGCCGGCATAGAACCTTATGTCACGCTCTTCCATTGGGACCTGCCGCAAGCCCTCGAGGACCGCGTGGGCGGCTGGCAATCGCGGGAGACGGCCAAGCACTTCGCCGAGTATGCCGGCTTCGTCACGCGGCGGCTCTCGGATCGCGTTTCGCACTTCTTCACCATTAACGAATTCTCCTGTTTCACCGATCTGGCCTATGGCTATGGGGTATTTGCTCCCGGTCTGAAGCTCCCTCCGCGGCAACTCAATCAGGTGCGTCACAACGCCCTGCTGGGGCACGGCCTGGCGCTCGAGGCCATTCGCGCGTCTGCGCGGCGGCCGGTGCAGGTGGGCTTAGCGGAAAACTCCACCATTTGCGTGCCGGTGCTCGAAACGGAGCCGCACATCGCCGCCGCGCGCCGCGCCATGCGCCGCCTGAATGCGGCATTTTTGACCGCGATTCTGGAGGGCAAGTACAGCGACGAATATCTGGCCGCGGCGGGCGCTAACGCGCCGCAATTCACGCCGGAAGACATGCGCACCATCGGCGGACGCCTGGATTTCGTGGGCCTGAACTGTTATGCGCCCGCCTACATCCGCGCGGCCGAGGGCCCGTCGGGCTTCGCCGAAGTGCCGAATCCGAAGTCGTATCCGCACATGGCTTCGCCTTGGCTCTTTATCGGGCCGCAGATCCTGTATTGGGGGCCGCGCCACTTGAAGGAAGTCTGGGGCGTGAGCAATGTGATGATCACCGAAAACGGCTGCTCGGCCGACGATAGACTGGCCGGCGGCCATGTCTACGATACCGACCGCGTCATGTATCTGCGCAACCATTTCGTGCAGGCGCATCGCGCCGTGTCGGAAGGCTGGCCGCTCACCGGCTATTTTCTATGGAGCCTGCTGGATAACTTCGAGTGGGCCGACGGTTACACCAAACGTTTCGGCATCTACTATGTGGATTTCGAGACCCAGGAGCGCACGGCCAAACTCAGCGCCGAGTTTTACAGGGAAGTGATCGCGCGGCACGCCGTGGTTTGAGGGATGCGGCAAGAAGAGGCAAACCGTGCTGAAAAACACTGGTTACCTTAGATATCAGGTGAACGGTTCTTGCATGGATCGACGCTGATTTTCTAGAATCAAGCCAGGACAACGATGAAAGTTTTTGGCTGTCTGACCGTACTCACAATCTGCGGCGCTGCACTCCTGGCCCAGTCAACCGGCAGCCGGAACGAATCCGCCAGCGCGGCGACCCAGGTGGTGAAGCCCTTTAGCGGCGAGTCCGCCGATACCGCGCCGGACAACACGCCTAACGCCGCCCAGCCGCCGATACTCAATATTTTGACTGTGATGGGGGCCAATACACTCGGCGTTCCCTGCCTGGACTGTGTCCTAGGCATCATTTTGCCGACTCTGGGCCTGCCTAGCCCGGTCGGCAAAGCCGTGCGGGGGAACAACTACCAGATCGATTCCTACCTTATCGACAACGCCTACACAGGATCCTGCACCTTCACGTTCGCCGTACGGGACGTCGAGAAGAACGTCATCCTGTCCACGACCCAGACGCTGACGGAGAAGGCCAACACCGAAATTCTGCTTTCCGCTCCGGTCACGATTCCCAGCGATGCGGTGGTCGGCTTAGGAACTGTATCGACCACGGCCGTATGTGGCACGAGCGCGACCAAATCGTCGAGCCCGGTTTTCATCGCTTGCGTCCAGAACCCGCCTTATTGCGCGTATTAGTAGTGGGGCAGGCTCGCAGCCTGGCGCGCAGCCTGCGCGGGCCTCGTAGGCCCCCTCTTCGGCGAGCGAAGCTCGCCTAGCACAGGCTTCAGCCTGTGTTGCGCCGGCTTTCAGCCGGCTCAAGCGGGGCTTAAAGCCCCGCGCGGGCTCAAGCCCGCCCCCCACCGAGAGCCCGCCCCACGGCCTCGCCCCGATAGTTACGTAGATCGGCGGAGTTCATTTTTCCGCATCCACCAGTCTGCTCGCACCGGTCGTCGGTATGGCGTAAAACGTATGGCTGACCTTTTTGTGATCGAAATAGCTGCCTACCAGCCACCCGTTGTTGTTGACCTGCCCCAAGCCTGTTTCGACGGAACCGGGAACGTCGACGCTGGCAAACGTGCTGCCAGTAAGGACAAAGCCGTGGGCCGCGCCGCTGGCAGAGGGCCAATAGCTGCCTGTGATGATGCCCTTGTCGTTGATGCCGGAAAGTACGGTGTAAGCGGCGTCCGGGTAATTCACTACTGTACAGGTGCCTTGATCGGTGGCGATGAAGCCGCTGCTGGTCATCCCGTCGGACGATGTAAAGCTGCCCACCGTCAGCAGCAAATTGTTGACGGCCCACGCCTGGGTGTCGGTCGAGTCGTAACAAGAGAAGACCACATTCGTCGGATAACCCGACCAAGCCACCGTCTGTAATTGTTCTTCGGAATTGGTGGTCTGGCAGTAACCACTCAGCGTTCCCTGGTCGTTGATTCCGGTGACCACCACGTTCTCGGTGCAGCCCGCCGGGAGTACGTCGTTGAAGGTCCCCGCCGGCTGGTCGATCATGCCGACATTTCTCCCGGGCGGCGTCCAATAGTAGCCGACCACGGTTCCAGCTATGTTGATCGAATTCGCATGGGTATAACCGGAACCCTTGGGGTCGGTGATGGGATAGTGCCAACTGTTGTTGCCCGGGTTGTAGGTGAACCCATAGGTCCCGGAAGCCGTGCCGTAACTCCCCGCGATCTCATTGTTGTTGTTGATACCCGACGCCATGGTCCAGGTCGATCCGGGCACGCTGATGTTCACGAACTTGTACTGGGCGCTCGCCGCGGCGCTAGTTGAAATTGCGATAGCGGCCATGACGAACATGGTCCGCGCGTTCATTGTAAGCTTTGTCATCGTTTTGTCCTCTTTGAATTCGGTGTTAGGATGCGCCGGCCTGCACTCGCGGTCATTGGCAAGCAGCCTGCCGTTATTGCGCTTCACTCGTAATGCGCAAACCACCGGTCTGTTTTAGGCTGGAACGAATTATTTTTTGCCTGGATTGTTTGGGAGGGTGGGAACAAAGGAAGGATAGTGAGCGCGCCGCCGGTTTGCGGTTTCAATTCGAAGACCGTGCCGCTGGCTTGGCCTCCACCCTCGTAGGTGGTGCCATAGAGCGCTCCGCTATTACCGATTACCAGAGTGCCGAATGGAGCGGATCCGTCGTTGCCGCCCGTGAAAGTGCAGAGTACCTGTGCGGTCCAAGATCCCTCCGGCGCGGAGGGCGGTGTCAACGAGAAAACCGTGCCATTACGCAAAGATCCGCCAGCCTGGCTAATGCCGTAGATCACGCCGTTTCGGCCAAGGGTGATACCGGAGGGGTCCATGCCTTCGATGAGAGGGTTCACGAAGTCATAGAGTATCCTCTCGGTCCAAACGCCGCCGGGCTGCGCCGGCGGTGTGAGCGAGAAGACGGTCCCAAAGCCGGGTCCGCCCTGAGAGGTGCTGCCAAAGAGCAGACCCCCGGCGACGGCCACACCGGCCAGCGGATGGGCCCCATCGTGCGGAGAGCCGGTAAACCGGTAAATTGTCTGGCTGGTCCACGAGCCTCCGGAAGATGCCGGCGGCGTGAGCGAGAATACCGTTCCGCAGCCCGGTAAGTCCGGACATGGGAGGGTTCCGTAGTCTTGGGTCGTGCCATAGAGGACTCCATTGGCGCCGATCGCCAATCCATTGGGAAGTGCGCCGTCGGCGCCGCTGGTGAAGGTGTGGAGCACGGTCTCGGTCCATGTGCCGCCTGGAGATTCCGGCGGGGTCAAGGAAAACACGGTGCCACAGCCCGGAGTCTGTTCGTAGGGGTAACACGGTCCGGTTCCGCCGAAGTTCGTGGTGCCGTACAGCACTCCTCCGGCGCCGGTCACCAGGGTTGTTTGAGGATCGGCGCCGTCGCTGCCCCCGGTGAAACTATAAAGTACCGTCTCGGTCCACCAGTCGTTCGAAGAGGCGGGCGGCGTCATCGAAAATACGGCGCCCACGCCAAAGGCGCCGCCTTCGGAGGTAGTGCCGTAGAGCACGCCGCCGGCGCCAATCACAAGGCCTCCGAAGGGCCGCAATCCCTGGGAGGGATCCCACGCTGGAAAAGCATAGAGAACCTCTTCGGTCCAAGAGCCGCCAGGCGACGGCGGCGGCTTCAAGGCGTAAACCACTCCATCTCCACCTCCCTGGTAGGTGGAAGGGGCGGTACCGTAAAGCACGCCGCCCTTGCCGATGGCGACGCCCGAAAAGGGGTTGGCTCCGCCGTCGAAGCCAACCGAGCTGAAATCGGTCAGCGTGGTGAGTTGCCAGGGCGTCGTCTGTGCCAGAAGGGCGACCGCGGAAGTTAGACTCAGGATGCCGGCGCGGAGGTAGTTTCGTATGGTCATTGTCATGGTCATCGTTATGGTCCTCGTTTGAAGTGACTGATGCGGCTACGGCTAGAGATCGGCTACCACCGAGACGTTTTGCGGGTTGTTGTCCAGTTCCGTCCAACTGGAACAGACGTAGCCATTGCAAGGTGTCCCGTTGTATTGCCAGATGGAGCCGTCGTAGTGCACTTCATAGACTGTGGCGATTCCGGCAACGATATATGCCATGCCTGGGTTGTTATCGATCTGCACCCAACTGTTGCAGATGTTCCCCCAGCAGGGTATCCCTTGATACTGCCAGATGGAGCCATCGCTGCGCCCCTGGTACAAGCCGCCGCCGGCGGCAATTTGATTGGTGTTCGCGCTGTTGCCGACCATCTGCCAGCCGGGACAACTGTTCCCGCTGCACTGCGGGCCGTTGTACCCCCGAATCTCGCCATTCGGCAAGAACTCGTACGCACCCGCGGCCCCGGATGCCATCTGAGGATAGCTGGTTTGGGTGGAGTCGATCTCCACCCAGCCGGGGCAAGTGAACTCAGCCGTGCAAGGCGCGCCGGTGAACATCCACAAGGAGTAGTCGCCGGTGAAGCTTCCGCGCGTCTCATACAAACCGGTGGCGCCGGAATAAACATTTTTAGGGAGCGAGAGGCCGTCGTCGATTTGCACCCAACCGTTGCAAGAGCCGCCGCTACAGGCGTGGCCGGTGAAGCGCCATAACGAGAAGTCCTGGCGCCACTGGTAGAGTTGGCCTCCGTATCCGAAGATCTCGATCCCTTGATTGTCGTCGATCTGGGTCCAACCCTGGCAAGCGCCGCCGCTACAGATTTGACCGGTGAACATCCAGACCGAGCCGGTTTGGTGCAACTCGTAGAGCTGGGCCCCGCCCGCGACAATCTGAATCGTACTTGGGTTGTTATCTAGCTCCTGCCAGCCGGAGCAGACGCCTCCGTTGCACGGCGTCCCTGTGTACCTCCAGATCTCACCGGAACTATGCAGCTCATACAGGGACCCATTTCCGCCCCAAGCCACGGAAACCATGCCCGCCGAGATGCCGGCCGCGAGCATGGCGATCCTTTGCCATTGCGATACTTTCGTCATAAGCGAATCTCCTTTGTGTGCCTTTTCGCATCCGGGCGGCACTTCGGATGAACTCGAACCCATCCACTGGGTAATGCGGAAAATCGAGCCGGGATTTTCGCGTAATTATGAGAATTCGATTGCCCGGGTAATGCGCGATACCGGCCAGAACGGGCCGGATGGTTTTTTATGCGGTTTGGGAGCTGGCCCAGCGATCACAATCGCTGCAGAGTCAAACGGTCGAATTCGCCTCCGCAAAACTTCCGCAGCGCCTCCTGGAAGACTTGCTCGCCGGGTGCGGCGCGGGCGAACAGCGTCATACAGGATCGAAACTTCTGGCTATCGACATAACCGAAAATCTGGCCGATCGACCGTCCCTCCACAATATTGACCAGTCGAGTGCACTCCCGGAGCCTGGGGCCAAGAAGCGGGTGCTCCAGATAGGCTTGAGCTTCCTCTCGCGAAGAAATTGCGAACTCACGCGAGGTTTCGCTTTTGCCGAGACCCTTAATCTGGGGAAAGATAAACCACATCCAATGTCCCCGCTTCTGGCCGTTCCGCAGCTCCGAGAGGACTTGCTCGAAGACCGGATTCTGGGCTTCGACGAAGCGTTGCAAATTGTAAGGATCGTTCACGTGGCTTTCCCCCAAATTACCGGTCCATCGCAACGCCGGCAGAGGAGCCGGCATCCGCACGGTCGAAAACCCACCGCTTTTCTACTGTCCGCCGCCGTGGGGCAGGCTCGCAGCCTGCGCGGGCCTCGTAGGCCCGCTCTGCGGCGAGCGAAGCTCGCCCCCGGGTCTGGAGACCCGCCGCAGGCGTAGACGCCTGCCCCACACGGTTTTCGTTACGACTCGTGGGCCGCAAGCCGATCCTGACAAGACTGCTGGAGTCCACTGCATCGCCTGCTGCTATTATCTTCCTATGGCGTATGAGCCGGGCGATCGTCCCACTATCCTGAGCAGGCAGTTCCTGCTGACCTTCGGCATCGGATTGGTCGTCATCCTGATCGCCGTCGCCGGCATTTTCTTTCTGCAGCGCGGCGCGCATGTGGAGCTGAAGGGCACCGTCCTGAAGGTGCGCACCATGGGCATGGAGGATAACAGCTCGCTGGCGGTGGTCGATTTCCGTTTCGCAAACGCGTCCGATGTCCCCTTTGTAGTGCGCAGCGTGGATGTCTCCGCCACCGGACCGGGCGGCGCGAGCTACAAAAGCACCCCGGTGCCGGAAGTGGATGCCAAACGGATCTTCGAGTATTACCCCATTTTGGGGCAGAAGTACAATGCGTCTCTGATCACGCGCGACAGGATTCCAGGGCGGACCACGCAGGACCGTATGATTGTGGCGCGCTTCGAAGTACCTATCGCCACGCTGGACGCCCGCACCAACTTAAAAATCCGCATTGAGGACGTAGATGGCCCTGTATCCGAATTGGCTGAGAAATAGCCTGCTGGCAGGCTGGGCGGTGGCGCTGCCGGCCCTAGCCACACCCGACATTGTGGTTCCCGAAGGCACGCAGATCCAAATCCGCCTGAAGACCAAGATCGCTTCCAACGTTTCCAAGCCGGACGACCCGGTGGAGACCATGGTGATCGCGCCGGTGACGGTGAACGGCGGGCTCGCCATACCCGCCGGCGTCACCCTGCGCGGCGTGGTCACGGGGGCCGGCGCGGCCACCGATCCTTCGGTGCGCGCGACGCTCGCGCTGGATTTGCGGGTACTCGAAATGGGCGGCCAGCGCGTGCGGGTGCACACGCTGCTTACCGCGGTCGAGAACGCCCGTGAAAGCGTCAACGATAAGGGTGAGATCCAAGGCATACTCGCGAATGAGACGCTTTCCTCGCGCATGGACTCGGGCATTTCGAAGCTGGCGGACAAATATTCCGGGCTGGGCGGTTTCTTGAGCGCCGCCAAGAGCGCCGTGTTTAAGGAGACCGAAGGCGATATCGCCTACGATTCCGGCGTGGAGATGGACCTGAAGTTGACGGCCGCGCTGACGCTGGCCGGTCCGCCGCCGCCCGGACCCGATGCCGCGCTGCAACCGTTCGCCGATCCGCGAGCGTTGATGGATCTGGTGAATCGGCAGCCATTCCAGACCCGCGCGCAGAAGCCGCCCCAGCCATCCGACATTACTACGCTGATGTTCATCGGCAGCCAGGCGCAGGTGCAGGCTGCGTTTGCCGGCGCCGGCTGGAGCCAGGCATCCAAGCTAGGCGAGAAATCCAAATTCGAAACCATGCGCGCCATCGCCGAGGACCGGGGATACAGCGAGGCGCCGGTCTCGATTCTGTATCTGGATGGGCGTGCGCCGGATATGGTTTTCGAGAAAGCGAACAACACCTTTTCCAAGCGCCATCACCTGCGTATCTGGCTGCGGCCCGATCCGTACCAGGGCCAGCCCGTATGGGTCTGCGCCGCCACGCACGATACTGGCATCGACTTTTCGGCGAAGGACCGCACCTTCATCCATAAGATCGATTCGCAGATCGACATGGAGCGTGCCAAGGTGGTCAACGATTTGTTGCTGACCGGCAAGGTGCTATCGCTGTCGATGGTAGATCGTCCGACGGTGCCGCGGAGCGGGCAGAATGCCACGGGCGACAACTTGAATACGGATGGCAGGATGGCGGTGCTGCTTTTGCAATAAGTGGGGCAGCGCCGTGCGCTGCCGCGTACGCTTATAAAGGCGAGCTTCGCTCGCCTGTGTCGGCAAACTGCCGACACGGCACGCCGGGGGCATGCGCCACGAGGCTACCCAACTGAACTTCAGGCCCTGAGCAATTTATGAAACACGGTGTTGCGGGGAGAGTTGGTTTCCACGTGGTCCGCGCCTGAAGCGGTAAGCACGCAATCCGAGTTATCTCCAATCAGCACGAAGCCCCGGTCTTTCAGATACCACACGGCGAACGCAATGTATTCGCGCGGAAACGACATCAGCCGCTCCAGATCCAGCAGCGAAAGCCCGGGATGCTCCATGTCGGACCGGCGGCGGTTATAGAGCAGACACAAGATGCCCAGCCGGCGGTTCTGCTCGCCCTCGATCCCATCCACGAATTCCTTCAGTTCGAAGGCCGGCAGCGGCTGGCATTCTCCCACGCGGCGCGCGGCATCGTAGACCGCCCGCTTTTCCGGGTCGGAAAGCACTTCATAAGCTTCGTTCAGCAGCAGGAATCGCTCGGAATCGCCAGTCTGGGGATTGTCCGGATGGAAGCGCGCGGCCATGATGCGATAGACGCGGTGGATGGTTTCCGGCTCGGCATTTTGGCTGACTTGCAGCACTTCGTAAAAATCGACCGCGTCCACCAGGGGCAGGCGCAAAGTCCGCTTGGTTTCTTCGGAAAACTCCAGCCCTACCAGGTATCCCGAGCCGCGCTTTGTGCAGTTGCGCACGGTGGCCTTGCCGCTGAGCTCGTGCCGCTCGGCTTGCAGGCTGACGGGCACGCCGGTATGCATTTCTTCGGTGGATTCGATGCGCATGCCGGACCTGGAAACATTCAGGCCCCGCACCCGGAGGGATCGGCTCTGGCCGCGTCCGTCCTCCCATGTCACGGCAAACATGGCGTTGGTAAAGCGCCGCTGTTCTTTTCTCTTTTCAGACATTCCTGTGGCTCTGTATACTGGATACCTTGGCGGGGGCTGCGGCGGCAAGTTAGCAAAGGTACTCCAGGTAAGGGTTAACGTTGTCCTCGGTTAACCGCCGCTAACTGGAGTTAACGCAGAGCCGCCTACTTCCCCGTCCAACAGGGCGCGCGCTTCTCCAGGAAGGCCGAAATGCCCTCTTGCGCGTCCGCCGCCAGCGAGTTCATCGACATCACCTCCTTGGCATAAGCGTAGGCCTTGGGCTGGTCCAGATCGATTTGCGTGTAGTACGCCTGCTTTCCCAGCGACACGGTGAAGGTGCTCGAATCCGCGATGCGCGCCGCCAGCTTGCGCGTTTCCGCCTGCAGCTCGGCCGCCGGGACCACGCGGTTGACGAGTCCCCAATCGGCCGCGGTGGCCGCATCCACCATCTCACCCGTCAGCAGCATTTGGAGCGCGCGCTTGCGCCCCACCGCGCGGCTCAAAGCCACCATGGGGGTGGTGCAGAACAGGCCGATGCGTACGCCGGGCGTGGCGAAGGCGGCCTGTTCCGACGCAACGGCCAAATCGCAGGTGGCCACCAACTGGCAGCCCGCCGCGGTGGCGATGCCTTGCACCTCCGCGATCACCGGCTGCGGAATAGCCTGGATCTTCATCATCAGCTCGCTGCAAACGTCGAACAGCCGCCGGTATTCGTTGATATCGCGGCCCACCATTTCGGAGAGATCGTGCCCCGAACAAAAAACTTTGCCCGCCGCGGCCAGGACTACGGCTCGAACCGCGCGGTCGCGCCCGAGCGCGTCCAGGCAGTCGATCAACTCCAGCATCAACTCCAGCGACAGCGCATTGCGCCGCTGCGGACGGTTCAGTGTGAGCACGGCCGACGGCCCGTCGTGCTCCACGCAAATGCTTTGATAGCTCATGATGGCGTCCTCTTTTTCTTCGCTTTAAAATCGAACGCGTGGCGGGTCATGTCCACGCGGCTGCCGCGGAAGGCCACACCCTCGGCCTGCAGCCGCAAGCGTTGCTCAAGCCCCGCCTGGCCGGGCAGCCGGATGTGCCCTCCGGCGCCTAGCACCCGATGCCAGGGGATGCCGCCCTTGGCATTGTGCAGCGCCCAGGCGACCTGCCGGGCCGCGCCGGGAAAGCCCGTGGCCCGCGCCACGTCGCCGTAGGTGGCCACGCGGCCTTTTGGAATCCTGGATATGGTGCGGCGCAATTGCTCCAGCATCGCTCCTATTAGTGTACGGGAATCGTCCCGAGCCGAAACCTTGTCCCTGCCACAAGCTGAAGCCCGTGCTACCGCGGCGGATGGTTCAGCTTGTCGAGCGCCTCATCCACCCACAACCGCTCCATGTAGAGCCCGTTTGGCCGTTGCAGCCGTATGCTGGCGCCCGGATCGATCAGCCAGGTCTGCCCCATCGCCGCCTCCGGCAGCACCTGTTCCACGTAGGATTTGCCCACCAGCACCGGGAAGTTGAACTTGCGCTCCTCCATGAACCGCTCCACAATGGCCGGGTTTTCATCCACGCTCAGGCTGATGGCCTGCACATCGGACCGGCCCTTTACGGCGTCATAAAGTTTCTGCATCCCCGGCAGTTCCCGCCAGCATGGACCGCACCACGTGGCCCATAGAAACACGAAAGTAGTCTTGCCTTTGAAATCGGCCAGTGTCCAGGTCCGTCCCGCGGCGTCGGGTACGTGCATCTCCGGTAAGGTTCGGTTCAGCGCGTTCCAGGCCATCGACGGCCAGCCGCGAGGCGGGTCGGGCTTGCCTGCCGGCCAGGGCTGCGCCTTCGACCACACCGCCCAAGCTTCGTCGCTCCCGCCGAGTTCCTTGAACAGCGTGCGCGCGAGGTTCACGGGACCGGCATATTCCCGCACGTAGACGGGATTGGTAATCAACTGGTGATAGTAAGCCAGCGCGTCCAGCTTGTGGCCTTCCGCCTGCGCCACGCGGCCCATCAAGAGCACATACCGGCCTTCCCGATCCGGAAAGTTCATGGGGTCCTGGTCGTAGTATTTCGGGAAGTCCGTGTCCAGCCATTTGCGCATCTTGCTAAGCGTCGAATGGGCCAGATCGAAGTCTTTCAATGCGAGTGCCCCATCCGCGAGGGTGACCAGAATAGCGAAGCGGAATTTCGCCCGGCTGCCTTCATCCAGATCTGCCGTGAGGGTTCCCCGGATCAGATCGCTTTGGGCCGGCGGATCGGTTTCGGACCAATCCAGTAGTCCGCGCAGCGTGCCCACGGCTTCCGGAACCATGACGTCCGCGGCAACCCAATCCTGAGCGATCAGGTGCTTGAGAGAATGCGGGTCTCCCGTGAAGCCGGTGTGCGTCAATCCATCCCCGACCTGCTTCCAGTCTTCAGCGGAGCGGCTCCGCGTCTCGACCAGGGCGCTGCGCCGCTGCTCCCAGGCGAAGAGATTGTCCGGCCATTGCTTGATCCACCCGGCGGAGGCGTTGTAAAGCGCCTCGGCGTAAGCGGACTGCGCCGCCTGCCCGGATCCTCTGGGGTGATCCTTCTCCCAAGCCTGGTAAGCGTCGAATACCGGGTTGTGGGGGCGTGCCGCCGCAATGCGCGCCTCGGTGCGCTTCTCGCCCTCTGTCTGGCCACTCAAGCGGTAGCCAGTGCTCAGCACGTCGAGAACGGCTGCGTCGTTGGCCTGCGAAAGCGGCTCAATGCGCTTTAAATCCTCCGCGACCGCGTTCTTCACGCGCTCCAGTTCCGCGGGCGGCGCCAAGCGGAATTCGACGGCCCAGAGCGTGGAGTAGTAACGCAGCCGCCACGGCTCGGTGGCAATTTGAAGCTGCGCGCGCCATGCGCCCGCGAATTCACGCAAGGCACGCGGGTCTTCGATCGCATTCAGGTACTGGAATGCGTCCAAGTTCGCCGGACACGCTTGCTGATACGCACGCAGGTTTTCGGCCACCTTACCTGGATCGTGGAATGCGGCGCTGGAGTAAATTTCGGTCAATGCCAGATAGGTCCAAGGGAGTTTGGGTTCGCGGGCGATCGCCTTTTGCAACAACAGGATCGCGGACGGCGTATCTTTCCCGACCAGCGCGCGCCCGTAAAGATACAAATAGCGCGGGTCGTCCGGGTGCGTGGCCAGCTTGTCCTGAAACAAGGCTGCCAAGCTGCCGGTCCGCGGCTTGGACTGCAGTTCGATCAGCCACCGGTTCAGGAACAAATCGTCCGGAGACTGTGCCAGCGCTTCTCGAATTTGGGCGATCTTGGCGTTCCGGCCGGACTCTTCTGGCGAGAGCGCTTGCAGGACCGCGGGCGGAGCGCAGGCGTCGACGGGCGTCTGCGCGCGCGCGGCGGAGGCCAGCAGTACGAGGACCGGAAAAAGGCGCATGCGTCACCTCATTAGTGTAGATGACGCCCGCCGGCGCCCAGGCGTGCAGCAGCAGGCCGATTATCCAATTGGAGGGCGGGCTTCAGCCCCGCTGGTAGTACGGACTTCAGCCTATGTGCGGCGGGCGAAACCCCTGGGGGGCGGGTCTGGTGTTGTTTGGACGCAGGGCGGTTGCTACGGAGGCATGGCCAAAACACGTCGCGGCAACGGGGAGCAGAAATGGTCCATTTTCACCGACGACATCGACCGACCGTCGATCGAGCCTTCCAGCGGCCGGATTTATGCGATCACCGATGCCGGTTCCCAATACAACTACAACACTCTGTATAGCGCCACTGCGGCGGGCACGCTGACTTCGGC